>NZ_JANADQ010000002.1:0-639008 GCF_024199885.1 Bradyrhizobium sp. CCGUVB23
TTTGGGCGTGCCCGTGGATCCCGAGGTGTAGATCACATAACCGAGATTGCGGGAGGTCAGGCTGAGCACGCGCGGGTCAGCATCCGCTTCCGGGAGGCTGGTCCAGGCCGGCGCTGCAGCATCGAGCTCCACCACGCTCACATTGGCCGGCACATCCGCGCCGAAGGCGGCACGGCCGGCCACATCGGCCAGCAGCAGCGGCGGGGCCGCATCGTCGAGCACCTGATGCAGCCGCGCCAACGGATAGGCCGGGTCCAGCGGCAGATAGGCACCACCCGCCTTCAGGATCGCCAAAAGCCCCACCACCATCATCGGACTGCGCTGCAGGCAGATCGCAACCGGCTGGTCCGGCCTGACCCCAAGAGCGATCAGGTGATGTGCCAGGCGGTTGGCCCGCGCATTGAGCTCACCATAGCTCAGCCGCTCGTCTTCGCAGACCAGCGCCACCGCATCCGGCGACTTGTGCACCTGCGCCTCGAACAGCTCGTGGATGCACCGCTCCGCAGGATATCGCGCCGCCGTCCGGTTCAGCTCCTCCAGCAGATACGTGCGCTCGGCAGTCGACAGCAGCTCAATCCGGTGGACCACTTGCTGAGCATCGACAGCCATCGCCCGCAGCAGCGCCAGGAGATAACCACGCTGCCGCTCGATCGTCGCCTGATCAAACAGCGCCGTTGCATAACCCAGCGTTCCGGCGATCTCCTCGCCATGCTCGCCAAGGCTCAGCTCCAGATCGAACTTGACCTGATCGAACGCCTCCCCGGTAGTTTCGACGCTCAGCCCCGGCAGGTCCAATGACGTAACCGCGTTGTTCTCCCAGGCCAGCATCACCTGGAATAATGGCGTGTGATCAAGAGCCCGGGGCGGCTGCACGATCTCCACCACCTGCTCGAACGGCAGGTCCTGATGCTCCTGCGCAGCCAGCACCGTGCGCCGTGTCCGCTCCAGAAGCTCCGACACGCGCGGCTTGCCCGACAGGTCCAGCCGAAGCGCCAGCGTGTTGACGAAGAACCCGATCAGCCCTTCGATCTCGCGGTGCCCCCGATTGGCGCTCGGCACGCCAATCACAAGATCGTCCTGCCCCGACAGACGAGACAGCACCGCCGCCCAGGCCGCCAGTACCGTCATGAACAACGTCGTGCCATGCTGCAGGCTCAGCCGCTTCAGCTCCCGCGTCAAATCCGCATTGACGATAATCGGGACCGTGGCCGCGGCAAACGACTGCTGGGCAGGCCGCGCACGGTCCGTCGGCAAGATAAGACGGGCTGTGCCTGCCAGGGCGCTGCGCCAATATTGCGCCTGCTTCTGCAGCTGTTCCCCCGACAGCCATTGGCGTTGCCAGGCGGCGTAATCCGGATACTGGATCGCAAGCGGCGGCAGAGGATCGTCGTGCCCAGCCTCGAATGCCCGGTAGAGCTGGCTAAGTTCACGCAGCAGCACGCCCATCGACCAGCCGTCCGAGACGATGTGATGCTGGGTCAGCAGGAAGACGTGTTCCTCGTCCGACATCCGCACCAATCGTCCGCGGATCAGCGGACCGCGCGCAAGATCGAATGGCGTGCGCCCCTCTTCATGACACAGGTCCAAAAATGCCGCTTCCGCATCCGATCTCTCCCGCAGATCGTGCTCAACTATCGGCAGTCCCGCATCCGGCGGCAGAACCTCAACCCGGGGCTTGCCCTGCCTCGCGACAAACACACTGCGCAGCGCTTCATGGCGCGCAAACAGACGGTCAAGGCTGCGCTGCCAGGCGCTGTGGTCGAGCATCCCGCGCAGTCGCAAGGCCAGCGGAATGTGATAGTTCGTGCTGCCTTCGTTCAGCTGCGCCAAAAACCATAGCCGCTGCTGCGCAAACGACAGCACAAGCGGCTCATGACGCGACACGGCTGCAATCGACGGCAGCTCTTGCGGACCGGAGCAGCGCAACAGCTCAACGGTGCTCGCCGCCAGGTCAGTCAGCACTGGCCTTGCGAACAGCGTCGACAGCGGCAGGTCGACCCCAACCGCCTGTGACAGCCGGCTCGACATCTGCACGGCCAAGAGCGAGTGGCCGCCCAGTTCGAAGAAGTGGTCGCTGCGCCCGATGCGCTCGACACCAAGGAGCTCGGCCCAGATCTGCGCCAGCGCGGTCTCGATCGCGCCTTGCGGCGCCTCATAGGCCGACAGCGCATAGGCCTGATCGGCCGGCGCCGGCAGCGCCTTGGGATCGAGCTTGCCGTTAACCGTGAGCGGAAGCGCCGCCAGCCGCACAAACGCGCTCGGCACCATGTAGTCCGGCAGCCGCGCACTTAAGTGCGCCCGCAAGGCGCCCGCAAGCCCGCCTCCATCGCCCTCGTCCGAGCCGGCCTCGGGCGCGCAGACCACATAGGCGATAAGATGCTTGTCGCCGGCGCCGTTCTGGCCCGCCACCACCACCGCCTCGCGCACCCAGGCGTGCTCGCAAAGCCGCGCGACGATCTCAGCCGGCTCGATGCGGAAGCCGCGGATCTTCACCTGATCGTCGTTGCGGCCCAAAAACTCCAGATTGCCGTCCGGCAGATAGCGCGCCAGATCGCCAGTGCGGTAAAGCCGGTCGCCCTCGACAAAGGGACTGGCCATGAACCGCTCCGCGGTCAGCTCGGGCCGGTTCAGATAGCCGCGCGCCACCCCCGCCCCGCCAATGTAAAGCTCACCCGCCGCGCCGAACGGAACCGGCGCACCGTGTGCGTCAAGCAGATACACCCGCGTGTTCGCGATCGGATGGCCGATCGTCTCGACGACAGCCTCTCCCCTTAGCAGGCAGATCCAGGTTGAGTACGTGGTGGTTTCAGAAGGCGCATACAGGTTATAAATCTTCTCTACGCGACTACTCTCGAAGGCCTTCTCTATGAGGCCCGCCTTCAGCCGCTCGCCGCACGAATTGATCACGCTTGCGGAAACCGGCACGGCTTTCTTGTCAACCAGGGCGGCGATCGCCGAGGGCACTGTGTTGATCAAAGAGATATCCAAAGACCTCCCGGCCAGCGCCAGCGCATTCTCGACAAGGTAGAGCGTGCTTCCTTGCGAAAGCGGAACGAAGCACTCATAGACGGACAAATCGAAACTGATCGAGGTGGAAAACAGCGTGCGGCTGATCTCTGATGCCGCAAACACGTCGCTGCTCCAATGCAGCAGGTTCACCGTGCTCGCATGCTCAATCATGACGCCCTTGGGCGTGCCGGTGGATCCGGAGGTGTAGATCACATAGGCGAGATGGCGTGAGGTCAGGCCGAGCGCGCGCGGGTCCGGATCGGACGCCGGCAGATTGGCCCATTCCGGCGCCGCCGCCGCCAGATCCACCACCGTCAGATCGAGTAGCGCATCCTCGCCCAGCGCCGATCGTCCCGCCGCATCGGCCAGCAACAGCTGGGGCGCCGCATCCGCAAGCACCTGGTGCAGCCGCGCCGACGGATAGGCTGGATCCAGCGGCAGATAGGCGCCACCCGCCTTCAGGATCGCCAAAAGCCCGACCACCATCGCCACGCTGCGCGCACCGCAGATCGCCACCGGCTGGTCCGGCCTCACCCCGAGCCCGATCAGATGATGCGCCAGCTGGTTGGCCCGCGCATTGAGCTCGCCATAGCTTACGCGCTGGTCCTGGTAGACCACCGCCACTGCATCCGGCGCACGGCGCACCTGGGCCTCAAACAGCTCATGGATGCACTGCTGCTCAGGATACGTCACCGCCGTCCGGTTCAGCTCCTCCAGCAGATACGCCCGCTCGTCGGCCGCCAGCAGCTCAATCCGCCCGACCGCTTGCTGCGCATCGGCAACCATCGCCTGCAGCAGCGCCAGCAGATAGCCTCGTTGCCGCTCGATGGTCGCTTGATCGAACAGCGCCGTGGCATAGCCCAGCGTCCCGGCGATGACCTCACCATGCTCGCAAAAGTTCAGCTCCAGATCGAACTTGACCTGATCGAAGCCGTCTGCCGCCGCCTCCACACGCAGCCCAGGAAGGTCGAACGTCCCAGCGGCGTTGTTCTGCCAGGCCAGCATCACCTGGAACAACGGCGTGTGATCAAGACGCCGTGGCGGCTGCACGATCTCCACCACCTGCTCAAACGGCAAGTCCTGATGCTCCTGCGCTCCCAAGGCCGAGCGCCGCGTCCGCGCCAACAGCTCCGCCACGCTCGGCTCGCCCGACAGGTCAAGCCGCAGCGCCAGGGTGTTGACGAAGCAGCCGATCAGCTCTTCGACCTCGCACCGACCGCGATTGGCGCTCGGCACGCCGATCATTAGGTCGTCCTGCCCTGACAGACGCGACAGCAGCGCCGCCCAGGCCGCCAGCACCGTCATGAACAAGGTCGTGCCATGCTGCCGGCTCAGCCGCTTCAGATCCCGCGTCAGATCCGCATCGATCACGACCGTCACACTGGCCCCGGCAAACGACTGCTCGGCCGGCCGAGGCCGATCTGTGGGCAGCGCCAGACGGGCCGGCGCGCCAGATAGATTGTTGCGCCAATACTGCGCCTGGCTCTGCAGCCGCTCGCCCGACAGCCACTGCCGTTGCCAGGCGGCATAGTCCGGATACTGGATTGCAAGCGGCGGCAGCGGATCGCCTTCTCCGGCCACGAAGGCCCGGTACAGCTGACTGAGTTCACGCACCAACACGCCCAGCGACCAGCCATCCGAGACAATGTGGTGCTGCGTTAGCAGCAAGACGTGCTCCTCATCCGAGATCCGGATCAGCCGGCCGCGGATCAGCGGGCCACGCGCCAGATCGAACGGCGTGCGCGCCTCTTCCCTGCACAGACCCAATAGCGCCTCGTCCGCATCCGGCCTGTCCCGCAGATCGTGCTCCACAACCGGCAGCCCCGCATCCTCCGGCAGCAGCTCCACCCAGGGCTTGCCCTCCGGCGCGACAAACACGCTGCGCAGCGCCTCATGACGCGCCAACACACGGTCAAGGCTGCGCTGCCAGGCGCTGCGGTCGAGCCCACCCTTGAGCCGCCACCCGAGCGGAATGTGATAGTTCGTACTGCTCTGATCCAGCTGCGCCAAAAACCACAGCCGCTGCTGCGCAAACGACAGCACAAGCGGCGCTTCACGCGATACCGGCACAATGGCTGGCAGGTCTTGCGCGCCGGAGCGGCTCAACTCATCCATGATACTCGCGGCCAGATCGGCCAGCACCGGTTTGGCAAACAGCGTGGTCAGCGGCAGTGTGAAGCCAATAGCCAGCGAGACCCGGCTCAACAGCTGCACCGCCAATAGCGAGTGCCCGCCGAGCGCAAAGAAGTGGTCGTGGCGTCCGACCCGCTCCACACCGAGAAGCTCGGCCCAGATCTGTGCCAGCGTGATCTCGACCTCGCCTTGCGGCGCCTCATAGGCGCGATGCGCATACGCCTCATCGTCCGGCGCCGGCAGCGCCTTGCGGTCCAGCTTGCCGTTCACCGTCAGCGGCAGCGCCGCAAGCCGTACGAACGCAGCCGGCACCATGTAGTCCGGCAGGTGCGCACTTATGTGCGCGCGCAAGGCGCCGGCAAGCTCGCTTCCATCCAACCCGTTCGAAGCTGCTTCAGGCGCACACACCACATAGGCCACCAGCCGCTGCTCGCCGCCGGGGCCCTCGTGCACCACCACCACCGCCTCGCGCACGAACGGGTGCTCGGCAACCCGCGCCGCGATCTCACCGGGCTCGATGCGGAAGCCGCGGATCTTCACCTGGTCGTCGTTGCGGCCCAAAAACTCCAGATTGCCGTCCGGCAGATAGCGCGCCAGGTCGCCAGTGCGGTACAGCCGGTCGCCGTCCACAAAGGGACTGGCGATGAACCGCTCCGCGGTCAGCTCGGGCCGGTTCAGATAGCCGCGCGCCACCCCCGCCCCGCCAATGTAAAGCTCACCCGCCGCGCCGAACGGAACCGGCGCACCGTGTCCGTCAAGCAGATACACCCGCGTGTTCGCGATCGGACGGCCGATCGGGACAATGGCGCCATCAAACTCATCCGGGCAGCTCCAGGATGTAACGTCGATCGCGGCCTCAGTGGGACCGTAGAGATTGTGCAGGGCCGTCCAGGGCAACACGCGCCGAACCCTATGCACACTGGCGGCAGAAAGCGCCTCGCCGCTGCATAGAACCCGCCGCAGCGATCTGCAGCGGTCAACACTCTTCGTATCCAGAAAGCTGACCAGCATGGATGGCACGAAGTGAACCGTCGTGATGCGGTGGCTGACGATCAAGTCGACCAGTGCATCGGGATCTCTGTGCGCACCGGGGGGCGCCAGTACCAGCGTCGCCCCTTCAAGCAACGTCCAGAAGAACTCCCAGGCCGAGACATCGAAGCCAAATGGCGTCTTCTGCAACACGACATCAGTTGCCTTGAGACCATAGGCGTTTTGCATCCAAATCAAGCGATTGACGATAGCCCGATGCTCATTCTGTGCCCCCTTGGGCGTGCCGGTGGATCCGGAGGTGTAGATCACATAGGCGAGATGGCGTGAGGTCAGGCCGAGCGCGCGCGGGTCCGGATCGGACGCCGGCAGATTGGCCCATTCCGGCGCCGCCGCCGCCAGATCCACCACCGTCAGATCGAGTAGCGCATCCTCGCCCAGCGCCGATCGTCCCGCCGCATCGGCCAGCAACAGCTGGGGCGCCGCATCCGCAAGCACCTGGTGCAGCCGCGCCGACGGATAGGCTGGATCCAGCGGCAGATAGGCGCCACCCGCCTTCAGGATCGCCAAAAGCCCGACCACCATCGCCACGCTGCGCGCACCGCAGATCGCCACCGGCTGGTCCGGCCTCACCCCGAGCCCGATCAGATGATGCGCCAGCTGGTTGGCCCGCGCATTGAGCTCGCCATAGCTTACGCGCTGGTCCTGGTAGACCACCGCCACTGCATCCGGCGCACGGCGCACCTGGGCCTCAAACAGCTCATGGATGCACTGCTGCTCAGGATACGTCACCGCCGTCCGGTTCAGCTCCTCCAGCAAGTACGCCTGTTCGTCAGCCGGCAGGATGTCCAGCTCTCGCACCGGCGTGTGCGGCGCCCGCTCCAGCGCCTCAGCCAGCTGCTCGAGCGCGCGCTGCATGTAGCCGCAGACCCGATCCGCTGAGACAGGCTCCGCCACCTGCGCTGTCAGACCGAGCGCTTCGCCAAAATCCTCCACTGACAACGTCAGCGGATAATTGGTACGCTCCTCGCCGCTTAACCATTCCACCCCGGACAGCACATCGTGCGGTCCGGGGTTGGCCGCCGGCGTGTTGTGGCGGTAGTTCAACAGCGCGCTGAACAGCGGCGCCGGCGCCGCAACGGCGCTGCAGCGTTGCGCCAAAGCCAGCGAGGCGTGCTCATGCGCCAGCAGCTCGGCGAGCCGGGCGTGGGTAATCCGCACGCTCGCCTCGATCCCGGTCCCGTCCAAGTCCAACCGCAGCGGCAGGGTGTTGATGAACAGGCCCATGGTGCGGTCGGCGCCGGCGCCGCCCTGCATGCGGCCGAACAGCACCGTGCCGAACACCACCTGCTCGCGCCCGCTGCTGCGCGCCACCACCTGGCCCCACGCCAGATGGCACAGGCTCGCAAGGCTCACACCCAGCCGCCGCGCATGCGTCCGCAATCGATCGTTGAGCTCCTGCGGCAGCATCCGGCGCGCCTCGCCGACCCCACTTCCGTCGCCGCGCACCTCGCTCAAGCCAAACGGCGTGGTCGGTGCGTCGATGTCGGCGAGCAGCGAGCGGAAGAACTCTTCATGCGCCTCTGCGTCAACGCCCAGGCGCGCCTGCGCCACCAGGTTGCGGAACGGCTGCGGGGCTGCAAGCTCATGCTCGCGTCCCTCCAGCACGGCCCGGACCTCGGCATGCATCACGTCCAGCGTGGTGTGATCCCCGATCAGATGGTGCTGCAGCTCCAAGAGCAGCCAGCGCCCGCCGCCGGGCTCGCGCGCGATCACAAACCGCAACAAGGGCGCCCGGCCAAGATCGATCCGGTGCTGGCGCGGATCAAACAGACGCCGGAGCTGCTCGTGGCCAGGACCACCGGACCCATCCAGCTCGACCTCGGTCACATCCAGCGGCGCGTTTCGCCACACCACCTGCGCCGCACTCGACAGGCCCTTCCACACAAACGATGTGCGCAGAATGTCGTGCCGATCCACCACCCGCTGAACTGCACCAAGATAGCGCTCCAACAGGGCCCGGTCGGCAAAAGCCATCTGCGAGACCAGCAGGTACGGATCACCGCGGCAGGCCAGCAGATGATGGAACAGGATGCCGTCCTGCAGCGGGGACAAAGCATAAATATCCTGGACGTTACTGAGACCACCGGGCACCGTGGCGACAATCCGGTCGATCTCGCCCTGCGCCAGCTCGATCAGCGGCAGCATCTGCGGCGCAATTGCCGTGCCTCTCTCCGTGATCAGGTTGGCCAGGACTGTCACCTCATGATGACTGCCCAGGCTTGCCGCCAGATCCGCCAGCACCGGCTTGGCAAACAAGGTCCGCACCTCGATCCCAAGCGACAGCCGCCGCAGACGCTCCATCAGCTGCACGGCCAAGAGCGAGTGGCCGCCCAGTTCGAAGAAGCTGTCGTGCCGTCCGACCCGCTCCAGGCCCAGAAGCTCCGCCCAGATCTGCGCCAGCTTCTCCTCAATAGGCCCCCGTGGCGCTTCATAGGCGCGACGCGCATACGCCTCATCGTCCGGCGCCGGCAGCGCCTTGCGATCGAGCTTGCCATTCACCGTCAGCGGCAGCGCCGCAAGCCGCACGAACGCAGCCGGCACCATGTACTCCGGCAACCGCGCACTTAAATGTGCGCGCAAGGTGCCGGCAAGGTCGGCCGCCTCAGCTTCGTCGGCATGCGACGCAGCCGCAACCACATAGGCGACCAGGCGCTTCTCGCCCGTGCCATCCTGTTGCGCCACCACCGCCGCCTCGCGCACCCAGGCGTGCTCAAGGAGCCGCGCGGCGATCTCGCCCGGCTCGATGCGGAAGCCGCGGATCTTCACCTGGTCGTCGTTGCGGCCCAAAAACTCCAGATTGCCGTCCGGCAGATACCGCGCCAGGTCGCCGGTCCGGTACAGCCGGTCGCCTGCCACAAACGGACTGGCGATGAACCGCTCCGCCGTCAGCTCGGGACGGTTCAGGTAGCCGCGCGCAACACCGGCCCCGCCAATGTAGAGCTCGCCCACCGTCCCGAACGGAACAGGTGCTCCATGACCATCAAGCAGGTAGATTTTAGTGTTCGCGATCGGTCGGCCAATCGGCAGCCGGCCGAATGTCTCATAAATTGCGGTAATCTCGCAGACTGTCGCGAAGGTAGTCGTCTCGGTCGGACCGTAACAGTGAATGAGACGTACAGGACCTTCTTCTCTCAGCAATCTCAGAAATGAGGGAAGGTCATTGCGCTCGCCTCCACAGAGGAGGTACTTAAGTTGTGCTAACGTCGAGGCAATCACTGATGCATATTGGTTGAACAATGCTGTTGTTAGAAACAGTGATGTCACCCGTTGCTGTTTGAGCGCCCTAGCAAAAGTTGAAGCGTCTATGACGGTGGTGGCATCCATTGCAACAATGCAGCCACCGTTAAGCAGCGGCGCCCAGACTTCAAATGTGCTGGCGTCGAAGGCGGGATTGGCGGCGAAGGCGACACGATCTCCGGCCCCGATCTTCGCATACCCATTGTTGATCACGAGCCGGTTGACCGCACGATGCGGAACAACAACTCCCTTGGGAACGCCGGTCGACCCGGAGGTGTACATCACGTAAGCGGCCGCCTCGGCGCTCAATGCAAGGCCAGGATCGGCACTAGAGCCTGTTCCAACCATCAGCGGCTCAATGATCAGCACACGACTTGTCACCGCAACCAGATCATCATCGTCACTCTCGGTGAGCACTAGGCGCGCAGCACAGTCGGCTATCAGGCAGCGTTGTCGCGCAGATGGAAGAGTGCGATCAATCGGCACATACACCCCCCCCGCCTTCAGGATCCCAAGCTGCGCCGCTACAAGACTCACGGAACGGTCAATCACAGTGGCTATGCAATCGCCCGGCTTCACCCCGAGCCCGATCAGGCGATGCGCCAGGCGGTTGGCCCGCGCATTGAGCTCGCCATAGCTTACGCGCTCGTCCTCATGGACCACCGCAACCGCGTCCGCCGCCTTGGCGACCTGCGCCTCGAACAGCTCATGGATGCACTTGTCCGCAGGATACGCCGCCGCCGTCCGGTTGAGCTCCTCCAGCAAGTACGCGCGCTCGTCGGCCGGCAGGATGTCCAGCTCTCGCACCGGCATGTTCGGCGTCCGCTCCAGCGCCTCAGCCAGTTGCGCAAGCGCGCGCTGCATGTAGCCGCAGACCCGGTCTGGACATAACGGCTCCGCCGCGTCCGCCGTCAGCCCCAGCGCTTCGCCAAAATCCTCCACTGACAACGTCAGCGGATAATTGGTGCGCTCCTCGCCGCTTAACCATTCCACCCCGGACAGCACATCGTGCGGTCCGGGGTTGGTCGCCGGCGTGTCGTGGCGGTGGTTCAACAGCGCGCTGAACAGCGGCGCCGGCGCCGCAACGGCGCTGCAGCGTTGCGCCAAAGCCAGCGAGGTGTGCTCATGCGCCAGCAGCTCGGCGAGCCGGGCATGGGTAATCCGCACGCTCGCCTCGACCCCGGTCCCGTCCAAGTCCAACCGCAGCGGCAGGGTGTTCATGAACAGGCCCATCGCGCGGTCGGCGCCAGCGCCGCCCTGCATGCGGCCGAACAGCACCGTGCCGAACACCACCTGCTCGCGCCCGCTGCTGCGCGCCACCACCTGGCCCCACGCCAGGTGGCACAGGCTCGCCAGGCTGACACCCAGCCGCCGTGCCTGGCGGCGCAGCCGATCCTGCAGCGCCTGCGGCAGCATCCGCCGCGCCTCACGAGCCCCGCTGCCGTCGCCGCGCACCTCGCTCAAGTCAAACGGCGTGGTCGGTGCGTCGATGTCGGCGAGCAGCGAGCGGAAGAACTCTTCATGCGCCTTTGCATCAACGCCCAGGCGCGCCTGCGCCACCAGGTTGCGGAACGGCTGCGGGGCTGCAAGTTCATGGGCGCGTCCCTCCAGCACGGCCCGGACCTCGGCATGCATCACGTCCAGCGTGGTGTGATCCCCGATCAGATGGTGCTGCAGCTCCAAGAGCAGCCAGCGCCCGCCGCCGGGCTCGCGCGCGATCACAAACCGCAACAAGGGCGCCCGGCCAAGATCGATCCGGTGCTGGCGCGGATCAAACAGACGCCGGAGCTGCTCGTGGCCAGGACCACCGGACCCATCCAGCTCGACCTCGGTCACCTCCAGCAGCGCTCTCCGCCACACCACCTGGGCCGGGCCCGACAGGCCCTCCCAGACAAACGACGTGCGCAGAATGTCGTGCCGATCCACCACCCGCTGAACCGCAGCCAGATAGCGGTCGAGCAGTGCCCGGTCGGCAAACGCCATCAGCGAGACCAGCAGGTACGGATCACCGCGGCTGGCCAACAGATGATGGAACAGGATGCCGTCCTGCAGCGGCGACAAGGTATAAATATCCTGGATGTTGTCGACGCCACCGGGCACCGTGGCGACAATCCGGTCGATCTCGCCCTGCGCCAGCTCGATCAGCGGCAGCATCTGCGGCGTGATCGCCGTGCTTCGTTCTGTGATCAGGTTGGCCGGGACCGCCACCTCGTGATGGCTGCCGAGGCTCACCGCCAGATCCGCCAGCACCGGCTTGGCGAACAAGGTCCGCACCTCGATCCCAAGCGACAGCCGCCGCAGACGCTCCATCAGCTGCACGGCCAAGAGCGAGTGGCCGCCCAGCGCAAAGAAGTTATCGTGGCGTCCCACCCGCGTCAGCCCCAGAAGCTCCGCCCAGATCTGCGCTAGCGCCGTCTCGATCTCGCCCTGCGGTGCCTCATACGTTGCCCGCGGATACGCCTCATCGTCCGGAGCCGGCAGCGCCTTGCGGTCCAGCTTGCCGTTCACCGTCAGCGGCAGCGCCGCAAGCCGTACGAACGCAGCCGGCACCATGTAGTCCGGCAGGTGCGCACTTATGTGCGCGCGCAAGGCGCCGGCAAGTTCGCTTCCATCCAACCCGTTCGAAGCTGCTTCAGGCGCACACACCACATAGGCCACCAGCTGCTTCTCGCCGGCACCGTCCTGCTGCGCCACCACCACCGCATCGCGCACCCAGGCATGCTCGATGAGCCGCGTCGCAATCTCGCCCGGCTCGATCCGGAAGCCGCGGATCTTCACCTGGTCGTCGTTGCGGCCCAAAAACTCCAGATTGCCGTCCGGTAGGTAGCGCGCCAGATCGCCAGTGCGGTACAGCCGGTCGCCCTCGACAAAAGGACTGGCGATGAACCGCTCCGCGGTCAGCTCGGGCCGGTTCAGATAGCCTCGCGCCACCCCCGCCCCGCCGATGCAGAGTCCGCCCACCGCGCCAAACGGAACCGGCGCACCGTGTCCATCAAGCAGATACACCCGCGTGTTCGCGATCGGACGGCCGATGGGGAGTCGTCGGACTGTCTGATCAATGGCGGTGATCTCGCAGACCGTCGCAAAGGTCGACGTCTCAGTTGAACCGTAGCAGTGCAAGAGATGTTGCGGTCGGCTTTGGCTCAAAACCCGCGCCACGGCCGCCGCATCAACCGCGCCACCACCAACTAGTAGAAATCGCAAACTCGCCAGCACCGGGCCTAACTCATCAACGCTCCGGCTGAACAACCCGGCAGTCAAATGCAGGACGGTGATGCGGTGCCGCCGAACCAGAGTGCGCAACACCTCGGGCTGCAGTACAGCTGTGTGTGGAATCACAATTAGGCTGGAACCGTGCAGCAGTGGCGCCCAAACTTCCAGCGTACTGATGCTAAAGGCGGGATTGCCTACCCAGGCCACGCGATCACTCGAGGTGAACTCCGCATAGCCGTTGTTGATGACGAGACGGTTGACAGCACGATGAGGAACAACCACGGCCTTCGGAAGGCCGGTCGACCCGGAGGTGTACATCACGTAGGCCGGAGCCTCGGCGGTCAATGCCAGGCCAGGATCGGTACTACACCCTGTTCCAGCCATGATCGGCTCAATGGCCAGAATAGGAATCGGAATCTCAAGCCCGCCCTCATTCTCGTCACCTACAAGGATGAGGCGCACAGCACAGTCGGTCATAATCCAGCTTTGTCGCCCAACTGGACCGCCCCGATCAATCGGTACATAGAGCCCGCCCGCCTTCAGAACTGCCAGTTGTGCGACAACAAGAGCAATGCCTCGATCAAGCACTATCGCAACGCGGTCGCCCGGCTTCACCCCAAGCGCGATGAGATGATATGCGAGCCGGTTCGCCCGAGTATTGAGCTCGCCATATTTTAAGCGCGCGTCAGCATGGACCACGGCTACCGCATCCGGCGTCTTGCGCACCTGCGCCTCGAACAGCTCATGGATACACCGGTCCGAAGGATAAGGCGTCGCCGTCCGGTTCAGCTCCTCCAAGAGGTAGGTGCGCTCATCGGACGACAGCAGCCCGATGCACCCCAACGACTGCTGCGCATCGGTCATCACAGCACACAACAAATTCTGCAAATGCTGTGTCATACGCTCGATCTGATTGGGCTCGAGGCGACTTGCATCAAAGTGCCATCGGAAGCTCCCATCCAGAGCGCAAATCTCGAGCGTTACCAACTCACCGGAGCGAGCTATATCAGAACTGGAGCTCGAAACCGACTCTTCAGCAGCAGAACAGCTCTCTCCCGTAACCGTAACGCCAACCGGCCAGGGACGGCGCAATCGTAGCGCCTCCACACCGCTCAACGTCGGGCATCGCGCAATAAGATCCCGCGCAAAGGTATCCTGCGCGTTCAGCTGAGCGAATTCGGCCGCGACCGCCGTGCGCGCCTCTGCGAAATTGTTATCGAGGTCGATGGTAATTGCCATCGGCACGACAGACGCGACAAGCACCTCGAGCGCATTCACGCCGGCTCGCGATCCATTCGGCACGGGAGTCCATCCCAGTTGAAGCTCTGCTTCCCCCGTGATGCGGGCGAGATAGACCACCCAAGCAGTTAGCAAGAATTCCGCGCGATCACTGGGAGATAGCTCAGCCAACGCACCCGGCATGAGCCAAGCGGTCGATTGCCATGTCGCCGGAGTCTTGCCTTCTAACGACGAAAACGGAAGCTGAACTATCTTGAACTGCTCTAGTCGGTGTCGCCAGAACTCTTCACGAGATGCCAACAATTCATGGGCAACTGTTGTGCTCCGCGCCTCAGCTTCGCTTAAGATCGGTAGGCGGTTGCCTATATCCATGCCGGAATTCCTCGCCAGTGGCTGCGCATCCACCGGCCGACCATCTTAGCCGTCGAACCAAACATCAACATCCTCGTACCTGTCGCCACATGTCAATTGCCGGGTGATTTTAAGGAGAGAGAGCCCGCCGATAAGCCCGAGCGGTTAGACGACACCTCCAAGCACCTGGTTGCGACAACAGCCTTCACACATAGAACGATTGGAATGATACGACCTAAAGTCCAGGCGGTCGCTGTCCCCGAGAGATCTGGCGCGGGTCGATCCCATCGCAGTGCAGCCCGCCACATCCGGACGTCGACGTTCGGGAAACTCGCGTCGGCGTATCTAGCGCCTGCGGACAGGCACTGAGCTCCTCTCCACTCGCCAAAACGGTCAGACCTTCGCGGAATACCTTGACTCCGGCCTCGCAGCATTTGAGGTCAAGAGTTGACGCCGTATCGGTTGGCGTGATCAACACGTGGGATTGAACAACCCGGTGACCGGTGTCCGCACCACCATAGATGCGATGCCACCTGACGGCACATTCGGCATCTTGGACCAACAGCACCGAAGAAGTTCCCGCAGTTCCCGCACACCGCGCTAACGGGCCTTCGCGACACTTGGAAGCGCCTTGACGAACTCGCCCCAACACATCCGCTGCCAATGCGAATGGATTACAACCCGAAAATATCCAGTCCACCACTTGAGCATTCAGCAAGGTCGATAGCTCTTCAACACTTGCGACACGCCGGATCTTACCGCGACGAGCCCAATCCCCCAAAATGGGATCTGCACACAAGGCCGCGCGAATAACGTCGCCCATATCGCTCGCTACCTGGGCGCACCTTGCGGCTAGCCTCCCACCGGCAACAAAGACCGTAGAACCCATTGCTGACGTTGCAGCTCGTTGCCCATCCCTTTCGCGGAGTTCGCAACTTGATGAGGCCAACACACATGTGTCGTGATGTACGTACGCCACGCCCATGATATACTCTCCACCTGTGTAACTCGCGGGGGTGCGCAGCTTTCAGCAGTCCTGCGATGGACTGCCGCACTCCACAAGATCCGCGCGAGCCCCCCCCCCGAGATCCGCGACAATTCGCGATTTAGGTACCTACCTGTAGCGCCCCTGGGCGCGCGCCCAAGACGCGTGTCGGCGTGCAGCGGAGAAGATCGATGCAATATCTTCCTCCAGCCGAGCCGACCGGCGAATCGGACCACCAGACGCAAGTGTGAAAGCTAAGGAAAAGGGTCGCGACAGCAGGCTCAAGCACTTGATCGCTGAACTTTGCGGCCGGGCACCTATTAGACGGCCTTGAAGCGCGGCTGGGCGATGAAGATGTTGGAGGACGCGCACGAATGGAGGTCCCACCTCTTCCGTCAATATTTGCCCGACTGTTCAAGCTGACCAAAGAGCTGCTGAACGTTCGATTCGAGGAGGCCACTCTCTCCATCTCGGTGAATGAATTCGAAGCTAAGGCCCGTTTCAATGGAGCGACTCGAGAAGGCCTGCGCCAGTCCAGGACAACGAACGACGGTCGTATCAAATCCCAGACCACGAGACTTTAGGGTCTGCACGGCAGCATCTACATTGTCGACCTTAAGAGCAATGTGAGCAACTCCGACACCGTTACGCCGCACCAGCTCTGAGACCTGAGAGGTTGGCTCAGTACCCTGACACAGAACAAACCTGATGCCGCCGCTCTCGAGGTTAGCATAAAGCATCCCTGTCGACCGTCCCTTAACGTGAGAACGGCCCTTCAATTCAAAGCCCAGCACGTCCTGAAAGAACAGAATTGACGCCTCAAGATCGAGTACTGCAATGGCAATATGATCTATCCCGCGGAACTTCAAAAACGAACTCTCGGCTTTCCGATTGTCGCCCGAAGTAGCATCTAGTCCGATCTTGCTGTCGACGGTCTCCTGCATAGCACCCTCTTCACAATGGATAATCAGACCAAATCAACGTCGCCCCGCGAGCGGCAGATACACCTTCAGCAGTTTAATCCGTAGCAGCGACCAGGTTCTTCGGAATCATCTACTCCAACAAGTCAGCGTTATGCCTGGGCCACATCCGCTTAAGCACGGAAGAGCTCTGTTTTGCGCTCTTCGCATTTCCGCATTTTTTCCGAAATCGCCAATGGTGGTGGATCGGCTATTTTCCCATCGCGATGCAAACATAAGCCCCTCAAGTTCTGATCGCGTTCGCTCCGCATCCGATGCTACATTTGGACCAGTTGAGAACGTCTAATCCGAACTCTTTGGCCGCGCCTCGCGAAGCGAGATGATCGTCACAGAGTTCTACGCATCTTAAGCAACCGACGTGCCAACGATATTGCGCGAGAGTTCCTCAAAGAACAACGCGCCTATAGCCGCCATAGATGAGTTTTACTGTTCGACTTGAGACATCGATGTCCTGAACCAGACACAGCTCAAACAATAACACCCCCGACAAGGCGACGATCACCGAAACAAGCAACTACCTGGGAAGATCCCTGCCCGCGACAAACCCTCTCCTATCGAATCGACTGTAAACGGTACGAGAGGGCCACGGACTTGGTGCGGACGGCCTACGCACCGCGCGTGAAGCGTATAGGCATCCAGAACTGGCGCAAGCGAATTTCGCAAGCTTTGCTGGCACGATCATTCGGCGGCCTGTCCCTTGCTGGGAGTTTCGCGGCATCCCACACGGCGACCTCAACCGCGTTCATCGCTTCGAACACGGCCATATCGAATTTTCTCCCGTGATAATGTAACCAAACGTCTTCTCTGATCGTAGGATGCAAGGACCCCTTGGGCAGCCTCCTTGCGCCGAAGGAACGAACAGGGTCGGGCTCTTCTCCCAGCTTCAGCTCGCGACGACTGAGCACGCGAAGCGTTTTGGGCTCAAGGTTGTCCGTCGTCAGATAATTTGAGACTGATCAGGCGGTTTGAGAAGGGAGGCTCTGGTTCACGCGGATTAGAGTTTAAGCGGCCTGCAGCCGATGCTGCAAGCGTCGGTTTGCGATGGTGTCGCGCTTGATGCGGTTGCGTTCTGCAAGGATCGCCTCGGCCCTGCCGAAGTAGACGTCGGCTGGTGTGAGGTTGTCGATGCTCTCGTGGTAGCGAACGTGATTGTAGTGTTCGACAAAGGCTCCTACTTGTCGTTCGAGATCGCCAGGAAGGTAGTAATTGTCGAGCAGAATGCGGTTCTTCAGGGTCTGATGCCAGCGCTCGATCTTCCCCTGGGTCTGGGGATGATACGGAGCGCCACGGACATGCTGCATGCCTTTCTGTTCGAGCCACATGGCCAGATCGTCTGCCACGTAACTCGACCCATTGTCGCTCAGAAGCCGAGGTCGCTGTGTCACGGTGATGTGGTCGAGGCCGGACGCTGCGAGTGCCTGATCGAGCGTGCCCATGACGTCGGAGGCGCACATCGTCGGAGCCGAAGCTGCGCCAGCGGCTTCAGACGATCTACGACAATTCGGAATCGGAGTTCGTGAAGGAGAACGTCGCGCCGTTCATCGCCATGACGCCGGAGACCTTCAGCGGCGTCTACGCCAACGCGGTGAAAGAAACCCACTGGCTTTCCTATGCCAACTATGCCGCCCTGGTATCGGGGTCGAGCTTCACGACAGGCGAGCTCGCCGAAGGCCGAACCGACATCTTCATCAACCTCGACCTGAAGACGCTCCAAAACCATGCCGGCCTCGCCCGCGTCATCATCGGCGCGCTCCTCAACGCGATCTACAACCGCAATGGGGAGGTTGGCGAGCGCACCCTGTTCTTGCTCGATGAGGTCGCCCGTCTCGGCTATCTGCGCATCCTCGAGACGGCGCGCGATGCCGGGCGTAAGTACGGCATCACGCTCTTGACGCTCTATCAGTCGATCGGGCAGATACGCGAGGCCTATGGCGGCCGCGACGCCACCAGCAAATGGTTCGAGAGCGCGTCATGGATCTCTTTCGCCGCGATTAATGATCCGGAGACCGCCGACTACATTTCGAAGCGCTGCGGCGACACGACGGTCGAGGTTGACCAGCTCAGCCGCTCATCGCAAATGTCGGGCTCGTCGCGGACGCGTTCCAAACAGCTCACGCGCCGGCCATTGATCCTTCCGCATGAGGTGCTGCGCATGCGCACCGACGAACAGATCATCTTCACCGCGGGCAATCCGCCGCTGCGCTGCGGACGTGCCATCTGGTTCCGCCGTGCCTACATGCGGGCGTGTGTCGGCAAGAACAGGTTCCACCGGAAGGAAGCGAATGAGGTGCGCCGTGGTGCAATTGATGCATCGATAAAATGAATCCATCCGCCCGGTCGATTCATAAAACTCATTGGACGCCGCTTCCGAAGGAGGCGAGAATTCGTCCATGTCGAACCCCAAGCATGAGCCGCTTCATCTTCGCCGCATCGATGCCAGCCGCAATATGCGGCGGTTCTACACGCTATCCATCCAGCCGACCTTGTTCGGCGGGATGTCGCTCGTCCGCAACTGGGGCCGGATCGGCACGAACGGCCAGGTGATGGTGCAGACCTTCGACAACGGCACTGAGGCTGGCGAGGCGTTCGGACGGCTGGAGTGCGTCAAGCGCCGGCGCGGATACGTCGGTGCGGAGGAGAAAACGCGATAATTCAGGAGTTTTCCGGGGATTACGGCTCAGCTCGCAATATCGGCCCTACCCGTGCGGCAATCTTGGTGTCAGATGGAACGAAATCATCGCAAAAAGGAACGTTCCATGACGACCGCGAATGAAATTGCCGACAAGATCGCAGACGAGTACAGCATGACTAAGGCCCAGGCGAAAGCCATCGTCGACGGCGTGTTCAAGGCGATCACAGAGGCGGCCGTGAGCGGAGCCGAGACGAGCCTGGCCGGATTCGGGAAATTCAAAGTCAAGGAATCGCCTGCCCGCGAGGGTCGCAATCCCGCGACTGGCGCGACAATGACGATCGCGGCCTCCCGGAAACTTACCTTCACGCCAGCCAAGGCAGTCAAGGACGCCCTCAACGGAACAGACACGGCCGGCGCCACACAGTAAGGCAAGCAAGAGAAGGGACTTACGTCCCCTCCTCGGCGGCGAGCGCCGCATCGCGCTGGCGAATGAGTTCTGTGAGTTCGGCCTCGAGCGCTTTGCGCTCCGCGGGCGTGAACAGGCAGTCGCGCAGCTCGGCCCGCAGCTCTTCGATCGTGTCGACGACGGTCATGAGCGTGTCTCCGCATGAAGTGAAGAAGGCCCCGCCTCACGGCGGAGCCCTCTGGCGGGAGCTTCAGTCCCGGTTCGGTCGGGACCAGATCAGCTGCAGGCCTCCCTCGCCTTCGACCTCGATCAGAGTGGCGTAGATCGGGGCGGGGAAGCTCGGGTTGTCCAGCTTGACCGAGAGGTAGTCGCGCTCGGTGTCCTTGGTGGTCTTCTGCCAGGCCGCGCCCAGCTCCACAGTATTGCCCGCGTAGATGCGGAAGTGCGGCCCCTTCTCGGAGGGGTTCTCGACGCGGACCAGCTTGGCCTTGACGTTTAGGTTGAGACATGCGCCAGGTGGAGCTGCTGGTCTGGACATTGCCCCTACATCGCGCGTCAGGACAGCTTCGCTTTGAAAGGTGGCACCGCGATCAACCTCTTTTATCGCGACATGCCCCGACTGTCGGTCGATATTGACCTCGTCTACTTGCCGATCCAGGAGCGCGACGCGACCCTCGCAGGGATCGTCGCCGCTCTTGATCGCATTCGCGAGGATATTCAGCGTAATCTCCGCGGCGCCAGTGTTCAGCGCATCGCCGGCGGCGGCAATAACGACACGCGACTCCTCGTCCGGCAGGCGGGCACCGAAATCAAAGTCGAGACGTCACCTGTCGCGTGCGGCACGGTTCACGCTCCCAAGCTTCGCGTCGTCAGCGATCCGGTCGCCGAAGCCTTCGGATTTGCGGAGATGCAAGTGGTGGCATTTGAAGATCTGTTCGGCGGCAAGCTCCATGCCGCGGTCGACCGACCGCATCCGCGCGACCTGTTCGACGTGAAATTTCTGTATGACAATGAAGGACTGACTGACGTGCTCTACCGCACGTTCCTCGTCTACGTCGCAAGTTCGGGGCGTCCTCCGCACGAACTCATCCGTCCGTCATTGTCAGAACTTGATGACACCTTTGCCAAGGAGTTCGATGACGGTGACCCCCGTCCGCCTCGACGAGCTCAAGCAAGCGCGGGCGCGCCTACTGTCTGATCTGCTTGCGCGGCTCGACGACGCAGCGATGCGTTTTCTGCTAACGCTCCACGATGGCGAGCCGGACTTCGAGGCCATCGGCTTGCCGCAAGCCGCGCAATTGCCGGCGGTTCGGTGGAAGCTGCTCAATATCGCAAAACTGAAAACGCAAAATCCT
Source organism: Bradyrhizobium sp. CCGUVB23 (assembly GCF_024199885.1). NCBI lineage: Bacteria > Pseudomonadati > Pseudomonadota > Alphaproteobacteria > Hyphomicrobiales > Nitrobacteraceae > Bradyrhizobium > Bradyrhizobium sp. CCGUVB23. The sequence continues at coordinate 20,591 of NZ_JANADQ010000002.1, forward strand.
GAGAAACATGCGCAGTTGCGTTCGGAGATCGAAAAGCTGCGGCCATAGGTCCATAGCGGGGCGGCGGATATCGGTCCCTTCGTGCCTCGGCGAGACGCACTTCGACCAGGCGTGACCAAGCCACATAAATGCGCCCCACTCTGATCGAACCGGTGGTCGCCGCCGACAAACATGGGCACATCAACGAAGGCGTCTCATGCGAATGAGCCTGGCCGCATAACAGCCCACAACAGCACCAACCGACTGCAAATGTGGGACGCAGACGTTCAAGTACATCCGGTCGATCGCCTCGACCTCCAGCACCACATGGTCACGCAAGACTTCCGCCACCGATCGTGCTACGCTCATCGTGGGCTCCGGTCGTCCACGGGTCCTCGGACCCACGAGCTTCGAGTTCTCAATGACCAAGGCATGTCCCTGCAGGCTCGACTGGAGTCCTCTTACACCAACCGCCTCATCCGATACACCTCGTCGGTCTGAGGTGGAGCCTCGTTAGTGGTTGAGATTGATTTTGCGAAAGCTAACTGAGCGCTATCGGCGTTGGATGCGCCATCGCGCGGCGGCGGGAATGAAGCGCCGCTCACCGAAGGGGCGAACGGCCGTTCTTATAGTCGGCTCGGAGATGACGCGACAGGTGAGGCTCATCGGTAACAGCTCCCTGCCGGCGACCATGTGCCTTGACCGCAACTATGACGAAAGCATCGCCATCATCACGGACCTGCGGTCCAGGACAAGATCTCCCATACAAGGGCGCCTCCTCCATCCGACAGGTCGCCGCGGCGGGAGGATCAGATGGATCAGAAATTATCGCGACTTCACGCCGCTTAAGTCGATCTCGGCTGGCGCTGCACTCATGCTGGCCGCCGAATATGATCGCGTTAGGCGGCTCTCAGGGGCTCCTCCCACAACGATCGACATCGACCGCTGGGACCCGGACGTCAAGGCCACTCTTGCTGGCCTTGGCTTTTTCAAGCTGCTCGGCCTCAAGGTCGATGCGCAGCCGTCCGATCGCGGTTTGTTGATCGAGCCGATGGTCAGCGGGAGCGACGTCGACATGACCCCCGTAAACAGCGCGATTGCGGCTGTCTTCCAAAAAGGACGCGGAGATCTGGGTTTGCGAGTTCAGCTGGCGAGCGCGGTGACTGATGCGGTCGAAAATGTCCGGGGCCACGCTTACCCCCGTGAATGGTTCAACCCGATGACGAGCGTGCCCCTCTGGTGGTTCACCGGGGCTGTCGACCAAAGCACCGGCTTAGTTACCCTCGCCATTTACGATCAGGGAATTTCTATTCCCAAGGCCCTGCCCCTGAAATGGGATATTAACCTGTTGATGCAGAGGTTTCGGGACCTGTTCACGTTGAATTTTGACGCCTCTGACCCCACCTACGATGGACAGGCCATCGACATGGCCATGCAGCTCGCAGCTTCGTCGACCGGCTTGCCCTACAGGGGCAAAGGATTGCCAAAAATCCTTGAGATCATCCGCTCCTGCCCGTCTGGGAAGCTGAGAGTAGTAAGCCGGTCTGGCGAATGCATCTATGGCGCGAATGGCACAAAAGTTGTAAGAACACATCAAGTCCCATTGCTCGGAACCTACCTTGAGCTTGAGGCGTTGCCGTCCGCTCACCGAGGTCAATCATGACTACGATCTCCATTGCGTCAGATTTTTCGCCCTCGCCGGCCGGCCGCACGCCCGCGGACGGGCCGTTCAACGGGCAGCGTTTCCGCGAGGAGTTCCTTATTCCGGCGCTCCAGGCCGCAACTGGTTCGGGAGAGAAGGTCACCGTCAACCTTGACGGTGCATACAGTTACTCGTCCTCCTTCCTAGAGGAAGTTTTTGGGGGCGTAGTGCGGGTGAAAAAATTCGCTCCCGAAGTCCTTACGAGGCAGCTTGAAATTTCGGCCGAAAATCCGATCTACGCTAGCTTTCGGCGAGACGCTCAGAGCTATTTGGCTGATGCCCTGAAGCAGCTTAAGGCCAGTGCTGCGTAATGTCGCAGGCTGGCGGCGCGAGCGCGTTTTTCGATCTAGCCAAGCTTCTGATTGCAGCGTTTCTTTCGGCCGGACTAAGCGGAATTTGGGTAAGTCGCTGGAAGGCGAGCTTGGACCATGCCGAAAAGCGAATTGACGATCTCTGCAGCGAGGTCATGCGCTTGGCTGATCTCGCTAGCGAGTACTGGTTGCTCGAACAAACTGACCCAAAGGTACCTGTTCTACAGGCTCGCCTGAGCTCTGGGATCGTGCGCCTTGCGAGCATCCGGGTCAGTCTAGCGAAATTAGTCGTGGGCCTGGACGGACCTCGTGTCGAGCAGCTCGAAGCGGCTTTCTTTCGGGCGGCCACCGGCGGCGATTTCGCGGTTCATAACCGTCCGGTTTCCTCGTCAAATGCCGCCGCTGTTCAGCATGCCGCAGGCGCGCTGCTCGTGCATATCCGAACCGCACGAATGGCTTCGCTGCGGCGCAGTTGGCTTCCGAAGGTCTAGCCCGGATTTCTCACGCCGTGTGACTGTGAATGCTGATCGAAAAATGACCCCCATGAGCGTCGTCGGGACCCCTTCAGGCCATTGATTTCATTGAATTGAAATGACGGGACCCCTACGCCGATCATGGTCGAGACCCCATATGTGGACGGCCCTCTCCTCGCAAGGGTCTTTTTGCATTGTTTTGATCAGATCGCTTGCGTCCATATGTCCGTGTGTGGATGCCCCCGGGAATGCAAGAAGTTTTTATCGACGAACTTGAGAACATGCGATCAGGTGCGGTCGTGTGTCCGGCCTCATAAGTTGCGGCATTCGCACGCCGCGGGCCTGTATGGCGATACGCGGATTAGGTCCAAATCGGCCTGGCGAGCTCAAAGCTCCTGGACATATTCTGGTTATCCAAATCCCGTCTCTAAGACCGTGTTCCCTTACCCGTCCTTCTGCCCTTCTCACATTCCGACGCTATCGTCGCACCGGGGCAACCTGACAAAAGAATGGGTTCAATGTGCAACTGCAGACGGTCGTCGCTGTGTTCAGGTTGAACTGCGCACAAAAGTAGGGACCGCCTGCGATGATCCCGGCCCCTTTCAGAATCGAGGAATAAGCCACGTCAAATTGAACCGCCATGAAGCCGCCGGAAGACAGGCCAGATACTGACGTTTCTTTGATATCGGCGTTAAAGGCCGGCAGCGCTGTCACCTGCGCGTCTGATTGTGAGGACCCAATAAGGCCTGACACTATTCCGGTCACTCCAATTGCCCATGCTGTATGTCGCCTGAAGAATGAATGCATTCGAACGCTCCTCCACAAATGTGGAGATTCTCGTGAAGTCATTGGTGGAACGTCGCGCAATCGAGGGGCGCGAGCGGTATTGGGACTATGGAAATCGGGTTGCCGAAGACACTATTAATCGCACCCAAGGCAAGAAAATTGAACTCCGTCAGTTTCCGGATCGAAGCTGTTACGATCGCTGGCGAGCTCTGAAAATCGGCATGCCGATATGGTGCCATTGATGACCGGGCAGGACTGCCCACGGCAACCCGGGATTGATCGGCCGCCGGCGGGCGCAGCCCCAAGATCATGAAATCGACGCGTCAGCCGATTTCAAGCCGGAGCTCAGCCCACAACGGATCCTTGTCTTTGAAATCTGCTCCGTAGGACAGCTCGAAAACGGCTCCCTTCAACTTGTCCTGTTCGGTCGTCGTGTCACCGTCCCCGCGGATGATCCTGCCACCCGTGCGCTCGTTCAGCCGCCCGTAAAGATTGTCATAGGGCATGGCCCAGCCCTTGGGTGATTTCTTTGTCTTCTGTTCGCGAGCCGTCTCTTCAACCACGGGAATCATCGCCACCAGACTGGAATTGGTCATCAGTTCGAGACCCCGCTCGCGCAGAGTCGCATTGTGGCTGGCGTGGTGCCCGACCTTGTAGAAGATGGCGCGCGCCAGAATGTCCTCGATCCTCAGAACCGCTCCGCCCGGCTTGTCGTCAGCCGGATAATTCTGGCGACCCCATGAAAGCCAGTTGCCGACCTGCGCGTCGCCGGGAAACAGCAGCACTCTCTTGTCGGTAAGCTCCAGCGCGAGAGCCAGCGAGGTGTTGTTGACATCGCCGTCGATCTTGAGTGCGAGACTCTCCGCGCTTCCAAGCCATTCATCATCGATCCAGCGATCGAAGTTCTGCGCCTTCGTCTCGTAAAGCTTGATGATCTGTTCGCGGGCCAGTTCTGACTCGGTTTTCGCTGGCTCTGCCTTGTCGGTCTTGTCGCCGCGATTGTAACGGCGCTGGTGCAGCCGTGTGAAGGGTTGCTCCTTTCCATCGGACTCTGAGCCGGTTTCGCCGTGAATCGCAGCTAAGCCCATGACGGTTGCCACGTCCTCGCTGCGCGCGAGATAGACTTCGCTGTTGCTTTTGGACGGGGCGAGCTTGCGGAGCAACACGTCGTCGCGAGGCGGACCAAGCACGTAGGCCCGGAACACATCGTCGAGCCCCCAGCGGACCACGTCGCCCGGCTTGAGGAACGACACGTTGCCGGCGCCGGCACGTTTCCTCAGCCAAGCCAACACGGCCTCGCAGCTTGCGTTGCCGCCGAGCTTTCCATCGTCCGCCGGTTTTGCGAGGCCTAGGGCATCTTCACGGATACTTTCGAGCCCGCCATAGAACTGAAGCAAATCGTTCACCGTCTGCATCGAGTCGCTGCGCGCTGCGAGCCTCGGATTGAGCGCCAGGCCCGCGAGCGCTGCGAGAGCTTTCTTCATCTTGTTGCGATAGCCGTTCGCGACCTTGTCGGTCCGGTCTTCGCTCCAGGCCATCCAGACCTTGTCGATCGTGAATGTCTCGAATTTCTCCCGTGCCAGGATGAAGCCGGAAAGATGATCGTAGTGCTGGTGCGTTGCGACGACCAGATCGACGTGTCCGCCGGTTTCCTTGATGAAGTCCGCCACGTTGGCAACAATTCGCTCCTTGCCTTGGGCCGTAGAGGGCTTCGCCGTCTCCGGGCCGATACACTGCAAAACGCCGCAGTCGATCAGCATCTTGAAGACGCGGCTGCCGATCGCGTGCCTGACCAGGAAGAAATCGCCGAGCAATCCGCGATACATCCGGATCGATACGGTGCCCGCAGCCGTTGCGGACGAAGCAGCAGTCGCGGCACGCGCGTTCGTCGCCGTCTCCCCGCCTGTGGGTTTCGTGTCGGGGGCAGAGCGCCTCCGCTTTCCCGACGCAGAGGCGGACGCCGATGAAGTGTTCTTTTTGCTCTTCTTTACCGTCTTCTTTTTGATAGTCTTAGCCTTCGCCGCCACGTTCGCCCCCTTAATGGCCGCGGTGGATCATGGCAAACGGCTCGCGTTCGCCGCTCTCCGGATGATACGTGAAGCCAAAACCCTCTGGGTTCGACAGAAGCCGTCGCTGCTCGTCGAGGCGTATGTTGTCGTCGACGCGCTTGCGTATCACGTAGCGCAGGTGCTGATCCCTGAGGTCGATGATCAATGTTGCGCCGCCACGAAAAATGAAGTCGTGGGCCTTCGCGGGCGTTCCCTTAGTGGCATCCGCCTTTTCCTGCTCATCGAGATCGAAATAACCACGCCGCCGCTGCGTGACCTCGAGCACTAGTTGCCGCAGGTCTTGCCCGTCAGGTCCAGCCCGCCGTGTCGTCCGCACGCTATGCACCTCGACACTTGGAAAGCCGCCCTTGGAGAAGATGCCGTAAGGTGTCTTGTCCCGGAAAATGAAGTAAATGCCTAGCGCATTTTCCCAGGCGAGATCGACAGAGAGGTGCTCATCCGGCGTCCTGAGCCACTTCCAGACCTGCGTGCGATTTTCCTCCGAGCTCTTGAGAATCTCCGCACGTTTGTAGTGCGCCTGAAGGTCGAGGTCGATATCGTTCAGGTCGTCGACCTCCAGGGGATTCTTTCCGAACATCTGCTCCGGACTTTCCCAAAGCAGGTTCTCCGGCGACATCGAGAGGCAGTCCTCGACCAGAATGCCCCGCGCGCGGAAGGCTTCCGCGAACGCAATCCGATAATTGTGAGGATCATCGGGCACGAGATCGTTGTCGGCGGTGATGATCGCGCGCAGGAATTCCCCGAACCGGACATCGACGGGCGGCAAATAATCCAAGGCCCGGATGCACATCCGAAGAACGTGGTCCGCCGATTTCACCGCTTCTCTCGTCAGCCGGGCGACGAGGTCGGTATTGAGTCTCTTGTCCTCCCCGCGCGTTAGGTTTCCGATTCGCAGGAGGTCGTCCGTGCGCGCCTTGTAGATCGTCAGGAACGCGTCGAACACGGCCGCAACGAGAATGGCGCCCCTGTCGTGACACTCAGTGGTCACAGCGAGCAGCTCCGGATCGGGTTTATGACCCACATATTGGCGCAGCGACGCTCGTCCAACCGTGCCGCGGGCGAATTGCTCTGCAAGCCCGCTCAGAAGGCCGGCTTCATCGAGCGATCCTCCCTTCTGCTGGATATGCGCTGACACGGCCTCGGAAAGGGTGAAATGCGACATCAGCGCCACGATATCGGCGAAAGCTTCGTGAAACGCGAGGCTGTCGACGCTCGTGGCCTCCGCGTACCGCCGGTGCAGCCCGTCGAGCACCGCATGCGTGGTCTCATGAGCGACGATGTCGTGCGACAATGCGGTAAAAATCCAAGTCGCGCCCGCCGAGGCGTTGGTGCTGCGGAAATATCCGAACAGGAGGGCCCGTTTTTCCATGCTGTAGTAGGCGTTGGCCTCGCGCAGCGCATGGGGGTAAATGCGCAGCTTGTCGACCGGCTCGTACTTGTTGAGGTGCCGATTCCAGTGGGGCGCCCAGATCACCTTACGCCCCAGCGCTCGCTCGAAGATGTAGATGATCTTCATCGCCACTGCGAAAACCATCTGCTGGTGGAATTGCGGATTTCCTTCCGATGGCGTGAGCCCGTCCTGCGCAAGCAGATATGAATCGTTGAGATCCACTGGATCGTAGAACTGGTTGCTCGCCGGGTCGACGTCGATGACTTCGACATATTCATTGACGGGACCGGCTTGAAGATCCTCTTCCCCGACTTGCTTCCATGGCAACGAGATCGTCGCGTAAGCATAGTTGACCGAGCCGAGCCTGCTCGCCGTCTGCGGGTCGAAAGCGTAGACACGGAGCCTGCGGGCTGAGGGGGCCGGATACCTCATGAACTGCACCTGAGAAAAAGGAATACAAAAAAGAAAACGACTGGCAATCCAAGGCCATTACCTCAGGCTGTGTTTTCTGTTTGCTAACCGCAATGACTGAAGGATCAATGCCGATATGCGATTCTCCGTAACGGTTGGCGGCATAATTGTGAATGCTGATCGAACATTGACCCCCATCGGCGTCGTCGAGACCCTTTCAGGCCGTTGATTTCATTGATTTGAGATGACGGGACCCCTACGCCGATCATGGTCGAGACCCCACGCCGAAACACACGCGGGACTGTTCGCGAGCCGCCAGGGGCCATGTGGGCTTGCGGCGGTTTTTGCCGCCCGATTCCGGCCGACGCCGCGGCGTCGCAGCTCCGCAAAACGAGTGCTTCCGCGCTTCCATTGTTTCCAGGCGATGGCGCGCAACCGCCGCCTGAGCCATTGGTCAAGATCGCGCAATCTCGACGGGGTTTGGCAGAAGCCGCAGTAGCCGCGCCATCCAATCAGATAGCGCTGCAGATCTGACTGTGGCAGCGCTGTTCACGCAACGCGCGACGGCAGTCGTATGCGTCGCGCTATCCAAGTTCGTGCTATCGTTTGGTCAAGAGATCCACAATGTACATCAAGTCTTCGTTCGGGTGGTGGAAATTAGCCGGTGTCCGGCTCAAGCGACGATCCGTATTTCTTTTGAATCCTCATATTCGCGGCATAACCGTCCGCGATTCGATCAGGCTCCTCTCCGCCGGCCTCCCCCTTCTTGTCGAATAGAGCCGAACGATCGGTCCAGCTTGCGCCGGACCCGGACGGGTTCAGGACCGATGTGGAAAGACACGGCCTGCCGATCCAGTTCGCGCTCCGACCGTGTTGAGCGATTTCGTTGACGCAAATAATCGAGCCATGTTGGACAGTGGTAACGCTCGGTCCATAATTCTGGGTCGGCAATGTCGCAAGAAATCGACCAGCCACATGCGCCATTTCGTTGTCGAGATTGCCGGACTTTCTGCATCAGACCATAAAAAGCAAGCGTATTTTCCTGCGCCACCCGATATTCAATTTCTACCACAAGTGGCCCGCTACGCGATGTCAACGTCAGCCTCACCTCCGGGTCAGCAAGCATTTCGGCCTCCTCGCACGGCTCCGCGACATGCAGCATTGGCAGCCAAAATCCAAGCAGGGGCGACAGGAACATCAAGGCTGCCGAAACCAGAAGTGCCGTGCCGGCGCCAGCAACATCGGTCAGATAGCCCCACCCCCAGCTCCCGACGGCGATACCCCCTGAGCTTATAGCGTGATAAGCGGCGAGCGAGCGCCCTGCCACCCACTTTGGCGCCAAAAGCTGCACATCAATGCTGAACAATAACCAAGAGAGCATCCACGCTGCGCCCGCCACAAGAAGAGCAGCGGCGGTTAGAACGGCGTGACCGCTAAGTCCGACCACGGCAAACGTGCCGCCCATCAACAGCCCGCAAGCCCGAATAGCCGCTTCACTACTCATGCGATTTCGTACATTGGTCATGTTGACGGTACCGATCACTGCGCCAACGCCAAAGGCGCTGAGAATGATGCCATATGTCTGGGCGTCGCCACGTAGAAGATCTCGGGCAACAAGCGGCAACAAGGCAACGACCGCCCCGCCGACCACGCCTGTGAACATGCAGCGCGTCAGCACGATCTTAATTGAAGGCGAGTTGATGATATAGCGTACGCCAGATACGATAGCCCGATTGAGGTTTTCAGCTGGAAGACGCGGCTTCGCTACATCGCGCTTCCAAAGAAGCAGCGCCGCGACTAACGGCAAATAGAGGAGCGCGCTGAGCGCGAAAGCAGCTACTGCGCCCGACATAGCAACGATGATGCCAGCGATTGCAGGTCCCACGGTACGTGCGATGTTGTAGCTGATCCAGTTAAGCCCGACCGCCGCAGGCAGTGCCTCCGAAGGCACCAGTTCGCTGACTGAAGACTGCCATGCCGGCGCCATTAGGGCCATGCCGCTTCCGACAACAAAGCAGAGCGCGAGCAAAATGTTCGGTGTCACCATGCTTAGCCAGGCGAGTGTCGTCAGCGCGGTGCCGCCGGCGAGAGTGATACCCAGCGAGACCAGCGCCACTATCCGGCGATCATGCATGTCGGCGAGCGCGCCCGCCGGTATTGCAATCAACATGATCGGAAGCGTTGTCGCGGTCTGCACCAGCGCCACCTGGTCGTCTGATGAGGCCATCTGGGTCATTGCCCAGGCGGCGCCCACACCCTGCATCAGAATGCCGAGGTTCGAGAGCAAGCTCGCAACCCAAATGCGACGAAATGCCATAAACCGCAAAGGAGCGATGAATTGATTGGTTCTGATCGTTCGGGATTTGAATATTTCCGTCATCTCACCCCCACGAGCCTCCGAAGATCGATCGAGACGTTCCCGCTCGGATCTCGCGCGCACGGATCAGAGACTTTCAATGAAGGCCGAACGGTCGCTCGGTTGGCAAACCTCCTCCTCAGAAATCCTCGACCGCGCTCCACATGACATCCCGCCATGGTTAACAACTGCGACGCAACCATCTGACCTAAGCAGCTGGGCTAGCTCTCCCAACACCATTGCTCGGTCCATCCAGTTGAACGAGTTTGCTATGGTTCAACGCCTAATCTGAAGACCAATGCTTTTTGAACCGAGCAATGATTAGCTCCGCAGCCCGATCCGAGCGATCCACTCCAGAAATTAGTTTCGCGTCGTATAGTCCTCCGGGGAAACCAAGATCGAATTCAATAATATAGGGATAAGCCATGTCCATGGCTGCGAAGTTGATCCCGTGCGCCATCAGCTTTTTACCGATCACCCCAGCAAGTTTGACCTCATCGGAATTCAGATCGACTGGAATCGCCTTTCCGCCTTGTGTTATGTTTGATCTGTGATCATTTGGATGACCTTGCCGACCATGCCAGGCAACAACCTCGCCACAAGTTACGATGATGCGCTTTTCGCCTTGAGCGACCTCCGGGATAAACTTCTGAAGAACTGCATATTCAGCTTTGAAGCCACCTAGCCCGCCATAATCCATCTCGCTTTGCGCGACTGTGTTTCCCGTAAGGCATTGGAGGATTGTTCGAACGTTTGGTCCGTTTTCGGGAAGTAAGAAGACGTTTTGCCCGCACCCGGAATTTGGCGGCTTGGCCACCCAACGTTGATCGGGCGCTTGCTGGTAGCGTTCCCAGAGTGTGGCGAAATCATTCGATATATAAGAAAATACGCGGTGTTCTTTTGGGACGAGATAGCCCATCGCATGTTTGCTATTTAGAAACACCAGCCCTTCAATGCTGTTGACGAAGGGCGTTTGTTGAGAAGCGAGCCACAGCATTCGCCAGACATCACGGTACACGCCCGCTTGGGGCGAACCTAGGACCCAGATAAGCTGGCATTCGTCTAGAAAATATGTCTCTCGACTCCAAGGTGCCACGGCACCAGGAGCGTACGGCTCGGCGTTTTGTGGTACGAGCACGCCCCGTGTGAAATAGCGGTAATCATCTGCCGCAATAGCATTGATCTCGCCAAGAACTACCTGACAGCCGAAGCGACGAAACGCGCTGCTAAGAGCAGCATCATTTTCGCCTAAGCAATCGAGACTGTTTATTAGGATGAGCAATCTCATCACTTTCTCCTGGCTAAATAACCGAACAGCGACCAGCTGCATGTCAGAGTGTCGATCACGTCGAGAGCGCTACCCTGCCTTCACTATGAAGCGGGACACCTCAGAAACCCGTTGACATAGGCCGCCCGTTCGACACGGCCGGCTCGGCTCCACGAATTCAAGATCGCCAGCATCACTCAGTGTTGCAGCATTCTACAGCAACCGCCGTGCCAGCCTTAGCGTTGCGCTTAAGCTGCTGACTGCGCTTTGAAAAGTCGCTATACGAGATTGACTGATGTGTTTTGAACCGGACAACATATCTGGCTTTGTCGGGAGGGGGACAATGACTGCAAGCGATGTCGCTTCACGTCGCAAGGTCAGATACCTCTTTGGCCGGGCGGCATAGCCACGCTTCTACAAACCACGAAGACATAAGTGAATCGGCAAGGAAGTCTAACGCCACGCTATGCGACCCGGTCTTTGCGAACAAAGGCAAAGTCGCAACATTTTCGACTGATGTGACCATGCGGAAGCTGAAGGGCCGATCTCGCAGGCCAGATCGACTTCGCCAGTCGTGCTGTGATCGACAGCATGGAGGGAATGTCGTCGAACGCATGCCGCGCATCGACAGTTTGGAGCATTACTGCGTCGCTCGTGAACAAGGTTCTAAGCGGTTGAGCAGGAGACTATTTCCCGATTCATGGCCGTTTGAGATTGCGGGAATTTGGAGCTTGTGGCTCCAAACGCTGCACATTCGCGTTCGAATTCTCTATTGCGACGGGGCATGCTTCTGTGTCGCATCGGAGGGGGACGATTCCGGCCGAAGCACGACTACGGGATCGAATGACATGTTCCGCGCGCGACTGGACCAGATCATCAACATGAAGCACGAACTGGTTCCGCTGGCCGGCAAGATCAATTGGGATTGGATCGACCGCGAGATCGCTCCGCTTTACAGCAAGAACGGCCGCCCCGGAATCGAGACCTGCTTCATGAGTGGTGCTGCTCAAGCACATTTGCGGGCTGTCCGATATGGGGTGTGCGAGCGCTAGGTCCACGCCCCGTGTTTCCAGTTCGTCACCGGCGAAGAGTTCTTCCAGCCCGCTTTCCCGCACGAGCGTTCCGACCTGAGCCATTGGCGCAAGCGGCTGGGCGAAAAGCTGGAACTGCTGCTGGCCGAGAGCCTGGGCTGGCGCACGAGGCCGGCGCATTGCGCAGTCAGTACCTCAAGCGCATCAGTATCGACACCACGGTGCAACTGAACGCCATCACCTTTCCGACCGATGTCAAGCTCTGGCATGCACCCATCAAGGCCCAAAGTAGGCCAGCCGGCCGTCGGTAATGTCCTGCTCGAGAGCTTTGATCAATGCAAGATAGCGCGGCGCCTCGGAAGGCGAGCTGCCGAGGACGTCAGACTGATGATGATCCATCCAAGCTCATGTCCCGCGCGCCTTTTCCTTTCGACCTCCTGGCTTGCTAGACCCCGAGATGGTCGCCATACTTTCGTACAGGGTAGGATTATAAACTTCGAGGTCACCTTCGCGGCCACAACTGCCGTCAAAGATTCCTCCGAATGGCATTTCGGGTCTCGTCATCACCATCTGTTTCGTGCGCAGCTGAAGCTAAATCCAGCCAAATCGCTGGGAAATGCATCCGCTCGTGCTACGTCCTGCTCCATGTCCAGTTTTCATATACATATTTCATTTTTGGAGGGCCTTCCCATGCGAGTGAGGCACCTACCGACATCGGATAAGGGAACCACGACGGTTAGAAGTTTGGCTTGCTCAACCCTTGGCCCAGCGAATAAGACCGGCATCGGAGATGATTTTCGCGATGGCTGTTTTCTGTTCATCTGCCAATGGCAGCAGCGGCAGGCGCGGACCACCCGCGCCCCGACCGAGCTGACTCATGGTCTCTTTGATGGCCGCGTAATAGGATCCGGACTGGAAGCAACGATAGAAGGCGAAGACGTCGCGGCCGAGATCATCCAATGCCTTGTCACCACTCAGAGCCTTGTCCCAGTAGTCTCGGATCAAAGGCCCGGCGATTTGATGCGCCATAGCGACCACTCCGTGAGCACCAACGGCGCGAGCCGGAACGATCATTGTCTCGTAGCCGACGAAGACACGAAGTCTGTTCCCCACGCGCTGCACGAGCTCTGTCACCTGAGTGATCACGCCGGAGCTATCCTTGATAGCGACGACGGTCGGCAGCGTCGAAAGCTGCTCCACGAGGGCCGGGGTGATATCGATGCCGGCGCGACGCGGGCTGTTGTAGAGCATCAGCGGCAATGACGTGTTTCGGGAGATGTACTCGAAGAAGGCCACGATCTCGCGCGGGCTCGGCATGGCGTAGATCGGCGGCAGGACCATGCCGCCGGCGCAGCCCGCCGCCACCGCCGACTGGCACGCTTCCAGCACATCTTCGACACGCAAGTCGGCGACGCCCGCCAGGATGGGGACGCGGCCGCCCACATGGTCGACGGTCAACTTGTAGAGGCGCGCGCGCTCGGCCTTGGTAAGCGCATAGAACTCTCCGGTGCTGCCGGCCGCTACGACGCCCTGCGCGCCGTTGGCGATCGCGTCGTCGACGAGTGCCTTGTATCGGGCCTCGTTGATCGAGCCGTCGGCTCCGAAGGGAGTGACGAGCACGGGGAAGATGCCGCCCCAGTTCACATTGGTCATGATCTACTATCCTTTGTTGGAAGATGCGGTTGAAGGAGCGGCCGCCGGCGAAGTGGAAGTGAGGGGGCCGAGAAGACGGGCCTGTTCGGTAAACCGTCCGACGAAGGCCGCGAGCCTCGGGTTTGCGCTCGAGAGCAGGAGTTCACGCGGAGTTCCGCTGGCTGCGACGACTCCTTGGTCCATGAAGACCACCCGGTCGGCGAGCTCATAGGACCGCGTGACGAGGTCAGCTTATCGAAAACGCAATCACGCGATCTGCATGGCCAGTGCTCGGGCGACGGCAATCCCAACATCATCGAGTGTTTGAAGCCGGAGCAGCTGTGCAACTCCTTTCCTGGCTCGGCGACTCGCGGAAGCGCGGCCTTTGCAGCTTTGTCAACGAGCGTAATCATTGGTCATTTCTTTCCAGCCCCGTAACGCGTTCGCTGACAACCCTGCATTTACCGAGCCAACTTAGAGACCGTTTAAAAGCGTTAGGACAACTTCTCTACTGCGATGTTGCATGTCCGACAGCGGACAATGCGGCGAAGCGATCGTTTTCCTGCCGCCATCTCTCGGATCGCGTAGGGCAGCTGACAGTGTCAGGTTTGTCGAACCGGCGACGCAACTGCATTCCCCAACACCCTCCTTCCGCGAGCCTCGCTATCCTTCTAATATGAAAGGTTTAATCTAAAGCTCTTTCTGCGCACTTGGCACGATTCTTGGAGGCCTCTTGTTGCAGGCAATCGGAGCGGGCCAGCCGAAATCGCCTGCTCCATGTTCCAAGCAATCAAGGTGTCAGGTCTTCATCAGGTCGAATTCAATGGGAAATGAGCTATCGGCAAATCGACTCGCTCCAAAGGCGAGTGCGTCGCCTCTGGCGGAATATCCTCATGTCGGCTGCGAGCGACCACAAAGCCCACTCCACCCGAGCGAACCCAAATACGCAGGGCGTGGGTGCCGGACTGCGTCTCGCGCTATGTCGGCGCAGGACCTCGCATTCGAGGGCGCTCATCGCCAACTGCCGCCTGAGCTTCAATGAACTTCGGAAGGAAATGATGACCGCGCTTCATGGCGTTTATATTGATCACCAGATGACAACGCCTTTCGCAATGGCGCAGCTCTCGGCAAAGATCAAACCATTTGCGACAGACCTTGCGAGAACTGGAGTTCTCCTGCTCACAACCTGCGTACGAGTTGAAGCCTATGGTGAGGAGTCCTCGCTCAGAAGCATCGATCGTACGATGCTTTCTGGCTTTTCATATGAACGCATTGAAGGTGCGGTCGCGATTGCCCGACGTCTCGCGCAGATTGCATCCAGTGCTCATTCCCAGATCCTCGGTGAGAGTTATGTCAGCCATCAGCTCGCGAACTCTATCGAACTTGTAGATCCCAACCTGCCGATTTTCCAGGTCGCACGGTTTGGCCTCGATATGGGTCGTGCCGCGCGCGAGCGACAGAAATTCATCGCATCGTTCAACTATGATCAGATCGTCCGAGACATCATAGCTCATCGATTTCAGAACGGAGAGCCACCCGACCGACTTTACATCATCGGGGCAGGCATGCTGGGTCGCGGACTGATCGGCAGTGGGGTGGGAGAGCGATTTCGTTCTACGACAGTCGTAACGCGAAATCCTAAGACTCTTCGCAAACGTCTTCGCCCTTACGCTGATTTAGAAGTCACGCTCATGCGCCCTGAGGAGATTGGACAAGAGCCTGAACCACGTTCGTTCGTCGTTATCGCAACGGCAGAGGTCAACCAGGAATACGAGGCGATCCTTCGGAAGGGGCTTCTGCGGTTGGAGCCGCGCACCATAGTGGATCTTTCGTCGATCCCGACGCTGTCGGATGCAAGTGCCAAAAACCTTAACTATGTTAGCATGTATAGCAAAGAATTCCTTCGGTTCATCGAAGACAACAATAGGGATCTCGCTCCGAAATTGCCTCTCTTGTTTTCCGACATAGAGGCAACACTCCGAACGGTGCAGATCCACCTCTCCGCTTAGCCATCCAGAACCAAAACCGAGTGACCAGCGTCCGTCAGGCCTGAGCACCGGAGCCGGCAACAGCAGCGTGTACTTCGCCGAGGTGCGGCTCTGGACCCGACGTGAGGTGTGCGATTCACGTGATGATTGGCAGAACTTCGCGGTAGATCATTTTTCGAGTTTTACAACTATTCGAGTCCGCCGACATTCCAAACCGCGTCATCGGGTGGATCTAACGCCGACATCAACACCAGGAGACGACGGAATATGACAACGTCTACCGTAAGATGGCTAAGTCGAAACGACGTTGCGCGGACGGATCTGCCACTCGCCTCAACACTAGAGTTTATCGAAGAGACTCTTCGTGATCACGGCAGTGGCGCATTCGAGAACCCACCCAAGATCGGCATCCACCCAACGCGTGACGCATTCATTCACGCAATGGCTGGCTGGCTTCCAAAGCAACGGCGAGCCGGTCTAAAATGGGTTGCCAGTTACTCATGCAATCCGAAGATTGGCTTGCCCAGTTTCTCTGGGCTATTAGTATTAAACAATCCGGATACGGGTCTACCAGTCTGCGTGATGGATGCAGCCTACCTGACCGCAGTTCGGACAGCGGCAGCATCGGCTATCACCTGCAAGTACTTGGCGCCGGATCGCGTGGATAGGATTGCCATAATCGGTGCCGGTCTTCAGGGCCTCTACCATGTGAAAATGCTGTCGTTGATTTACCCAGCCGCAGAATTCCAAATCGTGGACATCCATGAGAGTGCCGTAAACCGGTTGATTGAACAGAGCTGCTGCGAAGCAAGGATAGTTCGCGTGACAGAGGCTGAGGCCGCGATCCGCACCGCTGACGTCGTAGTGACCGCAACAAGTCGATTGCAGGACGTGATCTTCCGGTTCGGATGGGTCAAGGAGGGCAGCTTGGTTCTGCCAATCCATGTCCGGGGATGGTCACAGGATACAACGACGGCTTCAGATTTATTGTTGAGTGACGACGTTGAGCAATTTAAGAGCTACATCGTTGCTACAGGCTCTCCTTATTCCGATATTTCCCGAGTTTCCGGGTCTGTCAGCGACGTCATCGTGGGAAGGATCTCCGGCAGAGTTTGCAATGCGGATCGCATCGTAGTTTTCAATGTCGGCCTTGCGTTGCATGATATCGCTATAGGTTCCGCAATACTCGATATCGCAGAGCAGCGCGGCTTGGGAACAAACGTGACCTATTAAAGCTAGGTAGGCAAGATTGAATTGACATACGATGTTCAGATCAGCTTGTTGATGACCGGACGCAGGCCAGCACGGATGACCAACCTTATACTCTGGATCTACGCCATCGGAGCGTGGCTGCGGTCAAGTGCGGGATGTCCGCAATCAGGCCAAGCAGTTTTGGGGGCGCGATCAGCACGGCCATTGGCTGCTTGATGCGGGACCAATGAGACCGGCAGCGTTGCTCGGGACCAGATCGGCGGTCACAAGCCGAAGCATTTCGGGAGAAAACCACCGCTTCGGCCGATCTCGTGGGTGACGATGACTATGGTTGTTCGTTCGGGGTGCGGACTGGCGGATAGCGGCGTGTCGCTCGCGCCCGCTCCATCCTCGCAGCGAAGGGATGCCCGCCATGACCGTTCGGGTGGGGTGCCCTGCGGTGTGGCTGCAGACGACAGTGAAGAGGCCGCTCGTACGCATGGCGTCAGCAATTTTTGCCGGAAATGGGGAACACTTGCATGTCGATCCCGCGCTCAAGCATGTAACGAGTGATGCGCGAGCAGGCGAGGCCGAGCGAATTCTGCAGCGATCTGCTAGTCGACACAGGAAGTTGGAGAACCTCTTGCTTCCGGCTTCGTGGCGAATGTCGATCGTCGCCGGGTTGCGCAGCACCGGCGTGGGCACCACGGCCTTGCTGCCCCCTTGCAGTCGAGAACCGCTGCGTCCTGGTCGGCGATGATGATCCCGTCGACCTTGCCTGAATGCAATTCCAACACTGCCCTGGTCGCGCTGTTCTATGTCATCAAGGGATCAGGCGGATGATGCGCTTGTCGCCGATGCGGTGTTCCAGAAACCGGACCAGCCAGTCTTGGTTCACACTTCCGAAAAAGTTTTGCACGTCGGCGTCAAGTATCCAGTTCACCTTCCGCGCGGTGATCGCTACCGCCAGGGCGTCCAACCCATCATGTGGGCCCCTACCGGGTCGAAACCCGTAGGAGAAGCCGACGAAGTCGCCTTCGTAGATGGCGTTGAGCACCATGAGGTCGCGCCTTGGACGATTTTGTCTTCCAAGGTCGCGATCGCCAACGCTCTCTCCCGACCGTCAGCCTTCGGGATATACGTCCGGCGTGACGGTTGGGGACGATACGCTCCTCCGTGGACCCGTCGGTGCAGATCCGCAAGCCGAGGCTCCAGATCTGTCTCGAAGTCCTGCCATGTCACGCCATCCACGCCGGGGGCTGCTTTGCGCTTGAGCGCGTAGAAAGCCATCCGGAGCGTGTCGGTGTTGATATGGTGGAGAAGCGCTGTGAACCGCTCCTTCTTCCTCTGCCTTGCGGCTTGCCGTACGCGATCGAGCTCCTGGATCACACGATCCCGGCCCTGTGTCCGGAGTGTGCTTTGCTGTCTCGCGTTTCCCTTGGTCCCCGCCCTTCGCTCCATCGCCTCCGCCACCGTACCTCCGGCTTTGTTCGGCGACTTCATTGCTACTATGGCGGAGTCAGACTTCTCCTGATCGTTCATCGGCGGCTACAGCTCCTCGCCTTCCCGCCGCGGACCAGACTGCTTCCATGAGCATCTGGCCGACCAAGAGACCTCCCGGTTCCCGTACAAGAAGCTTCTGCACATGCCAGGGTCTGTGACCACGCCGCGACTGGGCGCTCGCGATATCGCACCCTTTCGTATTGCCTTCCGCTCAGTTGACAGCGTCGGCTCTCGGGAAAACATTCTTTCGCGGCTCCATGGCTGGCCTATGCGCTCCCCTGCCGACGCTTCGCCGACATCCTCGCGGACGCCTGCGCACGGCTCGGGGCCGATGTGGATCGCTATTCCTTCATCGCAGTGGACTTCCACCACCTACTCCTTGCCGGTCTCCCGGCGCACCAACTGTAATGCTTCTGTAATGGGCCTTTGTTCGTCAAGTCCCTCTGAACAAATCTCATCGCCAGGATCATGCTTCTGTCCGTGGTCAGCACAAAGACCGCCACACCATGCCATCAGATCCAGAGCCGGCAGGTCAATCTAGGACGCGTGATCTGCCGCAGCATTCACAGCACTACTCCCGACCTTGCCAAGCCCTCGTCCCGGCGACGGGACCTCTGTAGAAGCGATGCCGTTTTCGACCCGCTCCCCAAACCTGCTCTACCTCCTATGCGGTCGCCGCGGCCTGACTCCAGCGGAACTCGGTCGCGTCCACCCACATGCGATGCAGCACAACGCCCAACTTGCGAGCAAGGGCCACTTTGGCGCGCTTCATGCCCCGCCGTCGCGCAACCTCGAGTGCCCAGCGCTTCAGGCTCGAGAAGCGTGTCGCACGCGTCAGCATGATATGCGCCGCTTCAAAGAGCGCGGTCCGCACCATGGCGTCGCCGACCTTGCTGACGCCTCCGTCCCGGTCGGTCTCACCCGACTGATATTTTTTCGGCGTGAGCCCGAAGTAGGCGCCGATCGTACTTGATTTTCCAAACCGCGTCGGGTCATCCACCGCCGAGCGATATGTCAGGGCGACTAAAGCGCCGACGCCAGGCGTGCTCATCAATCGCCGGAAAACCTTGTCGGCTCGCGCGATCTTCAGCATCTCACGATGCAACCTAGTGAACTCGTTCCACAACGCCGTCCTCGCAGCGAGCATCGCGCCAATCACCATTTCCAGGGTCACATGCTCCGCTGTCAATTCCCGAATGCGCGCTTCAAACCGTCCACGGCTCACTTCGCCGACCTTCAGCCCGTAGCCACGCAAGATACCGCGGATGCTCAGCTCGACGTCGAGAAGCTTGCCCTGCAGAAGTTTTCGTCCAACAAGAAGAGCCCGGGTATCCTTGCAAGGCACCGATTTCGCGTGAACCGGACGGTACCAGCCCATCCGTAGCAACTGAGCGATCCCGCGGGCATCCTTCCGGTCGGTCTTGACGGTCATGGCTGAGAGTGCTGCTTTCACATGCCGTGTCTCAAGCAAAACCGCATCGCGTCCGGCGGCCACAAGGGCGGCATGCAGCCACTGCGACAACGGCCCGGCCTCGAGCCCAATGCGGCTGACAGGTAATTCCAGCTCGTCGAAATAGCCAATAAGCACCTCAGGTTCGCTGGCGACCTTAACCTCGCGGACGACCTTGCCAGTTCCGTCAACAACGCAGATGCTGCTCTCTTTCAAAGACACGTCGATCCCCGCATAATAGTCCATGGCTGTTCCCCACTTGATGCCTGGAGCCGATCACTCGGACTCCGTTTCAACATCATCATTCTGAGGGACAGCCACCTAACTTGGCTAGGCTCACGAAGGCCGGCCCATTACGGCATCTAGGTCGTGTTGACGGTTCTAACCCAGAGTGATCTGCGGCGATGCTTAGCATCGACAGGTACGCTCTGGCAGTTTTTCGTAACGGGTAGCAACGCGACGGAACTGTTTGATGCGATTGACACAGCGTTCGACGCGATTGCGATGCTTATAGGCCTCACGATCGTATTTGATTTGGATCGTGCGGTTCGATCGCGGCGGGATCACAGCCTCGATGCCACGCTCTACAAGGTCAGCGCGAATAGCGTCGCTGTCGTAGCCTTTATCGCCGAGAAGCTTTCTGGGATTGACGTCGTGAAGCTCCATCAATGCTTCGTAGGCATTAACTTCGTGGACCTCGCCGCCAGTGACGTCGAAGGTCAGCGGGTTGCCTTCGGCATTGGTGCGGACGTGGACCTTCGTCGAGAAGCCACCGCGCGAGCGGCCGAGCGCTTCCCGATTTTGATTCCCCCTTTTACTCCAGCCGCATGCTGGTGCGCCCGGATGATGGTGGAATCGATGGCGTGCTCCTCGTCGGCGGGAGGCCCGAGACTCGCCAAAGTCTCGAATGCCGCATCCTACACACCAGATTTGCTCCAGCGGGTGAAGCGAATGAAGACCGAGTTCCACTTGCCGTATCGTTCCGGCATGTCGCGCCACGGCGCGCCAGTGCGCAGAATCCATAGAATGCCGTTGACCGTACGCCGCTTGTCTAGAATTGGCGGGCCACGCTCGCCGCGATCGGGCAATAGCGGATCGAGTATTTGCCATTGTGTCTCCGTCAGATCGGCCCGACTCAATCCTGCCTCCCATCTGTGGACGCCCCCGTGAGTGCAAGTAGAATCTTTCGTGAGGTGCTGCGCGTAGTCGGGTGCTGACATCTGTCCGGCCTCTGATGCGACCGGTCATGCGTTCGCGGGCCCGTATGGGAGTTCGCGGATCGGAGGCCAAATCACAGAAGCGTGCTCGAACTTGGGGCACTGTGGGAGGAACTGGCTTTCCCGATCCCGTCTCATCGACTGTTGCGCCATACCTTTCCGTCTGACCTTCCTACACTCTCGACGACCTCTGGCTGGACGGCTATGCCGCTGCGGCCGGAGCTTGGTAGACGCCGCCTTTTGCCAAAAGCGCCCAGACAGTGCGGGCCATCTTGTTGGCAAGGGCGACGATCACGAGCATGGGCGGCTTGCGGGAGAGCATCCTCGCCAACCACGATCCTTGTGGAGAAGTGCCGCGGCGGCGAGCATGCCGCACGACGGCGCAAGCACCGATGATGAGCAAGCGCCGCAAGGTTCGCTCACCCATCTTCGACGTTGCGCCAAGCTTTTGTTTTCCGCCGGTCGAGCGTTGCAGCGGTGTCAGTCCCAGCCAGGCAGCGAAGTCGCGGCCTTTCTTAAATGTCGTGGCCGCGGGGGCCAGAGCGACGAATGCTGTTGCTGTTATCGGGCCCACACCTGGTATGGTTGCCAGCCGCCGCGCGGTTTTGTCTTCCCGGGCACGGCGTGCGATCTCGACGTCAAGATGTTTGATCCTGTGATCCAGCAACCGCAGCGTATCAACCAGCAGCTCGAGTGCCAGTCGGGCGGCTTCTGGCAACTCGCTGCTCGGATCCTCCAGCTGTTCAATGAGCTTGACGACGTGAGATGGCCCCTGGGGAACGATCACGCCGTACTCGGCAAGGTGGCCGCGTAGAGCATTGATCACCTGCGTGCGCTGTCGCACCAGGAGGTCGCGCGCCCGAAACACGACCGCGCTAGCCTGCTGCTCCGCACTCTTGACGGCGACAAAGCGCATCGTTGGCCGTTGAGCGGCCTCACAGATCGCTTCGGCATCGGCCGTATCGTTCTTCTGCCGTTTCACGAAAGGTTTCACGTAGGCAGGCGGGATGAGGTGAATTGTGTGGCCGAGTTTGCCGATCTCGCGCGCCCAATGGTGCGCGCCCGCACAGGCTTCCATCGCGACCAAGCACGCCGGCTGCTTGGCGAAGAACTCCAGCACCTTGTTACGCCGCAGCTGTTTGCGGAAAATAGTGACACCTGCAGCATTCGCCCCATGCGCCTGAAATACATTCTTCGCCAAATCCAGTCCGATCGTGCTAACTTCCATGGCGGACGCTCCTTTCTCTGCGGTGGCTGTTCAACACCACCATCTTGGCACATTGATGCCGTCGAGAGGGGCGTCCACCCCATCACAGAAAGGCAGTCTTGAATCAAAACTCGATTCCGCTGTCAAAAACCATCAACACGACCTAGTGTGTGGTGGCGATCAACGCTGAGCGCATCGAAAGCACAGCGATGGTTAGGCGACAGAAACGACGTTTATTGGGTGGCGAGCAAGGATGTCACGCAGAGTCTGGAGCACATCAGAGAGCGCGACAATATCTCTAGGTGCGCCGAGGCAGATGCGGGTTGCGCCGGGATCCGCCTCGCCAACGGCGAATGCCAGGCGTGTGGTCACAAGTATGCCGCGACCTCGGGCGGCGGCGGCAAATTCATCTGCGGACCACTCTGGTGGCAATGGCAACCATCCGTAGAAGGGCGGGAACTGAAGCTTTGCGGCTTTGGGAAAGATGTCCCGGAACACTCGGTAACGCTCGAGCGCCTGCAGGCGCCGCTCACGCAGAAGTTCTTCAAACTTGCCGCTCTCGATCAGCCGCACCACCACCTCGCTTACCATTGGAGCCACAAACCAGGCGGAGGCGTGCAGGAGAAGCTCCGCTTGAGCAACGTAGTC
This sequence comes from Bradyrhizobium sp. CCGUVB23, assembly GCF_024199885.1. Classification (NCBI taxonomy): domain Bacteria; kingdom Pseudomonadati; phylum Pseudomonadota; class Alphaproteobacteria; order Hyphomicrobiales; family Nitrobacteraceae; genus Bradyrhizobium; species Bradyrhizobium sp. CCGUVB23. The sequence continues at coordinate 43,202 of NZ_JANADQ010000002.1, forward strand.
TGTCGGGACAAACAACGTGCCAAGTCGGAAAGCTGGCGCAAGGCATTTGGAGTAGGACGTGATGTAGAAGGTGCGGCTTGGCGCCAACGAGGCGATTGGCGCCGGACGCTCGGAGAAGAAGAAGCTGTAAACGTCATCCTCTACGACGGCGAGATCAAGCTCCTCGGCCAGTTCAGCGATGCGCCGCCGGCGAGCAAGGCCCATGGTGCGGGCCGTCGGACTCTGCAAGGTCGGCATGCAATACAGCACCCGCGCCCCGGACGCGCGACACGCCTGTCTTAGCGCCTCCGGATTTATTCCCTCGTCGTCCATCTCCACAGGCACCAAGTTGAGATGGCCGGCAGCGGCGATAGCTTTGAAGCCGGAATAGGTGAAGGTGTCGACTAAGATGCTATTGTCGGGCTTTGCCACCAGGCGCAGGGCGATGTCGATGGCGTGCTGGGCGCCGTTGCAAAGAAAGACCCTTGCCGGCTCGACGGTGAAGCTGTTGTCAGACAGCGACGCAGCGATGATTTCGCGGTGCTTCCAGATGCCCCCATGAGGGTGGTAGCGCAGCAACGGCGCAAGATCAGACTCGCGCACCACCTCACCGAACATCGCTGACAGGCTTTGCGTTTCGCCTCCCTCGACGGGTACGTTCAACGCCAGATTGATCGGTTCATGTCTTGCCGTCGGCTCGGCTCGGGCGGCGGAGCGGCGCCGGACGAAGGTGCCCTGCCCGACATGGCCGCTGACAACGCCGCGCTGTTCGGCCTCCTGATAGGCTTTGCTCACGGTCCCGACGGACAGACCAAGCTCCCGTGCCAGGTCGCGGTGAGGCGGCAGGCGATCGCCGTCCGATAGCCGGCCATCGGCGATGTCCTGCTCCAGAGCGTTGACCAGGGCGAGGTAGCGCGGCCCCTCAGAGGCGAGTTGCCGAGGTCGCCAGCCCGAAATTGGTCCATCCAGGCTCATGTCCCGCGCTCCTTTTTCTTTCGGGCTCATCGCCTGCTAGACATGAAGATGGCCGACATACTTTCTGACAGTGTAGGACTCCAGACCCTCGATGCCGCCTTCGCGGCCCCAGCCACTGTCGCCGATTCCACCGAACGGCGTTTCGGGTATCGTCACCACCATCTGGTTGATGCCGATGACGCCGACCTCCATCTCCTCCGCTATCCGGTTGGCCGTTGCGGCAGAGCGAGTGAAGGCATATCCGGCCAGACCGTAAGGCAATGCATTCGCCCGTGCGATGGCCTGTTCTAGATCATCAACAGGTTGTACTAGCGCAAGGGGGCCGAACGGCTCCTCTTTCATAGCCCTGGCCCGGTCGGGCATATCCGCCAGGATCGTGGGCCGATACATCAGACCTGTTCCCTTCAGTCGTTCACCTCCGACCACAAGGCGCGCCGAATGGGACAAGGCGTCGGAGATCAGGTCGTCCATCGCTGCGACGCGGCGTGTGTTGGCGACGGGCCCCACCGTGGTGCCTGTTTGCAGGCCGTCGCCCACCACCTGCTTCTCGACGTAGGCACGCGCGTGTTCGAGGTACTCTTCGTAAACCGGCTGCTCCACGAAAAAGCGTGTCGGCGAAGTGCAGACCTGGCCAGTGTTGCGCAGCTTGATGGCCATGGAGAGCTCCGCGGCGCGCTGCACGTCGGCGTCCTTCGCGACGATCACCGGTGCATGGCCGCCCAGCTCCATGGTGGCGAGGGTCAGGGTCTCTCCAGCGAGCCGAGCGAGGTGTCGTCCCACGGGTGTTGATCCCGTGAACGAGATTTTGCGGATGATCGGCGAGCGCAGTAGATATTCGGAGACTTTCGCCGGTACGCCGAAGACCACGTTCAGCACGCCTTTGGGTAGCCCTGCGTCGGTGAGTGCCCGCGCTATTTCCAGCGTGGTACCCGGCGTCTCTTCGGCCGGCTTGATGATGCAAGTACATCCGGCGGCAAGAGCGGGGGCGATTTTACGCGCGGGCGTGACTGCCGGGAAGTTCCAGGGCGTGAAGCAGGCGACGGGGCCAACCGGCTCCTGCATGACCGTCTGGCGCATGTCGGGCAGGCGCGCCGGGATGACACGCCCATAGCTGCGCCGCCCCTCTTCCGCGAACCAGTCGAAGAACTCCGCCGCGGCGGTGATCTCGCCCTTTGCTTCAGCGAGGGTCTTACCTTCCTCCAGGGTCAGTACCGTCGCGATGTGGTCCAGACGCTCTCGCATCAGGCCGGCCGCGCGGCGCAAGATCTGCCCACGCTCATAAGGCGAGGTGCGCTTCCAGCTCTCGAAGGCTCGACTGGCGGCCGCAAGTGCGCGGTCGAGTTCTGCCGCTCCGGCGTGCGGCAGCTTGCCGAGAGGCTGCTCCGTGGCCGGGTTGAGAACGGTTTCGCTTCCAGCATTGGTTTCCTCGATCCATTCGCCATCGATGAGGAGTGCCAGTTTCGTGTACATATTCTATTCCTTGGACGGATATGATGCGCTTAGACGCGAGTGGACGAGATCCCGATTGGATCGAGTTCCTGTGTCGATGCGGCTCCGATGAAGAACCATTTTTGCTCGCGCAAGTTAGTGGGGGACGCGACCGATTCTGATGGCGGATGACTGATGCCTCCCCTTAAGCCTTCCCCCAGCGAGCAAGACCGGCTTCAGCGATGATCTTCGCGATGGCCGCCTTCTGTTCGTCTGCCAACGGCAGCAGCGGCAGGCGCGGGCCACCCGCGCCCCGACCGAGCTGGCTCATAGTCTCCTTGATGGCCGCGTAATAGGATCCGGACTGGAAGCAACGATAGAAGGCGAAGACGTCGCGGCCGAGGTCATCCAATGTCTTGTCTCCACTCAGGGCCTTGTCCCAGTAGTCGCGGATCAAAGGCCCGGCGATTTGATGCGCCATCGCGACCACTCCGTGAGCGCCAACGGCGCGGGCCGGCACGATCATGGTCTCGTAGCCGACGAAGACACGAAGTCTGTTCCCCACGCGCTGCACGAGCTCTGTCACCTGAGTGATCACGCCGGAGCTATCCTTGATAGCGACGACGGTCGGCAGCGCCGAGAGCTGCTCCACGAGGGCCGGAGTGATATCGATGCCGGCGCGACGCGGGCTGTTGTAGAGCATCAGCGGCAGCGACGTGTTCCGGGAGATGTGCTCGAAGAAGGCCACGATCTCGCGCGGGCTCGGCATGGCGTAGATCGGCGGCAGGATCATGCCGCCCGCGCAGCCCGCCGCCACGGCCGACTGGCACGCTTCCAGCACATCCTCGACACGCAAGTCGGCGACGCCTGCCAGGACGGGGACTCGGCCGCCCACATGGTCGACGGTCAACTTGTAGAGGCGCGCGCGCTCGGCCTTGGTGAGCGCATAGAATTCTCCGGTGCTGCCGGCCGCGACGACGCCCTGCGCACCATTGGCGATCGCGTCGTCGATGAGTGCCTTGTATCGGGTCTCGTTGATGGAGCCGTCGGCTCCGAAAGGAGTGACGAGCACGGGGAAGATGCCGCCCCAGTTCATATTGGTCATGATCAATTATCCTTTGTTGGAAGATGCGGTTGAAGGTGCGGCCGCCGGCGAAGTGAGGGGGCCGAGAAGACGGGCCTGTTCCGTGAACCGTCCGACGAAGGCCGCGAGCCTCGGGTTTGCGCTCGAGAGCAGGAGTTCGCGTGGAGCTCCGCTGGCTGCGACGACTCCTTGGTCCATGAAGACCACCCGGTCGGCCAGCTCATAGGCGAAGCCGATCTCGTGGGTGACGATGACCATGGTCATTCCTTCGGCGGCGAGCTGGCGGATAGCGGCGAGCACTTCGCCCACCAGTTCCGGATCCAGCGCCGAAGTCGGCTCGTCGAAAAGCATGATGGTGGGCTGCATGGCGAGCGCCCTGGCTATCGCGATGCGCTGCTGCTGGCCGCCCGACAATTGCGAAGGGTATTTGTGCCCGGCGTCGGGAAGGCCCATGCGGGCGAGGAGCTCGCGCGCTCGAGCTTCGGCTTCGGGGCGCGGCACCTTCTTCACCACTAGCGGCGCTTCGATGATGTTCTCCAGGGCGGTGCGGTGGGGGAACAGGTTGAAGCTCTGGAACACCATGCCGGTCTTGGTGCGCACGGCACTGACCTGTCTGCCGGAGAGCTTCAGCCGCTCGTCACCGATGCTGCGGAACAGAGGCGCCCCCTCGATGACAATCTCCCCTTGGTCCGGCTCCATCAACAGGTTCATGCAGCGCAGCAGCGAGGTCTTGCCCGAACCGCTCGCACCGATCAGGCAGACCACCTCTCCGCGATGGACGTCGAGATCGACGCCACGAAGGACATGATTCTTCCCGTAAGACTTCTCGATGCCGCGTACGCTCAGTACGACTTCGGTGGATGTTACCGTCATCACGCGGCCTCCTTGCGTTCGAATCGGCGAGAAAGAGCGCTGAGGGGGAACAGCAAGAGGATGAAGACGGCACCGATGACGGTGTAGACCTCCATCGGCCGGTAAGTGAAACTGGCGATGTAGCCCGCCTGATAAAGCAGATCGGGGATGGTCAGCACCGAAAGAAGCGTCGTGTTCTTGAGCTGCATGATGGTCTGGCCCATCAGCGGCGGCACCATGCGGCGGAGTGCCTGCGGCAGGATGATGCGCCTCATGCGCTGCACGTACCCCATGCCCAAAGCGATGGCGGCGTCGGTCTGGCCACGGTCGATCGATTGGACGCCGGCGCGCAGGATCTCGGCATAGAAACCGCTGGCGTAGAACCCGAGACCCAGAACACCGGCCGTTTCCTTGCCGATCTGGATCTGAAGAAAGATTGGCAGCGCATAATAGGTCCACATCAGCAACACCAGCAGCGGGATGTTGCGGAAGAACTCGACCCAGACTCGCCCGGTCCATCGCACCAGTGGCCATGGAGTGAGCTGAAGCAGCGCCACGAGGAGGCCGATCGCGAGTCCGATGGCGCAGGTGTAGATCGTGTATTTCAGAGTGACGAGCAGACCGTAGGCAAGGATGTCCCAATTCGCAAAGACGATGGACGGATCGAATTTCATGGCGCTCTCCGTCAGTTCGGAAGAAAGCCGGCAGGTAGCGGATCGTCTGTTTCCAGAACGAGAGTGGAAAATGCGGTGATATGAGCCATGCCACGCACCTCCGGAATCACTGCCGGCCTGCCGTCGCTGGCCTTAGCCAACTCCGCTATTTTGGCTTCGAAGGGGACACCGAGAATGTTCTCGGCCCGGTATGCGGCGCCTATCGCCAACTGCCCGCGGGCGTAGAGTTGGGCCAACCGGGCGGAGGTACCGGTGCCACAGGGCGAACGGTCGAACTTGTTGCTGGCCAAAATGACCAGATGTTGGGCGCCGCCCTCGATGGAGTGATAGAACAGCACGCTGCCGACCTGCGGCGCTCCGCTGCGGGCGTTTAGCGCTTCCTTGATCGCCATGCCCGCGCGGCACCAGCGGCTGGCATGGTCGATGTCGAATGGAAGATCGACCTGGTCAGCGTCGATTAGCGCATATGTGATCCCGCTATAAGCAATGTCGCAGGTCACCGCGCCGAGACCTTCGACCTCCGAGACGATGTCGGAGGCGAGAACGACGGAGGGCACGTTGCGTAACAGGACAGACGTTAGCCGCCCGGCCTCGAACGTGCCTGTCACATGGATGATCCCCGCCGGGGTCTCTATGGACATGCCGTTTTGCTCAAAGCCCTGCGGGAGGGCTCCCGTAGCCGCGAGACTGGCGATGTAACCGATCGTGGCATGGCCGCACATGTCGGCGTAAACGTAGGAGAAGATGAAGAATAACCCCTGGTCCGCCTCGCGGGAGGGCACGGGCACCGCCGCCACCATGGCGGCATGCCCGCGCGGTTCATGGAGCAGCAGCGTTCTCAAGCCGTCATGGTTGTTGCGGAAATCATCTCGCTGCTCGCGCACGCTCTGCCCGCGCAGCGGAGGGATGCCCGCCATGACCGTTCGGGTGGGATGCCCTGCGGTGTGGCTGTCGATGACAGTGAAGAGACGGCTCGTACGCATGGCGTCAGCAATACTTGCCGGACTGGGGAACCACTTTCATGTCAATGCCGCGCTCGAGCATGTAGTGCGTGATGCGTGAGCAGGCGAGGCCGAGCGAATTCTGCTGCGACATCCAATTGGCCAGGAAGTTGGAGAACCCCTCATTTCCGGCTTCGCGGCGAATGCCGATCGTGGCCGGGTTGCGCAGCACCGGCGTGGGCACCACGGCCTTGCCGACCCCCTTCGAGTCGAGAAGCGCGGCGTCCTGGTCGGCGACGATCATCGCGTCGACCTTGCCTGACTGCATTTCCAACACTGCCTGGTCGCGCGTGGGCACTACGACGATGGTCGAGTTGGGGATTACGGATTCGGCGATCACCTGCATAGTGCCGCCCTTCTGCACGGCGACGCGCACTTCCTTCTTGTCCATCTCGCGCCAGGTCTTGGGCGCGAAGCCGGGACGTGCGACGAGCGCCCAGATGCCCTCGACGATCGCCCCTGGCACATAGTCGATGACGAGCCCGCGGCGAGGATTGGGGTTCAACGCTACCGCGAGATCCACCTTGCCGGCCTGGAAGTCGGCTGCAAGATTGCCCCAGGTCGTCTCGTAATATTCGATCTGAACGCCAAGCAGATTGGCGATATCCTTGCCCCAATCGACGAAGAATCCCGACCATTCGCCGGTGCGCGGATCCTTGATGTAGCCGGGCTCCTCCGCGACCATCACGGGAAATTTCAACTTCCCACTCGACTTGATGCGATCGAGCACCAAAGAGGGGTTTTCGGCTCGGGCCGGCATGGAGCCCGGCCCGAACAACGCGGCCGCACCAATAACAGCAGCGATAATCACACCCACCAAACGGCTCATTGAGGTCTCCTCTTATTGAACTAGGTCAATTTACGATTGATCCATATCATTTTTGCCGAGCAGCGCAACCTCAAACTTGCGCCGTGGACCAGCTTTATCGAAGCCGGTAAGGCACGCCTGAAATTCGGGGTGCCCGGCCCGCGATGAGGTCGCAGATAATTGCCGCAGTCATTGGGGCTCCGCTGATGCCCATGTGGCCGTGGCCAGTGGCGAAAAAGATGGCCGGATGCTTAGGATGGGCGCCGATGATCGGGAGGCTGTCCGGCGTTGATGGTCTCACGCCCATCCAGTCGGTCACACGGCCGATGGATATGTCCGGCAGCATTGCGCGGGCGTATGCCTGCAGCTTCTTGTTTTGGTTCGGGTCCCGCGGCGCATCGGGCGTGTCGAATTCGGCGATGCCCACAATGCGCAGCCCTTCGTCGAGCGGCGTGGCAACAAAGGCCGAAGCTGCGTCGGTGACTGGGCGGCTGAGGGCACTGGAACCACCGGGAATGGTGATATGGTACCCGCGCTCGCTCGCCAGTGGCAGGGAAATTCCCAGGGAGCGGGCCAGATCGCGGCTAGCGATGCCCGCTGAGATAATTACTGCGTTACAGCGGTAAGGCCCGGTGCTCGTCTGCAGCGTTACACCTTCTGTGCCTGGCTCTATAGCCTCAACCCGCGCCGTCCGAAGCAAGACGCCAAGCGCAGCGGCTCTCTCCATGAGGCCCTGTACCAGCGCCGGAGGTGACGTCACATGGCCGCTGCCTGGAAAATATACTCCGCGCTTGTAGTCGCGGGATATAGCCGGCTCCAACTCGCGCAGCTGCTCAGCGTTCAGCTTCTCAAAAGCTACGCGATGCTTCGTCCGCTGACTGTCTACCTGTTCATCGAGTGCGCCAGGCGATACGTCGCGCCATACATGGAGGGCGCCGCTCGGTCGGAATAATCGTTTCCACTCGGCGTCGCCAAGCATCCCGCGATAGAGATCGGCACACTGCTGATTGAGAGCGTGCAACGCCGCATACGCCGCCTCCCAAGCCTGCGGGCGTCCAGCACGCACGAAGCGGACCAGCCACGGGAGGGTGCGGGGCAACTCACGCGGCGCCAGGCGTACTGGTCCATTAGCGTCAGTGAACCAGCGCAGCGCACGCCACACGACACCGGGATGAGCCATGGGAAGAGCCGACCCCGCATTGTATTGCGCACCATTGCCCCAGGAACAGCCATGGCCGACGTCTCCCTCCTCGACCACGGTGACGCGGTGCCCCTCCCGCGCCAGCATGAGCGCGCAACTCACGCCGACCACGCCCCCGCCGATAACCGCGATGGTACGTTGTTCAACCATGCGATATCTCCCGACCACGCCAAGTCACCCGAGGCCGCTGCGCCAAACCCTCAATCGCCATAGAGTTACTAGGCTCACGGCTCGATGTGTTGACGGATTGAAATAGATCAACAGATACAATTAGACTCTATTGAACTAATACAGTCGCTTCCGGCGGGGGTCAATGGAAATCTATTCTCCGTTGATCAAACGAGGCATCCAGTTGATTTCGTTTTAATTCTGCTTCCCCGGTTAGCGCCCACCTACATTGCTATCTGGCAAAATGACATAGAGCATTAATGATCTTGGGTTCCAGGCGCACGCGAATAGCCCTACAGCATTCAGTTCGCCGTGACCCTCAAGGGCTCTGGAAAACTCCGCAGGGCGGCTGAACTCCCACGGATTCAGCATTCGCGCCTTATCGGATCATTTGAGCATCCGGTCGGTTTCAGTTTTTCGAGGGCTCAAGGATAGGCAGTGTCGCCCTTCGTCGGAAAACCGGAAAATAACGGGCGCATTCTAGTAGCCGCAGTCATGAAGCAGTTGAGGCATTCGTGCGGAGCGGAAGAGATTGATGAGCGCGCGCGATAGCGGCGCAAGCCTGTCGACTGTACGCGCCGCGGCTTGCGCCGGATTGCCGTTCGCCGTTTGGCAAAGCCGTTTTCGACAGGTTGAGGTCTGGGCTAGTACCCACTTTTCTTAGATCGTGAGTCGTGATTCAAGATATGGATGATACCCGAAGCAAGAGAAGTCCACCTTTCGAGGAAAGATCGCAAGGTGCTTGAGGCGTGTTGTCGCTCACCGGTGACATTGCAGCGCGATTTGAAGCGGGCACGGATAGTTCTATTGGCGGCGGCCGGGCGCAGCACCCGCTCGATCGCCAAGGAAGTTGGGGTCCAGCCGCGGGTTGTCAGCCTTTGGCGGCATCGCTATGCCGACCATGGCCTTGAAGGGCTGCGAGATAAGCCGCGGCCTGGCAAGCAGCCGATCTATACGAAGACGACCGACAAGCGGATTCTGAAGCTGCTGGATAAGCCGCCCCCGCAAGGGTTTGCGCGCTGGACCGGTCCTCTGCTGGCCGAGGCGCTGGGCGATGTTGACGTCCAATATGTCCGGCGCTTCCTGCGCAGCCACAAGCTTGACCTCGCAGCTCGCAAGTCCTGGTGCGAGAGCAACGACCCGAACTTTACGGCCAAAGCCGCCGATGTTGTTGGCCTTTACGTCGCCCCGCCGGCGAAGGCTATTGTGCTCTGCGTGGACGAGAAGCCTTCGATCCAGGCTTTGGAGCGAGCGCAGGGTTATCTGAAGTTGCCCAATGGCCGCGCCTTGACCGGCCAGAGCCACGATTACAAGCGGCATGGCACCACAACATTGTTTGCAGCGCTCGAAGTCGCCACCGGAAAGATCATCGCAAGGCATTCAAAACGCCGTCGCCGCGTCGAGTTTCTCGATTTCATGAACAGCCTCACCGCGGCCTTTCCGAACCGTCAGCTTCACGTCATAGAGCTGATCCAGACCTTGAACCGGTCGGGATAGTTGTGGCCGCGGTAGCCCTTGTCGCCGTGGATGCGGCGCGCTGCAACACCTGTGAGCTTTTCGAGGTCGGCGATGACGGGACCGAGCGTGTGGCCGTCATAGGGATTGCCGTGCAGGGCCTTGGCATGCAGCACAAACTGCCCGCCTTTGGGCGCGGTGGCAGGCGTGGCAATCGAGACTTTGCCATTAACTCGTAAGGTGCCCGGGCCTTGCCTTTGCCGATGCACTCCACCTCTGAACGCTATCATGCGGCGCTCCTGCATAGAGAGATCACCGCTGAAAGAACCATGAACCCGGTAGCGGATCACTTTTGTCTATCAGGGCTGACACCGTGCCCGCGATTAAAGAACGGAGGACTAACCGCACTGCCCGCGTCAAGGCAATCGTCCTTCACTTACACGTTTTTGGCGAGAAGCACACAAAAGCTGCTCTTTTGGCTATGACATTGCAAGTGCGCGGTACGGACAGGCTAGGTGCCCGGCATCAAGCGACTGTAGTCCCTGTAGCCACGGCAAGAGATGCTCACGCCTCAGGTGCAAGGTGCCGTCCTGTCTTATCTGACCGATATTGTTGCGAGCATCATATAGCGCTATGGTGCACTTCGCGAGGGAGCCATCTGCCCGAACAACCAAAGAGTTTAGCTTTGAAGCGGAGCAAATCCTATCTTCAAGCTTCCGCGAACAATTTAACACATGCATATGTTTTGCGACCATTCGTCCAAGCTGTCGAACAACTTCCGATTGGTTTTTGTCGGCAATGACAGCAGTTGATGAGTCATTCACGCCACCCAATTTCGCGATTGGCTTTAGGAAGACCGTAAACCTCCTGTCGTTGCCAAATTCCGAGAGAATCTTTTCGAGCAGCATCTCCGCTGATACTAGATTATCTGGCGTAAGATGAATCCTTAGCAAGACATCTACGTTGCATTCGGATTCGCGAATGGACATGAGATTTTGCCAGATTTGGCCGAAGCTGTTGCACCCATTCAGCATTTTTCGTCTTGAATTGTGCGCATCTTCGTCACCATCGAGGGATATTTGGAAGCCAGTGATCCCGATGTCTACGAGTCGTCTCAACACTAACGGTTCGAGTAGATATCCATTTGTAGTCATGCTCCCACAATACTGAAAATTGGTTGAAATTCGAGTAAGTGATGTGATGTGATGCGAGATTTCTTCGATGATTTCCGGAGCAAGAAGCGGCTCGCCACCAAACCAGCTCACCTTCAACAATTCTATCCTTTGTGCCTTTCTCGTGAGTAGGGCCTTTATTCCGTCAATTACGGGCTTCTTCATTTTGCCTATCGAGAAGTTCTCATAACAGTAGGTGCATCTAAAGTTACATTTCTCGGTAGGTAGCAGAAAAAGCTCAAATACGCGCGGATCGATCGCGCTCAGAATCTCTGATTGTCCGCTCAAGTTTAGTCTCCGAAGACGCTGACCAGGGGTGCCGTCAGAAAAGTGTTTGGAATTGGCGGTGGCAGCCCCCGGGAAATTTGACGCATAGCTTGTCAGGCAGCGAGGTCGATCGACTGGGCGATGGGTTTTTCGGCGAGCATTTTCTAGCCGTCGACTTTGCGTATGTTGATCTGGCCGGAGGATAGCAAGGCCCAGAACAACATCGCTGCCGTGTCGGCGGAGGGCAGCAATCGACGATGAGGCGCTCCGGCCGCTGAACCGCGCCTGGTGAGATCGTCGAGCACACTGCGCCAGATCTCAGCGCTTTCATCGCCCATGTTCCTGATCGCGAGCAGAACTTTTGTCCGTCGGCGCGCACCCTCAAGACGACAAACAGCGAAATCGCAGTGGCTTTGCGGTCGAGCCTGACGCGAACCACCGTTCCATCGAGGATGAGCCGTACGATCGGCTCGTCGGCGAGCGAGCGGGCGTTCCCAGTCGGTCTTTACCTTGCGCCAGGTTCGGCTCGCCGTATCCTTGCTCACCAGACCACGAAACAGCGCCGTCAGAGCCCGTCGAACTCGCCGCGTGCTGGTCGCAGCCGGATAGGTGGCGGCGATCACCGCATCCGCTGTGATAGCGCGGTGCTCATAGGCCTTCAACGTCTTGCTCTTCCATTCGGCCGTAGCGCCGTCGGGGGTGTTCAATCGCGCGGCATGGCCAACCCGACCGGGACAAACGTTCCCAGAAGCTAGCGCTGGGCGTTTCGAGGTTGAACACCCCGGAGACTACGCCAACGTAAATTCCTACCAACCTCACGACGGCACCCCGACGAGTTGCCTACCGGCAACTTGAGAGCGGGAATCTTCCGCGCCACCCAATATTGGCTTCGTGGCATGTTGGCGTCGCCAGAAAGGAGGTCATCAGAGCCTTTTGCAAGTTGGTATGGGTGATTGAAATCTCGCCATGGTTGTCGATGATAATCGCGTCAAGATCTAAGGGAGCGATGATCAGTGACTCCTTAGCCAAATCGGCAGTCTTGTCATTCATGCTCGGACCTCGCTGGTGGGCTCGAACTTCCACCCAGTTGTCAGCACGTCGGGTTATCACCTCGTTGCTCGTGTTGAGCTGTGGCATAATCATCTCCTTTTTCAGTTCCTAAGATCGAGAAGCCATTAAATTTGCCTCGGCGGGAATCGCTCCGCGCCTTGCCGCACAACCCTGCAATAAAGGGGCCACTCACAGATGGTGGTGAGATTGCTTGAGCTTGCGCCCAGCCAAAGGCCCCTGCCGCAAGCCATGTTTTTCTGGTTAGCGCGTCGCGATGCAACCCTGCAGCATCACGCCCTTCCGCTCGATCGATTTGCCAACCTCGTGCAGCGTGAAGGCGATAGGTGGAGAGGATATCGATGTCAAACACCAACCCAAATTGGTTCTCTTGGTTGAGTTTTCCATTCTTTGCGCCACTCAGCGAGTCAGTAACTCAGGACATTGCACCGAATCTTCTCAAAATTTCGGACACTGAAAAGGAAACATTCCAGGCGGTTAGCTTGAGCGACCAGCTTGAGGTCCTTCGCGAGGCCATCACAGAACTAAAAGGGCCAACAAAGGCATTCCAAAAGGCGGTTGAAGGGGCGTCTCCAGCGGCGCCGCGGACCGGAATGACAATAAAGCGCGTCGAAGAGATGGCAAGGCTCATGGAGGAGATCAAACAGCGTCATGGCGAAGCAGCCAGTTTGGACGCTGAGCGCGCGGCGAACCGGCTAAAGGAGGTTAACCCCACGTGGCGGGGTCAGAGGCAGGCCTGGATCGCTCGGTGAGCGTTTCCGTCTGCCCCGGCATCATTCGGCCTCGGAGCTTTTCCAAACGGTTCAAACATATTGCGCTCGAGCCTATCATGGTCATTTAGGACCTTCTACTGTGGCTGGTTGCAGAGTTGCAGACACGGATGTCCGCACTTCTACATGAAGCCGACGAGTTCCACAGGTGCGGCGCAGACCGCTACGTCGATTTGGCGCTTATGGTTGCCAATGCCGGGGAGAGCTGGACAGCACCACATGAAGCGGAGCGCGCTTTCGCCATCCTGTTCGAAATACTGGGAATCAACGCGCCAGATCGCGAACGCCTTGCCTTCTGCGATCTTCGCGATTCAGGCGCCCAGACTGCATGTTGATGGACATCTCGACAACGTTCGGTCTAGATTGGCCAGAACGGCCGATGCTTGGCTTGTGGTATCGACGGGCTGCCTAGGGTGATTATTCCTGCACTCGCTCGGGGGGCGTCAAGATGATCGTGCATCCCGCGGAAGGTGGTACAGGCAATCGTGACGCGCAGCGGGCTCGCTGTGCTTGAGCCGGCCCCGCAAATCTGAACAGGGCGATAAGTGGAGTTTCTGCCTGACGGCGGGCAAGATTGCCCCGCGAATCAGGAGAGACGATGAGCAGACGAGTACGGCGGAACCACACTGCGGCTTTCAAGGCGAAGGTGGCGCTGGCCGCCGTCAAGGGTGACCGCACGCTGGCGCAACTGGCGGAGCAGTTCGACGTTCACCCCAATCAGATCACATCGTGGAAGGCGCAGCTCGAGGGCCGGCGCCGCAGATGTGTTCGGTCCGGGCAGCGGGAGCCGGCTCGCCGAGCCCACCATCGACGTGAAGTCGCTGCACGCCAAGATCGGCGAGTTGACGCTGGAGAACGATTCCTAAGAAACGGCAGCACCGACTTTCGGCTCCAAGGGCTGGAGAACAAAGCCGAATGCCTTGGCACGCCGATGCAAATTGTTGACTACTCGCGTTCGGTAACGCGTCTCGTAGGACGAGGCCCCGGGATCGACATAGTCCATTCCGTATCGCACAGCATTGCAGAACAGGACTGCGATCTTGCGGGCCGTGGCGGTCACGGCCTTGGCCTTGCCGATGCGCGCTGACAGCCGTCTATAAAAGGCGCCGAGCGCGGTGTCCGTACGACCCACGGTCACGGCAGCAAGGCGCAGAAGTGCCGTCGCCCGGCCGCCGGATCGGTGCGTTCGGGACGAGAGCATTTTGCCGCCGGAGACCTTGTTACTCGGCGCCAGTCCCAGCCAGGAGGTAAAATGCTTTGCACTTGGCCACGAGGAGAGGTCGTCGCCGCATTCAGCGATCAGCTTCAGCGAGAGGTAAGGACCGAGGCCGTCGATCGTGGTGATGTCCTTTCCGAGCAACGCGAACAGCGCCTCGCGGACGTCGAAAGCTAGAGCGTTCGCCTGATCGGTTCGGTTCCGACGCCGCGAGGCCCGCGGCGCTGATCCATGGCCATGACCGCGATGGATGCTCAGTTCCTTCAACACGGCTTCGATCCGGGCGTCGCAGGCAGATGCCTTCTCGTGGTAGGCGTCGTAAAGCGCAGGTGCCTGCTCGAGCGCAAACAGATGCTCGGCGCGATAGCTTCCGGTGAGCGCCTTCGCGATCGTCTCGGCGCTGGAGTGGCAATTGTAATGGCGCAAGCACGCCAGCGCCTCCGGATCGCGCTCGCCGGCAAGGATCGCGCGTATGATACGCAGGCCGGTCGCGCCGGTGATGTCGGCGACAACGTGGTGCAGCTGAAGATTCATCTCCGTCAAGGCCTTCTGCATATGCTGGATGTGTGAGGCCGCGTACTCCAGCAGACGCTCGCGCTGACGCACGTAGGCTCGCAGCTCGGCAATCTTCCCTTTGGGCCGAAAGCTGGCCCGCAGCAACCCGAATGAATGGAGCCGCTGCAGCCATTGCGCATCGCTGACATCGGTCTTGCGCCCCGGCACGTGCTTGGCATCGCGCGCGTTGACAAGAAACACGGTAAATCCCCGGGCATCGAGAAGCTCGAAAATCGGAATCCAGTAGACGCTGGTCGATTCCATGACGACGGTCTCGACGCCGCATTCAGTAAACCAGTCGACCAGCCGATGCAGATCGGTCGTGAAGGTACCGAAGCTGCGGACTGGCTCCGGTGCGCGATCTGCCCTCACAGCAGCCATGTGCATAGTCGCTCCGACGTCGATGGCACCCGCGTTCGGGTGCACCATCGGCATCTTACCACCGTTCCTCGACTTCGATCTTTTGGGGGTCATATATCCAATCCTCCTGCTGACGGCGGCGGAAGGCTGGGCTGGGCTATTGGTCAGATTCCTAAACGGGATCGCCGGATGGCGTCACCACTCTCAAGTGCGCAACAACCCATGGACCAGGTTTTTTAACGGGGTTACGTGCCACCAAAATCGTATCGGCCGCTCCCTTCCGGTCGGCAATCTAGCGCCGGCCCGTTTCTATCCCACAGGGGGAGCGCAGCGCCGCGCATAGTTTTTTTTAGAAGGAGCGCTCACCAAGGCGGGATTGCTGAGCGCAAAGCGATGATCGACCGTGACCACGATCTGCCGATCAGCAAGCAGGCGGAAGCTCTGAACATCAGCCGCGGCAGCGTCTATTATCTGCCGCGTCCGGTGTCGCCCGACGACCTCGCGCTGATGCAACGGCTTGACCGGCTGCATCTGGAGTTTCCTTTCGCCGGTTCGCGTATGTTGCGAGGCCTGCTGGCTGCCGAGGGGTGCAAGATCGGCCGCCGGCATGTCAAAACGCTGATGCGGCGGATGGGGATAGAGGCGCTGTACCGGCGTCCGCGCACCACCCAGCCCGAGCCCGGCCACAAGATCTATCCCTACCTGCTGCGCGGCATGGAGATCACGCGTCCGAACCAGGTCTGGGCCATGGACATCACCTACAGTGCGCCTCGCCCTGAGGAATCGGGGAAGCGTATGTTTGGAATGCATTGAGAAAGGAGGAATTTGACGAGCCTGCTTCCTGCTGTGAGGAAGCATGAGCCCAAGCGGCGGTGACCTGCTGTCAACTGGCAGGGTGACGTAGCCCGCAGGTAAAGGGGATTGAGGCGAAACCGTTACGCCGAGATGGTTCCCGAGGCTGAGTATCGGAAGGTTGAGGAACACGAACCGGTTCATCCGCGTCTGTGGGCTGAAATGTCGCCTCCGCCTACACGGTTTAACAGGCGGAATGCTGAATGGTGTCGAAGGATATGTAGCCGGAGACACCCGAACGCGAGCGTAGATGTAGGGCGTCTTGCGTGGGCCGAGGGGAGAACACAGCCAAACCTGAGGCAACGGCATCGACTTGCAGCAAGCAAGGGAAAAGACTGCGACCGGCAACCTCACCGATGCGCTGGTAGTCCAACATATGAACGAGGGAAGGCATGAGCGGAATGGCAAGGGAGTTGACCCCGATGTCCGTCATGCTGGCAGAGCTCCCGTAGTAGTCCGAGGCCGGGAAAGCCGGTCACATGGCGAAGGGGAGCAGTTTGAGTTGCTTGGAGTGCACGTGATCTGACCTAATGAGGTGAAGACCTTTGATAATCAGTGAAATGCAGCACAAGCTCGCGATATCAGGATGTCGCAATGGCCATGGGCCAGACTTGAACGGAGAGCCGTATGCGCTGAAAGGTGCCCGTACGGTTCGGGGAGGAGAAGCGCTTATGCGCTTCTTACTCCATTCCCGATGGCGCGCGGCTTCGTCTATCTCGCTGTCGTGCTGGACTGGGCGACCCGCCGGGTTCTGTCGTGGCGGCTCTCGATCACCATGGAGGCGGCGTTCTGCGTCGAGACGCTGGAGGACGCTTTGGCGCGTCACGGCAGGCCTGAAATCTTCAACACGGATCAGGGCTCGCAGTTCACCGGCTCGGCCTTCACCGGCGCGCTCGCCAGCAACGGCATCGCCATCAGCATGGACGGTAAAGGAGCCTGGCGGGACAATGTGCTCGTCGAGCGGCTGTGGCGCAGCGTCAAATATGAGGAGGTTTACTTGCGGGCCTACGACAGCGTGTCCGACGCCCGCGCCTCGATCGGCCGATACCTCGACTTTTACAACCGCGCATCAGAACACCCATTTGTCTATGTTGTTGAAGAGAAGAGACTTTGCTGATCGGGATGCGATCCTGCGGGGTATCTTGGGTTCTGCCGCGCTCGTTCGGTGATGGATGTGGCGGCATCCGTGGTCAAAGCCGCGCGCGCGAAGATCCATGGCCCATCCGGTAGAGGGTGGACGGCTTCGATCTGACCAGCTTCTGCGGCCAAGCGCAGCGTCTTGGATGCGACCTTGAGAAGCCTGGCGGCGTCGGAGAGATTGAGCCATGGCTCGACGCTATCCTCGGCCCGCCGGAAGACGAGTATCCGATGATAAGATCGTGTGGTTGTGACGCGCTCGCGGGTCCAGCGGTTGCCGTTGCCTGTCCTAAGGCCGTTGCGGTTGAGCAAGCCCGCAATCAGGTCGTCGCTGGCGATCAGCACCAGTTGCCGGACGGCTGCGATGATGTCGTCGGAGGTGCTGTTACGCTGCCCACGTCGACGCTTCGGCAGCCGCATCTCGCTGTGAGCGCCGCCCGCCCAATGCACGACGAGAACGATCTCGGACGCTTCGTCATCGATATCGGCAATGACCTCGTGAATCAGCGTACGGACGATGCGCTTCTTCAGCCGCGCATCGGTGGTCGGCCCTGACCAGACTGACTTGAGGTTTGAGGCCAGTACGCTGAGCAGCGTTGGATCGATCGCTGTCGGTGCGGTCGCCGCATCATGCGCGGCAATCTTGCTCTCTACCTCGGCGACGCGGGCAAGCGAGCGATTCCAGCGCGCCTCAAGCTCCGCGGCAACCAGACGATTTGCCGGATCCGCCGTGTCATATTGCCGGAAGGCGCGATCGGCGGCGTAACGGGCCGCTTCGAGATCACGGCCGAGCGCTTCGCGAACTTGATCCCTCTGATGTGTGGCCTGGGCTGCGGCGGCCGTAGCCGCCGCAACGGCGCCGGGCCCGACAACGCCGAGCAGTGCCTCTTCGATCGCATCATCGACGCGCAAGCCTCCGAACGCGATGCAGCGCGGTTCGCCGTTGTCCATCCAGCCGCGCGAGCAGCTGTAACGGGGGATGTGATGCTTCATACCGCTGTAGCGCAGCGTCAGCTTGCGGCCACAACGCCGGCAGCGGATGAGCCCAGCGAGCAGCGCCTCGCCATGCTTGGGCGCGCCATGATGCCGGCTCGTGGGCACGTTACTGGAGACCATTGTACGGATCGCTTCGAACCTCTCCCAGTTCACATAGCCTTCGTGGGCGTCCGGCTTGAGGGCGAGCCACTCCGCGCGTGCCCTCCGGCGGATCTTCACGCCTGCGCCATGGACGCCGTACCCCGTCGCTACGGCTGTTCTACCATAGGCGTAGGCTCCGCCGTAGACCGGGTTCTCGACCATCCTGTGGAGGGTCGCGTAGCTGGGCCGCCGCCAGGCTGTGTCGCCGTTCGGCTGCTTCACCGGTAGGTCGAGGCCGTGCTCATGGAACCATAGCAGCGCCTGCCGCGCGGTCCCGAGTTCCTCGATCTTGTCGAAGACGAGCGTAATGGCGTCCTGCACACGCCGGTCCGGATCCTTCTCGTAGCGATCACCGACCTTCACAAACCCGACGGGCGTGGCCGCAATCAGTTCGCCGCGGCGGGCCTTCTCGTAGCGTGCCGAGAGCGAGCGTTGTCGCAAAAGGTCCAGCTCATACTCGTTGAGGCTACCCTTCAGCCCCAGAAGCAGTCGGTCGTTGCCATGCCGCGGAGCATAGACAGTTTCCTGGTCAACCAGCACCGTGTCGACGACGCGACACATCTCGATCAGCTGTTGCCAATCCCGGCTATTGCGGGCGAAGCGCGAGACCTCCCGCGCACAGACTGCGCCGACCTTGCCGAGGCAAACTTCGGCCACCATCCGCTCGAAGCCCGTGCGCTGGACGCCGCCGGCAGCGGAGCGCCCAAGGTCATCGTCGATCACCTCGATCTCGGACCACCCCAGCGCCGTCAATCGGTCGCGCATCGCGTATTGCAACGCGCTGCTCTCACGATTGTGCAGCACCTGATGGGCGGAGGACTGGCGCACATAGAGGATCGCCTTGCGCTCAAGGTGGTGAGGGCGGACCTTGTCACTGATCATGACTGTCTTCCCTCTTCGCGAGCGTTGCGCTCAGCCGCGCATGGTCCAGCACCAGCTGCGTCATCAAGTTCACCAGCGCATCCTGCGCCTCCTTCGGCAGCTCCCGCCACTCTGGAACCCCGACGGCGCTGTGCGCGATGCCACCCGCGAACAGGTCCATCTGATGCATGCCGAACCGCCGGTTGCGCCGAACCGGCTTCGCCGATATCGCCGTCCTGCTTGCCATGAGCCTCTCCCCGATTCTGATCGTGAGAGACTCCGCATGCACCGGAAAGCGGCTCATTCAATGATGATGCGGTCCTCTTGACCGCTGAATCGAGAAGCGCCGACAACGCGTTGAGCGCTTCCAGGCTGACAAAGGGCTCTGCCGTTAGGCTGCCACCGCGAGCACATGCCGCGCGGTCGAACATCCAGGATGGGATCTCCAGAAAACGCTGCGTCTCCGATCCATCCAGCGTGCAGCGGAAAACAACGCCGTCCGCCTTGTCGATCACGGCATGGACGAAAACCTCGCGGCCTGCCCAAGGGTGAAGCCGGTATAGAACCTCACGGCATACGGTCCCGTGGGCGTTCTCAAGCCTTGTTGTACAATTGCCGCCGCCCACATTCGAGCCTTGACGGCAGCACACCGGATCAAGCTTACTTCACCTCGCTGCCGCTCCGCACGGCAGCCTAACCCGGCAGAGGCTCCACTTATCGATACGGAGATTCTGTTCAGACAACCGGGACCAGCTCACACGATGGTTGCAGCCGTTCTCCGAAGGTCGTGGGGCGTGAAGGCTGTCAGCTCTTTGCTTTCCTCTTCGCCCTCGTCTTTGTCCCCCAGTAGACATAGCGGACTTGGCCGGACTTGCTACTGGCTCGACCCGGCCGCGAATGACACCGTTTGAGTCAATTCGGCATCGAGTCGCAAACGCTTGGGAGGCACTCAGACAAGCAGCGCTCATCCAGCGCGGAGGTCGAATATGGCGGCGACTTCCCGCGGTCGCAGATCATCGAGCTGGTGCGCAAGAACGAACGGGCGCTATGCCCCGCCGGAGCTTCTGGACCTGATCAACCGCACCGATCGTTCGCGCTATGAGGAATACGATCGCACGTTGATGACCGATGCGGAATACGATCTGTTTAGCCCTCAGGCGCGGATCGCGCGAGCCGGCGCTTCGCCGAGGGATCCGAGGCGGCGGCCAAGAGGTCCTTCCAGCTGTTGGGCGGGTTGCCGCGTGTCAGCATTTTCCGAAACACGGCGTAGGCGTCGTGGCACTCTCATAGGCGCGCAGGCTCGAGTCGTCGTTCACCCATGCGAGGACGATGATCTTGGCGTCAGCCGAGTGCTGGTAGCGAAAGAAGAGACGGAACTGCTGCAGGAATTTTGCCCGGAACCAGTGCTTGTAGTCTTCGCCGAGCGTGGCGCCCTGGCGATAGACATCGCGCGTGGGGTCGCTGGGGATATCCTCGAGCGCCACTTTGAGAACCGCGGCGAGGAGCTTTGTCGCGCGCTTCTTCTTGTAGCCCCTGGGGTCTTTCTTGCGCGCCTTCTCGACAGCCTCGATCATTGCCTCGAGCTGGTCGAGGAAGAGAGGATGCGCATAGATCGTCCACCCGCTGATCGTGATGGTGTCGTCGCTCACGCATCATCTTTCGGCAGAGCCGCATCGAGATCGACCTCGACGCCCTTGACGAGGGACTTGCCGCGGGCGACCAGCGATTTGGGCACGGGCCGAATCCGCGCGGGCGCCGTCGCCATGTCACGGGTGAGGAATGCGAGAAACTTACCGATCACGGGATCGCCTTCGTCGGCACGCGCTTGCTTTTTCGCGATCACGACGGTGCCGTCGGCCAGCCCACGAAACACCACCTGGTCGCGTTTGCCGAGCGCCAGCATCTTGCGGATGGCGGCGGGCACGGTCGTCTGGCCGCGCTCGGTGATGGTCGCGGGGATTTCGAGGATCTCAGCCGTCTTTGCCATTGCCGGTTCCCTTGTTTCGTCGTACCGAACTGATGTAATGCATTTGCATTGTAAGTCAAGATGCGGACAGTCCCTACGCGCATCCGAGCCCATGAGGATGAACGCGCTTCTCTATCGTCAGGTCGAGTTCGCGCTTTTCCTCCTCGAGCGCCCGCTGCTGCCGCATCAGTTCGGCCTGCTGCTTTTGGGCCTCGGCAAGCTTCGCGTTGTTGGTATGGAGGGTTGCTCGCAGCTCAGCGGCTTCCGATTCCTTCGCCTGGAGCTCGGCCGCGGCCGCCTCCCGCGCCTTCTTGTTTTCGGTCGCGACCAGCTGGGCGCGTTCGGCGGCCAATCGCTTCGCGACGTGGTCTTCGATTTGCTCGCGGTCTTTGACCAGCTGTTCGCGTTCTAGGCGCAGCGCCTCGGTCTTACGCTCCATCTCGGCATCTTTGCTGGCCAGCTGTTGTTGAAAGCGCTGACGGATTTCAGCGAGGAGGGGAGCGGCCAGTGACTCCGTCAGCCGGATCTCGTGATTGCAGTTGGGACAATGCAGGGTAAACCCCCCAGAAAACCTCCTAGAAGAGGACCTCGCAAGGTTCTTCGCGGCTCCGATATCTTCGGGCGCCGAAACTAACGGTCGTAAGGAGTTTGATCCATATTTCTTACATGACGTCGTAAGATTTTTGATGCATATCTCTTACAAGTGGACAGTAAAATGGCCAGCACAGCGAACCAGATACGATCGGATGAGCCATGACCCTCAGAGTCTGTCCGGAAAGATTATCTTGGATTGCATAGCTTTCGCAGCATGAGTCGGATGGAGGCAAGCTTGAGAAAGGCGAGCGCCCTGTGATTGAAGCACTCCCAATCTTTGGACAGTCTTCGGCATCGCCCGAGCCAGGCAAAGGTACGCTCGACGATCCAGCGTTTGGGCAAGACGACGAAACGGTGAGCCTGATCGGAGCGTTTGACGATTTCGAGGTTCACGCGCTTCAGAGCGCTACGCAGCCCCTTCTGGAAATGTGGCCCTTGATATCCGCCGTCGGCGTAGAGCTTCAGAAGAAAGGGATAGAGGCCGAACAACGTTGCCATCAGGAGCACGCCGCCGTCGCGATCCTGGATGTCCGCCGCATGCACGATGGCGTGCATCAAGAGGCCCTGCGTGTCGACGAGAATGTGCCGCTTCTTGCCCTTGATCTTCTTGCCCGCGTCGTAGCCATGGAGATCATGAGGCCCCCTTTTTCAGCGCTTTTCACGCTCTGGCTATCGATGATGGCGGCGGTGGGAGAAGCCTCGCGCTCGGCCCTTTCGCGACATTCGACATAGAGGGTGTGATGAATATTATCGAGCGTGCCGTTCCAGCTCCACAGATCGAAGTGGCCATACAGCGTCGAGCGCGGCGGCAGGTCCTTGGGGATCGCGCGCCACTGGCAACCTGTGCTCAGGATGTACATCAGCCCGTTGGCAATCTCACGCAGGTCCACCGTACGCTTGTTGCCGCCGCGCTTGGCCGGCGGGATGCGAGGCGCGATCAGCGCCCACTCCGCGTCGGTCAAGTCGCTCGGATAGCGCAGCCGGCTGCGGTCGTAGCGTGCACGGTTCTCGGTAGTCCACATTGGCGGCGCGTCCCCATCGAATCAGGCCGCTCACCTTGAATCACAACCGATTCATTCGACTCAACATGTTTTCGAACAGACACTCAGCCGAGCAAGGTATGGACCGCACGCGATTTTGCGGACACCGGCACTCGATCGGCCGTCGACGTCGCCCTCCACCGCCTCCGGAGTCGTTCGTGAAGAACGTTTCTGAGTGTCCGACCGAAAAATAAGTTGAGTGATATCAGCGAGTTCTGATTCCATTGGTGTTGCGAAGCATCAAAGGGATCGAGAATGTGGACTGATATCACCCGGGCACAGTTTGCCCGAGAGGAGCTGCGTTTGCCAAGCGACTTGACGGATGCGGAATGGGTCGTGCTGGAGAGGTTGCTTCCTGTGCGGGCCAAGCGCGGGCGGCGCCCGAAATGGAGCTATCGGGACATCGTCGAGGCAGTGCTCTATCTGCTGCGCGGCGGGTTGCCGTGGCGCATGCTGCCGCCCACTCTGTTTCCACCAATGACCACGGTGCAGTACTATTTCTACCAATGGCGCGACAGCGGATTGTGGCAATCGATCAACCACGCACTCCTGATGCTGGCGCGCGAGGCGATCGGCCGGGAGGCCTCGCCGACGGCTGGTGTGATCGACAGCCAATCGGTCAAGACCACCGAAGGTGGCGGCCCTCGCGGCTACGACGCGGGAAAGAAGATCAAGGGTCGAAAGCGCCACATCGTCACCGACACCCAAGGGCTCCTGGTCGGCGCGATCGTTCACGCTGCCGACGTCCAGGATCGCGATGGCGCGCCAGATGTCCTGTGCAGCATTCGCTACCGCTTCCCCTGGCTGCGCCATGTCTTCGCCGATGGCGGCTATGCCGGCGAAAAGCTCAAGGCGGTGCTAGAAAAGATCGGCCGGTGGACTGTCGAGATCATCAAGCGCTCCGATGCCGCACAGGGCTTCGAGGTGCTTCCGCGCCGCTGGGTGGTCGAACGAACCTTCGCCTGGCTCGGCCGCAACCGCAGATTGGCCAAGGACTTCGAGCGAACCATCGAAAGCGCAACTGCCTGGCTCTTCCTCGCCTCCGTCCAACTCATGACAAGGCGCATCGCAGCCATAAAAACAGCAATGCAATTTGAGTCAGACTCTCACGCCGGGTCGCACGTTCGCTCCAGGCATGGCGAATGCCGCTGGACGTAGCCACGACGGGTCTTGCGCTCCAGCCAAGACTCGAGGGCCTCGGCGGCCTGCACGTGTCCATCGAACAGATCGAGCCGCCGTCGACCGCGTCCACCGAGACGGCCCCATTCGCGCACCAATGCCGTATCGCCAAACAGGGTCGGCTCGATCGTGAGCACATAGAACCGCGCCATGTTCCAGGCCGGATCGCGGCGTTCGAGCACGAGATATTGCACGGTGAGTTCGGACATGCGCTAGAATCGCAGCCGCCGAATCGACCGTCCAATTAAATAAATGAATCGATCCGGGCCAACGATTCAAAAATGTTATGCAGGCTACGAGACAACCGAGGTCAGGCGATAGCCAGCTGAGCTCAAGCCCGCAAGTTCCGGGCTCGCTGGGCGGCGGCGCCTCCCTGGAGATGTCGTCTGAACAAGGTGCCACGCGCGTGCTCGATGGAGATCCCCTCCTCCGACCTCAGGCATTGCGCAAGATCCGCACCGGGGGTTGAGTTCTTGAAGTTTCTAAGAGAGATCGATGCTCAACTTCCTGAATAACTAACCCGTCTTATCCGCGAGAGGGCGCCTGAGAGGCTGGCGAGCGTGGTGTAAAGCGCTGATGCGGCGTAGGATTCGGTTGCGAAGCCAACCCCATCACCTCAACCGCGAACGCCACGCCCGCCATGACCGATGATACGATTCTGCCCTTCTCGTTTCCAGCCGTTCACGCCAAGAAAGTCACAGCTGCCTTCGATGGTGGACGCCTAACCTCGAATGGGGGCGTGATGCTTCTGGCGATGGCCGAGCGGCGTCTCGGTTTGGCCGACAATTTGGCCCGGGTGTTCCCGGATCGGCGCGATCCGACGCGGGTCGTGCACAGCCTTGTCGATATGTTCCGCGCGCGCATGTTCGCGATCTGCTGCGGCTACGAGGACGCCGACGACCTCGATCATCTGCGGTCCGATCCCGCATTCAAGCTGGCCTGCGGACGGCTGCCGGACAGCGGTCGCGATCTGTGTTCCCAACCGACGCTGTCGCGCCTGGAGAATGCTCCGCGCCTGCGCGACGTGATCCGACTGACCTACACTTTGGTCGACGCATGGATGGATAGCTACCCGCGCGAGCCGGCATCCGTCACGCTCGACATCGATGATACCTGCGATGTCGTCCACGGCCATCAGCAGCTCTCGCTGTTCAACGCTCATTATGACGAACGCTGCTTCCTGCCGATCCACGTCTACGACACGGAGAAGAGCCGGCCCGTGGCGGTCGTGCTGCGGCCCGGCAAGACGCCGGGCGGCGTCGAGGTGCGTGCCCATCTGCGCCGCCTGATACGGCATATCCGGACGCGGTGGCACAAGACGCGAATTACGTTCCGTGGCGACGGGCACTATGCTCGGCCGGAGGCCATGACGTGGTGCGAGAACAACGGCATCGACTACATCTTCGGTCTGTCCGGTACCAAGCCTCTCGCCAGAAAAGTCGACGAGGTCGCCGACGACATTCGCACGCGACGCGCCATCGAGAACCTGCCTGTTCTGCGCGGCTATACCGAGACGCGCCACAAGGCAAAGTCCTGGGATCACGAACGGCGCACTGTCGCCCGTATTGAGGCGACGATGCTCGGCCTCGACATCCGCTTCGTCGTCACCAGCCTCGATGTCGGCTCGGCCGAGTGGATCTACGACAGCCTGTATTGCGCGCGCGGCCAAGCCGAAAATCTGATCAAGCTGCATAAGACGCAGCTCGCCTCCGACCGCACCAGTTGCCGTTCGGCGCTCGCCAACCAGGTCCGTCTCGTTCTCCACACCGCCGCTTATTGGTTGATGCTTACCGTGCGCGGCGCCATTCCCAAAGTCCGGGAATTGGCCACTGCCGAGTTCGCGACGCTGCGTCTTCGTCTCTTGAAAATCGCAGCCCGGGTCGTCGAAACCGCGAGCCGCATTCGCCTTGCGTTCGCCGCGGCATGCCCCGAAGCCGACCTCTTCCGCAGCTTGCCCGGCGCGCTGCTCCCGCTCGGCCCGTAACCGACCGGGCCTGCGCCCGCTCACCCGCCCCACTCCTCCAACGCGTACAAAACAGCTTGATGTAGAACCCGGTGACAAAAGGCCGGACGGTCACCCACGCCAGCCGCCAACCCCCGTCAGACGTCAAGAACGACCGTGCTCTCGTGAATAGATCGGGCTAGCCAATGACATACACGAGCGCTTGCCCTCGTTGGAGGAACGGCTCGTCAATCTTCGCGCGCAATACCAGAACCTTGGCGGCGATTGATCCGGCCTTGAAAATGCGAGTCGAAAGTGCACTTGTTCCGCTATCGCTCCGGTTGCATGATATCCAAGCTTTACGGAGCGGCCCTTCGCGGGGGGATGCAATGATCAGGGGTGCACTGGCTGGTGCGATGCTCTTGTTGACGACGTCAGTATCGATGGCCGATGCCATCATCACTGATGCGCTCGCCCTGTACGACTCCGGTAATCCAGTCGGGCGAGCCTTCATGCAGGGGATGACGCAAGGTGTTGACTGGGCAAACACGGCTAGCACGGTAAAGCTATACTGTCCGCCTCCCGGTATTGTTCTGACGGTCGAGCAACATGTCGGAATGCTCAAGGATATGCTCGCGCGCTATCCCGAATTTCACGACTCCCCGTTGGGTGCGGCGGTGGTTGTGATGTTGCAGAAAAACTTCCCTTGCCGGAGATGACAGCGCCCGGCGCAGGAGACCAATTTGAGCACACCGGAGCAGATGGACGAACACGCCACCCGCGAGGCCACCTATCGCGCCATCGGGATGTTCATCCACCAGTTCGCATCAGTTGAGTGGGCCTTGCGATATCACCTCGCCCAAGCGGTCAAGCTCAGCCCGGTCCACATGGACATCATCATCACGCACGACTTTGCCCTGCTGTGCACGGCCGTCGCTGTGACCTTTTCGGACAAACTCAAGACCGATGCGGATAAAAAACAGCTTAAAAAACTCATCAGCCAATGTCGGGCAATGAACGACACCAGAGTCAAGGTCGTTCACGGTCAGTGGTTTCCTTTCATGGAAGGTGGCGCGGTTACGCATCGATCACGGCAAAACTTGAAGTCGGAAAGCACAATCGAAATGGCCAGCGCTGCTGGAGAAGCAGGCGCAGGACGGCGTCGGCTTGTTTATCAGCCTCTACGACCTATTGGGAAAGTTCGAGGAGGTTGATCAAAAGACATCGTGACTGTCCACCCGGATCACATTCTGAAAAGGAGGAAGGCGAGCAGCGCCACCGCAGCAAGCCGAACACAACGATTGTGATAGACCGGTTCACTGCCCATGGGTGGGATCGTAGCGCCATGTCGTAGTCTGCACTATGCGCCTGCTCCGATAAAAAACAACCGGGCGATCAAACAATTGATCCCCCGCAATATTCCCCTGAGCAGACAAGTAATATGTATTGGGCGTCGTCTGCTGCCTTCGATTAGGCCGCCGTACGATCTTCCTTATCCGCTCCGCGCATCACAATCCTGAGTACATCATCCGGCAACGGTCGTTGCGATGCCTTGGCCTCATCCCATGCCGCGCGCATCCACACGTCCCGCTCCTCGTCGGTCGTCAGGAAGCCATAGACAAGGTGCGGAGCAGGGATCGGCTTGGACTTGGTGCCACGCTCGCCTTTGAACTCAGTCCAGATGCCCGCAAACGCCGTGAGCGGACGGTCGTCATTCAGCGCAAACCAGACGACGTCCTTCTTTTTGGTCGCCGGGTTCGGCTCGGGCGCGTATTCGGCGAAGCTGTTGAACGGCACGAGACGACGGTTTTCGGGCTTAAGCCAGCCGCGCCAGTGCGGCGATGAAGTGTTGCGGATATTGGTGACCGGCGCGGCGCCTGTGCGCGGCGGCGATGGCATGCCCCCCCCCCCGCATCAGCGTCATTTCATTTCCGGCTTCTGTGTTGGATCACGGGCGCGGGATGGTCCGGGAAGACGCCGGGCATCGGCGTAAGTTGCCGACGTAGCGGTTGACGACGCGGAAGAGCGCGAGGATGGCGGCTGGTTAGTGGTGATCGAATAAAGATTACACATCGCGATTACCTTTAACCTCGTCTTGCGCTACGCCACCGACCTCGGTTGATCCTGCTGGTTCAACGCACCAGCGCACCGCAAACCGCGCCAGCACGGCAATCCGGCCCGGATCGGCGCACGTTTCATGGTCGGCGGCGAACGTGATGTTCGAACTCGAAGATTTCGTTGCTGACACGCACCAAGAGAGAATAGCGATCGGACAGATTTTTGATTACGGTTTCGCGTTCTCTAGCGAACCTCTCACGAAAGGAAGCTTGGATAGATTGAAGCTTTTGGAAGTTTTCGATAGTCGGCGCAGGTGGTCCACTTTGTTCCGCATGAGATTGGCGCTCACGTTGCGCGATCTCAGTAGCGATCTCATGGACCAAAGTATTCCTCTCGTCGCGCATCTCGACGATATCAGGAGCGAGAGCAATCAATTTCGACAGACATCCGTTGTTTGTGAATTTGTCGGCCGCCTCAATGAAGGGTGATGAAAACTTTCTGCGGGGCTCGCCGTGAACCGTGCCCTTGGATCTATTATAGTCCTCCTGTCCCCGCCTGAACGCGGCGGCAATGAACAATTCGCGTAGGCGCTCCGATGCGGTCGCGAGATAAATCAGCGCGCTCATGCGGTGAAGATCAAAAAAGGGGTCGTTGACAAAATGCCTCCCCCTCGCTGCATCGATTGACAGTAATAACAGCCCCATCGACATTCGCGCGGCTTCCATCAATCCCTCAAAGTCTGCGCCAGCGATAGCAATCGTCTTCAGCCATTCCGGCGGCTCGGGTTGCGCGGCTTTGTGCGTTCCGCGCGCATTGAAGATCATTGGATTGTCGATTGGAGGGTCTGTTTGCCATTGCGCATGTCCGAAGAGATCGGGATCGGCATCATATGCATTCAGCCATCCAAAGTTCCCGAGCTTCCAAATTTTCGCGGCCGTCAATAGACGCTCCGCCTCGGCATGGAGCGTATCGTTCAAGTGGTGTGTCGGCCCAGTTGTCACAATGGATGGCCTCTTGGGTTCGTTGTACTGCTGTAGCTGAGGCTACGGAGAAAATGATAAATCGCAAGGCCGCCCGGAGCCAAGGCGCGGCGAATTGATTCATCTCCAGCGCACAGCTAAGGGACACATTCATCTGAAATTTCGGAGCCTTGGCTTAACTCCGGACCTCGCATAGCATCGGCAAAGGTTTAACGTCGCACCGGCATCAAACAAATGAGCCGTTTCCTGCTGTGCAGCATAGCCGCTACCTGCTTCGCCGGGCCTTGGTACTTCATTCCTCCGAAGCGAATGCCGACTTCTTGGAGCGATGCTGCCACTTCGCCGAAAGTCACGGAAGCGGACAGCGCGTTCTAAAGCCCCGTCAGTCCACGGTTTACTGATATCTCTTGCAGCCTCTTCTCATCTGCATCTGGACGCAATATTATCTTCCATTCAATTGTGACCAGTGGCACTCCAGCCCATCTTTCGTAATCGCATTCGTAGTACACGCCGCGCCGCCCGACTCCCCTCGCGCATCTCGCGCCAGCGGAAACCAGCTCTTTCTGCAAAACTTGAAGATCTGAACCCGCAGGAAAGCGACTGTTCAGATACGTTTGCGCGGCGCTCACAATCTCCTTTCGCGGCAAGGACTCGAAATAGTTGAAATCGAAAGTCGTCGGATCTCCTCCCATCGCTTCTTCAGAACAAATGGATGGAAGTACGACGACTAATAGTGATACCCAACCCGCCAAGCCCAAGCGCATCTCCCATGTCCTTCAGTCTTGAGCGCCGCACCGCGACATGAACGAAGGTTAAGGCGGCATCCCGGCAGGTTCCACTCCCAATTCAGCCGAGAATGCCTATTTTTCCCGGATGCGTTCATTTGAGTTTTGCCTGCCGACCAAGGGCACACCTGTTCCGGACGGCCCCGATTGGCTCCACGAAGTGAAATACGACGGTTATCGCCTCCGACTGGTGCGCAGATCGTTCTTCATCGCGCCCTGCACGGATTTGGCGACCTTGTCGAGCACGTTGCTGACTTTAAGCACCGCCGGTGTCTGCGCGCTCATCGCCGTCGCATGCGCTGGGGCTGCAGTACCGAGCTCGCGCGGGCTTCGGCTTTTCTTTCTTAGTGCCGAGGCCACAGCGGCTGGAAATGCCCCGGCGTGTGCAAAATGTGCACCAGTCGACCTTCCTGACCCAGGACAGGATGCACGGTCCACCCGCCATTCGCATGTGCCTCGATGGCTTGAATGCGCAGGCCAAAACTGGTCGCCAGCACGACCCCGACACCAGCGCCGTAAAGGTCGATTTCGCCATGCGGATCGACCGTGCCGTCTTGAACCAGGCTATTCCGCAACAACTGAGCCTGTTGCTGAAGTTGCTGAGTCTGCGGCGTTTCGTCGTCCTGTCGCTCCGTGTTGCTGGCCAATTGAAGAACCGTTTCCAGCAGGCAATTCAGTCCTTGGCCACTGGCTTGTCCCACGTAGGCATTGAATCGCGCCAAAAATGCTTGGAGCGTGTCGCTCAACGGGCCGACAGACAAGGCAGGCAGCGATGCGCCCGCGAGTGCCTGTGAGGGCGCCTGGTGATGTGCCGCGGGCGGCCCTCCGATGGCGGCGGCGCTGTGCCGATCGGAGCCAGAAGTACTGGTGTGTTGCCAAGGATCGCTGACGATGTTTTCTTCGAAATGACGCCCCCAAAAGCCCGTGGGCATCTCTGATGGTCCCATGCTTTCGGCACCGCTGGTGTCACCCCAGTCCTGTGCGCCAATCGGTCGTGTGTCGCCGTGAGCAAAGTCCTGGGGAACATACTCTCCGATGTCCGGAAGGCCGTACAGTGCCTGCGAACCGCCTTGCCCGGAGGACGATGCACCGGCTGTGGACGATGCCGCGACCGCAGATGATGGAACAGTTCCGGGGCGCACCTGCACCGCTCCCTGGTATTCAAACCCGGATTCCGGAATCAGCATAACGTCACCGCCGAGCAAATTATTTAAGGTCGCGACCTCCCTTCTTCCTCTCCCTGCCCACTGCGCCGAATACGATCGATCAAGGATCCTCAGATGTGTCGGCCGACACGGCCCCGGCAGGAGTCCGCGTGCGTCGAGGGCGCGGATCAGCTCGGGGGGAGCCGGTTGGCTGCCGTGCTCCCAGCTCAAACCGACGATACTTCCAAAATCGGCCGCCGACAGGCGAGCGACGAAACTCGATGACGCTTCCGAAGTACCGGCAAATGAAGATCGTCCGATGGCTTGATCCCACAGCGGCGAAGCATCGCCGATGCCGCCCACAAACGGGGGAGGTACCTGCGACGCGCCGGGCTGCGGAGCGCTTTCGGCCGCCGCATCGTCTAGAAACGACATGATCAGTTCATGATCGCCCTCACGGAAGGCGAAGTCATCTAGCAAGCTGAAGTCAACTGGCGATGCCGCAGCCTCCGACGATGCGCCAGGCGCCGCCGAGCCGCCGTACGCCGAGGATGGCTCCCCACGTCCGGCAGGCGATAATGGCCGAAGCACAGCTGAGGCCGGGGTAACTTGAGCATCGTGACGCGGCTCATAGCTCGTGGACACATCCGGCGCGACAACCATGTACTGAGTGCCCGGCCCGGCGCTCGATTGCGCCTGCTTGCGGCACAATTCTCGAAGGTACCCCAACGCAGCCGGCAGCACGTGGTTCTTATAGTGTTCAGCATCCTGGGTCAGCGTATTGTCGTACAGGCGGCTAGCTATCGACCTCTTTTTTTGCGCCTGGAGCCAAATACTGAATCCGCAAAGAGCAGAAGCGTAGTTGCGGGCAGTGGCTGGTTGCACGGGCAAGCGTGCCATCCTAAAGCCGGAAATAAGCCTCTCATCCTCAGCACACATCGCTTTGATGGGGTGGCGGCCAGCGCGGCTGAGTTGCGCATCCCTTTCGAAGAGCTGGTGCTGTGGGGCAGAGTTCCTGCGGGCGATAGACCTCTCATTGAATCCGGCGGGAAGACGCACGCCGGCACTGACAGCTCGAAGGCGGTCCAACGTTAAATTTAGAAGTCGTCGGTCAGGTTTGCGAAGCCTGATCGCATAGGCCCGCAAATCGTCATCCAGCTGGCTCAACCGACCGGCCAGTGGCGGCCTTTCAGTCTTGCGAAGCCATTCGCTAAAGTTTCGCGCGAGGCGCCTCATCCATAGCACGTAATCTCTGTTGAAGCCGCCCTCGGCTTGATTCGCGAAGCGAGCAATTAGTGCCGCATCAACGTCGTGGGGGCCCGGTTCTGGCTGGACGGAAGAGCTACCGGATGAGCCGTGCTTTTGCTTTTTGCGCGGCGGACTGTCTGTCATCGTCGATCCCTCCTTCAGAACTCACCCAGCGCGCAATCAGTCAACCACCGTTTGCAGGCGTTTGGAGCAAATTCTGCGTCGGATTTTGAGCCAAGGGCCAATCGGTGGGCGACGCTGTCGTCCGCGACGCGAGGATAGCGGAAGCCTGCAGATCCACGCTGAAAGTCCAGTCGATCTCGAGGGTGCCAGTGTGGAAATCGTCGACAAGCGGGTCTGTGAAACGAGCATCGATGCAAATTTCGGCACGGCGGCGATGCGCAAGAGAGTGAGAAAGTCTCTGCCCCATCTCACCTCGATGCGGCCGCTTGCGGCAATCGAAGCGAAGTACAGGGTTAGGTTACCGGTCTGGAAACCGAGCCTCGTCCAGTCTAACTTTGCCCAATCGGCGGTGGGAATTGGAAGCTCGGGGAACTCGATGAAGAGAGTTTCGATCTGAGCCGTGTCATAGGCGAAGCGCTGCCCTCCCTTCTTGCGCCACGCGATCAGCACATGTTTCGTCCCAGGCTCCAGATCGAGCGCCGCGAGGGATCGATGACTTACTTCCGTCGATCCATCGTTTTTCCGGGCAAAGATTGATGGCTGCGGCCGCAGCGGCGAACAGCTGCATCATTTCGTCACGGCCGGAGTTTGGGCCAGTGCCCCGCTTGAGGCCGCCTTGCTGAAGAAAGCAGACGGCCTGGTTGGTGATGACGTTCGGCCCCAACGGTGCGTCCCGCCGCGCCGCATCGCGACCATGGCGAGAGCCGCTCCGAGGGCGATTGCCATCTACGGAGCCCGCTGAGAGACGTTTGTCTGAGCCTATGACGAGTAGCTGCGGGTTCCAGATAACGCACCACGGGCGGGCGCAGGCGGGTTGCGTCACGGCTTGGGCGCTTGGCTTGGAGATTTGGCCCATTCGTCGAACTGAGATGCTGCTTCTGCCTGTTGGGCCTTGATGAGCAAGCTATTGCGCTCCGGTCCCGGGGGTAACCGCGACGCCTTGTCCCGCGCCTCTTTCGCAACTGCCGTCAGCCGTTCATGCAGCGATTTGCCGATCCGACCTCGTCTCACCATAGGACACTCCGCGAGAGGTCATGATGCAATTAAATATAGGTAGATAGGAGGTCGCGTACGCCTACGAAAGTTAGTAGGCCATATGATGCAGTTTCAACTGATACGCATTGATGGTTGCGGTGCGGTCGCGGAGCTAGAGAAATGCCGATGTGTCGCGGAGCTATGGGCATGCTGAGACCTAAAGAATATCGCGAACTAGCTCAGATCTACAGGGACATGTCGAGAGCCGGTGATGTGTCGCCTAGGCGATTGTGCGTCTTGGTCAGCATCTCCAAAACATATGCCAAGTTGGCCGACCAATGTGAGCTCCTAGACAACATCGCCAAAGATGAAGACTGCAACCACCACAGTCATTGACCAAATCATGCTCACGCGCCCGGAGTACGAGGCGGCTACGGTCGACGACGTGACTTCCTCTTCCTCGCTCGTGCTCGGCTGCTCATCTTCGAGAAGCAGCAGGTCGAGAATGTAGTACTTCATGATCCAGGCCGGCACGATCAGAACGGATTCGGGCCGCACGGTCGGCGTCGTCGGAGAATATTGGATGAGCTCGATCAATTCGTTGCGATAGACGACTTTGCCGGGTGTGATCGCAACGTCCTTACCCACCACGTGGGTCTGATCGCTCCTCAGCTTTGCACCGGCGAGCAGAGCCTGGCAATCCTCGATCCAGTTGTGCCAGCCATAGACGAAATTGCCGCCGTCGGTCTCCATGATCTTGCGAAGAACTTCAGGATTGCAGAGGGCGAAATTCGTGGGAGCCACCGTGTCCAGACATTGACGCAGCGTGAAGTCCACGATTGTTGCTTTCGAATGCGCCAATCCATGAATACCGGTTGTTGTCGAATGCCACCATTGTTCGGTCAGCAGGAAGGCCTGGGCAAGAAGATTGAAGGAAGGCAGCTCCCAATCCGTACCCGTGAAACGGCGGGCGTTCTCCGGCGGCCTGATCACGGACCAAGGCTGGAACCTTGCATGCCTCGGCACCATGGCGTCGACAAGATCAAATGCGTTCTGGATCGCCCGACCGACAAGACTGGCCTGCTTTCCGGGCGAGGCCAGAAGATGCACCGCCAGTCGGCAAAAGCCAGGGCCAGGGCTGCCGGAGAGAGACCTCCGGTAATGCGCGCAAGCGCCGCGTGGAAGACTCGATCGATGGCCTCGACGGCGGGATCAGAGCCCGACTGCTGCGCTAGCACGGGTCTCTCACTGATCGGAGGCTCCACGGGGACCTGATCAGAATGGAAGCTGTGAGAATGCGGCCGACGGATGCTGGAGGCGACATATTGAACTCCTTTGGCGCCCACAAGCTATCCATGTCGTCCAAGACCGAATTGAGCTGCATCAACCCGAAGATCGAGCTGGCTCCTACCTTCGCCTGGCCCAAGTGACCTAATAGACCGGCGAGCCCTTCAATGATCGAGCAGCCCAACGCGGCCAAGGCTTTGGCTCCTGCCGAGTTCTGGCAAGCGCCAAAGGACGTCCTCTACCATGCGCTCGGCTCCGGTCCGGAAGGGCTTTCGCAGGCCGAAGCGGACCGGCGCCTGGCGATCTTCGGAGCCAACCGTGCTGACGCCTCTCAAAGCCGTTCGGTCCTGCGCAAGCTCGGCCAACGCCTTTGGAATCCGTTGATTGCAATGCTACTGGCGGCCGCACTCGTATCCGGGGTAAGCGGCGACGTTGGCAGTTTCGCCATCATCGCAACCGTGCTGTCTCTATCCCTCACTCTGGACATCATTCAGGAACATCGCGCCGAGCTGACGGCAGAGGCGTTGCGGGATTCGGTCGCAATTCAGGCCGACGCCGTCCGGGATGGTAAGGACGTTGCGATACCGGTGACCGCCCTCGTCCCGGGAGACGTCGTAAAGCTCCGTATCGGCGATCTCATACCAGCCGACGGCATTGTCCTTGAGGCCCAGGAATTGCAGGTCAACGAGGCTCTGATGACGGGCGAGCCGTTTCCGGCCCTCAAGACGGATGCCCCCTGCCCAGCAGCATTGCCCGCGGAAGCTACGAATGCGCTGTTTGCCGGAACGAGCACCGTGGGCGGAAGCGGGAAGATGTTGGTCGTGAGGACTGGAGGTCAGACGCGCTTTGGCGCGATCGCTGCGGCACTGGCGGCCAATGCCCCACCAACAGCTCTTGAACAGGGCGTGCGGAAGCTTGGACTGCTAATCCTTCGGCTAACGCTGTTTCTCACTCTCTTTGTCCTGATGGCTCGTCTCTTCGCGCAACGACCCGCAATGGAGTCCTTCCTGTTCGCGGTCGCACTCGCTGTGGGCTTGACGCCCGAGCTATTGCCCATGGTTATGACGGTGACGCTCGCCCGCGGCGCGCTGCGCATGGCCGACAGAAAGGTCATCGTCAAGCGACTGTCCGCGATTCACGATCTGGGTGCGATGGACACGCTTTGCGTCGACAAGACCGGTACGCTGACGGAGGCCAAAATCACGCTCGAGGCGCACGTCGATCCCAAGGGGCGATCCAGCGATCGCGTCCTGAGCCTCGCTTATCTCAACAGCGCCTTCCAGGCCGGCGTCAGAAGTCCCCTCGACGAGGCGATACTATCAGCGAGGAGCGACGGCATAGATGGCTGGGTTCGGCTCTCGGAAGTGCCGTTCGACTTCGAGCGAAGGTGCCTCTCAGTTCTGGTAGCGCGGAACGGCGCGCAGATGCTGATCGCAAAAGGGGCGCCGGAATCCATCCTGGTCCGCTGCGACGCCGTAGACATCGACGGTCTGGCCCATCCGCTCGACGACGCCTTGCAGCAGAAAATGGGAGAGATCCAGGATCGATATGCTCGCGACGGTTTCCGGCTTCTTGCCGTCGCCGTGAAATCCATTTCGCCCGGGCAGCAGACAATTGCCGTCGGCGACGAGGCGGATTTGACCATGATTGGGTTCTGTGTTTTCGCCGATCCACCGAAGCAGGATGCGGCTTCGGCCATCAACGCCCTCACCTCGCTCGGCGTGACGATAAAGATTCTCTCGGGTGACCACGGAGCAGTTGTCTCGCACGTTGCGCGATCGGTAGGTCTTCAGACGGATCGTATCATGACGGGCGCCGAGATCTCCGAATTCACCGACGCCGCGCTCGTGGCCAAGGTCGATGACATCGATCTGTTTGCCCGCATTGATCCTGATCAGAAGCGACGGATCATTGCCGCACTCCGCCATCGCGATCACGTGGTCGGCTTTATGGGAGACGGCGTCAACGATGCCCCAGCGATCCATGCAGCTCACGTGGGCATATCCGTCACGGGCGCTACCGAAGTCGCCCGCGCGGCCGCCGACATGATCCTGCTGGCTCCCGACCTTTCAGTCCTTGCGGCTGGTGTGCGCGAAGGCCGCAGAACCTTTGCCAACATACTGAAGTATGTTCGAATGGGAACGAGCTCGAATTTTGGCAACATGCTTTCGATGGCCCTGGCCTCGATCGTGCTTCCATTTCTGCCGTTGCTGCCATTGCAGATCCTGTTGAACAACCTGATCTACGATTGCTCCGAAATTGGCATCCCTTTCGATGAGGTCGACCGCGAGGACGTTGCCCGCCCGGAAGCCTGGAACATGGCAAATATCCTTCGCTTCACGATCGTCATGGGCATGGTCTCCTCCCTGTTTGACGTGGTTACCTTCGCCGTACTTCTCAAGCTGTTTGAAGCGGATGCGGCACTGTTTCAGACCGGATGGTTCGTCGAATCAATATCCACGCAAATCCTGGTGATCTTCGTGATCAGGTCTCGCTGGAGACCGTGGCGCGCGAATCGCCCTCACATCATCCTCATCGCCACATCTCTTGGCGCACTCATCGGCGGTGTGGGGCTTGCCCTCGGCCCATGGGGAGGACTATTCGGCTTCACCGCGCCTTCTGCGGCGATGCTTGCGACGATACTCGCTATCGCGGCTTCTTATCTCATCTCGGCGGAGATTGCCAAGCGCCTCGCCGTCTCAAACCCGTAAGGCCCGCGAGTGGACGGCTCGGCGGTTTGAGAGCGTTGACGATCGATGACCGATCAAAAGCCCCCGCCTCGTTGCCGAAACGATGTCCGGCGCGTTCGCTCCCGCTTTGACGTGCGTCAAGATGCTGAGCGGCGACATGTGCTGCTCTTGAATCCAGACATCGGAGCGGGAGGCACGCATGTTCAAAGACCTGCTGGTACACATTCCTACGGAGCGGTCGCCCCGGCCCGCCATCGACGCATCCGTTTCCCTGGCGATGACCGCCGGCGCACACCTGGACGCAATTGCAACCGGATATGCGTCGACGAACGTACCATTTGTTGCGGAAGGCGGAGCGGCCATCGCATCGTCTCTGCAATTCGAGTACGAACGCGCGCTGGAGCGGGCCGACGCCGCATTGCGCATTTTCGAGGTTGAAGCGAAGAACGCGAAGATCGCCTATGGAAAATACGCACTGAGCGAATCTATCGCGGAGACCATTTCGAGGGTTGGTGCGGCGGCGCGCCTCCATGATTTGACGGTCGTATCACAGGGGAATTCGGACGTGGAAACGTTCGACAACCAGCTCCCACAGGAGCTCCTCTTGCAGGCGGGTGGGCCGGTGCTGTTCATCCCGTACACTTCCCGTGGCGCGTTTAAGGCGTCACGCATCGGCATCTGCTGGGACGGCAGTCGCCTCGCCGCTCGCGCTTTGCGAGACGCGATGCCATTCATTACCGAAGCAGATGCTCTGACGACCATCAGCCTCAACGCATCCGAGATTCCGGCCGATGCGTCGCCCGAACGGCTCGCGAGACACCTCGCGCGGAAAGGCCTGCCGACGAAAGCCATTTCGCTTCAGTCCGACCGTGGCAATCTGCAGTCGAGCATCCTGTCGATCGCTGCGGACGAAGGCCTCGACCTCTTGGTTATGGGTGGCTACGGACATTCTCGGCTTCAGGAAACAGTGTTCGGCGGCGTTACGCGGGAGATGTTCCGCAGTATGACTGTCCCTGTCCTGATGTCGCACTGATGAGCACGACGTGAGGATACTTCTCCGAACTGAACGCGCCATAGCAGGCGCCGTTCTCGCTGCGGCTTTACTTCTCTTCGCAGGCCCAACTACGGCTTCGAGCATCGCGCAAGGACGGCGGCTCGCACTGCTGTATTGTGCCAAGTGCCACGCGACCGACAAGGTCAGTCCCAGTCCACTCAAGATCGCTCCCCCGTTCAGGACGCTACACGAACGATATCTGATCGAGATGCTGCAAGAGGCCCTGGCCGAGGGCATCGTCACTGGGCATCCGGCGATGCCGGAGTTTCGTTTCGATTCCGACCAGGTCGGCGATTTCATGGCCTTCCTGAAGACGCTGGAGCAATGAGGGCCGATTTTTGGAGGGTGGCTGGATGACTCTACGGAATCTCTGGATGGCTTTAGCGATCTCGGCGTTGGCGGGCACAGCTGCAACTGCCCAATCGGACTTCGAGCCCTCGCCGAACATCAGACAGTATGCGCCTCGTCTGGTCGAAATCATGAGTGCGGCGCAGCTCCAGCACTTGAAGCTGTGGTTCGCAGGCAAGTCGAAGAACTGGGAGCTGGCCGCGTACGAATTGCGTCAGTTGACGAATAGCCTTGCCCAAGCTGCTGTATTCTACCCGGGCATTCCCGTGAGCAACGTGACCACGATGGAAGAACCTCTGCTCTCAATAGCAGACGCGATCGAAACGAGAGACGGCCGCAAGTTCGCCGCTTCCATGCGTGGGCTGACGGACGGCTGCAATGCCTGCCACACCTCGCTGGAGCGCAGCTTTATAGCGATAGGCGTACCGACCGATCAGCAGCCGCCCGCCAATCAGATATTCGCCCCGATGGGAAAAGCACAGAAGAAGTGAGGTGGGCTCGAACCGACATCAGCCGATGTTAATGCACTCAGGCGAAGAACTGAAACTTTGGCATCGGCTCATTCCCGTTGCCCACTCACTCGGGTTGGTCGAGCTTCATCGGCCCAGAAGAAATGAGCCGCCGAGCCCAAGGGGGGATTGGATCTCGGCGGCAACTTGGGGGGCGTAACCGTGGGGTCGGGTTACGTAGATTGGAGACTAACAGCCCCACAGGGCGCGGACTTGATCCGGATCAAATGCAACCTCGCCGAACTACTTTCTTTCGCGCCTGTGATGGCACGAAAGCTCGCCCGTCCTCACGTTGACGAGGTGACTCCTTTCGCAGGGACCGCTACCTTTGTGCGTCAACTGAGATATCAGTCTATTGGGTGCTCGCGCGTTTCGCCGTCATCGCTTTCCGCAATTGATTGACATCAACACCGTTGCCAGGCGACCGCCTATGCTCAACAGAAAGTGGGAGCATCGCCATGATCGGAATTACGTTGACCGCAGATCAGATTTGGAACGCCCCAGTTGAGGTGCGACGGTGGATTGAACATGAGGTCATTGCCGGCCTCCGCTTGGCACCGCAAGCTCCGGCTTCGTCGCCCCCACGCGCCACTCATCCAGCTATCTGCAGTGAGGACGAATTGGCGGCGATCTTCGGCCGATTGAGGGGAATGCCTGTCGCCCTCAGCACGCTATTCGAGTTCCGAGAACCCGGCATTGCTTTCGGAGATCCGCCGGTCAAGAGTTTCCGACTGATGGATATTTTGCACAACAGCAAACTGCAGAGTATCGAGCAGGTAATGACGGGCCTGGACGCCATCAACGCCACTCTTGCTGAACTGCGCGGTGATCCAGGCGTCCGCTTCTGCGACTTGGATAACGAAGGTCATTGCTTCCTGGCGCCCGAAACACAAGCGAGCGTCGCAAAGCTTTGGCACGATATCGTTGTTCGGCAGGAGCCACCTGCCAACGCGCGTCGGGAGCCGCTGCTGCGTTCCGCGGGCTGAATTCGAACTAATTCTAGGAGCCTGTCCGAGTAGTCCCTGTTCAATTGGATGGGGGTCTGATTCTATTGGCGGCGATGAGCAAGTATTTTCGCCTCTGGAAGATTGATCAGCCGCAGCTTCTGCCGCCCAGCGTGCAGGATTTCGTACCAAGGGACCACTTGTCACGGTTCATCGTGGAACTGGTGCGGGAGAGCCTCGACCTCACTGAGATTAGCAGCAGCTACACGAGTGCACTCGGCCAGCCGCCGTTCGATCCGCGCCTGATGGTGTCGCTGCTGCTCAACGGCTATGCGAGCGGCATCTACTCCTCCCGGCGCATCGCCAAGGCGTGCATCGAGCGCACCGACTTCATGATGATCGCAGCCCTCGATGCGCCGGACTTCCGCACCATCTGCGAGTTCCGCAAGCGGCACCTCAACCAGCTGGCCGGGTTATTCGTGCAGGTGTTGAAGCTCGCCGAGAAGGCTGGGCTGGTACGGCTTGGGCATGTCGCGCTCGATGGCACCAAGATCAGGGCGAATGCGTCCAAACACAAGGCGATGAGCTATGGGCACATGAAGAAGCGCCAAGCCGAACTGCAGGCCGAGGTCGATCGCTGGCTGGCCGCCGCCGAGGCCGCGGATGCCGAAGACGACAAGCTGCACGGCACCAAACGTGGCGACGAACTGCCCGACTGGGTCGCCGACAAGCAGAAGCGGATCGCCAGGATCGTTGCGGCCAAGGCTGAACTGGAGGCGGAGGCCAAGGCCGCGGCCGACGAGCAGCGTCGCATCGAGGCCGAGAAGCAGAAGAGCCGCGAAGCTGAGGGGCGCAAGAAGACCGGCAAGCCCGCCGCGCCGCCATCCGACGAGCCTGCCGCAAAGGCACAGCGCAACTTCACCGATCCTGAAAGCCGCATTCTCAAAACCAAGGACGGCTTCATCCAGGGTTATAACGCGCAGGCGGCCGTCGATGGCAAAGCGCAGATCATCGTTGCACACGGGCTGACGCCGAGCACGAGCGACCATGGCCAACTGGTGCCGCTGGTCGATGGCATCCAAGCCAATCTCGGCCACAAGCCACAACAAGCTTCCGCCGACAGCGGCTATCTGAGCGAGGCCAATCTTGCGAGCCTCGAGCAGCGCGGGATCGACGGCTACATCGCCATCGGACGCGCCAAGCGCCCCACCGCCGACAACGGCAAGGTCGGCGGACCGCTGACACAGGCGATGAGAAAAAAGATTGCCGATGGCGGCTTCGACACCCCCTACCGGCTAAGAAAGCAGATCGTGGAGGCGGTGTTCGGACAGATCAAGCAGGCACGCGGCTTCCGCCAGTTCCTGTTGCGGGGCCTGGCAAACGTGCGTGCCGAATGGGCGATGATCTGCACCGCCCACAACCTCGTGAAGCTCGCTAACCTCGCAAGGCCCGCATCAGCGGGATTTCGTGTCAAAATGCGCCAACCAGAAAGCTATCTGGACGGGCTCCTAGTTCGGTTACCTGCTCACTCTTTCTGAGGCCATCCATCCTACCGACCCTCGTGTCCTCAAGAAGTCGTCAGCCGCGATTACGCCATGTGAAGAATTCGGAAGCGATTGATCTGTCGCTGTGATTTGACGTGAGCAAGTATTCGATTGGGCAAGAAAGCCGTGGGTAGGTGTTGGTTTTCTTGCGTTTTTTTGGATTCCGGATTTGGCGACTTCGTGATTCCTTTGACGGCGAGATTCGCTGTTGGGGAGAACCCATGAGCCATCCGCGCGACGATCGTCAGGACGATCTGTTTCGTCCATCTCTGGAGAAGATCATCAACCTTCGCCATCCGTTGGTGCGTCTGGCGGCGGAGATCGATTGGGACTTCCTGGCGGGACGCTTCAGTTCGGTCTGTCGCCTCGGGCCGGGGCAGCCACCGTTGCCGACACGATTGGTAGCCGGACTGTTCATCCTCAAGCACATGCACAATCTCTCTGACGAGGCGCTGTGCGACAGGTGGGTCGAGATGTGTTTCGGCGTGGGGTCTCAACCATGATCGGCGTGGGGGTCCCATCATTTCAATTCAATGAAATCAATGGCCTGAAGGGGTCCCGATGACGCCGATGGGGGTCATTTTTCGATCAGCATTCACACCCAGGTTGCCGCGCTCTTCCGACCCAGATTGGCGCGCGCAAGCGACACCAACGTTTGGCAATTTGCCGTCTTGCCAAGCGACGATGCATATTGGGCTGCGACACCGACCGAGCGTTCGCCCTTCTTCGGCACCGCGGTATCATCGATTCCCAGCAGTGCATCATCGCCGCCAACGAGGCGGTCGGCTCAAGGGGGCATCACCCCTCAGTCGTTCCTGTAATGCCGGCCGATCGACGAGGAGGTTGTCGAGATGCCGCAGGGCTGGCCACTGGCTTTGGGCCAATCGCCCAACCAGCGCCCGCGTGCCGTCCACGACAAAGACGCCGCAATCAAATTCGTTCTCCTGCTGGGTCATGCGGACGGGCTCACGACGCGCACGCAGCCGTTGTGCGAGCATTTCTGCACGCCCGTCGTTTTGTCCCTGGTTAGAGTCATAGTGATAGGCAACTGGACTTGTCCGATC
Source organism: Bradyrhizobium sp. CCGUVB23 (assembly GCF_024199885.1). Classification (NCBI taxonomy): domain Bacteria; kingdom Pseudomonadati; phylum Pseudomonadota; class Alphaproteobacteria; order Hyphomicrobiales; family Nitrobacteraceae; genus Bradyrhizobium; species Bradyrhizobium sp. CCGUVB23. The sequence goes on from NZ_JANADQ010000002.1 coordinate 85,757, forward strand.
GCGACGATCAACGAACAGCAGCGACCAGTGGGTGCCGCGGAGAGCAGGATCCGAAGCACTGGCGTCGCTCACTGGCATGAACAGGAAGTCGGCTGTATCGTTACCACCGACATTTACAATGCGCTGGAAGGCGGCGAGCATCACGCTCGCCGACCCCAGCCGCAGATGATAGTGGGCGATGAGGGGATCGACGAGCCGCGTCCGGGCGGCGAGGTCCGGATTGTTCTGCTGCAAGTCCTGCCTCAGCAGTTCGTAGTCCCGGTGGATATGTTGGTCACCCAGCCACTCCCTAGCGCCGAGCACCCGCCCGCTGGGGTCGGAAGATGGGGTTTCCAACGCCCCGATCTGATCAGCGGAGGATGTACTCGGAAACGCCGGCGCAAAATGAGCATGATCTCGCAGTTGCTGCGGGGTGAATGGCATCGGATAACCAGCGCCGGGGAAGAGATCTGACAACGTAGCTCCTGAGGGCAGAGCTGCCGGCTCAGGGAAATTGCGGTCCGACTGCGCGGACGGCAATGGCCACGCGGAGCTCCAGCCGGCAGGTACCTGTGCCGCGATCTGGTTCGCCTCGCGCCAATGCTGCGACTGATCGCAACTTGCCACTTGCGGCTCGGCATAGTTTGGGAGCCAGCTTTCGCGGCGCTCCCATCCTCCGGGGGGCACGAGAGGCCCGATATCGGTGAGCGGCTGACGAGATGCTCGACCGGCCGAGGATCCGCTAGGATCGTGGACCGGCTGAATAATAACTTGTCTGCCTAGCGGATTGTTTACGGCCGGCTCCCACGCTCGGCTATCGAACGATGCCGTGTAAGGCTGAGTGTTAATAGACAAATTCGTCGGCCACTGCGACGGCCTCGGTAGGAGCCCTGCTCTGTCCAGTGCTTCGATCAGGACGCCGGGGGCCGGTTGCGGGCCATTGAATTGCGAGGGATCAAATTGCAGGGGAAGGAGATATCCGAAATCACGCGGCGACGGCCAAGCCGGTACGGCGGCTGCCGGAGCGGATGATTGTTGCGACAGGCTTAAGGAAGACGGCATGCCTTCCCAAAAGTTCGCGAGGTCCCAACTGTCGGCGGGCAGCTGGCCAGCTTGGTCCGCTTCCTGCCAGAGCTCCTCCGGATCGACAGCTTGCAATGGCGAATGGGCTGCCTGTTCCCCCATCTGCCAGGAGCCGACTGCGCCCGAAACACCGTCCCCGAGGTTACTGTTGCCGGACGCACGCGTCATATCCAGGCCGATAGGCGGCGTAGTCTCTGTTCGCTGGTTGGAACGAGTTGCATCATCGATGATATGTCCGCGTTCTGCTGTGGAACTGTGATGTGGAGGCCCGCGATCAGCTAATGTGTTTGAGCCGCGATACTCACGAAGCGCTTGCAAGGCGGCTCTCAGCTCAGTTGACTTCTTAGCGTGAGCGATCAGGGATTCGTGATCGAGTGCAGTGATCGTTTGACCTGGCCCGAGAGATTTCGCCAAGTTGCGCAAAACTCGATAATACCGCCGGGCAGTGTCCCTGGTCCACTTTCGGCGCCTAGCAGCTGCTGCCTGGATGGCCCGGTCGATGAGAATCTCGTCTTCCACAGAGACAACTGGACCATATGGCGTGTCAGGCTCGCGATACCTCCGAAGGACCGTCAACCCGGGAACCACATACGGGTTATCCTGAAAAAACTCGTTTGCGTAGGCGACCAAGGAATTGTGATCGAGTGCATCAATAGTTTGCCCTCGCTTCCCGAGATGATTGCCCAATTGACGAAGAGCGTTAGCGTAAGTGCGTGCTGTTCCTTCTGTTAGACGCTTGCACGCAACATCGGCCTCGACAGCCAAGCGGATGAGGTTCCGGTCGTTATCGGACAGATGAGGATGGTTAGGGTTTGAACGCGGTGGCCCCCCTGCGACGGGAGCAGCCCCCACAGAGACATCAATTCGTCGACGTTTGTTATGTGGGGTGTCAGGCTCGCGATACCTCCGAAGGACCGTCAACGCGGAAGCAACATGCCCGACATTCGAAAAGACATTTTTAGCGTGAGCGAGCAGGGAATCATGATCGAGTGCACCAATCGTTTGGCCCCGCTCCCCGAGGCGATTCCCCAATTTACGAAGAGCGTTAGCGTAAACGTATTTTGTTCCTTCTGTCAGCTTCCTGTGCCCAACCTTGGCCTCAAGAGCCGAGTTGATGAGGTTCTCGTCGTTATCGGACAGATGAGGATAGTTAGGGTTTGAGCGCGGTGGGCGGCCCCCTGCGATGGGAGCAGCACCGCCTTGGTGCTCCTCGGCCAAGTGCTGCTCAGAGTCCTCGTGCGCGACCTGGTCTACCGCTCCTGGCGCGGCCGGCTCTGCCTGTTGTTGCAACATGGCGTCGTACGCCTGCAGCCAACCTGGATCGAATGGATCGAATGGATCGAAATTGTCTGGGTCCACGCCAATCTCCCGCGTCCGAAGCTAGATCGTCGCAAGTTCTCCACCTCAGCGCCAAAAACGGGAGGGGGTGATTGATCGGGATAGGGCGACAGTCCCGCACGATCGTGGGTAACAACTTTGATCCCTGGCGGCGCGTCAGCCACAGCTGCGCTGGGGTGCCTCCAAACAGGCCCATATTCGCACAGACCGTAGAATTGCGGACCTACCAAAGCTGGGCGGCGGCGATCAGGGTGAGCACACTCCGTCTCGTCTTCTTCATCATCCGCTCCATCTAGCTGTTAGCTGCTCTATGTGATGGCCGGGGCCCCCTTTGATCATCTCCCAGTTACTATCCAGCATAGTACCCGCCAAATAGAAACGCCGCGCAAAATGCCGGGCGTTTCTATTGGCGGTTGACGGAGCGGTCGCCTTCCAACTTAACTGAGGTGAAATGGACCCGCGAAGCGGGACCGGTTGAACCGGCTTGTTAGTTGGAAACTGATCGCTCCTGATCCCTTTCTATCACGCAGCCAGAGATTCTGTCTGCTGCTGTTGCTGTGGGCATGTGGTCAACGCGTCAGCGTTGTCCACCATGTCCACAGCCTTCGCGGCCTGCATCCGTTCGCGCCAGACCGCCATCGGCGTGCGATAGCCGAGGGACTGATGAAGGCGACGATCGTTGTAGAAGGCGATCCAGCTCGCGATCCCTGCCTTGGCCTCGCGGCCGTCGGCATAGCCCTTGAGATAGATGTCCTCATGCTTGAGAGACCGCCACAGCCGCTCGATGAAGACGTTGTCCATCCAACGACCGCGGCCATCCATGGAGATCTTGATCTTTGCGGCCGCCAGCGCGCCGGTGAAGGCCACGCTGGTGAACTGGCTGCCCTGGTCGGTGTTGAAAATCTCCGGCGTGCCGTACTTCGCCAGCGCCTCTTCCAGAGCCGTCACGCAGAACGAGACCTCCATCGTATTCGATAACCGCCACGCCAGAACCGCACGGCTCGCCCAGTCGATGATGGCGACGAGATAGAGAAAGCCGCGGCCGATGGGCAGATACGTGATGTCGGCCGCCCATACCTGGTTCGGCCGGTCGATCGTCATGTTGCGCAGCAGATAGGGATAGATCTTGTGGCCCGGCGCCGGCTTTGTCGTGTTCGGCTTCGGTCCCAGCGCCGCGATGCCCATCTTGCGCATCAACCGCTGCACGCGCTTGCGATTGATCTGAAGCCCCTCAGTCTTCAGCATCGCGGTCATCCGCCGCGAGCCCAGGAATGGCCAGGCGGTGAACAGCTCGTCGATCCGCTGCATCAGGGCAAGGTCGTTGTCGTTGGCCGGCCGTGGCGGCCGGTAGACCCCAGAACGGGCGATGCCAAGCAACATGCATTGCCGGCGGATCGACAGCGCCTGGTCGGCGCGATCGAGCATTCCTCGACGGTCCGGCGTGCTCATCTTCCGGACCTCCGCGCTAAAAAATCGCGCTCGACTGTCAGTTGTCCAATCTTGGCGTGCAGCTTCTCGATCTCGCGTTCGCGCGTTTCCTCGCTCTCGCGCCCGACACCCGCGTCAAAAGCCCGGGCCGCCTGGTCCAGCAGCTGCTTCTTCCAGGCATAGATCTGGTTTGGGTGAACCTCATAGCGCTGGGCCAGATCGGCCACCGTCGCCTGCTCCCGCACGGCTTCCAGCGCGATCTTTGCCTTCAACGCCGCGTCGATCTTCCGTCGTGTCTTCTTCGTCATCATGCCCTCCGTCTATCAAACGGAGCGGCCCTTTTCCAACTTAGCCTCTGGTCCCAAAACCGGGGTCCATTTCAGAGGGCCCCAAAAAACGGGCCATCTCGCTTTGTCTTTAAATGGCCTTCCAGATGTGATCGAGGGAGCACGCTACCCCAATTCGCTCGGTGACGCGCGCAACAGTGCCTCCAGTTTACGCCCGCCTTGCTCGATCGCCTCAGACCAATGGCCGAACCGTTCCTGCGCGACGACTTCGAACGACGGGTACCACAGTGGCTTTCCGCCAGCCTGGGCCCAATACCAGGGATAACCGCATGGCACGAAAACCACGCCGGGAACTCCGAGTGCTCCGGCGATATGGACGGCGAAGCTGTCGGGCCCAACCACGGCGTCGAGATTGGCGATCGCTGCGATCAATTCCGCAGGGCGCTCGATATGCACACCGGCATCGATCGGGTGACGCCATCGCTTCATGTCGTGGCGTTGCGCTCCACTCATCAAACTGATCGGCGTGACGGAGTGTGGAATCACAGCGGCGACCTGTTCCATCGATAGGCCGAGAGCGCCGCTCTCCCATAAGATTCCTACCAACGGCCTTGCGAACACGGCCAAAGGAAGCCGTCAGGGTGATGTCTGCGGACGTCGCAGCGCTGCCAGCAGTGATTGACACGCCATTCTCGGCGGAGATCTCATAGATGCCTTTTGGCACCTTGTGCTGGACGTTGCCGTTCGTGACCTCCATCGTTTGGCCGCACCCGATTTTCAACAGTGCCGCGCCTTCGACATTTGTCTGGAAGTCCTTGGTGGTGAAGGCAAGTATGCCAGCGTTGTCGCTTTCATGCTCGCGGGTCACTGCCGGATCATCGTTGACCGTCGCCGCGAGACCAGTGACAAGTTCTGCCTCTTCGTCCGAATAAGAGCTGCGCGGCGGCAATCAGGGTGAGACTTCTCATCCTGTTTGTCGCGCTATAGATAACGAAGAAGACAAGGAAGAAGACGAGACGGAGTGTGCTCACCCTGATCGCCGCCGCCCAGCTTTGGTAGGTCCGCAATTCTACGGTCTGTGCGAATATGGGCCTGTCGGTGAATGGAGCCACCCCAGCGCAGCTGGCTGACGCGCTGCCAGGGATCAAAGTTGTTACCCACGATCGTGCGGGACTGTCGCCCTATCCCGATCAATTCACCCCCCCTCCCGCTTTTGGCGCTGAAGTGGAGAACTTGCGACGATCTAGCTTCGGACGCGGGAGATTGGCGTGGACCCAGACAATTTCGATCCATTCGATCCATTCGATCCAGGTTGGCTGCAGGCGTACGACGCCATGTTGCAACAACAGGCAGAGCCGGCCGCGCCAGGAGCGGTAGACCAGGTCGCACACGAGGACTCTGAGCAGCACTTGGCCGAGGAGCGCCAAGGCGGTGCTGCTCCCATCGCAGGGGGCCGCCCACCGCGCTCAAACCCTGACTATCCTCATCTGTCCGATAACGACCAGAACCTCATCAGCTCGGCTCTCGGGGCCGAGGTTGCGTGCGAGCGTCTGAAAGAAGGAACAAGATGCACTTACGGTCGCGCTCTTCGTCGATTGGGCGATCGTCTCGGGGCGCGAGGCCTAACCATTGATGCACTCGATCATGTTTCCTTGGTCGCTCTCGTCAAAGCGTTTTTTCCGAAAGACGGGAATGTGGTTTCCGCGCTGATGGTTCTTCGGTGGTATCGCGAGCCTGATACGCCATATGGTCTAGTTGTCTCTGTGGACGACGTGCGCCTCATCGACCGGGCCATCCAGGCAGCTGCTGGGGACCGAGGGTGGCTCAGCAAGACCGCCCGGCGGTATAATCGCGCTTTGCGTGACTTGGCGAATTCTCTCGGGCCAAGTCAAACGATTACTGCACTCGATCACGATTCGCTGGTCGACCACGCCGGTAGGGTATCACGGGGTGCCCACCACCTGAGGGACCTGAAAGCCGGCTTGCGAGCGCTTCGTGAGTATCGTGACTCAAACACATTAGCTGATCGCGGGCCTCCACATCACAGTTCCACGGCAGAACGCGGACATATCATCGATGATGCAGCTCGTTCCAACCAGCGAACAGAGACTACGCCGCCTATCGGCCTGATACGTGAGTCCGGCAACAGTAGCCTCGGGGACGGTGCTTCGGGCGCAGTCGGCTCCTGGCAGATGGGGGAACAGGCAGCCCATTCGCCATTGCAAGCTGTCGATCCGGGGGAACTCTGGCAGGAAGTGGACCAAGCTGGCCAGCTGCCCGCCGACGGTTGGGACCTCGCGAACTTTTGGGCAGGCATGCCGTCTTCCTTAAGCCTGTCGCAACAGTCATCCGCTCCGGCAGCCGCCCTACCGGCTCGGCCGCCGCCGTGGGATCAAGCCACCGGACGATCTTCATTTGCCGGTACTTCGGAAGCGTCATCGAGTTTCGTCGCTCGCCTGTCGGCGGCCGATTTTGGAAGTATCGTCGGTTTGAGCTGGGAGCACGGCAGCCAACCGGCTCCCCCCGAGCTGATCCGCGCCCTCGACGCACGCGGACTCCTGCCGGGGCCGTGTCGGCCGACACATCTGAGGATCCTTGATCGATCGTATTCGGCGCAGTGGGCAGGGAGAGGAAGAAGGGAGGTCGCGACCTTAAATAATTTGCTCGGCGGTGACGTTATGCTGATTCCGGAATCCGGGTTTGAATACCAGGGAGCGGTGCAGGTGCGCCCCGGAACTGTTCCATCATCTGCGGTCGCGGCATCGTCCACAGCCGGTGCATCGTCCTCCGGGCAAGGCGGTTCGCAGGCACTGTACGGCCTTCCGGACATCGGAGAGTATGTTCCCCAGGACTTTGCTCACGGCGACACACGACCGATTGGCGCACAGGACTGGGGTGACACCAGCGGTGCCGAAAGCATGGGACCATCAGAGATGCCCACGGGCTTTTGGGGGCGTCATTTCGAAGAAAACATCGTCAGCGATCCTTGGCAACACACCAGTACTTCTGGCTCCGATCGGCACAGCGCCGCCGCCATCGGAGGGCCGCCCGCGGCACATCACCAGGCGCCCTCACAGGCACTCGCGGGCGCATCGCTGCCTGCCTTGTCTGTCGGCCCGTTGAGCGACACGCTCCAAGCATTTTTGGCGCGATTCAATGCCTACGTGGGACAAGCCAGTGGCCAAGGACTGAATTGCCTGCTGGAAACGGTTCTTCAATTGGCCAGCAACACGGAGCGACCGGACGACGAAACGCCGCAGACTCAGCAACTTCAGCAACAGGCTCAGTTGTTGCGGAATAGCCTGGTTCAAGACGGCGTGGTCGATCCGCATGGCGAAATCGACCTTTACGGCGCTGGAGTCGGGGTCTCGCTGGCGACCCGTTTTCGCCTGCGCATTCAAGCCATCGAGGTACATGCGAATGGCGGGTTGACCGTGCATCCTGTCCTGGGTCAGGAAGGTCGGCTGGTGCACATTTTGCACACGCCGGGGCATTTCCAGCCGCTGTGGCCTCGGGACTAAGAAAGAAAAGCCGAAGCCCGCGCGAGCTCGGTACTGCAGCCCCAGCGCATGCGACGGCGGTGAGCGCGCAGACACCGGCGGTGCTGGTGGCGCGTGCCAGGGAAGACCTCGTCAAGGGCCTTCCAGAACCCCAGCGCACCGTCACCGACCGCCACTTGGGGAGCGATCCGCAGGCCGCGCTGCTTCACATCGATCAAGAGCTCACGCCAACTCTGGGCGCTCTCGCGGGCGCCGACCTGGAAGCCGACCAATTCCTTGCGGCCCTCCGGCGTCGCGCCGACCAGCACCAGGATACATTCGCTGTGATCCTCCATCCGGGCCTGCAAATAAACCCCATCGGCCCACAGATAGACGTAGCGCCGCGCCGACAGGTCACGTCGCTGCCAACGCTCGTACTCGGCCTGCCAGTCGGCCGTCAGGCGTGCAATCACCGACGGCGACAGGTTCGGCGCGTCCTTGCCGAGCAGCGCCGACAGCGCCTCCTGGAAGTCGCCGGTCGAGATGCCGCGCAGGTAAAGGATCGGCAGCAGGGCATCCAGGCTCTTCGTCCGCCGCGCCCACAGCGGCAGGATCGCCGAGCTGAAGCGGATCCGATCGGCTGAGCTGGCGCCGCGGTCTCTCACCTTGGGCCGGGCGACCTCGATTGCGCCGATCCCCGTGGCAGCCTTGCGCGTAGGGCCATGGCCGTGCCGGACCACACGGGCGCGGCCACCCGGCAGCTTCAGCTCCGCCGTCGTCTCCAGAAACGCCTGCAGTTCGATTTCGACCGCCCTGGCGAGCAGATCACGGGCTCCATTGCGCAGGATTTCTGTCAGTGGATCGTCAACCGCCGACCGCTGACGGAAGGGGAGAATCTTGGTAGTCTCGTTCATGGCGTATCGCTCTCCTTGAGGTTCTGGCAGGCTCGACACCCGCCTCACATGGGGGCGCGCCGTGTCAAGATCATTCATCGCAAAGCATGAGCAATTCTCCAAAACGGCATTCAAGTTCTGAGCCCGATTGCGTGACGCGGCTGGTTTGCCGAGCCTGGTCAACCTCACATTCGGTCGCCGCTCATTGCGGCTGCACCAATATCCCGCTTGCGCGCGGGCGGGGCTCAGGGTGGCGAAACCACTCTCGAAAAACGGCATTTCGCCAGAGGCGGGTACGGTTCGCCGACCTGAATCCGCCAAGACAGATCGAGTCCTGGTAGATTTCTAGAAGAAGTTGATGTTTGAGCTGCAGCCGATGTTTACTTGTTCTTCAGGACGGCGCCTTCGATAATGATGCCCGCAGTTACATACTTCCAGAGTGCAACGAGTAGCTTGCGCGCGAGCGCTACAATCGTAGACCTCTTCAAGCGACCGCCATTGCGCCGAACACGTTCGTTGAACCACTGAGCCAACGCGGAATTAGGCTGATGTCGTAGCCACAGCCAAGCCATTTGGATCATTGTCGTCCGTAGCCTTGGGTTACCCGCTTTCGATACCCCTTGCTCGTGATCAATTGATCCGCTCTGCCAGGGGCTCCGTGGGCATTTCTGCAATAATACCCGCTAAGGGAAAGCGAAGTTGTTTGGATTGAAACGGTTAGCGCGGATCGGCCTGAAGCGTTCGAGGGGTCGGTCAATTTCGTTCCAGAGATAGTCGCCGGTGAGTGCGATATGAGCCCAGGGAAGCGGTGCGACCTGGGAGAGCAGCTCGGCGGGAATATCGATGCCCTGGGTGCGGACATAATCGACAGCGCGGCTGAGATAGACGGTGTTCCACAGGATAATGGCGTTGACGACGAGGTTGAGACCTGACGCCCGATAGGCCATGGTTTCCGCCACGCGGTTGCGCAGCTCGCCAAGCTGGTGGAGGAAGACCGCCCGGGCAAGGGCGTGACGGCTTTCACCCTTGTTGAGGATGGCATGCGATCTGCGCCGGAGCTTGGTGTCGAGCAACCAGTCGCAGATGAAGATCGAGCGTTCAATCCGGCCCATTTCACGCAGCGCCTGATTGAGCCGGTTTTGCCGAGGCGATGCGGCAAGCTTCTTGAGGATGACGGACGGCGGCACCAGGCCGGCGCCGATCGATGCCTTCAGCCGCAAGACCTCATCCCAGTGCTGCTCGATGACATCCATGTTGACGGTTCCCGCGATCAGCGCCCCGAGCGGCTCGTACGCCGGGTCGGGATCGATGACGAAGAGCCTGCGATTGCCGAGATTGCGGATACGGGGAATGAGCCTATAGCCGAAGCCGTGGAACATAGCGAATGTCGTTTCGGTCGCGCCGGCGGTATCGATTGCATGCTCATGGATTTCGACCGAGCTCTCGTTGTGAAGGAGGCCGTCGAGCACGTAGGGCGCTTCGCTCTCGGACGCCTGGATCATCCGGGAGAAAAAGGAGGCGAAACGATTGGACAGGAAGCCATAGACCGAGGCACCTGGTCTTTTGCCGTATTTTGCATTGTATTCGAGCTGGCTTCACCGCGCCCGCCTGCCGGAAAGAACTGCCCGTCCGAGGAGGAGATATGACCGTCGCCCCAGACCTCGGCGAACGGATGGGCTTGCTGCGCATCGACCAGCACGGCAGTCGCCGTGGCGTAGGTTTCTGATCGTAGATGCCGATCCACCATTAGCATCATCTGGTGGATTGTGACGCCGCGTGAGCTTTCCGCCATGCGTTCAGCACCGGCATTGGTGGCGTCGGCAAGGATAGCGGCCATCAGTGCTGCCTCATCGTTCGCCATCTCGCCGGTGCGATAGTGTGTGAAGCTGTCAAGGAACCTGGTCCAGCTGTGGACCTCAGCAAGCAGGCTGGTGATCCTGATCCGGGGCACGAGGATATAAAGACGCCGGCTGAGCGCGACGATCCTGTCACGCTCCTCCTCGCGGATCGGGGAGACCGACAAACCCTTGTCGGAAATAGCCGCATCTGGAATGGCGTTGGCGGCCGCCGCCCTTGCCAGCTCTTTGAGTTTCGCGTCGAGTGTGGCGGTTCGTTCAGCTCGCCATTCGGCAAAGCTGTCAGGGATGGCAAGCCCGAGCCGCCCTTCGGCGCGCATCAGGGCGAAGATCGGTCGAGGCAGAAGATAATCCTCGAAACTGCGCCATGCTCGGCTGCCATCAACCCATATGTCGCCGGCCCGCAGGCGCTCCCGCAGGTGAACGAGCACCGCCACTTCCCAGGCCCGCAGGTCGATGGTGACACCGTCCGAGCGCACACGTCGCCGCCACTTGCGGGTCATGAACGCGAACGGCACCTGCGCGGGTAGTTTCCTGCCACTGTAGAGCGCACGCAGATGATCCACTGCCCTCAAAACCGGATCATCGGGACGAAACGACCGGAAAGAGAACGCGCCGAACATGAGCCTGCCCAGCTTTCGCAGCGATTTGTGCCGCTCTATGAGCTCATCGAATTCGTCGCTGCGATCGGGGCGCACAACGGACCTGGCTGCCGCCATGCTGGCGGTCAATCCGTCCCAGCCGAGTGAGACTGCAATTGCGGATGCGAGATCGGTGTTGCTCTCACGGGCGGCCAGAAGCGCCTCGCCGAGCTTGAGATGATCGAGCGCCACCCCATCAAGAATCTCGGCTTCTTTCAGCCGGCGTTCTGTGCGGCTCAGTTCAGCCTTGCGACGGGTGCTGCCGATCAGTTTGCAGAACATGTCGATCGCAAGGTCGGTGATTGCCGCCTGCCTCTCGATGACGAACGCCGTCAGCGTGGCGTAGCGGCGCTCGGATGTCAGGCGTCGTATCTCACGGGCATGCAGAATGCGGGCGTCCCGGGCGATGATGCCATAGCGGTTGGCATGGATCGTTTTACGCCGCTCATCGGAAATCGCCGCCGAACGCAGAACCTCAAGCCGGGCAATCAGGCCCTTGAGGTTTTTCAGTTTCGTCCCCTCCGGCGCTTCCGCAATCCAGCCGAGATGGCTCCGATCGCCGGACCGATCGATGAGAAGCTGATCAAGCGCCTCGATGGACGGTTGCTCCATGCCCCGGATCAAGCCGCGATAAGCCTGTCGTCGCGCTGCCGCCCGGCCCGCCATCGCCAGACGTATCAGCAGTTCCGGCACAGGAACGAGCAGCTTCCTGTCCTTCAGGGCTTCGATCACGGCCTTGGTGATCGGCTCGCCTTGTTCGGTCGCGGCGGCATCGCGTGCCGCCGCGGTGATCAGGGATCGATAATCGCTCGCCCGGACGGGCTGGAGATCCAGTGCGACGACAATCTCCCGCGTATGTTCTCGACGGGTTTCCTCCCGCTGGGCATAGAGTGCGAACACCGCAGCGTCGATGCCCAGCTGGTCGGCGACAACGGAGACGACCGCCTGAGGCGGAACTTCCCCAGCGCGGAGCGGACGACCGAGATCACGCACCAGGGCGAGTTGGATGGCAAAACCCAGACGATTATGCGATCGGCGATGCGCCCTGGCGAAAGCGATGTCCTCAGCGGACAGCGCATAGCGCGCAAGCGCCTCTTCATAAACGTCGGGTGGGTCGAACAGAACGGTACGCGACTGCGCGTCGAGGAAGGCCATCGGTCACACCCGCTCTCAAACTGGGGGAGCAGGCTCATCTTCTTTGCCCGGTCCGGTCCATCCGGTTCGCCGCAATGTGTCGATGAGCGTCGAGCGCGGCACCTTGAATGTCCGACACACCGACGCCTTGCTGGCGCCGGCTTCCAGCGCCGCCAGAATCTGCTCGACCTTTTCGGTGTCGATCGTCGGTGGCCTGCCGCCCTTGCGACCGCGCCGGCCTGCCGCCGCCAGACCAGCGTTGACCCGCTCCGTGATCAGCACTCTCTCGTATTCGGCAAGCGTGCCAAACAGGTTGAACAGGAATGCGCCGTGCGAATTCGTCGTGTCGATCGCTTCCGTCAACGAGCGGAAGGCGACCCCGCGTATCTTCAGATCCTCAACGATCCGGATCAGGTGGGAGAGTGACTGGCCCAGACGGTCGAGCTTCCAAACGACCAGCACGTCACCTTCGCACAATTCTGCAAGGCAAGCCTTCAGCCCCGGCCGATCGTCGCGCGCGCCCGAAGCGCGATCCTGATGCAGGTGACGCTGATCGACCCCGGCCGCGAGCAGGGCGTCGCGCTGCAAGGCAACCGACTGCCGCTCATCACTGCTCGATACCCGCATGTAACCAATCAACATGCACGACAAACCTCAAATTCCGAGTTGCCGCACAGTCTTACATTCCGACAGGGTTTGTCGCGTAAATAATTGCCCGGTCACCCCGTCGATTTCGACGCGCAAAAATCTCCTAGCGGGTATTATTGCAGAGATTCCCACGGAGCCCCTGCCAAGGCGTCGGCGTCAACCCCGCGTAAGCGGCAACTTGACGACGATTGTCAAAATGGCGAAACAACCCTTCAGACCACAAAACGGCGGCGAACTCGGTGCCGACGCCCTTGAGGTCGAGCAGCATCGCGACAGGTTCCGGCGTTGCTGCAGCAGATTGTGCCGCAGCGATGAGCGCATCGCGCTCGTCCTCAACCGCTTTGATCTGTTTTAGCAAGAGCTCGAGCCGATCGATCTCCCGGCAGAGCTGCGCCTTCATATGCGCTGGCAGCATACGTCCATCGCCAGTTTGCAGATCGGCAAGCCGCTGTCGTCGATCCTTGCGCAGCGGCTCATAATTGGCGATCCCCTGCGAGAATAATAGACCTTTGATGCGATTGACGTGTGCGATACGTTCGATGATCAGAGCCTTGCGCTCGCGAGTGATCCTGCGTCTGTCCTCTTCCTCAGGCAAAGGAACTCGCGCCATGGAGCACACGCGCGGCTCTCCTCGCTTGTATGCCATTAGGGTCCGCAACAACGCCTCCCCATCGATACGATCGGTCTTTGCTCGCCTGGATCGGCGCGACGTCGCAATTGAGGCCGGATCCACGACGTGACTTTCAATAGCTTCCTTCTCAAGGACCCGGTGAATCCAGAAGCCGTCCAGGCCGGCCTCTTGAATGGCCACGATCGGATAGGCTTGTCCGGTCCTGGCACGACTTTTCTCGCGCAGCTTCGAAAATAACGCGAACAATCCCGAAACGTCGCCAGCCGACATCGAATATTTTGACATCTTCTCGCCGCTTCCCGGCGACAACGACGTGATCAACCAGGTCGAGCGACTGAGCTCCAAGGAAACGAAAATTGCGCTAAGATCAGTGCGGATGGTAGTCGGTTGTTCGGATCGTGCGGCCATAAGCATGGTCCCTCAGCATGTGTGTTATTGGCAACCACATTCTGCACCAAAAATGCCGGCTACCATCCACCCATGGGATCTCGATACGCCGCCTCTCTCAACCCGTCATCACCCAGTTTCGGCCATAGCTCTATCACCAGGGGCTGTTCGTACGGGATGCAATGCCGCGCTTCAGGATTTGACCTGACCGCAGGGCCCTCGCGGCGCGCACCGGCGGCCGTCACAGGATCGTGCAGCAACTCATCGTTCGTTGATATTCTCCTGCGCGTGCTCGATCAGCGCGGGACGGCGCCTGTGGTTGAGCCCCTTTACTGCCGTCCAGCTGATCGGCGAGGTGCGCCAGCCGGTCCCGGCCCAACCGGGACAGCGCGAGCGCTACGACTACGAGTATCGCCGCAACGGCACCGCCAATCTCTTTGTCACCTTCGATCCACATCGGGGCTGGCGCAACGTCAAGGTCACCGACCGCCGCGCCGCCGTGGACTACGCCCACTGTATGCGTGATCTCGTCGACGTCCATTATCCCGACGCCGCCTGCATCCGTGTCGTGCAGGACAATTTGTCGATCCACAAGCCTGGGGCGCTGTATGAGGCCTTCGCGCCCGCCGAGGCCCGGCGCATCCTGCGCCGCCTCGAATTCCACTTCACCCCGAAGCACGCCAGTTGGCTCAATATGGTCGAGTGCGAGATCAGCGTGCTACAGCGCCAGTGTCTCGGCCGCCGCATCGACGATCCCAAAAGGCTCCGAAACGAGATCGCAGCATGGCAAAAGAGGCGGAATAAAACCCGAGCCCTCATCAAATGGATGTTCACAACAGATAAAGCCCGCGCCAAACTACGTCGTCCTCTCAGCCGTCGGCCACAACTTGCGCCGCCTCGGCCGCGCCTATCCCAAAGAGTCAACATCACTGTGATGAACTACTAGCCCGCGCGTGGGAGCAGACAGCTGGTTTGCCTGGGTCAGGTTGCGGTCAGCTAGGCAGGGTATCCTCGCCTGTAGAGCTTGCGCGGCACGAGCTCAACAGCGTGCAATTTGCCGATAGGAGAGCGAATCTGATGTATGGCAGAATCGTTGGGGCATCCGACCAGTCCACAAGCGCGAGCCACGCTGATGAATGGGGAGAGGAAGGAGAGAGCTCCCGCTTTTCGGAAGCGGTGGCGGGTATGGAGCCAGGTGAGTCATCATCAACGACGCGATACACTCTCGCTTCCAATCCTCCCGTCATAGAGATTGACCGATCTTCCTTCATGGAAGGAGTGAGGAGATATTTGGGTAGCGACATCAGGCACATCGCCGCTAACCCGCAAGAGTACTCGAATTTCGTATCCGAGAAAGCAGAGCGCGCAGCAATGGTTGCTGGAGGCTATACCAGCACTTACGATGACCCGAATATAAAGGCGAAATTTTACAGCTATCAGTTGGGTGACGAAAGTGTCGGGCTTCTAAGAGCAGGAGGCGCAGCCACGATCAAAGGAGAACGTTTTCTGCGACGGTATGGGCGTAACGATATCACGTCCGTGGTAGACCTTCGCATTACTCATCCGCAGGTCGCGAACGCGGGCGATATTCTGCTGGAACATCAATTGCGAATGGATGGCGACTATCCGCTGGTCTTGTCACGTCCTGCCTTAGAAGGCATGGAGCCCCGTCTGACGGAAATGGGTTTTGACCACTTCGGCCGCAATTACTGGGTGCTTGATCCTCACGAGCATCCCGAGGTGTGGACGAAGAACGACAACGACCAGTGGCAGCGAGTAGACAAGCCTACAAAGTATCTTTCCAATGCAGATGGCAATGATACCGGGAGATTCGAGACGGCATCCTCTGACGATGATCCTGCGTTCTACTTGGAGCGCTACATGGCAGGACTGTCTATGGAGCACTCCGATTCGGAATGACGAGACCTGCCTGGAAATGACTGATCACGCGTCATTGCTGGCGCAAAAGTCTTAACCACAGAAGGGAGCGCATGCCCGCAGCACGCGCTCCCTTCTGTGCGCCTGGATGTCGGCCTTGCAATTCGTTGCCGGAACTCGCCGGACGTCATGCTTCGCCGAATAAACAGGGCCTCGATACGTCTGCACCCAATCCAGCAGTGGAGGTACGCATCCGAGCAATCTGTGTTTCGGCGTGGGGTCTCGACCATGATCGGCGTAGGGGTCCCGTCATCTCAAATCAATGAAATCAACGGCCTGAAAGGGTCTCGACGACGCCGATGGGGGTCAATGTTCGATCAGCATTCACAACCAGACTTGAACGGAGAGCCGTATGCGCTGAAAGGTGCCCGTACGGTTCGGGGAGGAGAAGCGCTTATGCGCTTCTTACTCCATTCGCGACCTGGACCGGCTTCGTTTACGTCGCCTTCGTCATCGACGCCTATGCCCGCAGGATCGTGGGCTGGCGGGCTTCGCGTACGGCGCACGCAGGCTTCGTGCTCGATGCGTTGGAGCAGGCCCTGCATGATCGACGGCCGGTCCACCGCGGCGGGCTCGTGCACCACAGCGACAGGGTCCGCCCAATACGTCTCGATCAAATACACCGAGCGCCTGGCCGAAGCCGGCGTGGAGCCTTCGGTCGGCAGTGTCGGAGATTCCTATGACAACGCCCTCGCCGAAACCATCAACGGTCTCTACAAGGCTGAGGTGATCCACCGACGCGGGCCGTGGCGCAGCTTCGAGGCGGTCGAGTTCGCGACCCTGGAATGGGTCGATTGGTTCAACAACCGAAGGCTTCTGGAGCCCATCGGCAACATACCGCCGGCCGAAGCCGAGCAACGCTACTACGCTATGCTGGAACAACCCGCCATGGCGGCGTAACTTAAACCAAATGGCCTCCGGCAAACCCGGGGCGGTTCACCAGATCCCTGACCACCCTTTGCTCGAGTTTCGACAACTCCGCCTTGTACCTGGCCAGATCCGATTGAGCACGAAAGAACTTCGCTTTGAGCTCTTCTCGTAGCCTTAGTGCTTCTCGAAAAGTCGATGACTCCAGCATCAATAATGCGCACGTCTGCTCTCTTTTTCGGTTTCGGCCCAAGCACACAAGGGGCTCTTGAGGGGGCTTGAATCGCACGTAGCGTTGAATTGTACGATCTCGAAATCGGGACGACGTCTCTCGCGCAGAAGCTTTCAACGAGTAACAAAAATGGCGAACGCTCCACTTAATAGGATTGCAGTCGAACCAATACGGCCCGGCATAGTCCCTGGTGCTTGTCGAAATTCGCCAGAAACCGGCGCCAATGTAGGACAGGAGCTCGCCTGCGCTTCGCTGCCACGCTGGATAGTGGGTCCGCATCGGGTGCCGTCGCGAACCAGAGCGGAAGGAGGATGCTCTCAGTGAAGCGGTTTGCTTTACAAGAAGCCAACCGAGCAGAACCTCTATGGAAAAGATAACCGGAACAAATGCGACGTCACGTTTGCGGTATGGACTGCCAAGATGGATGGCTTGCCATCACCTCGCTGTCGAGCTCAGCGAAACAGCGAGACTCGCGTTCCCAATGGCGCTGACTCAGCTCGGGCAAATCGCGATGATGACGACCGATCTTGCGTTCATTGGACGGATCGGCGCCGAAGCGATGGCAGCGGCAGTGCTGGCGGGCACAGTCTTGTCCATCAGCCTCACCTTCGCCTCAGGCGTGGTGTCAGCAGTGGCGCCGCTTTCGGCTCAGGCTTTTGGCGCAGCCAATCCGGCTCTGGTAGCACGCTGCCTACGTACGGGATTCTGGGCGGCGCTCCTACTGTGGATGCCAATGATGGCCTTTCCGCTGTATGGCGAAGAACTTCTGCTTGCACTCAGCTCCCCTCCGGAAACGGCTCGGCTTGCGCAGCAATATTTGTTTGGGCTCGCCTGGGGCGCGCTGCCAGCCATGTGGTTCTCCGCCGTCCGTAGTTTCATGGCTGCGATTAACCGGCCCGAGCCAGCCTTGTGGATCACGCTGGTGGCAATTCCCATCAATGCGCTGTTGGTCTTTCTCTTGGTCTGCGGCCAGCTTGGGCTGCCACAGCTCGGACTGTTAGGAGTGGGTCTTGCGACGACGATGGTGAACTGCGCGACGTTTTTGACCGCCTTGTGGTTCGTCACCAAGCGTCGACCTTTCCATGACTACCACGTGCTTGCAGATCTCTGGCGCCTCGATTGGCCCCTGATGCGGCAGCTGTTTGGGGTCGGGACGCCGATCTCCATGGCCATTCTGATCGAGTCTGGATTTTTTTCTGCTTCGGCCTTCCTGGTAGGCGCGACCAGCACCACTGCGCTTGCAGCCCACCAGATCGCCGTCCAGGTTGCCACGATTTTGCTCATGATTCCCTTCGGCATCAGCATGGCGGCGACCGTGCGGGTGGGACACGCTGCAGGCCGCAATGACGTCTCTGCCGTTAAGCGCGCGGGTCTGGTCGCGATGTTGTTCGGTGTCGCAATCACTGCAGTTGTGACCCTTGCGGTGATCGCGGCCCGTTTTGAGATCGCTGAGTTATTTTTGGGCGAATCGTCCATAAATGCCGGCGCGACGATTGGACTCGCTGCAGAGCTGCTTTTGGTCGGCGCAAGCTTTTTTGTTACCGACGCCGTGCAGAGCATCGCTGCGGGCAGCCTTCACGGATTGAAGGACACGCGCGTGCCGCTTCTGTTCGCTGGCATCGCTTATTGGCTGGTCGGCCTTTCCCTCAGCTACCTGCTCGGTTTGAAAATGGGCCTCGGCGCAATCGGTATTTGGATTGGCTTATCAATCGGGACGGCCGTCTACGCGGCGCTCCTTGTCATGCGTTTGTGGCGGCTGACGAGCAGACTCGTTTTCACAAGCGATGCTTGAGCGCATACGATCGCGGCCGGTTCGGGTTCGAACGGATTTTGCAGCGGTTTGCGCCGGCTGGCGCGGCGGGCCGAAGGTCAGGGCGCTCGACACCACCATCAACGCATTCTTGGAAAAGTGGATGCCCCGCGGCTCAAATGTTATGAGACCTAGGACATGTTGCTGGCGAGGAAAGCGGCCTTTTCAAGCAAAGTGAGTCCTCGTTCGATCAGGCAGTTGAGACCTCGATCTCGGGCAGCGACTGCTTCCACGATTAATCTCGCGCTAAGACATAGACGCGGAGCAGCCACGGCCGTTCCCTCCAACTCGCCACAGAGAACCGGCTGCCCCAATTCGCAGCGCGAAGCCAATGTCTTGGACTTCTCCGGCAAGCCCTCTGCCGTGACCAGGGTTTCCCTCATCTGCATGTAGACTTTGTTGACCTCTTTGGCAGGCAGCGGCTTTCGTCCTGCTCCCTGATCGCTTCGAAACAAAAGGAAAGGAAAGATCGTCGGCATCCGATCCCACGGCTCTCCGGCCACCGAGGGAAAGCGATGCAAGCCCGGTTGTTCTAGCAGATCAAAATGACAGGCCTCGCCGAGCCAGGAGCCAATCGCATCGCGAAAAGATTGGACGACCTTTCCAACATCCTGGTCTGGAATAGCGCAGAAGGCGCGCAATTCCGCGAGGGCAGCCTCCCAGCGCAAAAGCAGTCCAAAGTTACTGACATGGTCAAGTGAGCGGACGCCAGGCCAATGTTGTGGCCATTCCGCGCGTGCGCTAGTCTCACTGAGCGAGAAATTCACGGGGTGCTTCATCAAGCGGCACGCAGCCGCCGCTGGAATCAGTAACATCCCGGAAAATGCGGGACCGCCCACAAACTTGGACCCAGTGATGACCACAAGACAATCCGCGGTGAGATAGCTCTGTAACGTGCTTGCCGCCAAACGGAACTGAGCTGCATCGACAAGAATTTCGATGGCATCAGGCCAGCGACGCTTTAGATCTAGCACCCGAGTGGGACTCGGAGCCAACACTCCAGTTTTCGAAAGGTCGGTCAGCACGACTAGAATACGATCGTACCGCGTCACAGCCCTTGATACCATCGCTTCGAGTTCATCATCAATGGTCGCAATCGATCGGAGCCTGCAGTCTTTGGTGCGAATCGCGATCATTTCAACATCAATGGAGTTGCGGAGGTTACCTGTTGCACCCGAAGCATCCTGGGCTGCGTACTGAGGATGCATAGCTCCAGTCAAAGCGTCCGCGACACCGCTCCCGGTCTCCGATGATTGAACCATAATTGCCAACATCTTTGCCGCAGGGCTTCCGGCCACTAGTTTCGCGGCGAGCATGTGAGCGTCCGTCGCAGACCGACACACAATGGCCTCAACTCTGGAAACTTGTCTTAGGCCGTAGAGATCAAGGAATTCGTTGCGTATCCTGGAGATCTCCGCCAAATAGATTTCTGCTACGTTATCGCCATGCAAGGTCGCCAACAGCCTGCTTCGGATCTGCTCAGCCGCAAAATATCCAGCTTCAGAGATCGTGGACGCCGTCGCAGAACCAAATGCAAGCAGGCCGCTGTCGGGGCTAGGTTGGCACCCGTATTTATTGGTCACTCCCCTCGGGTCAAGTTGAATCCGCTCATCGCCCCCCTCAGTCAACAATTCGTTAGTTGGCGGAAGATAAGAGCCAGCGTGGAAGAGCCGCGTCATGATTCCATATCCGAACGTTTATTGTTGCAGAGGTAGGTTGTTGGCGAGCTATTTAAGGCCGTGGACAAGGATCGTGCCAGAACTCGGCGATTTTCCGGAACACTCATCATCGTCATGTGATTGCCTGGAATGGGTACGACATGAATGGCTTCAGCATTCAAAACTTGGTCCCAGCCCCGCATGGGCGAACTTGCCTCTCGATCCATTGAGCTCTCGGCTTGTCGGGCCCGACGACTGAGGAGAGGCTCAGTGGCATAAAACTGATGTACTTTGACTGACAGAGCTGGCATTTGATACAACTGCAACGCCCGTTGGAATTGGGCAATTTTTTCGTACATGAGATAGTCACTATGGAAATCGCGACTTAGAGGCATCGCTCCAACTTGTTGCGCTTTTTCGAGCAATTGGGCGATTGAACCTTCTCCAGCAAAGCCCTCCAGGACTTTAAAGCGCTCATCATCCAATGACTCCAAAGGGTCCAACACCATCTCCAGTACTATTTGAGCTTGCGACATGCTCAATGGGTTTGCAGGTAGCGTAACATCGATGAAAGCCATGAATGAGACGGTTTCATCGATGCTTAGCAAGCGCTGGGCAATTGCGTAAGCCAAGATGGCTCCCGAGGAATACCCGGCGAAACGATACGGGCCTTTCGGCTGAATCTCTTTAATCACCGAGATTACTTGCGCGGCTATCGCTTCAAGAGTTGGTGGATACAGTTCGTCGAAAGACGGCCATGGCAGAGCATAAACAGGACAGTCTATGTCCATTTCTTGCGCCAAGCTAAGCTCGACTTTGGCCGATTTATGCGGCGTAGGCGAGCGCATTCTCCATCCGGCGCCAGATATGGCGCGGAATTTCTATGCTGTCACGGCGCGGCCGGGACATGAAAGAAATCTGATGAGCCCATATTTGGCGTCGAACGGCGGCGATCGCATCGCTAAAGGTCAGGGTGGCTTTTGGATACCAAGCTGCGGTTCTGGGCTTCAGCTTTCGTGCCTTGGCGAGGTCGTGGGTCCATAGAGTGATGATGGAGTAGAGGCCGAGCAAAATCGGGGTGGAGCGCAGAATGGCTTTGTCCGACCACTGGCGCTGGGTCTCGACACCGAGGTGAGCGCGAACTTCCTCGAAGGTGACTTCGACCTGCCAGCGACTGACGAACCAAGCGAGGATGTCGCGGGGATGAGCGTTGAGATCGGTCGCCAGGAAAGCCTGTGGGTCGAGTTCGCCGGTTGGGTCGCGGACGAGCAGCCAGCGGATCGGCACCGGCGGAACACCGCCGCGATACCACAGCGCAGTGCCGGTTGCGATCTCGACGGTGCGATTGGTTCGGCCGTACCAGAGACTGACCCGATAACGCGTCCAGGACACGTTGCGATCCTTGAGGATGGCAGAGAGTTTTTTGTGGGGCTTGCCTCGAATTGGAGGGCGGCCACGAGCTTTGCGCTTTGGTCGGGGAAATTCGAACAGGTTGGCATCGAGGCGCAGGCGGGTGACGACGCAGACGTGCTTGCGGACTGCGGCAAGGAATTCGATGGCCGCAAAGGCGCTGTCGGCGACCAGTACGATATATCGATCGGGCAACCAGCGGCGGATTTGCCGGGCGGCCTGGCGGGCCCAATCGAGCAGCGTCTTGGGCGAGCGCGATTTGCCGTCATAGAAGCGTTTGGAGGGGGCGAGCAGCGTGAGGAAAGGCAGCGCCATGACGCGATCGGCCCACGGCACGCGCACCAGCAACATGGCAGAAAGCCAGCGCAGGCCGCTGGCTTTGACGAAGTGCCCCTTGGAGGAGCGCACCGGATCGCGATAGATGCCGCGGGCGCTGATCTTGGGCCCCCAGCGCCGCTCAATGGTGTCATCGAGCCCGATCACCACCGCCTCGCCGGCCGGCACGAAGACCTTGATCAGCAGGAGCAGCAGGTGGCCTGCCGCGGCCCGCGACGACCACGCCACTCGGTTGAGGACGCGATGGAAAGTACAGAAATCGCGATCGCGCTCCCGCCCTAAGATGCGCAGCGCCGCCGTGACAGTGCGCCGGCCGGGCGCCAGGATAACGCCGGCGAGCAGCGTCAGAACATTCAGCCAAGTGGGGCGTGTGAACAGATCGGTGAAGACGGCAAGCCGGGCCACAAAACGCGGCGGCAGCGGATCGCAAGAGCGGGGGAGAAGGCGGGCATGTTGCATCCCATCGGTAGAATCGGCACGATGAATCGCAGCAACCTCGTCCAGCTGCGACAAATTGAGTCGGCAAACCGATTCATCCTGGCCCGCGCGGCACCCATCGAGCACATTGAGCGCTATGGCAAAATCCGACCCAACGCTTGCCCAGATTGCTGCTCAGTTCACGCATCACGACATAGAAAAGAGCAGTGGCGGTTATTTAGTTATCAACCGTCGGACTTCAAATCCGGTCGCACGGCTGCGCCCCATTCCAGATACCGATCGCTTCGAGCTCTTCTACTGGTCGAACGTGAAGGGGCGCTGGACGACCTTTGGCAATATGGGGCGCATGAAACTCATGCTCACGAGCGCTCATGAAATCGTCGAGAACGATCCGATGTTCAGGGTTCCGCGTACAAGATGAACAAGTGTAAAATTGGCCAAAGTCAAGCTAAGGACATATGAATAATCTCCCAGACCTGTCGGAACAAAGAAAAGTGGGGGTTGCGATCCCATCACACGAACGGATAGCACTCCGGCTGGGTGACGGTGCGGGTCTAACTCTACTCTCGCCGCAAGTTCCTTCAGACTAGGAGTCTGGAAGAGATCCGCGGCGCTAAACTGCAGACCAAGATCTCGCGCTCGGCTCAACAACCGCACGGCCAGGAGCGAGTGGCCGCCCAGCTCGAAGAAGTTGTCGTGCCGGCCGACCCGCTCCAGCCCCAGAAGCTCCGCCCAGATCTGCGCCAGCGCCGTCTCAATCTCGCCCCGCGGCGCCTCATAGGTGCGACGCGCATACGCATCATCCTCCGGAGCCGGCAGCGCCTTGCGGTCCAGCTTGCCGTTCACCGTCAGCGGCAGCACCGCAAGCCGCACGAACGCGGACGGCACCATGTACTCCGGCAGCCGCGCACCGAGATGCGTGCGCAACGTGCCGGCAAGCTCGGCCGCCTCAGCTTCGCCGGCATCCTCGTCAGCCGTCACCACATAGGCGACCAGGCGCTTCTCGCCAGAGCGATCCTCGCGCGCCACCACCGCCGCCTCGCGCACCGATGCGTGCTCAACAAGCCGCGCCGCAATCTCGCCCGGCTCGATCCGGAAGCCGCGGATCTTCACCTGGTCGTCGCTGCGGCCCAAAAACTCCAGATTGCCGTCCGGCAGATACCGCGCAAGGTCGCCGGTCCGGTACAGCCGGTCGCCTTCCACAAAGGGACTGGCGATGAACCGCTCCGCCGTCAGCGCGGGACGGTTCAGGTAGCCGCGCGCGACCCCCGCTCCGCCAATGTAGAGTTCGCCCACCGCCCCGAACGGAACAGGCGCTCCATGACCATCCAGCAGATACACCTGCGTGTTCGCGATCGGCCGGCCGATCGTCTCGACGACAGCGTCCCCCCTTGGCATGCAGATCCAGGTTGAGTACGTCGTCGTCTCGGAAGGAGCATACAGATTACAAATCTTCTGGACGTGGCTGCTCTCGAAGGCCATCTCTACGAGGTCCGCCTTCAACCGTTCACCGCACGAATTGATGATGCTTGTCGAAGCCGGTACTGCTTTTTTGTCGACCAGAGAGGCGATCGCCGAGGGCACTGTGTTGATCATGGAGACATCCAAAGGCCTCTCCGCCAGCGCCAGTGCATTCTCGACAAGGTAGAGCGTGCTTCCTTGCGAAAGCGGAACGAAGCATTCATAGACAGACAGATCAAAACTGATCGAGGTGGAGAACAGCATGCGGCTGATCTCTGAGGGGGCGAACACTCCGCCGCTCCAATGCAGCAGGTTCACGGCGCTCTTATGCTCGACCATGACGCCCTTTGGCATGCCGGTTGAGCCTGAGGTGTAGATCACATAGGCGAGGTGGCGTGAGCTGAGGCCGAGTGCGCGCGGGTCCGGATCGGAGGCCGGCAGGTTTGCCCACACCGGCATTGCCGTGTCGAGGGCCACCACGTTCACATCGGCCAGCGCCGCGGCGCCCAGCGCGGATCGTCCCGCCGCATCGGCCAGCAGCAGAGGCGGCGCCGCATCGTTTAGAACCTGCTTGAGCCGCGCACTCGGATAGGTCGGGTCCAGCGGCAGATACGCACCACCCGCCTTGAGGATTGCCAAAAGCCCCACCACCATCGCCACGCTGCGCTGCAGGCAGATCGCAACCGGCTGGTCCGGCTTCACCCCGCGCGCGATCAGGTGATGCGCCAGGCGGTTGGCCCGCGCATTGAGCTCGCCATAGCTTACGCGCTCGTCCTCATGGACCACCGCCACCGCATCCGGCGTCTTGGCGACCTGCGCTTCGAACAGCTCGTGGATGCACCGCTCCGACGGATACGCCGCCGCCGTCCGGTTCAGCTCCTCCAGCAAGTACGCGCGTTCGTCGGCCGGCAGGATGTCGATGCGGCCGACCGGCTGCCCGGCATCGGCAACCATCGCCCGCAGCAGCGCCAGCAGATAACCACGCTGCCGCTCGATCGTCGCTTCATCGAACAGCGCCGTGGCATAATCAAACCTTCCGGTTATGACCTCATCACATTCGCCTAGACTCAGCTCCAGATCGAACTTGACCTGATCGAGCCCTTCCCCGGCAGCCTCCACGCTCAGCCCGGCAAGGTCGAACGACCTGACGGCGTTGTTCTGCCAGGCCAACATCACCTGGAACAATGGTGTGTGATCCAGACGACGCGGCGGCTGCACGATCTCCACCACCTGCTCAAATGGCAGGTCCTGATGCTCCTGCGCAGCCAGTGCCGTGCGCCGCGTCCGCTCCAGAAGCTGCAACACGCTCGGCTCCCCCGACAGGTCGAGGCGAACCGCCAGGGTGTTGACGAAGAAGCCGATCAACCCTTCAATCTCGCCCCGGCCCCGATTGGCGCTCGGCACGCCAATGACGATGTCGTCCTGCCCCGACAGACGCGACAGCACCGCGGCCCATGCCGCCAGCACCGTCATGAACAACGTCGTGCCATGCTGCCGGCTCAGCCGCCTCAAGTCCCGCGTCAGATCCGCATCGATGACAACAGGAACACTGGCCCCGGCAAACGACTGCTCGGCCGGCCGCGGACGGTCCGTCGGCAACGCAAGACGCGCCGGTGCGCCCGACAGGGCATTGCGCCAATACTGCGCCTGGTTCGAGAGCCGCTCGCCCGACAGCCACTGTCGCTGCCAGGCGGCATAGTCCGGATACTGGATCGCAAGCGGCGGCAACGGATCGTCCTCTCCGGCCACAAACGCCCGGTACAGCTGACTGAGCTCACGCACCAACACGCCCAGCGACCAGCCGTCCGAGACAATATGATGCTGCGTCAGCAGGAAGACGTGCTCCTCATCCGACATCCGGATCAGCCGGCCGCGGATCAGTGGGCCACGTGCCAGATCGAACGGCGCGCGCGCCTCTTCATGGCACAGATCAGACAGCGCAGCCTCCGCATCTACCCTGTCGCGCAGATCGTGCTGCAGCACCGGAAGCGGCATATCCGGCGGCAAAACCTCAACCCTGGGCCTGCCCTCGTCGGCGACAAAAATACTGCGCAGCGCCTCATGACGCGCCAGCAAACAGTCAAGGCTGCGCTGCCAGGCGCTGCGGTCGAGCACACCTTCCAGCCGCCACGCCAGCGGAACGTGATAGTGCGTGCCGGTCTCATCCAGCTGCGCCAAGAACCACAGCCGCTGCTGCGCAAAGGACAGCACAAGCGGCTCTTCGCGCGACACAGCCACAATGGCCGGCAGCTCTTGTGGACCGGAGCGGCTCAACTCATCCACGATGCTCTCGGCCAGATCGGCCAGCACCGGTTTGGCAAACAGCGTCGTTAGCGGCAGGGCGAGGCCAACAGCTTGCGAGACCCGGCTCAACAACCGCACGGCCAGGAGCGAGTGGCCGCCCAGCTCGAAGAAGTTGTCGTGCCGGCCGACCCGCTCCAGCCCCAGAAGCTCCGCCCAGATCTGCGCCAGCGCCGTCTCAATCTCGCCCCGCGGCGCCTCATAGGTGCGACGCGCATACGCATCATCCTCCGGAGCCGGCAGCGCCTTGCGGTCCAGCTTGCCGTTCACCGTCAGCGGCAGCACCGCAAGCCGCACGAACGCGGACGGCACCATGTACTCCGGCAGCCGCGCACCGAGATGCGTGCGCAACGTGCCGGCAAGCTCGGCCGCCTCAGCTTCGCCGGCATCCTCGTCAGCCGTCACCACATAGGCGACCAGGCGCTTCTCGCCAGAGCGATCCTCGCGCGCCACCACCGCCGCCTCGCGCACCGATGCGTGCTCAACAAGCCGCGCCGCAATCTCGCCCGGCTCGATCCGGAAGCCGCGGATCTTCACCTGGTCGTCGCTGCGGCCCAAAAACTCCAGATTGCCGTCCGGCAGATACCGCGCAAGGTCGCCGGTCCGGTACAGCCGGTCGCCTTCCACAAAGGGACTGGCGATGAACCGCTCCGCCGTCAGCGCGGGACGGTTCAGGTAGCCGCGCGCGACCCCCGCTCCGCCAATGTAGAGTTCGCCCACCGCCCCGAACGGAACAGGCGCTCCATGACCATCCAGCAGATACACCTGCGCGTTCGCGATCGGACGCCCAATCGGGACGTTCGTCGCGAGAGTTAATTCTGTCGCAATGTCATGGAAGATGCAGCCGACAACGGTTTCGGTTGGGCCGTATTCGTTGACCATCCTGGCGATGGGCTGGATCCGGCGCCACAACTCCACTGTCGAATGCGACAGCGCTTCACCGCCGATGATAAACGTTCCAACTTGACTGGCGGCGGTGTCCGCCAGCATCTGTTGCCCAAGAGCATCCAGATGGTTCGGGGTGATGTTGATCAGCCCGCACTCCGAGCTGATCTTTGCTTTTAGCCCCTCAACCTCATCGCCCTCCGTTAGAAGATCTGCATAGCCGCCGTGAATGAGAGGTGCAAACAGGCTGTTTATTGTCGCATCGAATGCGACAGGCGAAGAGACCACGGAGGATGATCTGGGCGCGTAAGCATGGCAGGCCCAGCACAGGTAATTGACCATCCCCCGATGCTCGACCATGACGCCCTTGGGCGATCCTGTTGAGCCTGAGGTGTAGATCACATAGGCGAGGTGGCGTGAGCTGAGGCCGAGTGCGCGCGGGTCCGGATCGGAGGCCGGCAGGTTTGCCCACACCGGCATTGCCGTGTCGAGGGCCACCACGTTCACATCGGCCAGCGCCGCGGCGCCCAGCGCGGATCGTCCCGCCGCATCGGCCAGCAGCAGAGGCGGCGCCGCATCGTTTAGAACCTGCTTGAGCCGCGCCGACGGATAGGCCGGGTCCAGCGGCAGATACGCACCACCCGCCTTGAGGATTGCCAAAAGCCCCACCACCATCGCCACGCTGCGCTGCAGGCAGATCGCAACCGGCTGGTCCGGCTTCACCCCGCGCGCGATCAGGTGATGCGCCAGGCGGTTGGCCCGCGCATTGAGCTCGCCATAGCTTACGCGCTCGTCCTCATGGACCACCGCCACCGCATCCGGCGTCTTGGCGACCTGCGCTTCGAACAGCTCGTGGATGCACCGCTCCGACGGATACGCCGCCGCCGTCCGGTTCAGCTCCTCCAGCAAATAGCTGCGTTCGTCGGCCGGCAGGATGTCCAGCTCCCGCACCGGCATGTTCGGCGTCCGCTCCAGCGCCTCAGCCAGCTGCGCAAGCGCGCGCTGCATGTAGCCGCAGACCCGGTCCGGACATACCGGCTCCGCCGCGTCCGCCGTCAGCCCCAGCGCTTCGCCAAAATCCTCCACCGACAACGTCAGCGGATAATTGGTGCGTTCCTCCCCGCTCAACCATTCCATGCCCGAGAGCACATCATCCGGTTCGGCGATCGCCGCCGGCGTATTGTGGCGGTAGTTCAACAGCGCGCTGAACAGCGGTGCCGGTGTCGCAACGCGGCTGCAGCGCTGTGCCAGCGCCAGCGAGGCATGTTCGTGTGCCAATAGTTCAGCCAGCCGGCGATGCGTGGTCCGAACGCTCGCCTCGACCCCGGTCCCGTCCAAGTCCAACCGCAGCGGCAGGGTGTTCATGAACAGGCCCATCGCGCGGTCGGCGCCGGCGCCGCCCTGCATGCGGCCGAACAGCACCGTGCCGAACACCACCTGCTCGCGCCCGCTGCTGCGCGCCACCACCTGGCCCCACGCCAGATGGCACAGGCTCGCCAGGCTCACGCCCAGCCGCCGCGCCTGCGCCCGCAACCGATCGTTGAGCTCTTGCGGCAGCATCCGGCGCGCCTCGCCGACCCCACTGCCGTCGCCGCGCACCTCGCTCAAGCCGAACGGCGTGGTCGGCGCGTCGATGTCGGCGAGCCACGAGCGGAAGAACTCTTCATGCGCCTTTGCATCAACGCCCAGGCGCGTCTGCGCCACCAGGTTGCGGAACGGCTGCGGTGCTCTCAGCTCATGCTCGCGTCCGTCAAGCGCGGCCTGCACCTCGGCATGCATCACTTCCGAGGTCGTGTGATCCCCGATCAAATGATGCTGCAGCTGAAGCAGCAGCCAGCGCCCGCTGCTGGGCTCGCGCGCGATCACAAACCGCAACAAGGGCGCCAGCCCTAGATCGATGCGGTGCTGGCGCGGATCAAACCGGCGCCTGAGCTGCTCGGGGCCAGGACCAGCGGACGCATCCAGCTCAACCTCGGTCACCTCCAGCGGCGCGTTCCGCCACACCACCTGGGCCGGGCCCGACAGGCCCTCCCAGACAAACGACGTGCGCAGAATGTCGTGCCGGTCCACAACCCGCTGAACTGCGGCCAGATAGCGCTCCAGCAAGCCACGGTGGGCAAAGGCCATCTGCGAGACCAACAGGTACGGATCGCCGCGGCTCGCCAACAGATGATGGAACAGGATGCCGTCCTGCAGCGGCGACAAGGCATAAATATCCTGGACGTTATTGAGACCACCGGGCACCGTGGCGACGATCCGGTCGATCTCGCCCTGCGCCAGCTCAATCAGCGGCAGCATCTGCGGCGTGATCGCCGTGCTTCTCTCCGTGATCAGGTTGGCCGGGACTGTCACCTCATGATGACTGCCAAGGCTCACCGCCAGATCCGCCAGCACCGGCTTGGCAAACAAGGTCCGCACCTCGATCCCAAGCGACAGCCGTCGCAGACGCTCCATCAGCTGCACGGCCAGGAGCGAGTGGCCGCCCAGCTCGAAGAAGTTGTCGTGCCGGCCGACCCGCTCCAGCCCCAGAAGCTCCGCCCAGATCTGCGCCAGCGCCGTCTCAATCTCGCCCCGCGGCGCCTCATAGGTGCGACGCGCATACGCATCATCCTCCGGAGCCGGCAGCGCCTTGCGGTCCAGCTTGCCGTTCACCGTCAGCGGCAGCACCGCAAGCCGCACGAACGCGGACGGCACCATGTACTCCGGCAGCCGCGCACCGAGATGCGTGCGCAACGTGCCGGCAAGCTCGGCCGCCTCAGCTTCGCCGGCATCCTCGTCAGCCGTCACCACATAGGCGACCAGGCGCTTCTCGCCAGAGCGATCCTCGCGCGCCACCACCGCCGCCTCGCGCACCGATGCGTGCTCAACAAGCCGCGCCGCAATCTCGCCCGGCTCGATCCGGAAGCCGCGGATCTTCACCTGGTCGTCGCTGCGGCCCAAAAACTCCAGATTGCCGTCCGGCAGATACCGCGCAAGGTCGCCGGTCCGGTACAGCCGGTCGCCTTCCACAAAGGGACTGGCGATGAACCGCTCCGCCGTCAGCGCGGGACGGTTCAGGTAGCCGCGCGCGACCCCCGCTCCGCCAATGTAGAGTTCGCCCACCGCCCCGAACGGAACAGGCGCTCCATGACCATCCAGCAGATACACCTGCGCGTTCGCGATCGGACGCCCAATCGGGATCGAGTTCAATCTCTCAACAGCCTGAGATATTTCGAAAGTGGTACATCCAACCGTTGCTTCTGTCGGGCCAAAATGATTGATCAGGCGCACGTTCGGAAAGCGCTTTTGCCAAAATAGTATATCTGCTGGGATTAAGGCCTCGCCACCCACCATCAGTGCTCTTGTCGGAGCAGGTCCTTCGTAACCATCAAGCCGCTTATTCAGCATGCTCAAATGTGATGGCGTCAGCTTAATCAAATCATAGATCTGACCATCCTCGACAGCAGCAAGCGAATCTATCTGAGCAATCGGCTTTACAAGATGAAGCTTAGCGCCTGCCAATAGAGGCCCAAATAGAGTCGTGACGATTCCATCAAAGCTCAACGAATGCAGCAGGAGCGATCCGTTCAAAGCACGCTTGTAATAACTGTGATCTGACCATTGCAAATAATTGACCATCCCCCGATGCTCGATCATGACGCCCTTGGGCGATCCTGTTGATCCGGAGGTGTAGATCACATAGGCGAGATGGCGTGAGCTCAGGCCGAGTGCGCGCGGGTCCGGATCGGAGGCCGGCAGGTTTGCCCACACCGGCATTGCCGTGTCGAGAGCCACCACGTTCACATCGGCCAGCGCCGCGGCGCCCAGCGCGGATCGTCCCGCCGCATCGGCCAGCAGCAGAGGCGGCGCCGCATCGTTTAGAACCTGCTTGAGCCGCGCCGACGGATAGGTCGGGTCCAGCGGCAGATACGCACCACCCGCCTTGAGGATTGCCAAAAGCCCCACCACCATCGCCACGCTGCGCTGCAGGCAGATCGCAACCGGCTGGTCCGGCTTCACCCCGCGCGCGATCAGGTGATGCGCCAGGCGGTTGGCCCGCGCATTGAGCTCGCCATAGCTTACGCGCTCGTCCTCATGGACCACCGCCACCGCATCCGGCGTCTTGGCGACCTGCGCTTCGAACAGCTCGTGGATGCACCGCTCCGACGGATACGCCGCCGCCGTCCGGTTCAGCTCCTCCAGCAAGTACGCGCGCTCATCGGCCGACAGCAGCTCAATCCGCCCAACCGGCTGCTGCGCATCCACGACGACAGCACACAATAACGTTTGCAAATGCCGCGTAATGCGATCAACCTGCTCAGGCTCCACACGACTTTCATCAAAGTTCCATCGAAAGCGCCCATCCAGAGCGCAAACCTCAAATGTTAGAAAATCACCCGCTGGAGCCGTCTCAGAACTCGGCCTCGACGCTCGATCATGAGGGGCAGAACGGCTGTCCGTCCTGACAGAAATGCCAATCGGCCAGGGGCGGCGCGATCGTAGCGCCTCCGCACTCTGCAATGTTGGGCAGCGCGCGATAAGGTCCCGCGCAAAGCTATCGCACCTCTTCAGCTGAGCGCATTCGGCGGCAACTGCCCTGCACACCTCTGCAAAACCATGACTAAGATCGATAGTAATTTCCATCGGCACGACGGAAGCGACAAGCGCCTCCACCGCATTCAACCCGGCTCGCGCTTCATTCGCTGCAGGAGTCCACCCCAATTGGAGCTCTGATTCGCCGATGATACGGGCGAGATAGATGAGCCAAGCACTCAACAGGTGTTCCGCGCGTTCCATTGGCGACAACTCGGTCAACGCACTTGGAATGAGCCATGAAGTCGTCTGCCGTCTCGGGTGAGCCTCAGCTTCTGAAGACGACAGATAAGGAAGCTGCAATAACTTAAACTGCTCAAGTCGCTGTCGCCAAAACTTCTCCCAAGGCGCCAACATTTCGTGGGCGACAGTTATGCTCCGCGCTTGCCCATCGCTCAAAATCGGGAGGCGATCGCCTATGTTCAGATTGGAGTGCCTCGCAAGTGCCCGCGCGTCGAAAGCCTGACCATCTGAGCTGCTAAAGCAAACCTCAACATCCTCTGTACCTGTCGCCACCCGCCAATGGCTGGAGTGGATTTCAACCAGGGAGCCGGCCGGAAAGCACGAGCGTCCAGCCAGCACTTCCAAGCATTTGACTACGACAACGTCATCGCCAAGCAGAGCCTTCGGCAGGCACAACGGATTTGTATGATACGACCCAAAGTCTAGCGCGCGTGTTACTGCTGATAGCTCTTGGGCGGAGCGATCCCATCGCAGACAGCCCGCAGCATCCGGGCGTCGATTCCTCTGAAAATAGGTTCTCTCCCCTAGCACCTGCGGACGGGCGTTGAACCCCCCGTTCGTTAACCCAGTCAGGAGCTCGCGGAAGCCCTCGACAGCTGCTTCATAACATTTGAGATTCAGGGTCAAGGCGGTATCGCTGCGCGCAATCAAGACCCGGCGTTGAATGACCAGATCACCCGTATCGACCCCCTCGTCGAGGCGATGCCACGTGATGGCGTATTCAGTCTCTTGAGACAACAGCGCCCAAGACGTCGCATGAACTCCCGCATATCGCGGCAAGGGACCGTCGTGGTAATTGAAAGCGCCTTGACGCGCTCGCCCAAACACTTCCGCTGGCAGTATGAATGGATTTGCAACGGAAAATATCCACTCCACCGATTCCGTATTCAGGAACGCGGAGAGCTCTTCAACACTCGCCACGCACAAGACGTTGGTGCGCGCCGCCCAATCGCTGAATATAGGGTCGGCACACAATACTGCGCGGATGACGTACCCCATCTCGATTGCTATCTGAGCGCAGCCGATAGCTAGCGTACCACTACCGACAAAGACCACAGAGTGAAATGGACCCCGGTTTTGGGACCAGAGGCTAAGTTGGAAAAGGGCCGCTCCGTTTGATAGACGGAGGGCATGATGACGAAGAAGACACGACGGAAGATCGACGCGGCGTTGAAGGCAAAGATCGCGCTGGAAGCCGTGCGGGAGCAGGCGACGGTGGCCGATCTGGCCCAGCGCTATGAGGTTCACCCAAACCAGATCTATGCCTGGAAGAAGCAGCTGCTGGACCAGGCGGCCCGGGCTTTTGACGCGGGTGTCGGGCGCGAGAGCGAGGAAACGCGCGAACGCGAGATCGAGAAGCTGCACGCCAAGATTGGACAACTGACAGTCGAGCGCGATTTTTTAGCGCGGAGGTCCGGAAGATGAGCACGCCGGACCGTCGAGGAATGCTCGATCGCGCCGACCAGGCGCTGTCGATCCGCCGGCAATGCATGTTGCTTGGCATCGCCCGTTCTGGGGTCTACCGGCCGCCACGGCCGGCCAACGACAACGACCTTGCCCTGATGCAGCGGATCGACGAGCTGTTCACCGCCTGGCCATTCCTGGGCTCGCGGCGGATGACCGCGATGCTGAAGACTGAGGGGCTTCAGATCAATCGCAAGCGCGTGCAGCGGTTGATGCGCAAGATGGGCATCGCGGCGCTGGGACCGAAGCCGAACACGACAAAGCCGGCGCCGGGCCACAAGATCTATCCCTATCTGCTGCGCAACATGACGATCGACCGGCCGAACCAGGTATGGGCGGCCGACATCACGTATCTGCCCATCGGCCGCGGCTTTCTCTATCTCGTCGCCATCATCGACTGGGCGAGCCGTGCGGTTCTGGCGTGGCGGTTATCGAATACGATGGAGGTCTCGTTCTGCGTGACGGCTCTGGAAGAGGCGCTGGCGAAGTACGGCACGCCGGAGATTTTCAACACCGACCAGGGCAGCCAGTTCACCAGCGTGGCCTTCACCGGCGCGCTGGCGGCCGCAAAGATCAAGATCTCCATGGATGGCCGCGGTCGTTGGATGGACAACGTCTTCATCGAGCGGCTGTGGCGGTCTCTCAAGCATGAGGACATCTATCTCAAGGGCTATGCCGACGGCCGCGAGGCCAAGGCAGGGATCGCGAGCTGGATCGCCTTCTACAACGATCGTCGCCTTCATCAGTCCCTCGGCTATCGCACGCCGATGGCGGTCTGGCGCGAACGGATGCAGGCCGCGAAGGCTGTGGACATGGTGGACAACGCTGACGCGTTGACCACATGCCCACAGCAACAGCAGCAGACAGAATCTCTGGCTGCGTGATAGAAAGGGATCAGGAGCGATCAGTTTCCAACTAACAAGCCGGTTCAACCGGTCCCGCTTCGCGGGTCCATTTCAGAGGAAACTGACGGGACTGCCAGCCGTTGCCTATCCTGATCTGCCGTTTTGCGACTACCTGCGAGCGTCGGAGGAGACGAATGCGCCATTTCACACCTCAGCTAACCGTTTCGTGCACAAGTGGCTCGGCCGCGGGTGGTAACTCCGCGCTGCGGGAGTCCGCCAACCAAGTCAATGTGATCCAAGCTGTTGTATCGATTGCTGCCGCAGTCCAAAATAGAAAGTTATGAACGTATAAAGGTTGGCAGGCTCCATCACGATGATGGTCGGAGCTCCACCCGCGCGCATCCGAACATCGGCGGAAACGTGGTGCATTTCCCGTCCTTCAGTCGCACGACAGCGCGCCAGGCGCAATCTGACGACTGGTGGGCCAGCGCAGCGAGAAACTGGGCGGGCGACTCTATGTGCCTAAGGTTAAGGTCCGAGGAGCGCTGGTTATAGCTGGCCGCCAATTGATGGAAATTGTCAATGTCCAACGACAAGAGTTGGTCGTCGGGCTGTTTGTTGGCAGACAAATAGGAAGCGACCTGCTGACCGTATTCCATCAGGCCAGATGAAAGCTGCGCTTGCCTCGCACGCTGCAGCGTTTGGGAGAGCAATTCGAGCTTCTCGCCAATGCGTGGGGCCTCGTGGGCGCTCGATGTAGTCCCGTCGTCGGTGGGGCGAGATGACCCTGGCGACTGGCGTTGAATGGATCGAGATTGGCTTGGCCGTAAGGACCGGACGTGAGCGGCACATTCGGTCTCCTGAACGTATTGATCGTGCTGAGAGGTGTCATGACTTCCGCTCAGCCGAGAGATGCAGCCGCCCATTTCTATCCTCATCTAACCTGCGAGAAACAAACTATTCCGCACTGTTTGACGTAGCTCGGATGACATCCGTTCGAGATGTTGCATGATGCTCAAGGCAGTATCGGCACCGAGAGATCCAACATTGTCAAACTACGATGGTTAGCTTTCGAGAAGCTGACGGGGGCAGAAAGTAGCGGTTATTGCAGAAGTGACGCTCCCTCGATTGGAGTTCATGCTTACTGATCGGCGAAGTGCACCCGCCGATCAGACCCGAATCGGTGCAGATCGAGCACTACGACTGTGAGTACCGGCACAAGGGCACCGCGAGCGTGTTCGTGATCTTGGATGTGAAAACCTTTGGAACAGGGTGAAGGTCTCGTTCCACTACGGCCCAAGCGCGCCAGCTGGATCTCATCGTGGAGAATGAGATCAGCGTTTCTGGTCAGCAAATACCCTCGATCAACGCATTGTGGGCGGCGACGATCAGGGTGACACGCACTCATCGTGAGAGTTGCGCCATACCGGAGCGGACGGGGTCGGTCGCCCAATAGTCGTCTATCCAAAGACATTTAGACCGGATCGCTGCGGCCGGTCCGTGGAGGTCTAATGCTCCCTCTCGTGGCCAAAGCACACGAATCTCTCAAGTTCTGAAGATCGATTGTTT
Organism: Bradyrhizobium sp. CCGUVB23; assembly: GCF_024199885.1. Taxonomy (NCBI): domain Bacteria; kingdom Pseudomonadati; phylum Pseudomonadota; class Alphaproteobacteria; order Hyphomicrobiales; family Nitrobacteraceae; genus Bradyrhizobium; species Bradyrhizobium sp. CCGUVB23. Next base: position 121,570 of record NZ_JANADQ010000002.1, read on the forward strand.
TGAAATCGAACGAGACGTCATTCGACTGTCGATTTAGACCGCAGTTGCCAAGCCCGGCTAAGTTAGGCCGCTAGAAATCTGGTGGCAGAGTCTTTAAGAAGAGTTTTCGCGATGGCTGCAGTGGTGTTACGAAGAATGAAGATACAGATATTCTCATTGCGGGAACGACCAGATTTGATCCCGTTGGTCTTTTCGAATGACTTGGAGGCGGTGTGGCCCGAGTTCATGCGACATGACGCGACGGCAAAGCTCTATTTTGGGCAATCTGTATTTTTCGATTACCTCGACTACGCCTTTGGGGCACTTCTCGATGGCGAGATCGTCGGGCGCGCCTTTGGTGTTCCATTTGCCTTCAACATCGAGGGCCGCACCGAATTGCCTGACGGCGGCTGGGACCAGGTTATCCGCTGGGCTCACGAAGACAGGCTTGTTGGGCGTAGGCCGACGACGATAAGCGCGCTCGAAATCACCCTTGTCACCAAGGCGAGGGGCATTGGCAATGCACTGGCGATGTTGGATGCCTTGAAGGCGTGCGCGAAGAAAATGGGCTTTGCAGAAATGTTTGTCCCTATCCGGCCCAGCCAAAAGCACCTCGACTCGCGGACGGCAATGCACGAGTATGTCACATTGCAACGTGCCGACGGTTTGCCAACGGACTCGTGGTTGCGAACTCACGTTTGCGTCGGAGGCAAAATACTGAAGATCGCTCCCTACTCCATGACCATCGTTGGGACCATCGCGGAGTGGACGCAATGGACGGGGGCAGCCTTCAATCGTTCAGGCCAGGCAGAGGTCGAGGGCGCATTGGTACCGGTACTTGTATCGGTTGAGCAGAATTATGGAGTTTACGTGGAGCCGAATGTGTGGGTCCAACATGCATTGTGATATCAGTTGCATCCAACAGGTAGCGGAGATGTGTTATTCGACCCTTTAGCCGATCTATTCACGAGAGCACGGTCGTTCTTGACGTCTGACGGGGGCTGGCGGCTGGCGTGGGTGAGCGTCCGGCCTTTTGTCACCGGGTTCTACATCAAGCTGTTTTGTACGCGTTGGAGGAGTGGGGCGGGTGAGCGGGCGCAGGCCCGGTCGGTTACGGGCCGAGCGGGAGCAGCGCGCCGGGCAAGCTGCGGAAGAGGTCGGCTTCGGGGGAGCTATGGCTGATTCTGGGTGACGCGGCCTGATCAGGCGGCGTGGCTTTCAGCGGTCGGAATGACCTCGATGCCGTCAGTAAACTTTACACCGGCGATGACCTTCGGCAACTGATTTGTTCCTTTCAGTCGGCGCCAGGTCTTCGATGCAGCGTCGATCAACTTGAACACCATCAGCTTGGCGGTTTTCGGCGAGAGCGATCCTTTCGTTCGCTCCGTGCGATGCCGCACCGTGGCGAACACGCTCTCGATCGGATTCGAGGTGCGCAGATGAACCCAATTGTGTTTCGGCGTGGGGTCTCAACCATGATCGGCGTGGGGGTCCCATCATTTCAATTCAATGAAATCAATGGCCTGACGGGGTCCCGACGACGCCGATGGGGGTCATTTTTCAATCAGCATTCACACTCTTGTTGCTCGTCGCACCGGTGGCCGCATGTGTTTCGGCATGGAATAAGGACCCCGTATTGCCTCAGGAAGGAATGTTACCCCGAATGAAGGTCTGCGAGTTTCCCAGACCGGTCTCGAAGCTGCGGCGAACTCGGTGGAGGGGCTGTGGACGGGGCGGAGTGATCATTACACGCAGCGCCGTCCACAGCCCGGCCCGTATTTCCTCCAGCGGCATGGATACGATGATCGTTTCCGCCACCTTCCGCCGGAAGGACCGTAGCCGGCGTTGAACGATCGAATGCTGCTTGTCGCTAAACGAAGGATCGATGGCGATGAGCCTGCGTACGATGGCCAGCGCAGTGAGCTGCGGTTCGACAGCGAGCCAATTCTCGATCGTCGAGAAATGGGGATCGAGCTTCGAGGGCATGCGAATGCGCTTTTTGTATCGTCGTTTCGGCCGACGATGTGTGGCGCGTACCTCGGTGGCCGTTACCACGGTGCCGAGCGATTGGGCAAAAATCAGCGGATCAGCCGGCGATACGCCGACCGTCGTCACAAGACCGCGCTTGCCGATGCGTTCGCCGAGCTCTTCCTGCGCCGCACGGATGTCGGCAAGCAGTTGCACGGGATCCAGAGTGCGGTATTCCGCGCGCAGACGGCGCTTGATCGCCGATGCGAGTTTCGGGTGTGCCAGCGCACGTTCGTACGGCGTAGCCGGCGGATGATAGCGTTTGATGACCTTCGCGCCCTCGCGGCGCTTCTCCTTGAGCTTGAATGACGGCTGGAAGAAGTTCACAAGCAGGCGCGCCGCCGCGTAGAGACGCGCCATGACGCGGGCCGTCTCGACCCCATCGAACCGCCCGTAGCCGACGAGCCGCCGCACCACCGCGCCGTTCCTCTGCTCCACGAAAGCCTGATCGTTCTTCTTGTAGGCGCGGGATCGCGTTACCTCGATCTGCTGTGCTCGGCACCATGGAACAACGACGTCGTTCATGAACGCGCTGTCGTTATCGAAGTCGGCACCCCGGATCACCCACGGGAACAGACTTTGTGCTCGCGTCATCGCTTCGACGACGAGGCTACCATCGCGGGTCACCAGGGGCAGACATTCCGTCCATCCCGTGGCGATATCCACCATGGTCAGCGTCTGGATGAACGAGCCGGCCACGCTGATTCCACCATGCGCGACCATGTCGATCTCACAAAAACCAGGCGGCGGGTTGGCCCAGTCGTTGAAGGTTCTGATCGGCACCTCGCGTCGAATCGCCGAGTAGAATCCAACCCGCCGCCGGCGCCCCCCGGCAGCCGCAACTTTGACGTCGATTAACATTCGATCGATCGTCGCCGCACTCATCGTTACCAGTAGCGCGCGCTCTTCGCTTGTCGGCCTCAGCCGACCATGCCGCTCGAGTGCAGGCAACAGCGCTGGGATCATCGATACGAGGCGTTTGCCGCAGACGCGATCCGAGGCTTCCCACAGCGCGACCAGCGCGTCGCGCACACTGGCGTATCTGCGCCGCCGACTTCTTGCTGGTTCGGTTGCGCCGGTGACTTCCTCTTTCGATGGCGGTCCGGTTCGATCCCTTGCAAGCGACAGTGCTCGCACCGCGTGCTTGCGATGCGCATTGCCTCACCCAGAATGTTACTGGACAACTTCTCGCCGATGATTGGGTCGGTGCCATCGAATTGGTTCGGTGGCGTGTATGGCGGGAAAGATCAGCATGGGCGCGCGGCGCGAGGTGGTGTCTGCGGTAATGGAGCGTTACCGGTCGGCCAAACGAGCGGAGAAGGGACGGATCCTCGACGAGCTGTGCGCGACGTCGGGCTGGCATCGCAAGCATGCGGTGCGCGCGCTCCGGCGACGCGAAACGGATGGACCGGGCGAGGTCGCGACAATAAGAACGCGAAGACGCAGATATGGCGCGACTATAAAGGATGCGCTGGCGGCGCTGTGGGAGGCGTCGGATAGGGTGTGCGGCAAGCGGCTCAAGATCATGATTCCGACCGTGCTGCCTGCCCTTGAGCAACATGGCCGGTTGCAGCTTGGCCCATCGGACCGTGATCGTGTTCTGGCTGTCAGTGCCGCCACCATTGATCGCCTGCTCGTCGATGTGAAGATCGCGGCGAGCGGCGGCAGGCGGCGCCGTGCCGGATTCTATTCGGCGGTACGGCGTGAAGTGCCGATCCGGACGTTCAACGACTGGCACGACCCGCCACCGGATTCATAAACGCGCTGTCGTTGTCGAAGTCGGCGCCGCGAATGAGCCAGGGAAACAGATTCTGTGCGCGCTCCATAGCCCGCACGACGAGGCCGCTCTCGCGCGTCACCAGCGGCAGGCATTCGGTCCAACCAGTCGCGACGTCGACCATCGTCAACGTCTGAATGAACGAGCCAGCTACAGAGGTGCCGCCATGAGCCACCATATCGACAGGCCTGCATCAGCGAGGCGGACGGCAAGCACTGCATCGCGGTGCGCGCCCGCATTCGCCAGCGCGTGAGCGGCGAGTGTAGCCGCTGGAAGCTATTGCGGCGGCTGCTGTTGAACCTGCCGCAATACAAAGCCAGTAATGCTCGAACCGATAGCTACCCAGCTCGAAACCGCCATTGCAAGGACGAGCCTGGCGAGATCATCATTGAACCTCGCTGTCACAAACCAAGCGGCGCAGAAAGCAAGGCTCGCGAGGAGCGCGCTCGGCTGGCATAAGTCTCGGATTGGATGTTGCACTGCGTGTCTCCTTAGGGTGGTTGTTGGGGCGCAATGCGAACACGACGCTGAAGTTCCAAGGAGGCGGCTTGCGTGCGGCGGATAGTTAAAAGTTGCTGAACCGTAGGCAGACATCGCCCAACGACAGCTTGACCGCCCAGGACGTCGCAAGGTCGTCAGTGTTGAACTCGTCGACGATGACCCATGCCGGCGTGTAAAGCTTGGCTCGCCGCGCCTCCGTTTCGGGAATCTGGATTGAGCGTGCATCGGCTCGCGGGGGTTGGCTGGTGATCGGAAACAGTAGCGGCTTCGGTTTTCCGTCGTTCCCTGCCAAGATCAGCATGACGCAGGTGGGCCGCGCCTTCCGGCCGCTTGCCTCGCCCCGGTCGTGCTCGCGGGCCCACAGATAAGAATAGAGGATGACATCCCCGTGCCGGGGATCAATCATCCTTGCCCGCGTCCTTCGCTATCGCATCGAGGCCGGTAAGGATTTCGTCGCGCTCGGCGCCGGAGAGATCCTCGACACGATGCGCTCTCTGCGCGGTGCTGGCGGCCAGCCTGTCGAACTGTTCGGCCGTCAGCAGCACGAATTTCCGTTTGCATCATATTTCGGACATGCTTGGTCAACCCATCACGGATTTCGCCGACAGAGGTTTGGACACCCGGCGATTTCGCCGACCTCGGCAGCCGCGCGGCCGTTGACAAGACGCTGCAGCGCCTGGTCGCGGCTGGCGAGCTGCGTCGTATCGACCGTGGACTCTATGACGGGCCGCGAAAGAGCAATCTCACAGGCAAGCGGATGGTCCCCGACTATCGCTCACGGGCTGCGCCGCTGGTACGAGCGCCGGGGCGAGCTGCGCCAGGAAGGCCAGCGCATTTCGCGGCACTTCTACGACCTGTATTGCCTTTTCGCCTCCGAAGTCGGCCGGTCGGCGGTCGAAGACGCCGCGTTGGGGGCCGACTGCGTCCGTCACGCCCTCATGTTCTTCAACCGGCCCGATTACGATCTCGCCTCGGCCGTGACCGGATCGTTCGCGCTCGTGCCGACCGCCGCCATGATCGACCCGCTCGCGCGTGACTATGCAAACACAACGCCAATGAGTCGATGGAAGAGATCGAGCGCGCGGCGAACAGGGTGCGATGATAGGATTGAGTCATGGATGAGGTTCCGGAGAATATTCCTGCACGACTGCCCGATCCCGCCACGATCGGAGGCGGTCCTCGCGCGTCTTCCGGCCGGAGCTGACGAATCGTAAGCGTAGCTCTGCGACCCTTTTGATTGGCGCTTGACGCCTATTTTGATCGCGGCTTGCGCGGGCGTGGCTTCGAAAGAGCGGACAATGCGTTGACGGCGGCCTCGATCGCCTTCCGGTCGATGACGTTGGGATCGAACTGTTCGGGTCCCCAGAGGCGCATATTTTCATGTTCTGGATGAGTAGGGTCGCCGATGGCTTCGAGGTAGTCGGCATACCCGGGCGCACCTCCAACATCCTCTGGAGGGCAGCGGCCGGCAGCATCGAGCAAGAGTGGCAGACCGTCCGTCGGCGTGTTGTCGAACCATTTTTCGAGCTTGATCACATGGTCCCAGCTGTCGCCAAAGTCATAGAGATAATGGGTCGTCTTCGCGCCGGTCTCGCGAACGATATCGCAGAGCCGCGCCTTGCGAGCATCGATGGGCTGGGGACCAAAATCACCATCGGGATCGGGGATGCCCCAATGTCCTTCGCCAGCGAGGAACCCGAAGAGGTGGCTGTCTGTCCAGCCAAACGCCGCCTGAAGCGTCAGATGCAGCCGATCAAGGCGTAGCGTGAGCGGCACGACAAGGCATCGCATCACCTCCGGTTTCACGTCCTTGAGGGTCACCTTGATCCGGACGGCGGTCTCGTTGGGGCTCATGCCGCCAGCCTCGGATTGTGTGCATGCATCGTGGAGGTCGACGCCCATGGAAGCAGTTCGTCCAGTCGCGCCGCAGGCCAGCCGTTGACGAGCTTTGCGAGGGCGTCGGAGAGCCAGTGCTCGGCGCTGACGCTATTGAGCTTACAGGTCTCGATTAACGAAGCTAGTACTGCCCAACTCTCGGCGCCCTCGTCGCAACCGGCAAAAAGGGAGTTCTTGGCGTTGAGCTTGATCGGCCGCATCGCACGCTCGACCGCATTCGTGTCCATCTCGATGCGCCCGTCATCAAGGTAAAGTGTCAGGCCGTCCCAATGACGCAGCGCATAACGCAAAGCCTTCGCCGTGTCGCTCTTCTGCGCAAGGTGATCAAGCGTTGCCTCAAACCACTGCTTCAAGGCTGCAGCCAGAGGCCGGGCATGCGCTTGTCGGCCCGCGCGGCGCTCGTCAGCAGATCGGCCGCGGAGGGCTTTCTCGACCGCGTAGAGTTGGGCGATGCGCTCGAGGGCCTCACGGGCAACCGGAGCCGGTGCCGGCGAAGCCTCGCGTTCGATCTTCACAAACTGGCGCCGTAGATGCGACCAGCAGAAGGCGAGCGGACCGGACAGGGCGTCCGCACGCGTCGTCCGGGTCATGGTCTTGTAGGCCTCATAGCCATCGCAATGGATGATGCCGCGGTAGCCCTCAAGCAGCCTCAAGCCATGGATGGCCCCACGGCCCGGTGCATAGGCGTAGACCACCCCAGGCGGATCAGGCCCGGCCCACGGCCGGTCGTCACGCGAGAGCGCCCAGAAGTAGCCGGTTTTGGTCCTGCCGCGCCCCGGATCCAGCACCGGCGCCGGGGTCTCATCGACACAGAGTTTCGGGGAGGCGATCAGCAGCTCGCGCAGACGATGCCACAAGGGCTTCAATTCCTGGGCGGCATAGCCGACCCAGAAGGCGAGCGTGGAACGGTCGATGGCGATACCGTGCGTCGCCAACATCTGCGCCTGACGGTAGAGCGGCAAATGCCAATGATACTTGGCGTCGATCACATGCGCGACGAGCCGCTCGGTCGGCAATCCCCCCTTGATCAATCGTTCCGGCGCGGCGTGCTGAAGGACGACGCCATGACAGGCGCGGCACGCCAGTTTGGGACGGCGGGTCACGATCACCCGGTACTGCACCGGAACGACGTCCAGCCTCTGGCTCTCATCGTTGCCGATCTCAACGAGATCGCCTTTGCAGGACGGGCAGCAGGTTGCAGCCGGCATCAGCGTTTCGACGATGCGTGGCAAATGCTCCGGCAGCTGACCACGATTGGCCCTGCGCTCGGCAGCTCTCTTCTCGCATGTTTTCTCGCATGTTTTGGGATAGGCGCGGTCCTCGGCTGCTTCGAGAGCCGCGACGGCCTGATCGATATCCTCCAAAACAAGCTGGAGCTGATCAGCGTCCAGCTTTTCCGACGATCGACCGAACTGCGCATCTTTTGCAAGCTTGAGCAACCGCTCGAGCCTAGCACAGCGATCCAGCAGAGCCGCGGCAAAGGCACGCAACTCGGCTGGATCGCTCGGCAGCTCATCAGGCAAATCACTCATTGGCCCGAGTCTGCCATGCTTCGCGCCGCGATGCAGCGAAGATTTTATGTCCTACGCAAGTGCTTTCGGTTGCGGGATTCGAGGCGCGTGCATGCGTGTCCAATCCATGCCGGCCAGCGATTACGCATGTTGATGCCCCTCCTGGTGAGGCGGACAGATTCTGAGATCTACGCGACTGAGAGTGTGGTTTCGCAGGTTTTGGATTGCCTTGAGCACTGACGGCTTGTCGGGGAAGAGGTAGGCTCCTGTTGAATGACGATCGATCAGAAGACGCTTGTGCCTGATCTGCACATAGAGCCAGTTGACGGGAATCTTCAGCTTGGCAGCTAATTCCGGCGGGCTAAGCAAGTTGGATGCGTGGGACCACCTATTGCGCTGCACGGCGACCCTGATTCCGGCGGCAAGCCGAGTCCGCTGCACCGTGATTGGCAGAACCCTGTCGGCACAGTTTGGCGAGCGATGCCCCTCGCTGGTTAGGACGGCGGCGATCTCATCGTCGGGCATACCGTCACGGGCCAGATCGAGCAGACGATTGCGCATTTCCATCCCCCGCGTGAGCATAGCGAAGGAGTTGACCTTCATCTTCACTTCGAGATTGCTTACTGCGCCGCCGCGCCAGACGATCCTGACCCGAGCGATGTCACGTTCACCGCGATCAAGAACGACCTTCTCAACGAGGCAGCGCAGCAGAGCTTTGCGCTGCGCGTCGGTCGTCGATGCGTCCGTCCATATCTGCGGCAGACGGCCGGCGAGACTAACAACCTTGCTGTGGAGGACCTTGCCTATCACCATTGAAGCGACGGGCTGGGGAGGAGCTTGTCGGGTGAGTTCTTCCTCGGCCGCCCGGACTTCGTTCAAGGCTGCCTCCCATCGACGCTCAAGTTCACTGGCAACAAGCCTATTGTCGGGATCGACCCGATTGAACTGACGCTCGGCCAGTGCCGCAGCATAACGCTTCCGTTCGAGTTGGCGTTCGGCGCTGGCGCGCAGCGCCGCATCCGTCTGATGCTGGGCACGCCTGGCCTTCGAGAGTGCGTCAAGTTCGGCCGGTGCGAGCGCCGTCAAAAACGCATCAGCCACAGCCGCGTCGATGCGCGCGGCACGGATGTGCTGGCATGCCGGCAAGCCCTTGTGGGTGTGCAGGTGATTGCAGACGTATTCACCGCCACTCTTGTAGCGCACGTACAGTTTGTGGCCACAGCGTGCACACCAGGCAATGCCATGTAGCAGAAGATCACCGTCGCGAGGAGCTCCTCTTGTTTTGATACGCATGTATTCGGCTCGGTTGTCTCTGATGATAAAGCGGATCTTTTCATACGTCAGCCAGTCGATATAGGCGGGATATCGATTCTTAACGACAATCCGCCAGTCCTCCATCGGTCGGGCGATTTTGATTGATGAACGACCTTCACGTCTCCCAGCGCGGGTGCGGGTTCGTCCGTAAACAAAGGCGCCAGCATAGGCGGGATTCCTCAGGATCGTCGATACCGCCGCCAGTGTTGCTTGTGCCCAACGTAGATCGCCATGTCGGTCGCGGCGTGGTAGGTCGAGTTTGCGATCGTTCAATACACGCATGACCTTGGCCACGGTACGGAAGCTCAGGAACATCTGGAACACGAGCCCAAGCCGCTCCTGGACCGCGATGTCGGGATCCTTAACGACCACACCGCTCGGATCACGTATGAAGCCGATCGGCAAGGTGAGCGCGAGCTCGCCGCGCTCGGCCTTTGCAAGAAGTCCGGCCGTCAGGCGGCTACGGATCGTGTGTAGTTCGAGCTCCGATATCGTCCCTTTCAACCCAAGCAGCAGGCGACCATTCGCACTGCCGGGATCATAGACACCGTCTCGATCCGCAATGAGACAACCCTGCAGCCCGCAGATGTCCAGGAGTGGATACCAGTCGGAACAGTTGCGCGCCAGGCGCGTCACGTCGATCGACAGGATCAAACCTACTTCATTGAGCCCGACACGACCAACAAGCTCCTTGAAGCCACTCCGCTTAGCCGCAGACGCGCCGCTCAGACCGAGATCAGCGTCAATCACCTCGATATCAGCCTTATGCCATCCAAGTTCGTGAGCGCGTTGCTGAAGCGCGTATTGTAGTCGCAGGCTTTCCTGATTGCTCACCATCTGGTGGGGCGTCGACTGTCGAATGTAAACGACCGCTTTGCGCGCCAGGTGCATCGGTTTGACCAGTTCGGACTTCATGAAAGACCTCCGCCAGAACCGCGGCGACATCGTCGATGATCTGACGCCGCAAGGCCGGCGTTAGCAGCATCCAGAGATCCTTTGGGTCTACACTCATGCTCGTTGAGACATTCAGCCACTGAAACCAGATCCTGCAGCGACTCGATGCTCAGTTTGGTCTGATTCTTCGCTAAATCACACTGTTCTGTCGCCGCAATCGAGATGAATAAACTCGACCCTCTCCGGTGCTCGACTTCATAGGATGGCGGTAGGTTGCCGCCCACATGGGTCGAACGGCGGATCACACGGAATGTGCGCCCATACAGAGGATGTCGCGGATCCAGAACCTGGATCACCTCAGCCGATGATTCATCAGACTCACCAGCAGGGATATCCCCATATGCATTCGAGAAGCGCCGACAGCTGCGCGGCGTTCATCCGCATGACGCCGTCAACAACGGGCGGCCACTTGAAGGCGCTGCTCTCAAGCCGCTTCCAATACAGCACAAGGCCACTGCCATCCCAGACGACGATCTTCACCCGATCAGCGCGCTTCGCACGGAAGACCACCGCCACGCCCTTCATCGGATCGTGGCCCAGCGTCTCCTTCGCCAACAACGCCAAGCCATCCGCGCCCTTCCGGAAGTCTACAGGTCGGGTCGCAACGTAAATCATGAAGCCAGCGGGAGCCGTCAGCATGAACGTGTCCGGCGTAAGGCCACAAACACATCACTCAGCACGGCAAGCCCAGGCGTTCCGCGCACCTCCACCCGTGCCCCCAGGAACTCAACCGTAACAGCCGCAGCTTCCGGTGATCCGGCGGGCGCGGCAGTCGCCGGCAGTGACGTTTCCGAAACCAAAGGCACGAATGATACTGTATCCGTCGAGGCGGGCAGCACCAGTTGACCTGAACGCGCCCGGCGCCGCCAGTCATGCACCTGCTGGGGCCGGCAGCCATGGCGGCGGGCGATATCTGTTACAACTGCGCCTGGCTCGAGGCTGTCCGCGACAATCTGGGCCTTCAAATCATCCGGCCACTGCTTCCGGCCTGCGCCAGCATACACTTCGATACGCGGCGACGGTCGTCTTATGTCGTCCGAATGGTCGTCCATTGTGAGCACCCTTGCAGAAGATGACTCTTCTACTCTTCTAACGGTGCTCACAGGTCTACGCACAAACAATCTGATGGGCCTCGGAGCCCCGCTTACGACGAATCGGCGCTGGCCGCCGCGCTGACGGAGGCGTTTCCGGGATTTTCCTTTTCGGCGGTCAGCATCGACGACCGGTATTGGCGCGATACGCGCTCGGTGATCGGCGCCGACGGGACACGGATCGCAGAATACCGGCCGTGGATGGAAGCCGAGCTCGCCAAGGACAACGACGACATTGGCGCCCTCTGGACACGATTGCGCGAGAGCAATCTTCAGATCTCGGAGTGGCACGGTAACAGCGTGTACGCCTTCGCGCCGACTGGACCGGGCGCCGCGGACTATGTGCAAATCCGTCTCGGCCGGGAAGTCGAATGGCGCGCCGGGCCAATCGTCAATCCCACATACCGCCCTTGGGGCAAGGACAAATTGCTTGACCCGTCATGGATCGCGCACGACGCTATCTCCGATAACAATGTCATCGAAGGTCCGGTCTTTCGGATGCTTGGCCGCGCCGGAAGCGGCGTCGTCCATGTCCGGAGCTTCCTGACTCGGTGCGCGCGCCTCGAGCGCGAAAAGCGCGAGGCGCAGCGGCCGGAGATGGAACGCCGGGTGGTGCGGGAAGTGACGCGAGAGGGCACGACCGAGACGCCGTTCCTGGAATTGGTGCCGGACTGGTTCGAGTACGTGCCACGGGAGAATCGCTTTTTCCAGGATTGGGACGAATCGAGCGCTTCTGCCGAACGCATGTACGCGCACTGGGCGCTCGACATTTACGACTATGATGACAAAGGCACGCGCGAGATCGGATTCGTGCCGCGTCCGCTGCATCTGCCGGGAGAGAGGCTCATCGCTAGCCCGATCTATTCACGAGAGCACGGTCGTTCTTGACGTCTGACGAGGGCTGGCGGCTGGCGTGGGTGACCGTCCGGCCTTTTGTCACCGGGTTCTACATCAAGCTGTTTTGTACGCGTTGGAGGAGTGGGGCGGGTGAGCGGGCGCAGGCCCGGTCGGTTACGGGCCTAGCGGGAGCAGCGCGCCGGGCAAGCTGCGGAAGAGGTCGGCTTCGGGGCATGCCGCGGCGAACGCAAGGCGAATGCGGCTCGCGGTTTCGACGACCCGGGCTGCGATTTTCAAGAGACGAAGACGCAGCGTCGCGAACTCGGCAGTGGCCAATTCCCGGACTTTGGGAATGGCGCCGCGCACGGTAAGCATCAACCAATAAGCGGCGGTGTGGAGAACGAGACGGACCTGGTTGGCGAGCGCCGAACGGCAACTGGTGCGGTCGGAGGCGAGCTGCGTCTTATGCAGCTTGATCAGATTTTCGGCTTGGCCGCGCGCGCAATACAGGCTGTCGTAGATCCACTCGGCCGAGCCGACATCGAGGCTGGTGACGACGAAGCGGATGTCGAGGCCGAGCATCGTCGCCTCAATACGGGCGACAGTGCGCCGTTCGTGATCCCAGGACTTTGCCTTGTGGCGCGTCTCGGTATAGCCGCGCAGAACAGGCAGGTTCTCGATGGCGCGTCGCGTGCGAATGTCGTCGGCGACCTCGTCGACTTTTCTGGCGAGAGGCTTGGTACCGGACAGACCGAAGATGTAGTCGATGCCGTTGTTCTCGCACCACGTCATGGCCTCCGGCCGAGCATAGTGCCCGTCGCCACGGAACGTAATTCGCGTCTTGTGCCACCGCGTCCGGATATGCCGTATCAGGCGGCGCAGATGGGCACGCACCTCGACGCCGCCCGGCGTCTTGCCGGGCCGCAGCACGACCGCCACGGGCCGGCTCTTCTCCGTGTCGTAGACGTGGATCGGCAGGAAGCAGCGTTCGTCATAATGAGCGTTGAACAGCGAGAGCTGCTGATGGCCGTGGACGACATCGCAGGTATCATCGATGTCGAGCGTGACGGATGCCGGCTCGCGCGGGTAGCTATCCATCCATGCGTCGACCAAAGTGTAGGTCAGTCGGATCACGTCGCGCAGGCGCGGAGCATTCTCCAGGCGCGACAGCGTCGGTTGGGAACACAGATCGCGACCGCTGTCCGGCAGCCGTCCGCAGGCCAGCTTGAATGCGGGATCGGACCGCAGATGATCGAGGTCGTCGGCGTCCTCGTAGCCGCAGCAGATCGCGAACATGCGCGCGCGGAACATATCGACAAGGCTGTGCACGACCCGCGTCGGATCGCGCCGATCCGGGAACACCCGGGCCAAATTGTCGGCCAAACCGAGACGCCGCTCGGCCATCGCCAGAAGCATCACGCCCCCATTCGAGGTTAGGCGTCCACCATCGAAGGCAGCTGTGACTTTCTTGGCGTGAACGGCTGGAAACGAGAAGGGCAAAATCGTATCATCGGTCATGGCGGGCGTGGCGTTCGCGGTTGAGGTGATGGGATTGGCTTCGCAACCGAATCCTACGCCGCATCAGCGCTTTACACCACGCTCGCCAGCCTCTCAGGCGCCCTCTCGCGAATAAGACGGGTTATTAGGCTAGTTGCAGGGCGTACTTTCCGCGCTCGAGCGATTCCAGGATACCGTTGGCGCAGTCTGTTACAAGGCTACCGGCTCGGCCACTTCGCGATGCAGAGACGATATTGCACCTGATTATCCCCCAGAGATCATGTGCGGTGACTCCGGCTTATCATTCCCCCTCATTTTTGGCGGGTGGACTTTTCTGTTTCAATCGCCTTCGTTGTACATTCACAGGACTAGGGACCGCAGACGGAGCGGGGAATGCTATCCGCCCGAGAGCAGACGCAGTGTGCTCACTCGATGCTTGGCGTTCATGACCCGAGGTGGTCACGTGGCTGCGCGGCCTGAGCGCGGTAAGAGGTGCCAGTTATCAATGCTGCGCGAAAGGTGAAGGCTCACTTAGAAATGGCGCAACGAAAACGCATCATGAACCTACGCAATGCTCTTTGTGCCATGTACCTTGTTGGCCTGATCGGCGGCAGCGGCTCGGCGCAGGCCGGAACCAACGATATCCTGATCGGACTTGACAGCAAGATCACCTATGGTCCTGAGGGCCAAACGAAGGGCGCTCCGGGTAACGACGCCGTGCTAGTCATTGATGTTTCCGCCCCCGCCAAACCCAAGATTCGCGCCAGCGTGCCGGTGGCGAACTCCCTGCTGGGGCCGCCCACCAATTTGCAGATCACACCGGACGGCAAGTTGGGCCTAGTCGCCAATTCCGTGGTTCACATTCAGGAGGGCAACGCTTGGAAAACGGTCCCGGATGACAAATTGTACGTGATTGACCTCACTGCGGCCCCGCCGAAGGTGATCGATGCGGTTACCGTCGGACGGCAGCCGTCGGGCCTGTCGATTTCGAAGAGGGGCGATCTCGCGTTGATTGCCAACCGAGAGGGCAAAAGTGTCTCTGTTGTCTCGATCCAGGGTACGACGGTCAAAGCCGTCCGCGAAGTGCCGCTGGAGCAGCAGGCCGCGGCCGTAGTCATCGCGCCTGACGGCGAGCGTACCTTCGTCTGCCTCAATCTCGCGAACAAAATCGGCGTGTTGGCAATCGATGGACAAGACGTCACCTACGACAATTCGATGGACATTCCTTCGGCATTCAATCCTTACAACATCGACATCACGCCAGACGGAAAATACGTCATTGCCTCAAACACCGGCGCACTGAAGAACAACGCTGATGCGGCGGTGATTATCGAAGCAACCGGCCCACATCCCCACGTGGTCGACTTGATGAGCCCTGGTGTCGGACCGGAAGGTTTCGCGATAGCGCCCGATGGGAAGACTGCAGCTACCCCGCTGCTGCTTGGCAGTTCGACTAAGAGGGGCGAACTCGTTTTGATGTCGATCGGCACTGGCGGTAGCCTGACGGTAACAGCGCGCGCGCCGCTTGGCCGCCTGCCGGAGGGCGTCGCTTACAGCCCAAACAGCGACTACCTCTATGTGGCCAACTATGTCGACAGGGACCTGCAGGTATTTGACCTCGCTGGCGGCAAGCTGACCGAGACGGGGTCCAGGTTGAAGCTGCCGGGCCAACCGGCGTCCATGCGTGCGCCAGCTCGGTAGAGCCGTGCGCACCTGTTCTGCCGGCCTGCTTTATGTGCGCGGCCTTGGTCTACCTGCGAGTTCGGCGCTCCGCGCCGTTATCGGGAGCGCATCAGACGCGTCTGGCGGCTTTGGCCCTACTCCCAATTGAGGCTCGCTGCTAGTCTTTCGGGGCGTGATCCGTCGGAAAAAAGTTTCTGCGCATAGTCAGAAAACGATCCAAACGGCCGAACCGGGGCCATCGCCGGATGCGCACCTATTTTGAGCCAACCCTGCACGCTCGCCCGCAAGCCAGGTTCAGTTCGAAGGCTAGGGGACGCGCCCGATCGAAGGCGCGTCCCAAGTACAGCCAGAGCGGGGGCGAACTCTGATTACAAGAATCAAACAATTATTGCCCGAGGCGGCCTTGTGGCTCGGCATTGCCGCCGGTGCGGCTCTCGCCTTGTGGATGTGGATCAGCATGGCGCTGGATCTGCGCTAGTCACTTTCCAACCCACGAGGTGCAGTAGCTCCCAGCCGCTCCCAGCCGCTAGGAATCGATAATTTGCGAGATGCTTACGTCGTCGGAGCTTTCATAGCGGGATGCGTAAGCCTGCCTGTGTTTTAGCGTGGGGTCTCAACCATGATCGGCGTGGGGGTCCCATCGTTTCAATTCAATGAAATCAATGGCCTGAAGGGGTCCCGACGACGCCGATGGGGGTCATTTTCCGATCAGCATTCACAGTGGACCACAGGAAGCGCTGTCCCTACCACGCGCCGCAAACTTCGGTAGCCAGCCTTCGCCCTTGGATTAGCAAGGCTGACCACCTCCGCCCCCCGAGAGGCTCAATTCCCAAGGGTGCTGCCAAGCAATATTGTCAAGAAGTACCACCGGGCACCTACCTGGATTGGTGGCCGCCTAATCCATGGCTATGGGCTAAGATGCCCTTCACGCGCGCGGGCAATCCCGCCAATAGGCTGGTGATGGATTACAGGACGACATTCATGCACCCACACGAGCGTATTACTGATCCGAACTACTTCCGCGGCGTACTCGGCAATCTGGTGGCCAATAACGGACACGCCGTTCGCTACGGTCTCACGGGCGAAGGTTTCTTTGCAAACTACCAAATCGAGCGCGAGGACCGCGTGCTACGCTTCGACGGGCGCACCCACAAACCGTTCCACGACCGACCGTTTGAGAGCTTCGAAGCGGAAAACCTGTCCGAGCCGTACAGCCGCAACGACGTGCAGGAGATGATCGCCGCGCGTCTAACGCGGTAGCACAATTGGGTGCGAGCAGATCACCGGCCCGCACGTTTAGAGGCCAACCAGTCCGCCAACGGATCGCTGGATGGAGTCGATTCGCTTGGCAGACCGGAAGCCCGGTCCAAATACCAATCAATCGCGTTGTGATCCCATC
Source organism: Bradyrhizobium sp. CCGUVB23 (assembly GCF_024199885.1). NCBI lineage: Bacteria > Pseudomonadati > Pseudomonadota > Alphaproteobacteria > Hyphomicrobiales > Nitrobacteraceae > Bradyrhizobium > Bradyrhizobium sp. CCGUVB23. The sequence continues at coordinate 138,037 of NZ_JANADQ010000002.1, forward strand.
GGTGAGTGCCGGAGACGATACCGTTCTGAATCTACGTGTTGAACGCGCCCTCGGAGCAGCCACAGTAGGAGGCTGCGTCGGCCTTTGTGGGACCACGCGGGTCGATCTGGTCGGGGCGTTTTATCCGCTCCGCACGCCTCAGCTCGGCGCGCGAAGGTTTGTCCTGTTGGTGATCGCCGTCCATTCGACCCACAGTATAGAAGTTAGCGGCGGCATGACTCGGCGCCCGATGGAGATACGGCGCTGTCCCTATCACGCCCCCGCTAACTCTAACGGCCTAGCCTCAAGCGGCAGAAGCTGACCGCTGGATGTATCGTCCGGAAACACTTCACTGGCACAACTCCCAGGACTGGTCGTCGCCAGTGGCTTGACGACCCGGAAGCAGCGCGGGCGCGACTCGGCGTCGGGGAAACATGCAAAGAAAGCCGACGCTGTCCCTACCACGCCCGCGCTGCCAGTGAAGTTAGCGGCGGTGACTCGGCGCTTGCGTAGTGGACCACAGGAAGCGCTGTTCCTACCACGCGCCGCAAACGCCGGTGGCCAGCGTTGCCCCCCTGCTTGCCGACTGGAATAGGCAAAGCTGACCACCTTGGCCCCCGGGACTTGGGGTTGCGCGTAATCCACGGGGGCTGCCAAGTTTTATCGCGGAGAAGGACTCCAAGCGCCTACCAGGATTGGTTGGTGCCGATCTCATGCGGCCTGGGGCAAATGCGCCATGGCGACTGAACTAGATTCGATCTTTGATGTGATTGAGCATCACCGCGCGCTTTCCGCGCAACACGATGCCGCGGCATCCATATCCGCGAAACTTGTCGAAGGCCCCGAATTTGATGTGGCCGACGCAATCAGCGAGGCAAGGAGGTTGGCTCTCGCAGAGTACGCAGACGTGCTTATCCACTCCAAACCAACCACGCTTGCGGGCGTCATCGCTCTGAGCCGCTACGTCGCCGGCCTACCGCCTTGGCTGCTGTCTGATGAATATGATTGGCATCAACCGTTTCTGAGGACGCTCGCGGAAGCGCTGGACGAGATCAGTGCAGGGTAGCGCCACACCCGTGCGAGCCGACGCGGTCGTCGTCTCAACTACCGGGTCTGATGGGTCCCAATGAGCAGCGCCTTGGTAGGATGGGGGCCGGCCGGGCCTTCAGTCGGGCAGCCTGTTTTGCCAGCCAACGTGGTGCCGCTCAGGGCATGGAAAGATCATTGAGGACAGGAATGCGGCTCCAATGGTCCGAACTTGGAGCGGAGGAGACCCTTGAGCTGGCTACGATCTGCCTTCGTGCTGCCTGCCGAAAATCCTAAATGGACGTGATGGATAGCCACAGACGCCAGGCATCGGCAGCAGGCGCAGGGTCTGCATCGCCTCGGACAGGCGCTTGCCAACGTGGGGCCCGTCCCAGATGGAGGGAGCCTCGTCATCCATCACCATGTCTTCCAGCGGATTGAACTTCATCGGCTCGCGCCGGATCAGCAGCATGTCACTCATAGGTCAGCTGCCCCTGAATTTCCCGAAGTTGATCGAACTGCTGCGTTTCGGGGTCGAACCGCATGCGGATCGCGCCCCGATAGCCGGTCTGCTCGAAGCGGACCTTCGAGATGTGCACAGTGATCTCGGCCTTCACGGGATCGCGCTCGATCACCAGCCCATGGTCCGGCTTGTTGAACCGATGCGCCGAGCCGTCGATGTCATACAGCGTCGCCGTCCGCAGCTTGCCGCGCTCGTAAACGTCCTTCGTCGGATGGGCGAGCACGATCACGGCGACCTCGTGCCGACGACCGAACCGCTTCAGCATGCGGATGGCGCGGCCGATGTACTCGTGTGTCGACTCCTCGCGGTCCCGCGCGTGCTCGATCTCATTCCAGGGATCGATGACCAGCACCCGGATGCCGTCGCGCAGGACCGCGTCGCGCGCCTTAGGGCCGCCTCAGTCGGCTGGCTCCTTGCTCATCAGGCCAAACCTGCGATGTCGCTTAATGGCCCATCTTGTCCTTTGGCTGCGCGGTGAAATTTGGTCGCTATCGGGAGATATTGTTGGAAACAATACCAGTTCAAAAATCTCGTTAAAATCGGCTGGGATCGAACTCGGACAAGCAAAGCCTTCACGGTAGACCTAGGAAGATCGCATAGCGGACGCGCGACCAATCTTAAGGTGGCAATGGCTAGCGGCTCCGTGCCGTCCAGCTTTCATCTGTTTGATCGTGGACGGATCAATGCTCACCTTGCGTCCGTTTTCCATCCAAAATTGAAAATCCAAGTGTTGCCACCGTGCTACATCGCATCTCCATCAAATCGATTAATCTCGACTTGGGATGCCGGAAAGATCTCGAAGCAAGTATGGCGGTCGTTTCAGTCGAAACGACGAGATGGAGCAACGATAATGAAAAAGATTTTGCTGGGCACCGTGCTCGCGCTGGGCATGGCCGCCCCTGCATCGGCGGCTGATCTGTCTGCTAGACCCTACGTCAAAGCGCCGCCCCCGGTGGTTGCGCCGATCTATGATTGGACTGGCTTCTACATCGGTGCCAACGGCGGATGGGGCCAAAGCCACAATTGCGTGGATTTCGTCACGCTCGCAGGAACAGTCGCAAGCGGTTGCCGGGATCGTTCAGGAGGCGTTGTCGGCGGGCAAATCGGATATCGCTGGCAAACCAACCAGTTTGTGTTCGGATTGGAAGCACAAGGTGATTGGGCCGATCTCAGCAACACGCGCGTCAGCCTGTTCAACCCGACGCTCTCAACCACTGTGAAAACCGACGGCATTGGTCTCTTCACCGGCCAACTCGGCTGGGCATGGAACGCCTCACTGTTTTACGTGAAGGGCGGCGCGGCCGTGACCAGCAACCGCCTCTTTATTTTCGACAACACCACCGGGGTCGGTCTGGTCTCGGCAGACAACACGCGCTGGGGCGGCGCCCTGGGTGTGGGCTGGGAGTATGGCTTCGCACCGAACTGGTCGGCCGGAATTGAATACGACCATCTGTGGATGGGACACGCGAATAACTCCTTCTCCGTAACAGATCCGCGCCTTGCGGCCGTACTCAACGACCGGATCAGCCAGGACGTTGATATGGTCACTGTGCGGTTTAACTACCGCTTCGGCGGCTATGGCGTTCCGGTCGCGGCGAAATACTGATCTTCTTCTCGACGTTGTCAGCACAATGGGCCGGGCATGTTTGCCCGGCCTATTTGTCGGAAAGCGCATGTCTGAAAAGACTGCGAAGCAATCCAGCAAGATCATCTTGTCGGATGAACCGCCGAGCGATTGCGGAACGCATCATTGCATTCGAGACCGGCGACATTGCCGAGATTTGTCAGCCCTGAGGTCGCCGCCCGGCAGCACAACGTTGCAGACCTCGCGCGCCGCGCTGGCATCGAAAGGACAAGCCTTTATAGCGCGTTCGCGGGCGAGAGAAGCATCCGAATTTCAGTAGTACGGCCTTGAACGTTCTGAACGCGATGGGATTAGAGTTGCACGTGACAATGCGCCAGAACTCTCGGGCACCTAAGCCGCGTGAGCAAGAGCAGCCCCAGCCGCCAAGAGCGTTTGATCTCGACTGAGCGCGGATCAAACGGCGATCGCAGTGCGTTTGACATAACCGACCGGCAGGGAGGGGCCGCCGAGCAATAGTTCCGCGCTCGGCGCCACTCGCCGGAATTGGCACGCCAACGGGTGCTTTCGGGAGAAAATGAGGACTACTGGACGCTACTGACCAACGTTTAGATATAAATTTCGGTCAGTAAGGGTTCCCCCAATTGCTACTGACCAATATCTATATATAATCTTCGGACGGAACGCGGTGGCCCATGCCCGACCCGACGTCCGACACTCTCGATCGCATCCATAACCGGATTGCCAAGGCGGCGCCGGCCGGCGTGTGGTCGCGCGCCGATTTTCTCGACATTGGGACACTGAACGCCGTCGAGAAGGCGCTACAGCGGCTGACCCTGCGAGGTGACATCCGCCGGCCCTATCGCGGTCTCTATGACAAGCTGAGCCTCAGCAAGCTGACCGGCAAGATGGTGTTTCCGACCCGCGCCTCGTTCATCGATGCCATCGCCCGACGCGACAAGCTGCGCGTGCTGGTCGACGGCATGACGGCCGCGAACGACCTCGGGCTGACGACGGCAGTACCGGCACGGTCGACGATCTATGCCGATACCTATCCGCGCACGATCGAGATCGAGGCAAGTGCCGGCATCCAAAGGTAACGAAGCCGGTCATCTATACGCTCGACTTCAAGCGCATTTCGGCCAAGACCGCATTTTGGGCCGGTCGTCCCGCCATGCGCGTGGTCCAGGCCCTGGCGTGGTTTCGGGATGAACGATCGAGCCTCGATGCGGCCGTGAACGGAATCGTCCGGCACCTATCGCGGGATCCGAACCGGGAAAAGGTCGCGCAGGATCTGCGCGACAACATCCATGCGGTTCCAGCGTGGATGTATCCGCTGGTCGAGACCATCACGCGCCGGCTCGCCGAGGATCAAAGCGAAAGCGCGTCGAGCGTCCCAGGCGCGAAGGGCACTCATGCAGAAGACGTTCATTGAAATCCTGCGCTCGAGCGTCGACGAGCGCCAGCACCCTCTTCGAGACGGTTGCCGCGGCTCTGAAGACACAGGCTCAGAATGTCGAGAAGAATCTCTATGTTTGCTGGGTGCTCGGCTTCCTGTTCAACCGGCGAAGCGACGATCCGATCGGTCTATATTTCAAGGGCGGCACAAGCCTCAGCAAGGCGTATGGACTGATCCGTCGCTTCTCCGAGGATATCGACATCGGCATCTACAAGGCCGATTTGCATGTCCCGCTGGAAGCCGAGATCGCCGCCCTCCCCTCTGTGAATCAGCAGCAGCGCACACTCGCCGAGAAAGTCGACAAGGCCGCGCGGCAATATATCTCCGGTCCACTCAAGGAGGAACTGGCGAAGGAGATCGTGGCCGTCGAAGCCGCTGCTGAACAGCCAGGACATTTCTCACTTGGCTTCGGCTTCGACGCCTATCGCAACAAGGAAGCACTCGACATTCTTGTGGTCGGCTACAAGAGCGTCTTCGACTCTGGCGACGCCTATGTGCAAGCGGCGGTCCGCATCGAAGGGGGGCGCGTCCCGATCCCGAGCCCGCAGAGCCCCGTGAGATCTTTTCCTACATCGCTTCGGAAATGCCAGAGGAGATGGTCAAACCCGAGCGGACCTTTTGGGAGAAGGTGCTGATCCTGCACGCCATGACCGAAATGACCGAGAAGCGAACTGCCGAAGGCAAGTCCGACCGTCCGGTGCCGGACCTCAATCGCTACTCGCGCCACTATTACGACGTTCATCAGATATGGACGCATTCGGACTATGGTGTCGCCACGGCGTCAATGCGCGATCTTGCGGAGGCCTGTCGGCAGCATAAAGAGCTGATGTTTCGAGCGCCGGTTCATCGCTACGATCGTGCGATGCCAGGCAGTTATCGCCTTGTGACCGCGGACATGCGGGCCAAGCTGGCCGCCGACTATGAGCGGATGTCGGCGATGATCTTCGGCACGCCGCCCACCTTTGCGGACGTCATGGCGAGCATCGAGGCCCTCGAGCAGCACCTGAATGCCGCAGCTGACGCATAGCCCAACACATAGAGAGGTCGCGAGAAAAACGAACAGGACTCGACAGGCCACCATGATAGGATCACGCTATGGGTGAAGCTCCGGAGAACATCCCAGTCCGACTGCCCGATCCCGCCTCGATCGAGGTGGTTCTCGCGCGTCTTCCGGTCGGCGCTGATGAAGCGGCATTGGCGCCCGCGCTTACAGAAGCGTTTCCGGGATTTCTGTTTTCGACGGCGACCATCGACGACCAATATTGGCGCGACACGCGCTCGGTGATCGCCGCCGACGGAACTCGGATCGCAGAATACCGGCCGTGGATGGAAGCGGAGCTTGCCAAGCACGCCGATGACATCGGCGCACTCTGGATGCGATTGCGCGAGAGCGATCTTCAGATCTCCGAATGGCACGGCAACAGTGTGTACGCCTTCGCGCCGACCGGCTCTGGCGCGGCCGACTATGTGCAAATCCGTCTCGGCCGAGAAGTCGAATGGCGCGCCGGGCCGATCGTCAATCCGACGTGCCGCCCTTGGGGCAAGGAGGAATTACTCGATCCGTCATGGATCACGCACGAAGATATGTCCGACGACAAGGTCATCACCGGTCCGCTCTATCGGATGCTTGGGCGCGCTGGCAGCAGCGTCGTCCATGTCCGGAGCTTCCTGACGCGGCGTGCCCGCCTCGAGCGAGAGAAACGCGAGGCGCAACGGCCAGAGATGGAACGCCGTGTAGTGCGTGAAGTGACACGCGAGGGAACGACCGAGACGCCGTTTCTTGACTTGGTGCCGGACTGGTTCGAGTTTGTGCCGCGGGAGAATCGTTTCTTCCAGGATTGGGAAGAATCGAGCGCCTCGGTCCGGCGCGTCTACGCGCACTGGGCGCTCGACATTTACGACTACGACGATAAAGGCACGCGCGAGATCGGATTCGTAACGCGCCCGCTGCATCTGCCGGAAGAGAAGCTCAGCGCCGGCGAGGCCTCGGTTCATATCCTGATGGATCGCGTTGAAACCATCGACCGAGAGGTCGGCGTCCCATTTGGTTGGTTCTTCTTGATGACTCATGGCAACCGAGTTGAGCCGGAGGTCGGTCAAGCGATCGCAAAGGGACTCCGCGACGAGCGCGTGCGATTGCCGGATCGAGATGCGCGTGTGTTACTGCGCTGGGCCGAACGGCCCTACGGATTTTGACGCGACATACTCCGACTACGGAGCTCATATTGTGACCGTCAGATCGTAGCACCTGCCGAGCTCAGCAAGAGAGCTATGGCCGAAACTGGGTGATGACGGGTTGAGAGAGGCGGCGTATCGAGATCCCATGGGTGGATGGTAGCCGGCATTTTTGGTGCAGAATGTGGTTGCCAATAACACACATGCTGAGGGACCATGCTTATGGCCGCACGATCCGAACAACCGACTACCATCCGCACTGATCTTAGCGCAATTTTCGTTTCCTTGGAGCTCAGTCGCTCGACCTGGTTGATCACGTCGTTGTCGCCGGGAAGCGGCGAGAAGATGTCAAAATATTCGATGTCGGCTGGCGACGTTTCGGGATTGTTCGCGTTATTTTCGAAGCTGCGCGAGAAAAGTCGTGCCAGGACCGGACAAGCCTATCCGATCGTGGCCATTCAAGAGGCCGGCCTGGACGGCTTCTGGATTCACCGGGTCCTTGAGAAGGAAGCTATTGAAAGTCACGTCGTGGATCCGGCCTCAATTGCGACGTCGCGCCGATCCAGGCGAGCAAAGACCGATCGTATCGATGGGGAGGCGTTGTTGCGGACCCTAATGGCATACAAGCGAGGAGAGCCGCGCGTGTGCTCCATGGCGCGAGTTCCTTTGCCTGAGGAAGAGGACAGACGCAGGATCACTCGCGAGCGCAAGGCTCTGATCATCGAACGTATCGCACACGTCAATCGCATCAAAGGTCTATTATTCTCGCAGGGGATCGCCAATTATGAGCCGCTGCGCAAGGATCGACGACAGCGGCTTGCCGATCTGCAAACTGGCGATGGACGTATGCTGCCAGCGCATATGAAGGCGCAGCTCTGCCGGGAGATCGATCGGCTCGAGCTCTTGCTAAAACAGATCAAAGCGGTTGAGGACGAGCGCGATGCGCTCATCGCTGCGGCACAATCTGCTGCAGCAACGCCGGAACCTGTCGCGATGCTGCTCGACCTCAAGGGCGTCGGCACCGAGTTCGCCGCCGTTTTGTGGTCTGAAGGGTTGTTTCGCCATTTTGACAATCGTCGTCAAGTTGCCGCTTACGCGGGGTTGACGCCGACGCCTTGGCAGAGCGGATCAATTGATCACGAGCAAGGGGTATCGAAAGCGGGTAACCCAAGGCTACGGACGACAATGATCCAAATGGCTTGGCTGTGGCTACGACATCAGCCTAATTCCGCGTTGGCTCAGTGGTTCAACGAACGTGTTCGGCGCAATGGCGGTCGCTTGAAGAGGTCTACGATTGTAGCGCTCGCGCGCAAGCTACTCGTTGCACTCTGGAAGTATGTAACTGCGGGCATCATTATCGAAGGCGCCGTCCTGAAGAACAAGTAAACATCGGCTGCAGCTCAAACATCAACTTCTTCTAGAAATCTACCAGGACTCGATCTGTCTTGGCGGATTCAGGTCGGCGAACCGTACCCGCCTCTGGCGAAATGCCGTTTTTCGAGAGTGGTTTCGCCACCCTGAGCCCCGCCCGCGCGCAAGCGGGATATTGGTGCAGCCGCAATGAGCGGCGACCGAATGTGAGGTTGACCAGGCTCGGCAAACCAGCCGCGTCACGCAATCGGGCTCAGAACTTGAATGCCGTTTTGGAGAATTGCTCATGCTTTGCGATGAATGATCTTGACACGGCGCGCCCCCATGTGAGGCGGGTGTCGAGCCTGCCAGAACCTCAAGGAGAGCGATACGCCATGAACGAGACTACCAAGATTCTCCCCTTCCGTCAGCGGTCGGCGGTTGACGATCCACTGACAGAAATCCTGCGCAATGGAGCCCGTGATCTGCTCGCCAGGGCGGTCGAAATCGAACTGCAGGCGTTTCTGGAGACGACGGCGGAGCTGAAGCTGCCGGGTGGCCGCGCCCGTGTGGTCCGGCACGGCCATGGCCCTACGCGCAAGGCTGCCACGGGGATCGGCGCAATCGAGGTCGCCCGGCCCAAGGTGAGAGACCGCGGCGCCAGCTCAGCCGATCGGATCCGCTTCAGCTCGGCGATCCTGCCGCTGTGGGCGCGGCGGACGAAGAGCCTGGATGCCCTGCTGCCGATCCTTTACCTGCGCGGCATCTCGACCGGCGACTTCCAGGAGGCGCTGTCGGCGCTGCTCGGCAAGGACGCGCCGAACCTGTCGCCGTCGGTGATTGCACGCCTGACGGCCGACTGGCAGGCCGAGTACGAGCGTTGGCAGCGACGTGACCTGTCGGCGCGGCGCTACGTCTATCTGTGGGCCGATGGGGTTTATTTGCAGGCCCGGATGGAGGATCACAGCGAATGTATCCTGGTGCTGGTCGGCGCGACGCCGGAGGGCCGCAAGGAATTGGTCGGCTTCCAGGTCGGCGCCCGCGAGAGCGCCCAGAGTTGGCGTGAGCTCTTGATCGATGTGAAGCAGCGCGGCCTGCGGATCGCTCCCCAAGTGGCGGTCGGTGACGGCGCGCTGGGGTTCTGGAAGGCCCTTGATGAGGTCTTCCCTGGCACGCGCCACCAGCGGTGCTGGTGCCACAAAGTCAGCAACGTGCTCGACAAGGTCGCCAAATCCGTGCAGCGCGCGATGAAGAACGATCTGCGGAACGTCTATCTGGCGTAAGCGGCGTGTCTTCCGCACCTTGTTTGGCGTGAGCTGATCGGCAACATGCGAGCCGTCATATACAGTTAGGTTCGCATATATGGTTGACGATATGGTCGACGCTTCGGAGCCACGGGGCCGGGTGGATATCCAGGTCGGAGCGGGGCGTCGGCGGCGGTGGAGCGACGCGGTCAAGGGAAGGATCGTGGCGGAGTCGTATGTGCCGGGCGCTGTTGCGTCCGAGGTGGCGCGCCGGCACGGCCTCGCGCCGCAACACCTCTTCGTTTGGCGCAAGGCGGCGCGTGCCGGTCTGCTGAGCTTGCCGGCGGAAGATGCGCCATTCTTCGTTCCGGTGGTATCGGAGCTGCACCCCGCCGCTGGGGCGGCCGCGGAAGCGGCAACGCGGAACGCGACAACGATCAGCATCGAGATTGGTGATGCGGTGGTTCGCGCAGCGGCCGGGGTCGATCCGGCCTGGCTGCGCGATGTGCTGCGGGCCGTGAGGGCGACAACATGATCGCGGCTTCGGCGGGCGTGAAGATCATGGTCGCGACGCGGCCGGTCGACTTCCGTAAAGGTGCCGATGGTCTCGCCGCGCTGGTGCGCGAGCAACTCCACCATGATCCATTCGCGGGAACGATCTTCGTCTTCCGTTCAAAGCGAGCGGACCGTTTGAAGATTTTTGCCTGGGACGGGTCCGGGCTCGTGCTGCTGTGGAAGCGGCTGGAGCATAGCGCGTTCCGCTGGCCGCCGATCAGCGATGGCGTGATGCGTTTGTCTGCCTCACAGCTCGCCGCGCTGATGGACGGTCTGGATTGGTCGCGCCTGCATGCCCGCGACATTGCTCAGCCGACCGCAACCTCATAAACCCTGTGACCAATCGAATCAGGTCGGCCACAATATTCCACAACGGCCCGCGAATCAGCTTGAGTACCGGGCGTGAGCGAGACCACGGATCAACTTCCGACCGATATCGAGGCGCTGCAGGCGCTGGTTGCGGCGGCACGCGCGGAGCGCGACGCGGCGATCGCAAAGTGCGACGCTGCGATCGTCGAACGCGACCATGCGGTGTCGCAAATGGATCGGCTTCAGCATCTCTTGCGCCAGCTGCAACGCGCGCAGTTTGGTCGCCGCTCGGAGAAGCTCGATCCTGAGCAATTGCAGCTGGCGATCGAGGACATCGAGCAGGCCATTGCCAGCGACGAGGCGGCTCAGGACAGGAAGGACACGGCAGGCGCACGCCAGCGTGCTGAACGGCGCCGTGCCAGCCGTGGTGCGCTTCCGGCCCATCTACCGCATATCGACGTCACGATTGCCCCGGAAGTGACCTGCTGTCCGTGCTGCCGCGCGCCTCTGCATGTGATCGGCGAGGAGACCTCACGGCGGCTCGACGTCGTCCCGGCGCAGTTCCGCGTGATCGTCACCCATCGTCCCAAATATGCCTGCCGGGCCTGCACGGATGGCGTGGTTCAGGCGCCGGCACCAGAGCGGCTGATCAAGGGCGGCTTGCCGACCGAGGCGATGGTCGCCCATGTTCTGGTCGCCAAATATGCCTGGCACCTGCCGCTCTATCGGCAGGCCCAGATGCTGCTGGCGCAGGGTATCGATATCAAGCGCTCGGTTCTGGCGTTCTGGGTCGGCTATGCGGCCGCGGAGCTTCGTCCGCTCTGGCTCAGGCTGCGCGAGACCATTCTGACCGCGAGCAAGATCGCGGTCGACGAGACCACAGCGCCGGTGCTCGACCCCGGCCGCGGCCGCACCAAGAAGGGCTTCTTCTGGGCGATCGCACGCGACGATCGGCCATGGGGCGGGGCCGACCCGCCCGCAGTGGCCTACACCTATGCGCCTGGTCGCGGCGCCGTCCACGCGCTCAAGCTGCTCGACGGTTATCGCGGCATCGTGCAATGCGACGGCTATACCGTCTACAAGACCGTTGCCGACACCGCGCCTGACGCGGCGATCACGCTCGCCTTCTGCTGGGCTCATCTGCGGCGGCGCTTCTTCGACGTTGTCCAGGACGGTCCTGCCCCGATCGCGAGTGAAGCGCTCGAGCGTATCGCCGCTCTCTATGCCATCGAGAAGTCGATCAAAGGCCGCAGCGCCGACGAGCGCCGTGCCGTCCGCCAGGAGCGCAGCAAGCCGCAGGTAGTGGCGCTCAAGGCCTGGTTCGAGCAACAACTCACCCGCGTCTCGGGCAAAGCGACAATCGCCGAGCACATCCGTTACGCCTTGAACCACTGGGTTGGCCTGACGCGGTTCCTCGACGACGGCCACATCGAGCTCGACAATAATATCGTCGAACGAAGCATCCGTCCTCTTATCCTTAACCGCAAGAATGCGCTGTTCGCGGGGCATGATGAGGGCGCGGAGAACTGGGCCTGCATTGCTTCGCTGATCGAGACCTGCAAGCTCTGCGGCGTCGAGCCGCAGGCCTATCTGACCGACGTCCTCACCAGACTCGTCAACCTCTGGCCGGCATCGCGCCTGGACGAACTCATGCCCTGGGCGTGGGCCGCCGAGCGAGCTAACGGCGCCAACAGCCTCGCCGCTTGATGAACTCGCTTCCTGGATCGCGACCGCTCCAGCAGGCCTCGTCGCCACTGGCTCCGTGCGTTCCGGCAGCTTCAACAACCCGTCGCGCACCGCCTTGCGCCAGGCCGACAAATGCTGCGGCGACAGATCGTGGCGCCGCGCGACGTCCGAGACGATCGCGCCCGGCACAAAGGATTCCGAGACAATCCGTCTCTTGACCTCGTCGCTCCAGCGCCGCCGGACTCGTAGCTGCGATGCGTCGACAACACGCTCGATCATCTATGCAAACCGTCCTCTTCAAGACGGAACTCATTTTGCCGATCTGCTCAACAGCAACAAGGTGCGGGAGACACGCCGCTTACTATCTGGCGCCGAGCCGGGCGAAAGCCGAAACCGCGATCGACACCTTCGTCGAGAAATACCGTGCCAAATACGGACCTGCGGTCGAGTGCTTGATCAAGGATCGTGAGGCGCTGCTCGCGTTCTTCGACTTCCCTGCCGAGCATTGGGTTCATCTGCGCACCTCGAATCCGATCGAGAGCGTGTTCGCCACGGTGCGGCACCGGACGGTGCGAACGAAAGGATCGCTCTCGCCGAAAACCGCCAAGCTGATGGTGTTCAAGTTGATCGACGCCGCATCGAAGACCTGGCGCCGACTGAAAGGAACAAATCAGTTGCCGAAGGTCATCGCCGGTGTAAAGTTTACTGACGGCATCGAGGTCATTCCGACCGCTGAAAGCCACGCCGCCTGATCAGGCCGCGTCACCCAGAATCAGCCATAGCTCGGCGTGCGCGTCAGAAAGCCGTAGCTTGTGATTACGAGATCGACGTCTGCGAATTCGTCCGCACTGTATGCGTTCAGTTTCTCGGACGGGGCAGCCGATGGATGGACCACGACTGTTTTCAAGCTTGGCGCAAATCGACCAATCTCCGCGGCCCAATTGGCTAACAAAGAGGCGGGGGCTACGAGCAGGCAAGGTTTCCGATTTTCCCTGTTCTCATTCTTGATCACCAGCAGCAGCGACAACACCTGGACGGTTTTGCCGAGCCCCATATCGTCGGCAAGGCAAGCCCCAACCTTGAGCTGCGTTAGCAGATAGAGCCATTGCACACCCGACTGCTGATAGGGTCGCAGCGTGCCCCGAAGATTTTGACCGGGACCGACCCGCAACAGCCGATCGGGATGGCGCAAGGAGGCCAGCTTCTCCGCCAACCAGGGGCCGGCCACGGTCTGGCTCCAATCGATGTCGGCTGGTGCGGCAGTTTTATCTCCGGTAATGTCAGCCCCAGCCAGCATTCGCATCGCCTCACCGAACGAAAGACCATCGGCGTCGGCGCGGCGCTCGATGGCCTCAAACTGCTCGAGTGTGCGATTCAGTCGTTCATGATCGACCTCGACCCACTTGCCACGGATGAAGGCCAATCCATCGGAATGCGCCAGGAGTTGCTTGATCTCGGCCCTCGAGAGGCTTTCGCCCTCGAGCGTCACCTCCATTTGAAAGTCGAGCAGTGCGTCCATTCCTACTTGTGATGGCGCATTGCCCCCGACCGTCGCCTTCACTTGCGGGCGCGCCGGGCGGTTCATGCGCCAACTCGCTGGCATCCGTACGATCACCCCGGCGCCTTCGAGCGCGGGAACATCCTTAAGGAATTGCAGAGCTTGCTGTGGGCTCCAGCGCAGCGGGTGAAAGATATCACCCGCATCGACCATGGTCTTCAGCCACAGGCACCTCTCGGAGGCGCGCTGGACGGGCATCAGCAGCGACAGCAGGCGTTCGCGGTTCCTCGCGCCGGCATACTCCTGCAAGGCCTTGCCGAGCGGCAGATGCTGGGCCCTGGCCTCAGCCGAAAGCCGGGTCGTATAGGTCGCAAGAAACGCGAACGGGGCATCCTCGTCCTTCTGGTTCTCCGCAAGGTTAAAATGAACGCGTCCAACCAGGTTCCAGGCCGGATGACGGCTCTTGAGAAACTCCTGCACGAAGAGCTTGGCTTGCACCAGCTCGGCATCAAAGGCCGCATCCATACCTCGCCAAAGATCGGCAAGGACAGCCGCTGACAAATATTCCGCGCCGGTCATGGGCGGAACGACCGCTGCCATCGTGTCCAACTCGCTATCGGCGGGAATCGGCACAGGTGGCTTGATACGGCCGTCTCCAATATTAGGAAGAGCGCACAGTGCAGTCATGTAGCGCATTCCAAGCTCTCGCCAATACGACAACACCGGTGGGAGAACCGTCCCGACTTCGTTGGCGCCGAGCCACAACAATCCGTGTCCTGAGCCCCGTAAAAATGCTTTCTCCAGCCGCAAGCCCTGATCGGGCTCCAACGCAGGAGCTTGCGCCGTTTGTCGCAGCGTCAGCAAACCATGCGGGGTAAGAACGGGTTCCAGCGTCATCATGACGGTGAGACCTTGCGACCGGAAATGTCCACGATTTTGGGAGCCACTCGCCACATCGAGAAGTAATTCACATTCTGTCACGAAGTACCGAGCATGGGCGCGGTCAGCAATTCCTTGACTAGCATGAACTGCTGAACGCATTCCGCGACTGCGGCCGGATCATGCTCCTCCAAAACATCAACGTTCCTTTCGTTTTGCGAACGCTCGATATGCATCAACTGTGCGCCAATCTCATTCGGCGTGAACATGCGCCTCACCTCGGAAATAAACTGCGAACAGCGCAGCTTACGCACATGGCTAGGAACCCGTCCAGATAGCTTTCTGGTTGGCGCATTTTGACACGAAATCCCGCTGATGCGGCCTTGCGAGGTTAGCGAGCTTCACGAGGTTGTGGGCGGTGCAGATCATCGCCCATTCGGCACGCAAGTTTGCCAGGCCCGGCAATAGGAACTGGCGGAAGCCGCGTGCCTGCTTGATCTGTCGGAACCCGTCGCGCACCGCCTTGCGCCAGATCGACAAATGCTGCGGCGACAGACCGTGGCGCCGCGCGACGTCCGAGACGATCGCGCCCGGCACAACGGATTCCGAGACGATCCGTCCTTTGACCTCGTCGCTCCTCCGACGCCGAACCCGTCGCTGCGATGCGATAACACGCCCGATCATCTATGCAAACCGCCCTCGTCAAGACGGAACGCATATTGCCGATCTGCTCAACAGCAATAGGGTGCGGGAGACACGCCGCTTACGGTTCACCAGCGCATCCTGCGCCTCCTTCGGCAACTCCCGCCACTCTGACCCCAACGGCGCTGTGCGCGATGCCACCCGCGAACAGGCCCATCTGATGCATGCCGAACCGCCGGTTGCGCCGAACCGGGTTCGCCGATATCGCCGTCCTGCTTGCCATGAGCCTCTCCCCGATTTTGGTGGTGAGAGACTCCGCATGCACCGCAAAGCGGTTCATTCAATGATGATGCCGCGCTCTTGACCACTGAATCGAGTAGCGCCGACAACGCGTTGAGCGCTTCCAGGCTGACAAAGGGCTCTGCCGTCAGGCAGCAACCGCAGGCACATGCCGCGCGATCGAACATCCAGGATGGAATCTCCAGAAAACGCTGCGTCTCCGATCCATCCAGCGTGCAGCGGAAAACAACGCCGTCCGCCTTGTCGATCACGGCATGGACGAAAACCTCGCGGCCTGCCCAAGCTGACCGAGCAAGTCAGATGAGTAGATCGGTGATATGCGAGATGGAGAAATAATTCTCCGGGTGATGCTGAACATCGTTAGCATTTACATTGGAGAGCGTGATCGAATTACCCTTTCCGAGGTCAACAACCGTGGTGTCCGGTCCAACCGCGTGGACGTGATCGACAACGTTAGCAACCGTATGAATGTTAGTGTTATTGATCCCATCCGCGATGTGCAGTTTGTCCCCCATCGTGAAGTCCCTCACGGTATCCTTGCCGCCCCCGCTCGTGAAGATGAAGTTGTCGTTGCCCTGATTGCCGAACAGATTATCGTTGCCTTCATCGCCGTACAGAAAATCGTCACCGTCACCACCAGAGAGCACATCATTGCCCTTATTGCCTTGTACATCATCGGCGCCCGCGCCACCAGAGAGCCAGTCGTTCCCACCTTGGCCATCGATGTAGTCTCTGTCGGGCGTTCCATTCAAGTGATCGTCGGAGTTTGTGCCTCGGATTACAGGCATAGGTCTTTCTCCTGTGTTGTATCTGCATGCGAGCGGTCACGGAAGTGACCGCGCTCTAACTGCCAGCAGCATACAGATCGGGTCTGACGGTAACCTGACCGCACACTGAGTTTCAAAGCGGATGCGATGGACCGCCTAAATTGTGGACCATTATGCAAAGCTGGCGCGAGCAGAGCGTGTTTCGGCGTGGGGTCTCGACCATGATCGGCGTAGGGGTCCCGTCATCTCAAATCAATGAAATCAACGGCCTGAAAGGGTCTCGACGACGCCGATGGGGGTCAATGTTCGATCAGCATTCACAGACTGGGACACAACTGCATCGTGGTGGCCCCTCGTTGATCCCGATAAAGGCCGGGGGATCGGGTTAAAACCGACCGGCGCGACGCGGCGATGCTGGCCAATCTGCACCGGGCTGGCGAGCTGACAGCCGTGTGGGTTCCGGATGCGGCGCATGAGGCCATGCGCGACTTGGTGAGCGCCCGCGCCACGGCGATGCGTGTGCTCGGCAATACGCCTGCGTTCCTGGCCGGAGGGCAGATCGGCTACAATTGGCAAACGAATGGGTGGGTGTTCGGCGCCGAATTAGACGCGAGCCGTGCTGTCTCCGATGGCACAAACAGCTGCTTTGCCTTCTCAGGCATTGCTGTGATCGCTACCTGCAAAGCAGGTCCAAACGTTTTTGTCACAGGGTGTCGGCTACGCGCTTGGCCCGCAGGGCCAAACGCTGGCCTACATCAAGGCAGGAGTAGCCTGGCAGAACAATCGCGGCGATATCGCCAACAACAACGAATTCCGGCATGGAGACTTTGCCGGCTACCCGCAGCAAGTCACGCAGTTTGATTACGGCCGTTTCGGGTGGACTGTCGGAGCCGGCGTTGAGCAAGCGAGCCGACCTCCCACCAATTAGAGCGTTTTCCGGCCGGAATGAATCGGTAGGGATTCCCAAAACGGCACGAGTCAGATTCAAGCTACATGCTGGCGAAGGAGGTCAGCATGTATGACCAGGACGCTTTCAGTTGACCTTCGCCAGAGGGTGGTAGCGTCAATTGACGGTGGTTTGTCCTGTCGACAGGCCGCGGAGCGTTTTGGTGTCAGCGCGGCCAGCGCGATCCGCTGGCGAAGTCGCCTCAAGGAAGTTGGCGACATCGTTCCTAAACGCCAAGGCGGTGACCGCAAATCGCAGCGCATCGAAGCACATGCACAATTGATTTTGGACGCGGTGACAGCGAAGCCGGATATCACGCTCGCCGAGTTGCGAGAACTGTTGACGCGTCATGGAATATCGGCCGGCATCGCGTCGCTCTGGCGTTTCTTCCAGCACAGAAAGATCACACTCAAAAAAAGACAGCGCACGCCGCCGAGCAAAGGCGCCGCGATATAAATGCCGCGCGTGAGGAGTGGTTCGAAGGGCAAATCGATCTTGACCCTGAGCGCCTGGTCTTCATCGACGAAACCAGCGCCAACACTAAAATGGCGCGGCTTTACGGCCGTTCACCTCGCGGCGAGCGATGTCGCGCGGGTGTCCCACACGGACATTGGAAGACGACGACATTCACCGCTGGCTTGCGCTCCAACGGTCTGATCGCGCCGCTCGTCCTGGACGGTCCAATGGATGGCGACGCTTTCCTGGCCTACGTCGAACAATTGCTCGCCCCATCGCTGCGGCCCGGCGATACCGTTATCATGGACAACTTGCCCGCTCACAAGGTCCATGGCGTTCGAGAGGCTATCCAGGCAGTCGGGGCAAGCCTGCTCTATCTCCCGCCCTACAGTCCGGACTTCAACCCGATCGAGATGGCCTTCTCCAAATTGAAGGCGCTGTTGCGCGCCGCTGCGGCCCGCAACATGCCCGATCTTTGGCAAGCAATCGCCAGCGCGCTCAAACGCTTCTCACCCGAGGAATGTCAAAATTATCTCGTCGCTGCTGGTTACGATGCAACGTGATCGGAAAATGCTCTAGTCTGACTGAGTCACAAAACCGCAGGCTTTGTCCGGCCGGAATCAGCGATGGTTGAAGCATGGACCATCAGCCGAGGAGGCTACATGAGCGGGCGTGGCACCAAGACCAGTGAGATGCGATTTGCGGCGTATTTGGAAGGGCTTGCCAGCGTCATCGGTCATGCTGATCGGAAGGCACCGCTGCGCGACTATTGCGTCGGCCTTCTGGCCTGTGGCGGTCGCAAGAGCGTGGAGCCGATGGCGGCGGTGACGGCTCCGGAACGGACGGCCGCCCAGCATCAATCGCTGCTGCATTTCGTCGGCAGCGGCACCTGGTCGGATGAGAAGGTGCTGGGCAAGGTACGCGAGATGGTCCTGCCGGCGATTGAACACCAGAGCCCGATCGAAGCTTGGATCATCGATGACACCGGCTTTCCCAAGCAGGGGCGACATTCGGTTGGAGTTGCACGGCAATATGGCGGGCAGCTCGGCAAGCAGGATAGTTGCCAGGTGGCGGTGTCACTGTCGATTGCCAACCACCACGCCAGCCTGCCTGTCGCCTATCGCCTTTATCTTCCGAAGGAATGGACTGAGGATTGCGATCGGCGGCGCAAGGTGGGCATTCCTGCCGAAGTCGGCTTCCGGACCAAGCCGGAGATCGCGCTGGAGCAGTTGCAGTGGGCCTGTGCGACCGGCCTTTCGCGCGGTGTCGTGCTGATGGACGCGGGCTATGGCAACAACAGCGATCTGCGCACGGAGATCACGGCGCTGGGATTGACCTATGTGGCGGGTCTTCTGTCGAGCACAACGGTATGGGCGCCCGGCACCGGTCCCTTGCCGCCGAAGCCATGGTCGGGCCGCGGCCGTCCCCCGAAACTGATGCGCCGCAATCGTCGGCATCGGCCGGCCGCCGTTAAAGCGCTCGCGATCGGCCTGCTGGCCAAAGCTTGGCGCACCATCACGTGGCGGCAAGGAACGAACGAAAAGCTGAGCTCGCGCTTTGCCCGCGTGCGGGTCCGTGCCGCGCACCGTGATTATTGGCAAACCACCCAGCGGTTGGAGGAATGGTTGCTGATCGAATGGCCGAAAGGCAGAGCAGCTCAAGAAGTTGGCGGCGCGGGCTGGCACGGCGCAGCGGCTGCAAACAATGCCGGGGGTCGGCCCACTGACCGCGCTGGCGATCGAGGCTTTCGCACCCGACATGGCGACCTTCAAACGTGGCCGAGACTTCGCGGCTTGGTTGGGCCTGGTCCCGCGGCAACATTCCTCAGGGGGAAAGGAGAGGCTCGGACGCGTTTCGAGGGAAGGACAGGCGGACATTCGCCAGTTGCTCATCGTTGGGGCGATGTCGCGGCTGAACTGGCTGGGGCGCAAGTCGATCCCTAGCGGATCCTGGCTGGCGCAGATGCTGGCGAGGAAGCCGCGCATGCTCGTGGCGATCGCCTTGGCGAACAAGATGGCTCGGACGATTTGGGCCATGCTCACCCGGAAGGAGGATTATCGGAACCCGGCGCAGGCAGTGACGGCATGATCGCATGCAGCACGAGATAGCCTGACGTTGGTGAAGGGGGTGTGAGAAGGCGACGACCCGAATGGGCGCAACGATCGAACAGATCTGGATCAGGAAAACCAGCTAGAGCCAAAGAGCCGTCGTGCTCGGAGATGAGAATTGGACCTGATCCGCGGATCACCATACCGGCCAGCGGCTTCTGAAAATGCCGTAAAAGAAGGCCTGACAGAAGACCGCACTCGATCACACGTCAAAAGGGTCTGAAACTTCTTGCATTACGGGCGGCAACCACAGAAGGCTGTACATGACCTACCGACAGACACTGTCCCCCGAGGCCGCCGCGGCAAAGGCGGGGTTCTCGAAGGCAAGCGCGTATCGAATCGAGGGCGATTGTCGCCCGCCATCGCAGAAGAAGACGCCGAGGGGCCGGCGCCGGTCCGATCCGCTCGCGCAGTATTGGGAGGCCGAGATCGTTCCGATCCTGAAGGCTGCGCCCGGCATCCGCGTGATCGGCGTGCTGGACGAGCTGCGCCGACGGCATCATGACTTGAACCCGAACATCCGCCGCACGCTGGAGCGGCGCATCAACGCCTGGCGGGCGCTCAACGGCCCCGAACAGGACGTGATCTTCCGCCAGCAGCACGAGCCCGGCCGCCTGGGTCTATCCGACTTCACCGACACGAGCGCGCTCGGCATCACCATCGCGGGTGAGCCGCTCGATCACCGGCTCTATCACTTCCGGCTGGCGTTCTCCGGCTTCGAGCATGCCCATGTCGTGCTCGGCGGCGAAAGCTTCGTCGCCCTGGCGGAGGGCTTGCAGAACGCGCTGTGGGCGCTTGGCGGCGTGCCGCGGGAGCATCGCAGCGACAGCCTGTCGGCAGCGTTCCGCAATCTGGCGGCCGACGCACGGGAGGATCTGACGCAGCGCTACGCCACCCTGATGGGCCATTATGGCATGGCGCCAACGCGCGACAATGCGGGCATCGCACATGAGAACGGCTCGATCGAGAGCGCGCACGGCCATCTTAAGCGAGCACTGGAAGATGCGCTGTTGCTGCGAGGGACGCGCGACTTCGCCAGTCTCGATGCGTACCGGGCTTTTGTCGACGAGATTGTCGGCCGGCGCAACGCTAACCTCGCCAAGCCGATCGCGCTCGAGAAGGAGGCATTGACGCCGCCGCCAAAAGGCCGCACGACCGACTTCGAGGAGAAAGTGATCCCGGTGACGTCGTCAGGCGGCTTCATCCTGCGGCGCGTGTTCTACACCGTGCCTTCAAGATGATCGGCCATCGCCTGCGTGTGCGCATCTTCGACGACCGGCTCGAATGCTTCCTTGGCGTCACGCCGGTCGTGACGCTGCGGCGCGGTCGGCCTGTGTCCGAGAGCCAGGGCGGTCATGTCGTGGATTACCGGCACGTCATCCATGCCCTGCGGCGCAAGCCGATGGCGCTCCTCAATCTCGTTTATCGCGACCAACTCTTCCCGCGTGCAGCTTACAAACGTCTGTTCGAGACCTTGCGGGAGCATGGTGATGACCGGCGCGCCTGCAAGGTGACAGTCGAGCTTCTGGCGCTGGCTCACGAGCGCGCCTGCGAAGCAGAACTCGCCGAGGCGATCGCGATGGATCTGGACGCCGGACAGTTACCCGATCTTGCCGCGCTACGCGACCACTTCCGACCCGAGGCGGCCTCGATCCCGCGTGTCGCCGTCAAGCTGGCGCCGCTCGACGTCTACGATGAACTCGCCTCTGTCAGCGTCATGTCGGGCCGCTCGAACCTGGGAGAGGCAGCATGACCGGTATCGCTACCTCCATCGATGCTGCACGTGTCGAGCTGCTTCTCAATGAGCTCCGCCTGCCGGGCGTCAAGGCGATCTGGCCGAAGCTCGCCGCACAGTCGGACAAGGAAGGGTGGCCTGCCGCCCGCTTCCTCGCCGCCCTTGCCGAGCACGAGGCCGCCGATCGCACCCGCCGTCGGATCGAGCGACACATGGTGGAAGCGCGTTTGCCCGCCGGCAAGACGCTCGCCACCTTCGACTTCGAATGCGTGCCAATGCTATCAAAGGCACAGGCGATGGCGCTCGCCGCCGGCGACGCCTGGTTGAAGGCCGGCGCCAATTTGCTCTTGTTCGGTCCACCCGAGTCAGATTCATACTGCCCATCTCACTACCCCCTTAGAGTTGAAGTTCTTTTTGACCCGGATCGCCAGACGATGGCCGCCGGAACCGCCGCGCATGCGCGGCGCGCTTGACATCTGGATGTTCCAGATCAACTGCTTTGATCATCCACGGTGCTCCTTTGCATAGCTGCTGCGCAGGCAAGCTCTGTTCTTCGATCAGACGGCGAACCGTCGAAGGACTGACTTTCAACGCAGTTGCAGCTTCGTCCAAAGTGACCTCTCCACGCTGGGCGCGCTCGCCCTCTCGGTAGGCCGCGATGGCGTGTTGGTTGCGCAGGCTGCGAACGCGGACACGGGTCCAACTGTTGCCCCGCCCCGTCGACTTACTGGCGCGGTTGAGAACCGCGGCGATGGTGCTGTCGGGCATCTGACGCGCGAGGACACGAACGAGATCGACCACATCTGCCGCGGTGCTCGCCGGTGCGGTTCTTCCTCACCTGCAATGCCGTGTGATCGCCGCCATGCCAGTGGACAATCAAGTCCAGCACCTCGTCGCGGATGCGCACAACGATCTCATGGATCAAGCTTCGGATGATCCTCTTGCGCGTCGCAGCTGTTGCACCCGGACTTTCCCAAGCTCTCTCGAGATCGGCACCAAGCGCAAGTAACCGATCGCGATCGATGTCGCTCAACGTCATCTCCGGCGTAGCCAACAACGTCTCGCGCTCACCCTCAAGCTCGCGGACAGCGACCAGGCGTTCGTTCCAGCGCCGCTCCAGCTCGCCGGCAACAAGGCGATTGTCCGGATCGACAGCCTCGTATCGCCGACGAGCGCGAGTTGCCTCGTAGCGTGCCTGCTCCAGAGTCAACTCGAGCTGACGCAGCTTGTCGGCGTGTTCACGCCCGCGCGCTTCCATGGCCGCCAGCGCCGCCTGTACACCCAGCGGCTGCAGCCGCGCGATGACCTCCGCGCTGATCGCGCGATCCGCGCGCAGACCGCCGAATGAGATGCACGGATCTCCACCATGGTTGATCTGGCTACCGCGGCAATGATAGCGCCCGACAGTACTGTGCGTGCCGCTGTAGGCAACGTGAAGTTTGCGGCCGCAGTGGCCGCAACGAAGAAGCCCCGCGAGAAGGCCTTCGCCGCGGCGGACCGAGCCACGACTCATGAAGCTTTTTCCGTTGGCGTTGTCGGTGATCAGGCGCTGATTCCTCTCGAACTCCGCCCACGTAATGTAGCCCTCATGGTGGTCCTTGATCAAAACATCCCAGTCGTTGCGCTCGCGCCGGAAGCCCCGCACGATCCTCTTGCGGCCGGCCTCGATCGTCACCCGACTGCCCGAGCGCCCGAAGACATAGGCGCCAGCATAGGCGGGATTGGTCAGGATGTGGTAGATCGTATTGTACACTGGTAACTTCCATTCGACGTGGCGGCCCTCGGGGCCACGGCCGACCGCGGGCAAAGTGATTCGCTCCTGCCGTAACCAGAGGTGGACCTGGCGCAGTGTCTGCATCTCGGCAAACTTGGTGAACACGAGTGCGAGCGCCTCCTGAATGCGCCGATCAGGGTCCTTCTCGATCCGATCGTGGGAGACCTTGAGATAGCCGATGGCGACGTTGAGGAAGAGCTCACCCCTGCGTGCCTTCTGCTTCAAGGCTTCAAGCGAGCGTTGCCGAAAGATAGACAGCTCCATTTCGCTCATCGTGCCCTTCATGCCGAGCAGAAGGCGATCGTTGGGGTGGCGCGGGTCGTACGACCACACCGCATGATGCCCCTATTCGGGAGCCATCTGATCAGTTGGAGCAGATTACCGTAACCGACCCAACCCATCCACTATACGGACGGTGCTTTGATTTGGTATCGGCCGGAAGCTCGCTCCGACCCGGCGGCTGCGTTCTCGTTCATTATCGCGACGGCATTTTGCTGAGAGTTCGAGCTGCAGCAACCAACCTCTATGGCGAGCGGCTGTCTGTCCCGTCAAGCAAGCTTTCGCTCGAAAGCATTCGAGACTTGCTTCGGCTTTCAAGAGAAGTGGTGCTGACGAGCTTGGCGAATCAGCCGACAAATGATTCTTTAGGGCACGGCTCCGAATCAAAATTGGCGAGCTCGCGTGGTTCGCTGGGAGGAGAGCCATGAGGTCGGATCTCGTGACGGGGAGCCACCTGTGTCGCAGAGCCGTAATTTACATTCGGCAGTCCACGCCTCATCAGGTGATGACCAACCAGGAGAGCCTGCGACTGCAGTATGCACTGCGACAGCGAGCCACCGATCTCGGTTGGGATGATACCAATGTTGATGTCGTTGATGCCGACCTTGGATTGAGTGGATCGACAGCAGCGCATCGCGAGGGCTTCAAGGACGTTATCGCTCGCGTCACGTTGGGTGAAATCGGAATCATTCTCTCCTACGAGGTGACGCGTCTCGCGCGCAACTGCTCTGATTGGTACCCGCTACTCGATCTGTGCGGCTACCGGCAATGCCTCATTGCGGATCGCGACGGCGTCTACGATCCTGGCTCAACCAATGGGCGCCTGTTACTCGGCTTAAAGGGCACAATCTCCGAAGTGGAGTTGCACACTCTGCGCGGTCGTCTGACGGCGGGGCTGCGCGCCAAGGCCGAGCGCGGCGAGTTGACGTTACTGTTACCGGCGGGTTTGGAACGTGACGCCAATGGCGTGGCATCGAAGGATCCAAGCAGGGAGGTGCAGCAGCGGATATCACTGGTTTTCACGACGTTTCTGGAGGGAGGCTCCGTAGGCAAGGTAATCCGGTCATTCCGAGATCGTGCGCTCTCCATACCGCGGCGGGACCGGTTCGGCGATATTGCGTGGCGGACACCATCGGCCAGCATGATTTCCGGAATTTTGAGGAATCCGGCCTATGCTGGCGCTTTCGTCTATGGCCGTACCAGGTCCTGCCGCACGACCTATGCAAGTGGTAAACTGAAGACGGCCCGCTGCCCAATGGCAGAGTGGAAGGTAGTAGTAAAGGACCGCTATCCTGCATACATCGATTGGGATGGCTTTGAGCGGATCCAGGCCATGTTGCGCGACAACCATGCCGAATACCAACGCAATCAAACGCGTGGCGTGCCCCGAGAGGGGGCCGCTATCTTGCAGGGCATCACCTGGTGCGGCCGGTGCGGCCACAAGATGTCGATACAATACAAGGGCGGGTCTCGCTACGTCTGCAATGCCCTGTTGAACCACCAAGGCAAGACGCTATGCCAGCATCTTCCCGCCGATCCGATCGACGCACAGGTGGTGGCTGCATTCTTTGCAGCGATCGCTCCCGCTGAGGTGGAGGCCTGGAGGCGTGCGCTCAATGCGCGGCAGCAGACTGACGAAGCGCTTGATCGCGCCGAAGAGCAGCAGGTTGAGCGACTGCGCTATCAGGCGCTCCTGGCCGAACGACAGTATAATCGGGTCGATCCTGACAATCGCCTCATCGCCGCTGAGCTGGAGCGACGATGGGAAAAAGCGTTACGCGAACTCCGGCAGGCTGAAGAGGCGCTGACCACCCGCCGAGCCACGAAGAGCAAATCAGCCATGTTGACCCCAGAGGAGCAGAATGAGTTTCTTGCGCTTGGTCCACACTTGCCTGAGCTCTGGCGGCGGCCTGATGTGAGCCGGGCAGATAAGAAGCAGTTATTACGAACGCTGATTGACAAGGTTGTTCTCCACCGCATCACGCGCGATCGAATCGCGGTCCGGATCGTCTGGTGTGGTGGCGAGATATCCGAATTGGAAGTCGAGCCGAGGGTCCATGCCCTGCATGCTCTAACTCGAGGGACTGAGATGCAAGCACGGATCCTTGAGCTGGCCCGCCAGGGTTTCGATGATGCCGAAATCGCCAACACCTTGACCCAGGAGGGGCACCGCTCACCGCGCCGAAATTATGTTCCAGTACGAACCGTTCAGATCGTGCGGCAGCGCCATCGCGTACTGCAGGACGGCGTCGCAACGCGTGCTCGTCACATTGCTGGCTGGCTGCCGGTGACCGCAATGGCAAAGCGTTTGGGAGTTTCGAGTTCTTGGATCAAGCGACGTATCCGCAGCGGCACCATTGATATCCAGCGCGATCCTTGGGACAAGCGATTCCTCTTTCCTGATACGGAAGCCAGCATTGTCGCATTGCGAGAGCTTAAAACAGGAGCTCGAGATCACCTCGTTTTCGACCCGAGAGCAAACAAATGAAGGTATCAACATGATCGATCGTAGACGCCATCCTCATCGACGATCAGTGTTCCAACGAACCCGCAGAACTCCAGGAGCGTATGCCAATCCCTGCCGTTGCGGGCCAGCCGAGAGGCCTCAATCGAGACCACAGCGCCAACTCGCCCTTCGCAAATGGCGGCGAGCAGCTTCTCGAACCCGGGACGCGCGGTGCCGCCACCAGAGCGACCGAGATCGTCGTCGATTACGACCACCTCGCTCCAGCCCAGCTGCCGCGCACGGTCGGCCAAGCCGTACTGGCGGCGCTGGCTCTCGCGGTTGTTGATAACCTGGTCGGCCGTCGACTGACGAATGTAGACGACGGCCTGGCGAGCAAGGTGCTCAGGCGTGATCTTGCTCACCGCTGTCCTCCCGGTTCACGTCGTGTGCCTCGACTACGCTGTCGGTGAGCGCTTCGGTCAGAAGCTCCTTTAAGAGCTCCAGCATTTGCTGCTGAGCTTCGATTGGAATGCTGCTGTATGTCGGAGGGCTCTCGAACAGATCCCCCTGACGACGTGATGCGTCCGCCATGACCGCCTCCTCGCGAATGGGACGATTCCCTGGAAGAGGAGGCTAAGAGCGCGTCGACAAGAAGACGCGCCTCCAGTAGACGATCCACCGGAAGCCGCGGATCAGCTTTGAGATGGCAGGAAGCGGCGGCGGGAGCCGCCATCCATGCCGGCAGCAGCGTTAACGTGGCGTCAGGTTGTCTGATAACAAAATGCGTCTCACCCCCAAGCCGCTTGCAGGCGACAACGACGACTGACGCTCCGCATCGCGGATGGAACGGATAAAGGATCTCCACCTCAGATCCCAGACACCCGGCATTATGACGCTGGTCCCCCGGGCGGCGGCAAGACCCATCTCGGCGCGGCGATCGGCCTGGCTCTCGTCGAGAACGGTTGGCGCGTTCTCTTCGCCCGCACCACTGATCTGGTGCAACGGCTGCAGGTCGCGCGGCGCGAGCTGGCGCTGGAGTCCGCGATCGCCAAACTCGATCGCTATGACCTCTTGATCCTCGACGACATCACATACGTGAGCAAGGACCAGGCGGAGACCAGCGTACTGTTCGAGCTGATCGCCTCCCGCTACGAGCGTCGTTCGCTGCTGATCACAGCCAATCAGCCATTCGGCGAGTGGGGGCGAATCTTCCCCGACCAAGCGATGACGTTGGCGGCCATCGATCGTTTGGTCCACCACGCCACGATCCTCGAGATGAACGTCGAGAGCTACCGTCGAAAAGTTGCCCTCGATCGCAAGCGCGGTCCAGGCCGGCCGCCGGTTCACGCCACTCCAAACGAACTCGACAAAGCGGTGATTGACGCTGGAAATGCCGCTTGATTGTCGCGCAGCGTCAATCAGGGCTTGCCAAACCCGCAGCCAGCGTCAATCATCACCTGACTCGGCCGCTTTGTCTCATCTTGATTGACGCGCCGTTCTCATCCTGTTTGTCGCGCTATACTCCTTCTTCGCGCCGTCGTGGCGCACCAACCCCGACCAGCTCCGCCGATCGTCCGTTTCTCCACCCGCGCCACTTGGCGTAAAAACCCCGAGTCTCTAACCGCCGCGGGACGAAAACTCAGTGGCAGGTCAGTCCAGTTCTGGAGGGACTCGGAATCAGCCATGCTATGCGCGTGATCTATCCGGTGCTGCAGGAGCTTGGTGTTCCCTTCGGGTTCGGCACGGTTCGACACGAACTCAAAGAGCATATCTCGAGGCTACTCGGCCGGCCGGGGTTGGCGACAATTGTTTCGGGGATTCGCGTGCGGTCCACTCTCCCCGATCTCTATGACAACTTGCCGCCAACTCGCGTCGATGATGCGCTGCTCGTGGTCTTCCCTATCGCGCGATCCATGAGCGAGTGGCCTGCGGGCGCAATGATCGAGCGCAACGGGCCAGAGCTGTGAAAGCGCCAATTGCTCCTCCGAAGCGCACCTTATGTGTGCCAGCGCGTCGCCCACGATAGCAAGCGGCTTGCCTTGATCATCGGCGAAGCCTGCGCAGAGCTTGACGGTGTCTCGGCCGCTCCGGTGCTCACTGAAACCACCCGCAATCTATGATGGCCTCAGCCAGAACGAGCTCGCGCTGGCCTCGATCATGGCAGCGCGCACACTGCTTCGTCATCGAGGTGCATAGCGGGACCGACTACTCCACAGTTGTTGGCTTCGATGACAATCCACTACGTCGCGCGGCTCGGCTCCTTTCTCATGATCCTCGCACAAACTGAGTATGTCGTCGCCGAAGTGGTTGGCCTGAGAGAGTGGGGACGGCCCCGGTGGCGGCGATGGTCAGATGGACAAGGCAAACTCGGCTAAATTCCTGGACGTCGTTCCCGTCGGAATACACCTAGAGGAGGCATTTGAAAGCGCATGTCTTGATCAATCCACAGTACAAATAGATGCAATTTAAACAAACGATTTTACAACACAAGAATACTGAACATTCAGTTAGTCTAGCTAGATCGATAATTGGTCCTTTATGTCGGGAGATTTTCGAATTGATATCCAGGCCTTGCGGGGGCTTGCTGTTTTGCTGGTTGTCCTCTTCCATGCTCGTCTTGGCCCGTTCGCTCGGGGTTATCTTGGCGTGGATATGTTTTTTGTGATTACGGGCTTCCTGATTACCGGTCTCATCAGAACGCAGCTTGAACAAGCACGGTTCAGCTTTCGGGTATTCTACTATCGGCGTGCGAAGCGTCGGTTGCCGGCGGCCTATGTTGTTCTGGCCCTCACGACGATTGCAGCGCCGATCTTCCTAACAGACGTGGGCCTACGAGAGTTCCGAAATCAACTTCTCGGCGCAGGCTGAGCGCCGTCAACTGAATAACTCCAAATGCGACCGGCTGGGAAAGAAGGTGAAGGACGCGATCCTCGTGAATCTCTCATCGGCTTTCGGCGAAACGTTCGATTCGTCAAATGATCTCCAGCGGTTCAGAAAAAAGCTTAAATACACTGAAATGGAAGCAGAGTTATAACGCATGGCGACGCAATCCGAAATTTCCTATCATTATGATGTAGATAACGAGTTCTACGCAGTCTTCCTGGACAAGGATCACATGGCCTATAGCTGTGGCGTCTGGGATGGTGCGCTTGACCTTGAGCATGCGCAAAAAGAAAAGTTGGCCCGAATTGCTTCGTTTGCCCGGGTGAAAGCTTCGGATCGGATCATGGATGTAGGGTGTGGATGGGGTGGCTTGATTCGCTACGCATTGGATGAACTTGGCGCCGCTTCAGCGGTCGGGCTTACTTTAAGCAACGATCAGTTCGCCTATATCTCCGGACGAAGTAGAGAGACCATCCGTGTGGAGCTTCGCTCATGGGCCGACTATCCTGCGCCAATGGAGAAATTTGACGCGGTGATGTCGGTAGGCGCATTTGAGCATTTTGCATCGATGGAAGATCGCGCAGAAAATGTTCATCGCGACATCTATAGGAAGTTCTTTCAGTGGTGCTCGGATATTTCGGTGGACCAGGCCAGCCTTGGCCTGCAGACGATCATCTCCACCCGGCCTCCGCGCGATTTGAGCGAGGTGCGCGATGTACGGTTTCTACTTGAAGATGTGTTCAGGGGTTCGGCGCTTCCGTACATTGATGACGTCTTGGAGGCGAGCAGCGGGATTTACGAGGTCATGGAGCTCCGGCGCATCGGTAAAGACTACTCTAGAACGCTTTCGGAATGGAAAGCTCGCCTCATCAAGAGTCGGGCAAAGGTTATCGATCGATACGGCGAGCCGTTGTTTCATCACTATGAGCGTTATTTCGATTCGTCAGAGCGCGTTTTCAACTCGGGACTTGTAGATCTGCTGCAGGTATCCCTGCGTAAAAAAGCATCGATATCCAACAAGCTGGTTAGGCCGACGAATGGGCGCCGACCATGGCGAGCGAGGCGCGGTGTGGCCCCACAGCTATTCAGGCCCAAGCCATACGAGGTGGTGTCTGAGCCCCTCGTTTCATCCAGCGATGGGGAGAGGCCCGATGCCATCTGCGCCCATAAGGTCTCGGTGGAGTCACCGGGGCGGGGCGCGGAGCCCTCCGCATAGCGCAGCGTCCCGCCCCGTTGCGGCTCAGGATCGCTGCGATTGGCGTGTTAGGTGGGTGTGCGGTTGCCAAGATCACTGTGCGAGTTTAGGCATCTGACGACTCGTTGCGACCTTCGGTCAGGACGCGTTCGAGAGCGGCACGCCTCGATAGAGCATAGCGGATCGCCTCAGCGAGCTTGGAGTTGCCGACAGGCGCCGCAGTTCTCTTTCCCATAAGTCGAGCGAGACGATAGGCATCGACCTTTTCAGGCGCGTTGTCGCTTGCGTTGCGGGATCCTGGGCGCGGATGTCGGCCTCGATTTCCCATAGCTCAGCGATTGTCGTGACGGTCTGCGTCGACTCGCGAGCTTTGGTTGACGTGCAGCTCGTAGAATCGCTTCCTGAGGTGGGCAAAGCGCGCCGCAAGCCTCATCGACGCCCGCTTCGGCCCTTTAATACGGGGTATTGTCAAGTTGCAATTCCTTGTCTCCCCGTAGAGCGACGGTAGTGATCACTCCGTCGGAGCTGGCCGGGATTGGTGCGCCACGACGGCGCGAAGAAGGAGGAAGATCAGTTGACCTAAAACCTTCAAACAGCCTTGCTGTGCAAGAGATGAGGGTAGGCCCCTCGGGCTCGGATTGCAGGATCAGAGTCCAAACCACCACAAGCTGCTTCGACACAACGGTCGAGGTGGTGAGCGTTGTTGGAAAAGGCGGGCGCAAGCCCGTCAGGTAAGCCTCAGGAAGGCGAGCGGAAGCGAACCGCCGATGAAGCATCGAAAACCAGTACAGACGTTGTCGAAACCAAGGGGTCAACCCTTCCTTGGGAGCAAGCCGATCGGGAGCCTGGTTACTGGATGGGTGACGACCGGTGTAGAGGCGGCACGATCCTGATGGCAGGCTCTTACACGGTACGCGTACGACCATGACCGCTGAATTGCGCGTTGTGAATTTTGGCGAACAGGTGAGAAATCGCCTGTATGGACGTGCATACAGTCAATTCTGTCAGTCGGCTTGAGATCGTTGATAGGGGCGGTCGACGTCGGTTCAGCGACGAGGCCAAGCTGAAAATCGTCGCCGAGAGCTATTCATTGCCCCGTTTAGGGTCGGCCACGGCCCGCAAATACGGGATCACGCGCTCGCAGTTGGCTGATTGGCGTAACGCAGCCCGGGCCGGGCGTTTTGGTTCGACTTCGGTTGAAGGATTTGTGCCAGCGGTGATCGTGCCGGAGGTTCCGGCGGCGCCCGCGACGCCGATGACGAGCGCGGCCGGCAGTCGTATGGAGATTGTGGCTTCTAACGGTTGTCGGGTGATTGTGGATAGGGGCGTCGATGTTGACGTGCTGATTCGGATCATGCGTGGTCTGGAGACGCTGCGGTGATATCGCTTCCCTCTGGCCAGAACGTGCGTGTGTGGCTAGCGACGGGCTATACCGACATGCGGTGTGGATTCCCGTCTCTTGCGTTGCGGGTACAGGAGGTGCTCCGAATGAGCCCGATGGAGGGCAATCTCTTCGTCTTCCGCGGTCGCAGTGGTTCGCTTTTGAAGTGCATCTGGCACGATGGCCAGGGCGCATGCCTTTTTACAAAAAGATTGGAACGTGGGAAGTTCATCTGGCCTACCGTTGATGGAGGCGCTGTTCCAATATCGCCGGCGCAGCTGAGTTATCTTCTGTCCGGAATAGATTGGCGTCATCCGCAGGAAACATGGCGCCCGACGCGTGTCGGATAGCATTTTGCGATTGCATATTTGTGCTGATCTGATTCGATGGCTTCGTGACATCGAAAACGGACGATCTTCCCTCTGACCTTGCGAGCGCCCTGGCGGCGTTGCGGGTTGAGCGCGAGGCTCTTCGGGCCGAACGAGAAGCGCGTCAGCAAGCCGAGACGAAGGCTGCGAGTGCGCAGGCCGAAGCAGCCAACGCGCTGGCAAAGCTGTCCGGCAACGAAGCGCTGATTGCACATCTTGAGCTGCGCATCGAGACGCTGAAACGCGAGCTTTATGGGCAGCGCTCCGAGCGCGGGGCGCGACTGATCGACCAGCTGGAACTGCAGCTTGAAGATGTTGTTATGTCGGCGACCGAGGACGAGCTCGCCGCGGCCGCTGCAGCGGCGAAGACGCAGAGCGTACGCGCCTTCACGCGCAAGCGGCCGGTGCGCAAGCCCTGGCCGGACGACATCGAGCGCGAGCGCATCGTCATCGATCCTCCAACGGCCTGCCACTGTTGCGGCGGGTCGCGGCTGTCGAAGCTGGGCGAGGATGCAAACAGGACGCTGGAGGAGATCCCGCGCCGGTTCAAGTTGATCGAGACGGTCCGCGAGAAGTTCACTTGCCGCGATTGCGGGCAGGTCAGCCAGGCACCGGCGCCGTTCCATGCCACGCCGCGCGGCTTCATTGGTCCGCAGCTGCTGGCGACAATCCTGTTCGACAAGTACGGCATGCAGATCCCGCTCAACCGCCAGAGCTCCCGGTTCAAATGCGAGGGCATCGACATGCCGGTGACCACGCTGGCCGACCAGGTCGGCCACGGGACCTTCGCCCTGGCTCCGATCTTCGAGCTGATCGAGAAGCATGTCTTCGCGGCCGAGCGTCTTCACGGCGACGACACCACCATCCGCATCCTGGCGAAGGGCAAGTGCACAACTGGACGCATCTGGGTTTATGTTCGGGATGACAAGCCCTTCGCGGGCACCGCTCCGCCAGCTGCAGTCTATTACGCCTCGAGCGACCGACGGGGTGAACATCCCCAGAAACACCTGGTTGGGTACCAGGGCATCCTTCAGGCTGACTGTTACAGCGGTCTCAATCCGTTGTTCGACGAACGGCGGAAGGACCGACCGCTCACGCCCGCCTTCTGCATGGCCCATGCCCGCAGGGGGTTCTTCGAGCTAGCCGACATCGAGAAGAATGCCCGGGACGGCGGAAAGGGCAAGCCGATCTCCCCGATCGCGCTGGAGGCGGTCAAACGGCTCGACGCCTTGTTCGAGATCGAACGTGGGATCAACGGCAAGACAGCCGCCGAGCGGCGTGCCGTGCGCCAGGAAAAGAGCAAGCCGTTGTTCGACGAACTGCACGCCTGGCTGCTGCGCGAGCGCGAAACCCTCTCGCGTTCTTCCGAGGTCCTGAAGCCAATGAACTACATGCTCAGCCGCTGGGACGACTTCGCCCGCTTCCTCGACGACGGTAGAATCTGCCTGACGAACAATGCCGCAGAAAGAGCGCTGCGCAGCGTGGCTGTGGGCAGGCGCAACTGGACCTTTGCAGGCAGCGAGCGCGGCGCTCAACGTTGCGCCGTCATGCTGACGATGATCACTACCTGCCGTTTGAACGACGTCGATCCCAAAGCATGGCTCGCCGACGTCCTGGCCCGTATCGCTGATCTGCCCGCCTCGCACCTGCACGAACTGCTGCCCTGGGAGTGGAAGCGCCTGCTCGAAGCTAAAAAACAGGCCACTGCCGATCAGCGGGCGGCCTGAACCTCACGCGCGACGATCATAGAGCGGACCGTTTACGAGCGCACGAGCCGATCACGCGGCCCTCCTCGTGTGCATACCTTACACGGAAGTGCGACCAGTGAAGGCTGGTGTGTTCAGCAGGGGGTAAGCCTGCCGGGGCAAAAGTCAGGCGCCCCGTAGTTTGGATAGCAGGGCTGCGGGAAACCAAAGTCCTGAAGCTTATCGACAAGGTCTCCCTTGGGGAGGCTACGAGTCACCGGGCCGTAACAACAGTGAACGCAATGTGGCCTCGAAAAAGAGTGGATCCGAAGGCCGAGCCCGCTTCCATGGGGCGAAGGTGATCACGATCACTGGAATCCGTGATCGCAATCGCCTGGTATCGCTGATCACCATCCCTGGAATACGCGGCCACCGCCGTTCACTCTATGCCGAAATTATCGATTTGCGCGCCGCGGATCGGCATGAACGTGAGGACGGTCGAACGCTGGCTTGCTGCAGGCGGTGAGCCTGAGCACCGGCGGCCACCGGCAGATCTGTCTTCATTGATCCTTTTCGAGATTATCTGGCAAAGCGCTGGGAGGAAGGTGAACGGCGCGGTTTGCAATTGTGGACCGAAATCAAGCTCCGCGGATTTGAAGGCAGCAAAGGGACTGTCTACCGTTGGACTGCCTGCCAGCGAGGCTCATCGACGGCTGGGCCAAATGTGCGTTGGCGACTGCCCTCGCGCCGCAACTGTGCATGGTTCCTGAGCAAAGAGCCTACATCGCTTGACAAGCAGACCGAGCGGTTCCTTCATCATCTCTATGACAATGCGCCGGAGCTTTCGAACGCACGCAAGCTCGCTCGACGGCTCGCGGCATTGATACGGGGCAACGATGACGCGGGTCTAGATCAATGGATCGAGGATGCATCGAGGAGCGAACTGGCCTCGCTTGCGCAAGGCGTCGGTCGCGACATTGAAGCTGTCCGCGCAGCCATCAACCAACCCTGGAGCACCAGCCCGGTCGAGGGACAGATCAACCGTCTCAAGACGATCAAGCGCCAGATGTATGGGCGTTCAGGATATGCACTGCTCAAAAACAGGCTGCTGGCAGCCGCCTGACAATGCACAATGCGCTCGATGAAAAGCAAAAGGGACCTGCACCAAATATGCGGAAGAACCCCAGGTTGCCGCGCTCTTCCGACCCAGATCGCCGCGCGCAAGCGACACCAACGTTTGGCAATTTGCCGTCTTGCCAAGCGACGATGCATATTGGGCTGCGACACCGACCGAGCGTTCGCCCTTCTTCGGCACCGCGGTATCATCGATTCCCAGCAGTGCATTATCGCCGCCGACGAGGCGGTCGGCTCAAGGGGGCATCACCCATCAGTCGTTCCTGTAATGCCGGCCGATCGACGACGAGGTTGTCGAGATGTCGCAGGGCTGGCCGCTGGCTTTGGGCCAATCGCCCAACCAGCGCCCGCGTGCCGTCCACGACAAAGACGCCGCAATCATAGCCGTTCTGCTGCTGGGCCATGCCGGCTGCCTCCCGACGAGCACTCAGCCGTTGTGCGAGCATTTCTGCAAGCTCGTCGTTTTGTCCCTGGTTAGAGTCATAGTGATAGGCAACTGGACTTGCCCGCTCGCGACGGTCAACGAGCAGCAGCGACCAGTGGGTGCCGCGGCGAGCAGGATCCGAAGCACTGGCGTCGCTCACTGGCATGAACAGGAAGTCGGCTGTATCGTCACCATCCACATTTACAATGCGCTGGAAGGCGGCGAGCATCACGCTCGCCGACCCTAGGCGCAGTTGATAGTGGGCGATGAGGGGATCGACGAGCCGCGTCCGGGCGGCAAGGTCCGGATTGTTCTGCTGCAAGTCCTGCATCAGCAGTTCGTAGTCCCGCAGGATATGCTGGTCGCCCAGCCATTCCCTAGCGTCGAGCACCCGCCCGCTGCGGTCGGGGGACGGCGCTTTCAACGCATCGAAGGTTGTGCTCGGAAACGCCGACACATCATGAGCATCATCTCGCAGCTCCTGCGGAGTGGATGGCAAATCGACGGGATAGCCAACACCGCGGAAGAAGTCTGACGACGGATGCGCTGAGGGCTGGCCCGCCCACCCGGTAAGCGCCGCCCATCCAGCTTCGGCTGGACCGTAACTGACCATCTGCGACCCGACAGGTTGATCCGACTGCGACGACGGTCCCGACCAGGGACCATCCCACCCGGCGGGTGCCTGCCCTCCGGCTTGGTCCGCCTCGTG
The DNA here is from genome assembly GCF_024199885.1 of Bradyrhizobium sp. CCGUVB23. NCBI lineage: Bacteria > Pseudomonadati > Pseudomonadota > Alphaproteobacteria > Hyphomicrobiales > Nitrobacteraceae > Bradyrhizobium > Bradyrhizobium sp. CCGUVB23. Next base: position 173,534 of record NZ_JANADQ010000002.1, read on the forward strand.
CCAAAGCTGCTCCTGATTGTAACTGACCACCTGCGACCCGACAGGCTGATCCGACTGCGACAACGGCCCCGACCAGGGGCCGTCCCACCCCGTAGGCGCCTGCCCTCCGGCTTGGTCCGCCTCGTGCCAAAGCTGCTCCTGGTCGTAACTGACCATCTGCGACCCGGCAGTTTGATCCGATTGCAACGACGGTCCTGACCAAGAACCGTCCCACCCGGCCGTGGCCCGCGATCCGGCTTGCTCCACATCCCGCCAAAGCTGCTCCTGATCGTAATCGGCAAATTGCGCCCCCGCGGGGACCTGCCCTTGTTCCGCCGGGGACACCCCGAGCGCCGCGTGAGGGTCCCCCCATTGTCCCCTGAACTCCGGGATATCGTCGGCTTCTGACCGTGGAGCGGTTAGAAGCCGAGAATCGATCGAGTCCCTGTTCTCTGTTGGGCGCCCGCTGGAACGGGCCACATCATCGGTAACATGCCCGCCTTCCCCGGAGGGGCGACGACCTCGGGGCCCGAGATCAGGTAAAATTTTGGGCTCACGATACTCACGAAGGGCTACCAACGCCGTCTTCATCGTCCAGCTATTCGGGAATGACTTATTGACGTGAGCGACTAGTGGTTCATCACTGTGGTTTTGACTCTTTGGGAGCAACCGGATAGGCGCGACCGAGTTTGGCGCGGGCTTTGTCGGTTGTGAACATCCATTTGATGCGGTCTCGGACTTTGTTTCGCTGCCGTTGCCATGCTGCGATCTCTTTTCGGAGCCTTTTGGGATCGTCGATACGACGGCCGAGACACTGGCGCTGCAGCACGCTGATCTCGCACTCGACCATATTAAGCCAGCTGGCGTGTTTCGGGGTATAGTGGAACTCGAGGCGGCGCAGGATGCGACGGGCCTCGGCAGGCGCAAATGCCTGATATAGCGCGCCGGCGGTATGGATCGACAGATTATCCTGCACGACCCGGATGCAGGCGGCATCGGGATAATGGACGTCGACGAGCTCACGCATGCAGTGGGCGTAGTCTACGGCGGCGCGGCGCTCGGTGACCTGGACGTTGCGCCAGCCGCGATGCGGATCGAAGGTGACGAAGAGATTGACGGTGCCGTTGCGGCGGTACTCGTAATCGTATCGCTCGCGCTGTCCCGGTTGGGCCGGGATCGGCTGGCGCACCTCGCCGATCAGCTGGACGGGGGTCTCGTCGAAGCAAAGCAGCGGCCGCTCGGGATCCGGCGCCTCGGCGTAGAGATCGAGCACGTCCTCCATGCGGGCGACGTACTCGCCGTCGACCTGGGGAATGCACCACATGTCCCTGCGCCAGGGCTTGAGATCGTTCTCGGTGAGCCGGCGGCGCACGGTTTCGCCCGACAGGCTGTCGTGATCGGTGAGCTTGACCATCGTGTCGGCCAGCAGTGTCAGCGTCCAGCGTTTGCGGCCAGCTGGCGGCTTGGCACATGCGGTCGCCACCAGCAGGGCCTCCTCTTTGCCGGTCAGCTTGCGCTCTGCGCCCGGACGCGGCTCCTCGCTCAAGGCCCGCTCCAGATTGCCTTCCACGAAGCGGCGCTTGGTCCGGCCGACAGTGGAGAGGCTGACCCGGACGGTTCGGGCAATCTCTGCGTCAGAACTGTCCCCATCGGCCGCCAGCAAAATCTGAGCCCGTTTGAGTTTGCGGGCGGCATGCTTGCCGCCGCCGAGCATCGCCGTCAGTTCGTCCCGCTCGACTTGGCTCAATTCCACCCGATAACGTACATTCATGCTTCGCCTCCTTGTCGGAGGCCGGGACGAATCCAGCTATGAGTCAAAAATCAGGCGTGCACTTCACCGAGAAGCAGGGGCACTATCTCGCTTTCATCCATACCTATTCGTACATGTTCGGACAGCCGCCCGCCGAGGCCGACATCCAGCGCCACTTCCGCGTCAGCCCACCGTCAGTTCACCAGATGATCGTCACCCTCGAACGCAACGGGTTCATTCGTCGCAAGCCTGGCGTCGCACGAAGCATCGAGATCCTCTTGCCACCCGAAAACTTGCCCATCCTCCAATGGCTCGGCATCAAAACGTCAAAATCACTGTGATGAACCACTAGAGAGTTGTGATCGATTGCAGTTATCGTTTGCTGAGGCCCGAGAGAGTCCGCGAGCTTGCGCAAGCTCCTAACATACACTTCGACGGTGCTCGGTTTCCATCCCCGGCGCGGAGTAGCGGCCAGGATCGCGCTGTCGATGAGACGCGCGTCTTCCTCAGAGACTTCCATAACTGGGCGCTGGTTAACTGGAGCACCGGGGTCGCGATACTTCCGAAGCGCGTTCAACGCGGTACCCATTTCCGCGTCACGCGGGAAACACTTTTTAACGTGGGCGACCAGGAAGTCGCCATCGGCTCCAGCGATCGTATGGCCCTGCTCCTTGAGATGCATTCCCAAGCGACAAAGAGCCGTAGTGTAACCCTCGCTTGTTCTTGGTTTCAGATTCCGGCAATCAGCCTCGGCCCGGACCGCCTCGTCGATGAGCCTTGCATCTTCCACAGAGATTTCGTCACGTGGACGTTTCTTATTTGGAGGACCGGGATCGCGATACGCCCGAAGGGCGTTTAGCGCGAGAACCATTTGCGGGTCACGCGGGAAAGCCTTTTCGGCGTGAGCGACCAAAAAACCGTGCTCGACTCCAAGAATCGTTTGGCCCTGTTCCCCGAGATGATTCCCCAATCTACGAAGTGCTCGAGCATAATTAGTAACGGTCCCCGGTCGCAGCCCCCGGCGTGCAAACTCCTGTGCCGCGCCCTCGATGTAGCGACGATCTTTGTCAGATAGATGCGGCCAATATCGGTCTTGAGGGGAAGCCCCTCCAGAAACGAGAGCGTCGGCTCGGAGCGTCCCGTGCAAGTGCTGCTCGAAGCTTTCGGGCCTGTCCCGTTCCACCTCTTGCTCTTGAAACATGGCATCCCACGCTTGCCAAGAATCTGGATGGACGAAATTAACTGGGGGCACACTAACATTCCTGTCCGAAGTCATACCGAATCACGGTGCCTACATGGGCTAGCTGTCGAGAGGCTGACGAGCCCTTCGGCCGGTGAGTGACGCGGTGTTGGCGACATCGAGCAGCAACGACGTCAGGCCGGCAATGGCTACGTGCTCGGGGTCAGCAGCGTTCATATCTTCCGATCCTGGGCAAGCGCCGACCGATTGACAAGGCGACCCACATCGCATGCATGATCATCCGCGCCGTTTGATGGTCGCTCGCCGGGTTTTCCGCTGCCAGACCGATTACGGGCGGCACTCTTAATCGGTCGAGCAAAGTCAACTCATTCCTAGATTTTTCCTCGACTCCTCGCAGAATAAGCATCGCTGCTTCCCTCCATCTACGACGAATGACAAACGGACGCTATAGTCTTGTAGTCGTGAGGGGAGCGCGCGTGTTTGTCGGTACCCTGATCGATACAATTAACAGAGGAAAGACACGAATAGCGACTTTCAGCGTACCAAGGGGATAACCCTGATCGTTGGGGGGGGGGATGCTCAGTTCACGCCCTCCATCGGCACCGCCTTGAGCCTTCTTCGCCGGAGGGCTGGCGAAAAAGGCCGACGATCGGCCCATTATCCGGCCGGTCGCCGGCGTGGGTACGCCGCAATGCGGAGCTGTGGGCCTCAGCCGATCACGCGTTTACCATCCAGCTCCGAGCGGCGATGAGCCCGGCGTGCACGAGCACGGCAAGTCCTAATCCGGCGAGCCCGATATTACTCGGTCACGGCTCCAGCGCGACCTGCAAGCCCTCGTTGCCGTCAACATGAACATAACGGGGCCCGATCGGCCGCCCCCGACCGCTGGCGACGGTGACAATGTCTTCCAGAGGCATGGCGCGCACATCCGCCTCAGGGCGGGACAAGATCAGATCGGCGTGAAACAGCCCTTCGGATTCAAGGCCGCTAGCATCGACGCCAAGAGCTGCCAAGCTGGCCAAACAACATTCAAATTCTTCAGCATCGCGAAAGCGACGTTGGATAAACGTCGCGCCGGTAAGACGTTCAGTCGCAAGGCCGCGCTTCGCGAACGTCGCTGCCAAAGAATCGAATGGGAACATTCGTAGCACGAAAGAGATGATCCATGGACGCTTTGTCGCATCGAGAATTTTGCTGAACGTTTTTTCGGTAACGTAGCCGATGCAACCCGTCGACAAAATAACATCCGTTGAGCGGAGAACGCGCGCGCTGTCCGTCGATAGCGCCTCCTTTTCAAGATCAGCGACAATGCCCTGCTCCAGGAGACCAACATCCGTTGCATAGCTGATTGCCGGTGCGGACACATCGAGGCCGATAAATCGCGCCAAACCGACATCAGGCCACGCTGCATAAAAATTACGATCGAGACGCACCAATGCCTCAGAACTGATCGCCCTCATCTCGCGCCGAGCATAGCGGTGACGCAAGCCTCCGAAGGTGAGTGGAAACCGATGCACTGCCGCGTTGATACCGTACGAACAGCCAATATCAAGCACAACCGGCTTAAGGCCGGTTGCCGAAGCTTTCGCTGCCAGAATTTGGCGCACAACCGGCTCAGCCACGTCCGGGATCATATAATCCAAGTCTCCCAGGACAGAGAAATATGCCCTCGGATCATCCGAAGCATAAATATCATCGAATACGGCTTTCGACCGATTGATACGCGAAAAGTCTGTATGCAACCCAATTTCTCCCATCGCATTTGCGAACCACTCGACGGCTGTTGCCTCCAAGTACTCGATGCCTTATCGCACAGATTGTGCCGAAGCATAAACCCCATCGCGCGCTTTTCAGTCTTGCTTCGAGGCGACGCGGACCTAACTCTTATTGCAGAGCATGTATGAGATTGCTGTGAATACTGATCGAACATTGACCCCCATCGGCGTCGTCGAGACCCTTTCAGGCCGTTGATTTCATTGATTTGAGATGACGGGACCCCTACGCTGATCATGGTCGAGACCCCACGCCGAAACACATGCGGCGACTGGCTGCACATTATCCCGACACCAAGATCGCCGGCATCCTCAATCGCCAAGGCCGTACAACGGCCACAGGACTGTCGTTTACGGCAAATCGTGTGTCGAGCCTGCGGACGCACTGGGAGATCCCGTGCTTCGAGCCGAAACAGCAAGTGCAGGACGGCGAGTGCATGACGATCGAGAAAGCAGCACGCGCTCTCGGGACCGCACTCTCTACTTTGCATCGATGCCTCAACGATGGCTTCATTGCCGGAGAACAGATCACACCTAGCGCGCCGTGGCGCATCCGTATCAATGACGAGTTGCGGTCGCGCTTTGTGGAGAGCACGGCTCGCGGGCTCCGGATTTCGGAGAGGTCTGACTGATGGTGTCACCACAATCGGACTTTACCGTGAGACACCCCCCAACTACAGGTGTCGAGCGGCCTGCGTCGACCAGTGCTCCGCCTCAGCAAGCGGATAGCGTGAGTCGCCGCTAAGCGCTGTGGTCAACAGGGACTTACAGAACGCAGGCGTGAGCTTGCCGCGGTGGACCACGACGTTCTCGTGACCCGTGGCAGCCCGGGCGTTCTGCCACTGCTGATTGTAGCCGCGCTGTTGATTGGACTTGACGTGGCAAGCGGCGAAATCGGCGTCGTCCAGCATCGCCAACTGCCGCGCATGTACCGGCCGCTTCGTATGGATGTGCACCCACATTGGACTTGGCATTGCACCATTGCGCAGCGCCTTGGGTTGCAGCTTGATCTCAAACAACACTCCTGGCTCGCCCTTTAACGCGAGCGGTAGATCCGCAGGCGCCAACTCCTCGACCGCCCGCAAGTGTTCAAGGTACTTCTGCGACGGAAAGTCGTAGGTCTTCATGCAATCAATTCTAGTCATGGCCTTTCGCTCGTTCAAAGCCTTGGCCAGCCCCTGCGCCTCGGACCCCATCATCTTGAGTCGGACTATTTTGTCGTGCACCTCGCGCACTTGCGCAGGCGCGAGTAGGACGCGTCGACGAGGCTCCTCCAACGCGGCCACACAGGCCTGCATCTCGGCGGCCTGGGTCTGCAGGCGCTCGACCACGGTGTCCACGAGGTGGTCGGCGTCCTCCGGTTTCATCTGGCGCGCTTGCGAAGCGGCCTTTTGCTGACCAGCCAGATCGAATTGCAGAAGTTCATCCAACCGCTCGAGGTGTCGTGTGACTACCTCCTTCGACGGCGGAGCCTGCCAGATTGCCAAGTGTGCCGTCGCCGACGATGACGCCCTCGCATGCGCCTCCTCCGCGCTCACGAGCTTCTTCGTACCTAGATCCGAGAGCACGACAACCTTGGCTGCTGGCACCGTGGCCTTGTCGGCCATAGCGACCTGCGGCTGGGTCCACGCGGCCGCCGAACTCCCGGCGCCGGCGGCCGGCGTGCGCTTGCCTTTCCCCTTCCTGCGCGCTGTAGTGCCTTCAGCCACTACAGCCTCGCCGGCAGTGTTGGCCGGTATCGCAGCCCCATCCTCGAGCGCCGGTGAAATAATGGCTTGCGTCTTGGGCTGTAGATCCAGGAGGCGCATAACGTCGTGCGCAGTGAGCCACGCGCCTTCCACGATCTGACCCAACAACTCGAATGGCAGGTCGGTACCTGTTCCGGCATCCCTTAGCTTTGAAACAAGGTCGTGCACGCCCAACGCAAATTCCGAGAGTCGCTCCATGACTCCTTCCAGGACGGCGCAGTGCGCTCCGTCGAGTACGCGTCCTTGGCTGTGTAGAACTGCGTCCGATGTCGAGACGAATGCCGGAAAGACGTCCCCGAGGAAGGTTCCCAACAGGCGCGCCCGTCCGTTCTCGGCCATGAGGATTTCCCTCATGACTGGTTGAAACGTGCTCGCGTGAGGCTCAATCATGATTTGCGCGAGAGCGACCCGCGATTGCAGATGCATGCACTTCGTATGAAGTGCCCAACCGCTGTGCAGCCGCAGTGCGGCCTCTTCGGCCTGCCGCATCTTGGTCGTTGGCTTGGGTAATTTAGCAGTAGCGGCGCAGACGCCTTGCATCCGTTCCGAACGCAACGCCTTTTTTTCCCACCACTCCATGCAGGCCGCATAGCGGTTTGCCACGCTTGAAACCGCTCGGCTCATTTGATCGGAGTGAGCATTGGATTGGAGCATCCGCTCAAGCACGTCTGTCGCAGTCGTTCTGCTCTGCTCCAAGGCGAGTATGGTCGGGGTGGCCAGTGCGTTGCATTGGTCCGTAACATGGAGCGCCTCGTCGCGCACTCGGCGAGCCTGATTGTCGGACAGAATGCCACGCGCCTCATGCTGGGGCAGGCTAGTGTAGAACTCCAGAACTTTTGAGCCTGCCTTAACGAGCCGGTCGCCCAGCTCTAGTGCCTCCGAGGAGTTCTGCGCTTGCTTGGCCGCATTACGGCAAGCTTCAAGTTCCTCAAGCAGGCTGTCCATTTGTTGCTTTGTTGCCTTGATCTTGCCGCCCATCGAAGAAATGGGGACTGCCATACCCGAAGTTCGCGGCTGGATGGCAGCCGCGGCGGCTCCATCTTGAGGCCCAGAGCGCATCCGCTCCAAGACGGAGTCGAAAAATTGGCTGCCTTCCCAAGGGTCGAGAGTGGACTCTGAACCCGAACTGCTTGATCTTCCCGCGCTGTCCGCACCTACAGTCCCAACGTGCGATCGATCTTTGCCCGTCATATTCCATCCGATACAATCGAGAATGCGCAGTCAATCTCGATAGACCAGCCTAGCTGACGATTGGCTGACGAGGGGCGTTTTCCTGGGTGCACAAGAAACTCTCGCCTGGTTCAATCCTATAAGTGCTGCCGTGTTGCCAGAGTTTGCCAGGCAGAAATGACCGCGTCAGGTGTCGGCTGGGCTAGGTCTTGTGCGAAGGGGACTTGCGGCGGAGCGTTCACAGCCAATCGCGATTCTTGACGAAAAGCTCGTCGAGCTCAAGATCAAAGAAGTCAATTTCTGCGCGCTCTGGGGTTGAAGGATCATTGAATTGTAGCGTATATCCGCTCACGCTGGTCAGTACCGCTACATGCATATCCCCCGATCCCAGAGGTACCGCAGCCCAGATCGGTCCTCGCCTCAGCAACGTCTCGACGAGAAAATCGCGCGTAAATCCGCATGTGGCTCTACGAGCCTCTCCAATCCTTCGATCGAAGCCAAATAATGAAAACAGTTTCGGTCGAGGCCCGCGTCGGCCCGCCAAAGCGTGGGCAAGCCCAGGCGGGGCCCCGGGCGAAAGTAATACGACACCATGCAAGCGGAAGCATACCAACAAGCCCAACTCCCCCACGGCCGCATAATTCCGTGGTGATCTCGTCGCATGATCGGTTGACCATCATAGCCATGCTCTCGGCCGACAAGCGGAACCCTCAATTGTTTGTTTAGCATTGCACAGCTCCATAAGTTTAAGGCGAGCCGAGCAAATAGCGCGCCAAGGGCCCGCGAACAATTACGAGAAAAGTAGTCTCTTCGCTGGTAGTGATGGGGTGGGCGGACCTGAGCGAGCGTCGCAACACAGCGAAGATGAACCACGCGATCCGTTCGCCTGGCTCACCTTAACGCTTCAGCCAATACTCCTCCCATCTGTGGACGCCCCCGTGAGTGCAAGTAGAATCTTTCGTGAGGTTCTGCGCGTAGTCGGGTGCTGACATCTGTCCGGCCTCTGATGCGACCGGTCATGCGTTCGCGGGCCCGTATGGGAGTTCGCGGATCGGAGGCCAAATCACAGAAGCGTGCTCGAACTTGGGGCACTGTGGGAGGAACTGGCTTTCCCGATCCCGTCTCATCGACTGTTGCGCCATACCTTTCCTTTCCGTCTGACCTTCCTACACTCTCGACGACCTCTGGCTGGACGGCTATGCCGCCGCGGCCGGAGCTTGGTAGACGCCGCCTTTCGCCAAAAGCGCCCAGACAGTGCGGGCCATCTTGTTGGCAAGGGCGACGATCACGAGCATGGGCGGCTTGCGGGAGAGCATCCTCGCCAACCACGATCCTTGGGGAGAAGTGCCGCGGCGACGAGCATGCCGCACGACGGCGCAAGCGCCGATGATGAGCAAGCGCCGCAAGGTTCGCTCACCCATCTTCGACGTTGCGCCAAGCTTTTGTTTTCCGCCGGTCGAGCGTTGCCGCGGTGTCAGTCCCAGCCAGGCAGCGAAGTCGCGGCCTTTCTTGAATGTCGTGGCGGCGGGGGCCAGAGCGACGAATGCTGTTGCTGTTATCGGGCCCACACCTGGTATGGTTGCCAGCCGCCGCGCAGTTTTGTCTTCCCGGGCACGGCGTGCGATCTCGACGTCAAGATGTTTGATCCTGTGATCCAGCAACCGCAGCGTATCAACCAGCAGCTCGAGTGCCAGTCGGGCGGCTTCTGGCAACTCGCTGCTCGGATCCTCCAGCTGTTCAATGAGCTTGACGACGTGAGATGGCCCCTGGGGAACGATCACGCCGTACTCGGCAAGGTGGCCGCGTAGAGCATTGATCACCTGCGTGCGCTGTCGCACCAGGAGGTCGCGCGCCCGAAACACGACCGCGCTAGCCTGCTGCTCCGCACTCTTGACGGCGACAAAGCGCATCGTTGGCCGTTGAGCGGCCTCACAGATCGCTTCGGCATCGGCCGTATCGTTCTTCTGCCGTTTCACGAAAGGTTTCACGTAGGCAGGCGGGATGAGGTGAATTGTGTGGCCGAGTTTGCCGATCTCGCGCGCCCAATGGTGCGCGCCCGCACAGGCTTCCATCGCGACCAAGCACGCCGGCTGCTTGGCGAAGAACTCCAGCACCTTGTTACGCCGCAGCTGTTTGCGGAAAATAGTGACACCTGCAGCATTCGCCCCATGCGCCTGAAATACATTCTTCGCCAAATCCAGCCCGATCGTGCTAACTTCCATGGCGGACGCTCCTTTCTCTGCGGTGGCTGTTCGACACCACCATCTTGGCACATTGATGCCGTCGAGAGGGGCGTCCACATGGGGTAATCGCGGGAGCGAGCTGCCCTAAAGCCAATCACGAGTTTTGGAGGGCGGCTGTTCCTCGATAGGATGGAAATACGGGCTCACGACTGGACGCCGGGCCCAAGCATCGAATGGAGAACAGCCATGGAAGAGTATATCGGTCTCGACGTGTCGATGAAAGAGACGGCAGTCTCAATCCGTCGAGCAGGTGAACGGATCTGGCGCGGTAAGTGCGCATCGGATCCCAGTATCATCGCCGAACTCATCCGCAAGCGGGCGCCGGCCGTGAAACGAGTGGTGTTCGAGACCGGACCGCTGTCGGTATGGTTCTATCATTCTCTGCGCACTGAAGGATTGCTGGCGATCTGCATCGATGCGCGCCATGCTAAAGCGGCGCTCGATATGGCGGCGAACAAGACGGACGCGAACGATGCCGATGGTCTGGCGCAGCTGGCGGAAGTCGGTTTCTTTCGCGAGGTCCGCGTGAAGGGATTCGATAGCATGCTGACCCGCACGCTTGTGGCGGCGCGCACGCGGCTTGTCCGAATCGCCACCGAGCTTTCCAACCAGATCCGCGGTGTCATGAAAACCTTCGGTCTCGTCGTTCCAGCCGGAAAGGGAAGCAGCTTCGAGAAGAACGTCCGGAGCCTTCTTGCCGATCAAGACGGACTTGCATCGATTGTGCTTCCGCTGTTGGAAGCCTGGCGTGGCATTCGCATCCGCGCGGCCGAACTCGGACGCCAGTTGGTCCGCGACGCGCGACAGAGCCAGGCTTGCCGCATCCTTATGTCCATTCCCGGCATCGGTGTGATCACCGCAACTGCCTTTGCCACGGCCATTGAGGAGCCGGACAACTTTAAGAAATCCCGATCTGTCGGCGCATGGATCGGCCTGACGACGCGCCGCTACCAATCCGGAGAAGTCGATTATGACGGTCATATATCCCGGCGTGGCGATCGCCATTTGCGAGGGCTTCTCTACGAAGCGGCGACGGTCATTTTGACGCGCAGCTCAACCGACAGCACTCTGCGCACGTGGGGTCTGCAGCTCCGGGAGAGACTCGGCTTCAAAAGAGCTGCCGTGGCTGTGGCGCGCAAACTGGCGGTTATAATGCATACGATGCTTAAGACCGGCGAGCTCTTCAATCCGAAGGCCGGAGCCCCCGCATAAATCCCGATAGCGCTCAGAGCCTGAACACTGAGGTGTCCCTGCCGGGACGTGAGCCGAGCCATTCCGCTGATGGGGTTGCACCGCTGACCCAGCAAAGTGCGTCGTCCACATTGAAGGCTCGTCCCGCGAAGCTCTGAAGTGGACCCCGGATTTTGGACCGGCGGCTTAGGTGGTGCGGATGCCGTTCCGTTTTGATAAACGGAGCGGACCATGAAGAAGACGAGACGGACAATCGATGCGGCGCTGAAGGCAAAGATCGCCTTGGAGGCGCTGCGAGAACAATCAACGGTGACGGATCTGGCGCAGCGCTACCAGGTGCATGTGAACCAGATTTATGCCTGGAAGAAACAGCTTCAGGATCAAGCGGTTCGGGCGTTCGACGCGGGCGCTGGTCGGGATGGCGAGGCGGCCCACGAACTGGAGGTCGAGAAGCTCCACGCCAAGATCGGACAATTGACGGTCGAGCGGGATTTCTTAGCCAGGAGGTCCGAAAGATGAGCGCGCCGGATCGCCGAGGATTGCTTCAGCGCGATCATGCGAGTCTATCGATCCGCCGGCAATGCCAACTGCTGAGCGTTGCGCGATCGAGCGTGTATCGGCCGCCGCGGCCGGCCAATGACAACGACCTTGAGCTGATGCGGCGGATCGACGAGCTGTTCACGGCCTGGCCGTTCTTGGGCTCGCGGCGGATGACGGCGATGCTCAATAGCGAAGGCTGTCGCATCAATCGCAAGCGCGTGCAGCGGTTGATGCGCAAGATGGGCATCGCGGCGCTGGGACCAAAGCCCAGAACCACAAAGCCGGCGCCGGGACACAAGATCTTCCCGTATCTCCTGCGCCATATGGTGATCGACCGACCGAATCAAGTGTGGGCGGCCGATATCACCTATCGTGCGCCTCGCCCCGAGGAATCGGGGGAGCGTATGTTTGGAATGCATTGAGAAAGGAGGAATTTGACGAGCCTGCTTCCTGCTGTGGGGAAGCATGAGCCCAAGCGGCGGTGACCTGCTGTCAGCTGGCAGGGTGACGTAGCCCGCAGGTAAAGGGGACTGAGGCGAAACCGTTACGCCGAGATGGTTCCCGAGGCTGAGTATCGGAAGGTTGAGGAACACGAACCGGTTCATCCGCGTCTGTGGGCTGAAATGTCGCCTCCGCCTACACGGTTTAACAGGCGGAATGCTGAATGGTGTCGAAGGATATGTAGCCGGAGACACCCGAACGCGAGCGTAGATGTAGGGCGTCTTGCGTGGGCCGAGGGGAGAACACAGCCAAACCTGAGGCAACGGCATCGACTTGCAGCAAGCAAGGGAAAAGACTGCGACCGGCAACCTCACCGATGCGCTGGTAGTCCAACATATGAACGAGGGAAGGCATGAGCGGAATGGCAAGGGAGTTGACCCCGATGTCCGTCATGCTGGCAGAGCTCCCGTAGTAGTCCGAGGCCGGGAAAGCCGGTCACATGGCGAAGGGGAGCAGTTTGAGTTGCTTGGAGTGCACGTGATCTGACCTAATGAGGTGAAGACCTTTGATAATCAGTGAAATGCAGCACAAGCTCGCGATATCAGGATGTCGCAATGGCCATGGGCCAGACTTGAACGGAGAGCCGTATGCGCTGAAAGGTGCCCGTACGGTTCGGGGAGGAGAAGCGCTTATGCGCTTCTTACTCCATTGCCGATCGGCCAGGGCTTTCTGTATCTGGTGGCTATCATCGATTGGGCGAGCCGTGCGGTGCTGGCCTGGCGCCTGTCGAACACGATGGACACATCGTTCTGCGTGTCTGCGCTCGAAGAGGCCTTGGCGCGCTTCGGCCGGCCTGAGATCTTCAATACCGACCAGGGCAGCCAGTTCACCAGCGCCGCCTTCACCGGCACGCTGGCCGCCACCGGCGTCAGGATCTCGATGGACGGTCGTGGGCGCTGGATGGACAACGTGTTCATCGAGCGGCTGTGGCGCTCGCTCAAATACGAGGACATCTATCTCAAGGGTTATTCGGATGGTCGCGAGGCCAAAGCCGGAATCGCCCGATGGATCGAATTTTACAATTTCCAGCGCCCTCATCAGGCGCTGGAAAACCGCGCGCCGATGGCGGTCTGGCGGGCCGGTGTCACCGGCGCATTCGGCGAACAGGCTGTGGATATGACGCTTCTCGCAAGCGAGAAGCTTGGACAACGCTGCGCGTTGCCCGCATCCCCACAGCCACAACAGCAGCAGGCAAGAGTAGCGTAAAGATATTGGGAAGAACGAACGGCAGCAGCTCCACTTAAAAAACCGGACCCAGTGGTCCTCAGCATAGGGTCCACTTCACTGCACGATGCCGTTTCGAGTTCCGATGATGACGAAAGCAATAGCCGCACGTTTCACATTCTTTATGGGCGTCTGGCTCATGATCGCCGATTGGAAGGAAGAGGATCTTCCGATCGGATTTGCGGCTTCTGTACTCGCGCTTTGGATCAGCCTGTCGCTCTTGCCGCCCACGGCTGTCGGTCTGCGTCTCGCCCCGCTTGCCAAGCTCATCATTCGCTTCCTGAGTTTGTCGATCATCGCGGGCGTGGACGTCGCGCGACGTGCGCTGCTGCCGCGCCATGATTTGCGCCCTGGATTCGTTGCCTTACCCTTTACACTGCCGTCCGGCCTCGCCCGCAACGTCTTCCTCGTTTATTCAAGCCTTCAGCCGGGAACCTTGCCCACGAGTGCAGAAGGCGCAACGCTTCGGGTACACGGCCTCGACATTTCGCAGCCCATCGCGGCATCCGTCCAGGCGGATGAGGCTCTGTTCGGCAAGGCGATCAGGCATGAATGAACTCCTTCTCGCAGCCGCGGGCCTGATCGTCCTTGCTGTCGGGATCGGACTCGCTCGCATTTTGTACGGATCGGACGACGTGGGAAGACTGATGGCGGTCCAACTACTCGGCACGGGCGGCATCGCCGCGCTGCTGTTGATAGCTTACGCCACAGACGTTCCCGGCGTGGAGGATGTGGCGCTCGGTCTCGCCTTGCTTGCCGCCTTCGCCACCGTTGCTTTCGTCAATCTGCTTGACGCTCAACAGGGAGACACTGAGGCGTGATCGCGCTTCTCGACCTTATGAGCATCGGCGCTATTGGCGCCGGCACGTTTTTCCTTTTCGCGGGCACGGTTGGTCTTTTGCGCTTTCCGGACTCGCTCACGCGCCTGCATGCCTTGACTAAAGCCGACAATCTCGGCCTTGGTCTCGTTGTACTGGGCCTGATCCCCCTCGCCGAAAACGCACTGTCAGCGTTCAAACTGATCGTCGTTTGGGCTCTGGTTCTGCTCTCCGGGGCCTCGGCCGCACAATTGATCGGCCGCGCGCTGAGGCGAGATCGCAAATGAGTGTTCTCCCTTATATTGATGTCGGCCTTGCCCTTTTGGTCCTTGCCGTCGCCGTATGGACCGTCGTTGCGAGGGACCTGTTCGCCTCGGTGGTCGGCTATGTCGCCTATGGGCTGTTGCTCGCCTTCGTCTGGATTCGCCTTTACGCTCCAGACGTTGCCTTGACCGAGGCGGCGGTTGGCGGTGGCGTCACCGGGGTCCTGCTGATTACCGCCGGCAAGAGGCTGGGAACGGTCAAGAATGTTGTGCCGGAGGCGCAGGAGGCGCAACCGGAACTCCCTCTCCGACTCCTTGCCGGCTTGCTCGCAGTGCTCGTCGCCAGCGCGCTCGGCGTCGCCATCTTGACGCTGCCGGATCCGCCTCCCTCGCTCGCCCCGCAAGCAGCCCTCGCCGCCGACGGTGCCGGTGCCGGTCTCGGCAACCCCATCACGGCGGTGCTGATGTCCTATCGCTCCTTTGACACAATGCTCGAGAAGATCGTGCTGATCCTGGCTGTGGTCGGAGTTTGGTCGGTGGGCGCCGACGAGGCGTGGCGCGGCGCACCGGCGCCGCTCCGCCACTCCCAACCCTACGCTCCCATGGTCTTTCTCGCGCAGATGCTGGCGCCTGTCGGCGTGCTCATTGGAATCCATATTTTCTGGACCGGCGCCAATGCGCCGGGCGGCGCTTTTCAGGGCGGCGCGCTCCTTGCGGCGATGTGGATGGTCACCATGATGGCGCGGCTGGCGGAGCCGCCCCGCATCGACGCGCGATGGCTCCGCCTGGCTTTGGTCGCTGGGCCTGCCGTATTCCTCATCATCGGCCTGGCAGGCGCGGTGATCGCGGGGAGCTTCTTCGCCTATCCGCACAGCTTCGCCAAGCCGATCATTCTGTTCATCGAAGCGTTCATGCTGCTCTCGATTGCGGCGGCGTTGCCGATGCTCGTCGCCGGTCCGCCGGTCGGGAGATCCGATCGATGACCCCGTCGGTTCTCGCAGGATTGACCGGCGCGGCTTTGGTTGGCCTCGGGCTCTATGGCCTCATTCTCCATCCTCACCCGCTGCGCAAATTGCTGGCCTTCAATCTGATGGGCAGCGGTGTTTTTCTCGTTTTCGGCATTGTCGCGCGGCGCGGCGCGGCTGCTGGATTTCGCTTCGACCCGATCCCACAGGCCATGGTCATTACCGGAATTGTCGTCGCCTTTGCCGCCAGCGCTCTCGCAGTGGCACTGATATTGCGCCTTTCCGCCGAGAGCGGCCACGTCTCGTTGGACCCCGAGGCCTGGATCAGGCCGAATGGCGAGGACGCAAAGTGACGGCGGAGCTCGGGACGCCCGGCGGCTACCTGCTCGTTCTTGCGATTCTGCTGCCGGCGGCCGGTATGATCCTCTCATTCACACTCGGCGGTCGGAATGCCGAGCGCGTCGCGCTTTGCTCGACGCCGTTCGGATTTGCGCTGGCCTGTGCGATCGCATTCCATGTCGCTTGGGCAGACAAGCCCATCGTCTATGCAATCGGTGGGTTGTCGCCGCCGCTCGGCATCGCCTTGCGCGCCGATGGCATATCGGCGGTCATGCTGATCGCTGCGGCGATGATCGTCACCGCGGCCGCCTTTTATGCCCGCGCGAAATTCACGACCCCCGACGGCGTCGGCGAAAGCCGAAGCGCGTTGACATTCTGGATCATGCTTCAGGCCATCTGGGCCGCGCTGATCATGATCTTCGAAGGGAGAGACCTGTTCAACCTCTACGTCGCGCTGGAACTGCTCACCTTCGCTGCGGTGCCCCTCGTTTGCGTCGATGGCCGCGCCGAAACGCTCGCAGCCGCCCTGCGCTATCTGCTCTTCGCCCTGTTCGGGTCGATTTCATATCTGCTCGGTGTCGCGTTGCTGTACGGCGCGCACGGAACACTGGACATACCGCTTCTCGCACAACGGGTTCAGGCCACGCCTGTCGTTTGGACGGCGGCTGCTCTGATAACCAGCGGCCTGCTCGCCAAGACAGCTCTTTTTCCGCTGCATCTCTGGCTGCCGCCCGCTCATGCCAACGCGCCGGCCGCAGCGAGCGCCGTTCTCTCAGGCCTGGTGGTCAAAGGATCATTCTTTCTCACGCTGCGGCTGTGGTTTTATATCCTTCCCACCCTTCCCGTGGACAAGGCGGCCGAGGTTCTCGGCTGGCTAGGCTCGGCGGCAGTGGTCGTGGGCAGCATCATTGCCTTGCGTCAAGCGCGGCTGAAACTGCTGATCGCCTATTCGACTGTAGCCCAGATCGGCTATCTGTTTCTGGTTTTCCCGCTCGCGGCGGGAGCGCAGCCCTGGAGCTCCATCGGGTGGAGTGCCGGCTTGATGCAGATACTCGCCCATGCATTCGCCAAGGCGGCGATGTTTTTCTCAGCCGGCCTGCTCGCCGAAGCACTCGGCCATGACCAGATCGCAAAATTCCGCGGCGCGGCGCGCGCTCTGCCGCTGACCTTCCTAACCTTCGCGCTCGGCGGGCTGTCGCTGGTGGGCCTGCCACCGAGCGGCGGCTTCACCGCCAAATGGCTGATGCTGCAAGCTTCCGTAGAATCGGGCCAATGGTTCTGGACGCTTCCTATCCTCGCCGGCGGCCTGCTTGCGGCCGGCTATGTCTACCGCATTCTTGCGCCCGCATTGTCCGGCGACCAAATCGTGCCGGTATTGCCTCCGAAGCGCAGCCAGGAGGCGATTGCGCTTGCGCTCGCCATAATCGCCATTGCGCTCGGCTTTGCGCCGCAAACTTTCTTCGACTTCCTTGAAATCGGCCGCCCGGTGGCAGGACTGCCATGACTGACCTTGCCTCCACGCTGTTGGTAGCGAGTCTGGCCACGCCGCTGGCATTCCTCCTTGCCTGCTTCGCCAAAGGCTGGCGGCATCACGCGTCGGCCCTGCAATGGCTTGCTCCGTTACCTGGTCTGGGGGCTGGCCTCATCGGTTTGACCCGCGCGCCGCTTGTTTGCGACCTGCCTGTCGTGGGCTTCACCCTTCGCCTCGATCCGCCCGGCGCGTTGCTCCTCGCCTGCGCGGCCTTCATCTGGATCGTCGTCAGCGCGGCTCTCTGGCGCGACCGCCGGCCCGATGACCGTTTTGGCCTTTCCTGGCTTCTCACCATGACCGGCAACATCGGCGTCTTCATCGCCGGTGACCTTGTTTCCTTTTATCTCTTCTATGCGCTCGTCAGCATTCCGGCCTATGGCCTGTTCGCTTTCTCCGACGACAGCGAACAGAAACGCGCCGGCGCGATTTATATGGCTTTCACCATTCTGGGTGAGGCGCTTCTGCTGCTCGCCTTCGCAATGCTTGCGGCAGGCGAGCCGCAAGGCAGCGCGCGCATCGCAGATGTCATCGCCGCCTTGCCTGCCTCACCTTGGCGAGACGCTACCCTGGCGTTGGTCATTGCCGGCTTTGGCATGAAAATCGGGATGATTCCGTTCAACGGCTGGATGCCGCTCACCTATAGTGCCGCATCGATCCCTGCCGCCGCCCTCTTGAGCGGTGCAGCCGTCAAGGCCGGCGTGATCGGGCTGATACGCTTCCTGCCACTCGGAATTCCGCTGGGGGGATGGGGCGACGCCTTGGTGGCTGTGGGCTTTTTTTCCGCCTTTTACGGCGTGGCTTTCGGCCTGACCCAGCAAAACCCCAAGGTTATTCTGGCGTACTCCAGCATCAGCCAGATGGGCGTCATCACCGCTGCGCTTGGCATGGCGCTGGTCAAAGGACAGGCTGACGCCTCGCTCGACGTCGCCTTCTATGCGGCAAACCATCTGCTGGTCAAAGCTGCCCTGTTCCTGACTGTTGGCGCGCTGGCCGCACCAGGCATCAGGCACTCCCCTACGACGTTTGTACTTGCCGGCCTGCTTGCCCTCAGTCTCGCGGGGCTGCCGTTGACGGGCGGCGCGCTGGCCAAGGCTGCAACAAAAGCACAATTCTCCGGCGGATCGGCGGCGGTGTTCGCCACCCTTTCTTCAATCACCACGGCGCTGTTAATGGCACATTTCCTGATCTGCCTCGCCGTGCCGCCGGCGGACGCCGCACAGGAATGTCCATCCAGCCTCCGCCGCTTCTGGCCCGCCGTTGCGCTTGGCGCGGTTCTGCTACCGTGGGCCTTCTATCCGGCAGTCGGCGATGCGTCGTACGCGTTTGAATTCGGCAATCTCCTTGACGGGCTTTTGCCTGTGGTGCTCGGTGTGGGCCTCGCGCTGTTACTTGCACGGATCGGTCGCTCTCCGCCTTTTGTGCCAGTCGGCGACAGCATAGTCCTTGAAGAGGCCGCATTCCGCCGCCTCCTCAGTGTTGGTCCATCCCTCGACATGCTTGACGCCCGTCTCAGGCAATGGCCGGCGGCAGGCGTCTCCTTGCTTCTGATTATCCTGGCTCTGCTGACGGCGGGCATCTCAAACCACTAGTCGTTTTTCCGGTTCATTGACGCGGAAGAAAATCACATAGAGCGCGGGTAGGACGAGCAAGGTCAGCACGGTCGCCACGAACAGGCCACCCATGATAGCGAAAGCCATTGGCCCCCAGAATACCGTAGGTGCAATCGGAACAAAGCCGAGAACGGTCGAGATTGCCGTCAACATGATCGGCCGGAAACGTGACGCCGCGCCCTCAACGACCGCATCCCACATCTCGCGCCCCTGTGCGCGTTCAGCCTCGATCTGCTCGATGAGGATGACCGCGTTGCGCGCAATCATGCCCATCAACGCCAGGATTCCGAGAATGGCGACAAAACCGAGAGGCCGGCCGGAAACCAGCAAGGCCGCGACAATACCGATCAGCCCCATCGGCACGAGGCTGAGAACCATCGCGAGCCGACTGAAGCTGTGCAGCTGCGCCATAAGGAACAGCAGCATCAGGAACAGCATTGCCGGAACCATGGCGTAGACCGAGGCCTGTGAATTGGCGCTTTCTTCGACCGTACCACCCACGGCGATGCGGTAGCCCGCCGGCAAGCTTGCCCGGAGCTTTTCCACCCCTGGAGCCAAAGAAGTCACCGCCGCCTCGGGGCTCGAGCCGGGGATGACATCGGCCTGGACGGTGAGAGTCGGAACGCGGTCGCGCCGCCAAACCAGCGGATATTCCTGGCCGAACTCAAAGCGCGCAATCTGGCTCAAGGGAACGGTGCGGCCGCCTGGCAACGGCACCTGCAAGGATTGCATGGTGGCGAGCGAGACACGCTGCTCGTCCTGGGCGCGGGTGATGATGTCGATAAGATAGATGTCGTCACGCAATTGGGTGATCGGGGCACCGGTCATCACTGTGTTCAGATAAGCCGAAAGCCCCTGCGAGTTGAGCCCAAGGAGGCGCGCCTGATCCTGATCGATCTCGATCCGCACCTTGCGCGCCGGCTCCATCCAGTCGAAATTTACCCCCCGCAGATTGTTGTCGGAACCGAGCAGCTGGCCAAGTTGCAAGGCAATCGTCCGAACCTCTGTCAAAGCCGGACCACTGACGCGATACTGCACCGGCCATCCGACCGGCGGTCCGAGCTCCAACGGCGAAACGCGAGAAACAACGCTAGGGAACTCGTCAGCCAGCTTTTGCTCAAGCGCAGCCTGCAGTCTTTTGCGCGCGGCAACATCTTTGGCGATGACCACAGCCTGCGCGAAGAAGTCATTGTTAAGCTGCACATTCAGCGGAAGATAGAAGCGGATCGCGCCTCGCCCGACATAGGTGCTCCAGCTGGTGACGTCAGGATTGCCCTTGAGGATGGCGTCGAGCTTGGCCGCCACGCGATCACTGGCGAAGATCGACGCATTTTGCGGCAAGGTAAGGTCGACCACCAGTTCTGGACGGTCCGAAGCCGGAAAGAATTGCCGGGGCACCAGCGGCAGGGCCAAAACCGACGCTGCGAAACACGCGAGCGCGATCGCAATGGTCGTCCAGCGACGGCGCATGGCCGTCAGCAGCAGCCCGTGGAATGCGCTCATAATACGGCTCGGCTTTTCGTCCTTTCTCGGTTCAGGAGATTTGAGCAGCCAGACTCCGAGCAGCGGTGCGAACAGCACCGCAACGAACCAGGAGACGATCAGTGCGATCGTTACGACGGCGAAAATCGAAAACGTGTACTCGCCGGCCGAAGACCGTGCAAAGCCGATTGGCACAAAGCCCGCAGCGGTGATGAATGAGCCGGTCAACATCGGAAATGCCAGCGTGTCATAGGCGAAAGTCGCCGCTCGTTCCTTGCTGTCACCCGCCGCCATGCGTGAGATCATCACATCGACCGTCGTCATCGCATCGTCGACCAAAAGGCCAAGGGCGATGATCAGCGCGCCGAGCGAAATACGCTGCAGATCGATCCCGATGAGTTCCATGATCGGGAAAATGATCGCGACCGTGAGCGGGATAGACAAGGCGACCACCGCGCCGGGCCGGATTCCAAGGCTGACGATGCTGCAGGCCATGATGATCGCGATGGCCTGCCAGAGGGACGTCATGAATTTGCCAATGGCATTCTTCACTATCACCGGCTGGTCGGACACCAGCGTCACGTCGATGCCGAGCGGCAGATCGGACATGCCGGATTCGATCGCTTTCTTTATATTGTCGCCCAACGCCAGAATGTCACCGCCGTCGCGCATGGCGATGGCAAGGCCGATCGCCGGTTTGCCGTTGACGCGGAACATCGGTTGCGGCGGATCGGACAGCGAGCGGCGAATCTGGGCGATGTCGCGCAGACGGATTAGCCGCCCGTTCGACGGAAAATTGACATCGAGCAGATCATTCTCGGACCGGAAGGTGCCGGTCACGCGGATCGACAATTTCTCGTCTCCGGTCTGGAGCGACCCGGCCGGAATCACCGTGTTTTGCGCCCGGAGTGCATCGACGAGGGCGGCGCGGTCGACCCCCAGGCCCGCAAGCTGGCTCGTGGAGAATTCGACATAGACCTGCTCGTCCTGCGCGCCGAGAATCTCGATCTTGGAGACGTCCTTGACCAGCAACAGCTTCGAACGCATGTCTTCGACGTAATCGCGCAACTCGCGATGGCTGAAACCATCGGCGGTGAAGGCGTAGATGAGGCCGTAGGTGTCGCCGAAATCATCGTTGAAGCCGGGGCCGACCACGCCCTGCGGCAAGGTGTGCGTGATATCGCCGATGTTCTTGCGCACCTGATACCAGATGTCCGGCACCTCCCTTGCGGAGGTCGAGCCTTTCAGAGTGACGAAGATCGTCGTCAGGCCCGGACTGGTATGGGAGCGCAGGAAATCAAGGCCCCTTGTCTCCTGCAACTTTCGCTCAAGGCGCTCGGTCAGCTGGCTCAATGTATCGTCGAGCGTTGCCCCCGGCCAGGCCGCCTGCACGATCATGGTGCGGAAGGTGAAGGCCGGATCTTCGCTGCGTCCTAGACGAAAATAGGACGACAGGCCGGCGATCACGATCGCGATCATCGTAAAGACGATAAAGGAACGATGTTTGAGCGCCCAGTCGGAAAGGTTTGGGCCGATCATGACCGCACTCCGAGCGGTCTGACCTTTTGACCGGGATGAAGCGCCTGCACACCGGCTGTGACTACGATCTCGCCACCGTCAAGTCCTCCCGAAAGAACCACCGTCCCCGGATCAAAGCGCAGGACTTCGACCGGTTTGAGGGCGACCGTCAGGTTGGCGGGATCGACCACCCACACTGCCGAATTTTTTTCCTTCGCGGTCAAGGCGCTCGCAGGGAGCGAAATTCCGTGACCATGGTCGATCTCCATCCGGCCCGTTACCGTCGCACCGAGCCGCATCGCGGTCGGCGGATCATTGACCGCAACGCGCACCTTGAACGTGCGCGTGACCGGGTCAGCCTGCGGATCGACCTGTCGCACGCGGCCCTTCGCGGTGACATTGGGATCGTCGGTCAGGGCGATGACCACATCGGCGTCTCCAGGTGCAGTGCGCAGCACTTGAGCCGGAACGTCGAAGACAGCGTCCCAGCCGGCATCGCGTGCGACCATGAATACCATCTGACCCGCCTGCACCACCTCGCCGGATTCCGCCGCACGGTTGGTGACCGTGCCGGTCAAGCCCGCCTTGAGCTGGGTATAGCTGACGCGATCCTCCGCAATTTCGAGCTGGGCCTTGGTGTCATCCACAGCCGCCTGCGCTGTGCGGAGCGCCTGCTGGGCCTGATCGAAATTGGCACGCGTCGTCCAGCCCTGCTTCAACAGCGTGTCCTGTCGGTCGAAATGATTGGAATCCTGCTCGAGCCTTGCCGCAGCGGCGGCAAGCGCGGCGCGCGCGGAACGAAGCGAATTCAATTCGTTCTGCGGATCGAGCTTGGCCACAATTTGGTCTGGCGTGATGCGATCACCCCTATCTACCGAGCGCTCGATGATCCTGCCGCCGATCCGGAAGGCCAGTGCGACTTCCTTTTCCGCCTGGATCTGCCCTGTCAGAGCAATCGATTCGCCCAAGCCGCCCTTTTCAACGACGACCGTACGAACCGGGCGCGGCGGCGGAGCCTCTCCGGCGGTCTCGCGCCCGCATCCGGCGAGCACCAGGATGAGTGTCAGTGCAGCGAGTGCTGGCGCTGGCTGGCCGGAAAGACGCCAGCCTGAGCTGCGGATGCGGGATGAGATCGGCATCGGAGCCTCATATTGCTGATCACAGGTAGCCAAGCGGATAGATCAGAACGAACCGACGAGTGAGCCGAGCACAATGACCACGACGAGAGCGATGATTGCGCCGAGAATAGCGACGACGAAAATATCCTTGTAGCTCGAGCCATGCGTGCACCCGCATACGGACAGAAGCGTCACCACCGCGCCGTTGTGAGGCAAGCTGTCTAGCGTGCCCGAGCCAATTACCGCGACCCGATGCGACCTCTGAAGTGGACCCTATGCTGAGGACCACTGGGTCCGGTTTTTTAAGTGGAGCTGCTGCCGTTCGTTCTTCCCAATATCTTTACGCTACTCTTGCCTGCTGCTGTTGTGGCTGTGGGGATGCGGGCAACGCGCAGCGTTGTCCAAGCTTCTCGCTTGCGAGAAGCGTCATATCCACAGCCTGTTCGCCGAATGCGCCGGTGACACCGGCCCGCCAGACCGCCATCGGCGCGCGGTTTTCCAGCGCCTGATGAGGGCGCTGGAAATTGTAAAATTCGATCCATCGGGCGATTCCGGCTTTGGCCTCGCGACCATCCGAATAACCCTTGAGATAGATGTCCTCGTATTTGAGCGAGCGCCACAGCCGCTCGATGAACACGTTGTCCATCCAGCGCCCACGACCGTCCATCGAGATCCTGACGCCGGTGGCGGCCAGCGTGCCGGTGAAGGCGGCGCTGGTGAACTGGCTGCCCTGGTCGGTATTGAAGATCTCAGGCCGGCCGAAGCGCGCCAAGGCCTCTTCGAGCGCAGACACGCAGAACGATGTGTCCATCGTGTTCGACAGGCGCCAGGCCAGCACCGCACGGCTCGCCCAATCGATGATAGCCACCAGATACAGAAAGCCCTGGCCGATCGGCAATGGAGTAAGAAGCGCATAAGCGCTTCTCCTCCCCGAACCGTACGGGCACCTTTCAGCGCATACGGCTCTCCGTTCAAGTCTGGCCCATGGCCATTGCGACATCCTGATATCGCGAGCTTGTGCTGCATTTCACTGATTATCAAAGGTCTTCACCTCATTAGGTCAGATCACGTGCACTCCAAGCAACTCAAACTGCTCCCCTTCGCCATGTGACCGGCTTTCCCGGCCTCGGACTACTACGGGAGCTCTGCCAGCATGACGGACATCGGGGTCAACTCCCTTGCCATTCCGCTCATGCCTTCCCTCGTTCATATGTTGGACTACCAGCGCATCGGTGAGGTTGCCGGTCGCAGTCTTTTCCCTTGCTTGCTGCAAGTCGATGCCGTTGCCTCAGGTTTGGCTGTGTTCTCCCCTCGGCCCACGCAAGACGCCCTACATCTACGCTCGCGTTCGGGTGTCTCCGGCTACATATCCTTCGACACCATTCAGCATTCCGCCTGTTAAACCGTGTAGGCGGAGGCGACATTTCAGCCCACAGACGCGGATGAACCGGTTCGTGTTCCTCAACCTTCCGATACTCAGCCTCGGGAACCATCTCGGCGTAACGGTTTCGCCTCAGTCCCCTTTACCTGCGGGCTACGTCACCCTGCCAGCTGACAGCAGGTCACCGCCGCTTGGGCTCATGCTTCCCCACAGCAGGAAGCAGGCTCGTCAAATTCCTCCTTTCTCAATGCATTCCAAACATACGCTCCCCCGATTCCTCGGGGCGAGGCGCACGATAGGTGATATCGGCCGCCCACACTTGATTCGGTCGGTCGATCACCATATGGCGCAGGAGATACGGGAAGATCTTGTGTCCCGGCGCCGGCTTTGTGGTTCTGGGCTTTGGTCCCAGCGCCGCGATGCCCATCTTGCGCATCAACCGCTGCACGCGCTTGCGATTGATGCGACAGCCTTCGCTATTGAGCATCGCCGTCATCCGCCGCGAGCCCAAGAACGGCCAGGCCGTGAACAGCTCGTCGATCCGCCGCATCAGCTCAAGGTCGTTGTCATTGGCCGGCCGCGGCGGCCGATACACGCTCGATCGCGCAACGCTCAGCAGTTGGCATTGCCGGCGGATCGATAGACTCGCATGATCGCGCTGAAGCAATCCTCGGCGATCCGGCGCGCTCATCTTTCGGACCTCCTGGCTAAGAAATCCCGCTCGACCGTCAATTGTCCGATCTTGGCGTGGAGCTTCTCGACCTCCAGTTCGTGGGCCGCCTCGCCATCCCGACCAGCGCCCGCGTCGAACGCCCGAACCGCTTGATCCTGAAGCTGTTTCTTCCAGGCATAAATCTGGTTCACATGCACCTGGTAGCGCTGCGCCAGATCCGTCACCGTTGATTGTTCTCGCAGCGCCTCCAAGGCGATCTTTGCCTTCAGCGCCGCATCGATTGTCCGTCTCGTCTTCTTCATGGTCCGCTCCGTTTATCAAAACGGAACGGCATCCGCACCACCTAAGCCGCCGGTCCAAAATCCGGGGTCCACTTCAGAGATCCCAGAATCAGATTGCTGGCACTTGGTAAAGCGAAAAGCCCGCCGGCAGCGAGGCCGATCTCCAATCCATCGCAATAGCTACGCTGTAACGCGCGCGCGTGAGCGCAACGTAAAACTTTGCTCGGCTTTGTGCCGCCAGCTTGCTGTTCGGATCGGCAAGCCATTGCTTCATCGCGTCCGTTGGCAGGATCACGACGTGGTCGAAGCCACGTCCCTTGGATTCTCCAAAGTTCACCGCCTGCGACGACGGGTCGACCCCCCTGCTGGTGACCTTGTCGCGCAGCTGCACGGGTCAGGGTCTGACGGTCGCCAGATAATGAGCATAGTCTGCGATTCTCAAGATGAAGACGCCAGCGCTGGCCGGCAGAGGGCGACGGCACGAGGCGCACTCGCAAGCCTGAGTGGCAGCAAACCCGGGGAATAGCCGTGACGAAACCGCACAGATGGCCTCGCTGTTACGGTGCGATCGGTTCAGGCTTACCTCGTCAATCTCGATCTTCAGCTTTTTGGGCAGCGTCCGTAAAAAGTCGGCGATGCCGCCGTCGGCATATTTTGCGAAGCGGCGCTCGTTATGGGTCAGGTAGGTCACCTGCCGAGGATCGCCAACCATCAGCAGGCGGACCGGGCTTCGCGCCAGCGCTTCGATGATGTCGAGATCATAGCCAGCGAGGTCCTGGACTTCGTCGATGAAAACGTGAGGGAACACCCGGCTCAGCCTGTCGACGACCGCGCCGCCGCTCTGCTCGTTGCATCGGATCACGAGCTTGGACAGCTTGTCCGAGAAGACTTGTCCACGCCGATCAAAGAAGTGGTTTGCGATGTCTCCTTCGGGCCAGGTCACCGCGATGCCCCGGCTGTTGGTGTAGCGAATGGCCGACTGGGCTTGGACCAATGCCATGCCTTTGACCAGAAATTCAAATACCGCACCCTGGAACGGCTTCACGCCATGGGTAATCAAGAGACTGAACCAGGTCATGATCACCACGTTCGACGGAACATGGCCAACGACGTCGAAAAATTTCTGGCGGATCTCCGCCTCGTTGGATTCGGTGTAGGTGGTGATCAGGACCCGCTGGTCCCTAATCTTAAGTGCCTCTTTGACGAGGTAGGTGGTCTTGCCGGAGCCGGCTGCCGCGATGACCAGACTATTCTCGCCAATCACGGCGCGATTGCCCGAGTAATGTAGTCAGGATATGTGATCGCCGTTTTCGAACTGAAGATGGCCAGTGCGCACTCGGTTTTGTTGGCGCGCATATGAAGGCGGAGTTCATCGTCTGTCTTGGCAGCGGTCCCGAGCATCTTGTTGAGGGTTTCCAGACCGTTCGCCTTCAGGATTTTTGGCTCAAGCGTGTTGTAATTGAAGGGCTTTTCTTTGACCGTCAGCCCACCGGTGTCGACGTCGGGGTCAAAGCAAATCCTGATCGACGGTTGGCCATCGAACGCGGCGTACTTCTTCCGCGCTGCAGCGGTGTCGCCGTCGTTGTCGGTCACCACGGCCGCCGGGATTTTCAACGCCAGGGCTAGCTCGAGGAAGCGCAGGAAGGCCGTACCGACCGAGATAACGTCAATCCCGTCCTGAATAGGCAAGCGCCCACCATTGGCGTCCATGTAGGCCCGCTGGACCACCAGTTCGTCGGAGTCGCCTTCCACCAGGATCGCCTTCTTGGCCAAAGCCAGGCGCAAGGTGTCGTACCCTGCAAGCTTCTTGAAGAAGTCGCTGGCCTGCAGCTCCGAAATCCGGACCACCTTGCCCTCGCGCAGCACGATCAGATGGTCGAGGCCGAGCTTGTTGGCCACGAAGCTGCTGTGGGGTGGCGTCGTCGGGACCCCTTCAGGCCATTGATTTCATTGAATTGAATTGAAATGATGGGACCCCCACGCCGATCATGGTTGAGACCCCACGCCGAAACACATCAGGGTTCAATCCGGACCGGCGGGTCACGAAATGGATCAAGTAATCGCACGCTGCGCGTCTCGAAGTCCTTGATGTTGCGGGTGACGAGGATGAGATCGTAAACCCGCGCAGTCGCCGCGAGGGCCAGATCCCAGCGATCCTTGTTTTTCGACCCAAGCATTCGGGTCCATTCCGCGACGACACTTGCGTCTATCGGAATGATCCGGTCCGCATAGGCTTTCTCGATCGCGCCGATCGTCTTCAGCAAGTTTGCGGCCCTGTCCGGATCGCGTCGCTTCAACATCTCGGCGCCGCGACGTTTCTCGAACAGCGTGGCGGCGCTCAGACGGAGGTCCGAATCGCCGACTGTTGCAAGCCATTTGCGCACGTTCGCGTTGCCCCGCGCACCAAACTCGCGAAGCACGTTCTCGTCGATCAAAAACGCGGTCACGGAATCCGGCGCGGCGCAACCTCGCCCACCTCGGCTTCTTCATCGAACGCGCCGAGGTCGGCCAGCTCCGCGAGCGCCCGCTTCAGGCTCCGCGGGGGATAGGGGCGTCCTCGTTTTGGATACGCCTTGGCATATTCGATCGCAGCCTCAACCTGATCGCGCGTCAGCGACGGAAAATCGTCGACAATCTGCTCGACCGATTGCCCACGGGCCAGGGCCGCCACCATGTAGGCAGGAATTTTGGTGCCTTTAATGGTAGGTTCGTTGCGATCACTTCCGACTTGTACCCATCGGCGCAGTTCGTCGAGACGATGAAGACGGCTCTTGAGGTCGGCGTCGATCTTGCCGAGATCAAGCACCACTTCGCCGAACGCGACTCGGTGCGCGTCGAAGGAGAGCTGCCGGATCGCCTCATAGAGCCGACGCCGGCCCGTAGGGGTGAGATCTCTTTCCAATCTGTCGGCGACCAGCAGAAAGCGCATCTCGGCCCGGCCGAGGAGGCGCTGAACTCCGCTTCCGGCGCGTCGCTGACGTGCGCGAATGATGCCGGTATCGACGGCCTTGTTGAGCGCAGCCACCGACCGGTTCAGCACGTAACCTGCTTCCGTGAGTGTCAATGCTTGGGCGGAAGACATGCGGACCTCCTTCTATAATTCATCCCTAATTTAGGGATGAATTAAGAGATCGGCAAGGTGCAGCGTTAAAGAATTCCCCGGGCGAGGCCACCGCCCCCGTCCGTCAGTTCTTGTCCTAATTGGCACACCCGCAAAATCGAATTGGGACACCGAATAAAAACGCCGCCTGCTAGAAATAGCTTGCAGGCGGCGCTTATCGAGCCCGGGAGGGTGATGCAAAATCCCGGCTCCCATTCGTCAGCACAACCTATGCCAAGGTTTTATGTCTCGGGGCGGGACACTTGCGGGTTGGGGATAGAATCGAAAGCGGCCGCCCCACAGAGGCACCTAGCCCGTCTTATTCATCAGCGGATTGTTGAGAGGCTGGCGAGCGTGGCGTAAGCCGCTGAGGTGGCGTAGGATTCGGTTGCTGACACCCACCCTCCGCGCATCCGGGCCGCCACACTCGCCATGACCGACGATACGAGTCTGTCGTTCTCATTTCCAGCCGTTTCCCGCAAGAAGATCACAGCTGCGTTCGACGGTGGCAAGCTGACGTCGGATGGCGGCGTCATGCTTCTCGCCATTGCGGACCGGCGCCTCGGCGTGACCGCGAAGTTGTCCCGCGTATTCCCCGAGCGGCGCGATCCGGGACGCATCGTGCACAGCCTTGCGGATATGATCCGCGCCCGCATCTTCGCCATCGCGTGCGGCTACGAGGATGGCAATGATCTCGATCGTTTACGCGGCGATCCGGCGTTCAAGCTGGCCTGCGGCCGGCTGCCGGACACTGGCCGGGATCTGTGTTCGCAGCCGACGCTATCGCGTCTGGAGAATGCACCACACCTGCGCGAGGTGATCCGGCTGAGCCATGTGCTGGTTGACCTATGGATGGACAGCTACGCGCGAGCGCCGAGCGCAATCACGCTCGACATCGACACGGTCGACGTGGTGCATGGCCGTCAGCAACTCTCGCTGTTCAATGCCCATTATGACGAACACTGCTTCCTACCGATCCACGTCTACGACACCGAGCACAGCCGGCCTGTTGCGGTCATCCTGCGCCCCGGCAAGACGCCGAGCGGCATCGAGGTGCGGGCACATCTGCGCCGCCTGGTTCGGCGCATTCGCCGGCGCTGGCCCGATACGCGTATCACCTTCCGCGGCGACAGCCATTACGCCTGCCCCGAGGCGATGACTTTTTGCAAGCAAAACGGCGTCGATTACATCTTCGCGCTGGCCGGCACGAAGCCGCTCGCCAGAAAGGTCGACGAGGTCTGCGATGCAGTTCGAACCGAACGTGCGGTCGAGAACAAGATCGTGGTTCGCGGCTACACCGAGACCCGCCACGCGGCAGGCTCCTGGCATCGTGAGCGCCGCGTCATCGCCCGCATCGAGGCAACCCAACAAGGGCTCGACATCCGCTACGTCGTCACCAGCCTGAATATCGGCTCGGCTGAGTGGATCTATGATAGCCTCTACTGCGCACGCGGACAGGCCGAGAACCTGATCAAGCTGCACAAGACCCAGCTCGCCTCCGATCGCACCAGTTGCCGCTCGGCGCTCGCCAACCAGGTCCGCCTCGTCTTCCACACCGCCGCCTATTGGCTCATCCTCGCCGTGCGCGACGCCATCCCGAAGCCGCGTGATCTGGCAACGGCCGAATTCAACACGATCAGGCTCAGGCTTCTCAAAATCGCAGCCCGTGTCATCGAGACCGCCACCCGCGTCCGTCTGGCCTTCGCTGCAGCGTGCCCCGACGCCGACCTGTTCCGCGGCTTGGCAAACGCTCTGGTCCCGCAAGCACCCTGACGCGCGGGGCATGAGCCCCGGTCATCCCCGTCGCCGTCCTCTAACGCGTTCACGAAGTCCGGTCGAAAAGCGGCGAAAAAGCCGTAGCGTTCGCGCGCGCCTTCACACCGAGCGGAAATGTTCCACCAGCCCCGCCCGGCAATCATGAATAAGACGGGCTAGCCTGTCTCTGTCCAATCTGCAGCGTCTTCGTCATCGTCATGCTCTTCATCATCTGCCGGCAAGGGATCCGGCAATTCTCCCGCCAACATCTTGTCCTTGCTGAGCAGGCCGGCGTCCTCCAGCGCCTCCATGTTTGGCAGATCGCGCAGCGTCTCCAGGCCGAACTGCACCAAAAATCCCTTGGTGGTCACATAGGTGTAAGGCGCGCCGGGTTGCGGGCTGCGCGGGCCGCGCGCGATGAAGTCTAATCCGCGCAGCCGGGCGATGGTATCGCGGCTGACCTCCTTGCCGAAGAAGGCGGACAGCTCGCTGCGGGTGATCGGCTGGTAATAGGCGATGCAGACGAGGATCAGCGTCTCGGACTGCGACAGCGCCTTGCCGTCGCTCGCGCCGCCGATCGCCGCGCGGATCGCATCGCCAAAGTTTTTCCGGGTGCGATGCTGCCAGCCGCCGGCGACCGTGACGAGCTCGTAGGGCCGGCCGCGCAGCTCGGCGCGGATGTCGTCGATGATCAGATCGAGGCTGCAGTCGCGGCCGACGACGCGCGCCAGGGTCTCGCGGGTCACCGGCGCGGGCGCGGCGAAGATCACGGCCTCGACCCGGCCCATCCATTCGCGCCAGCGCAGCTCCGGCGGCAGCTCGGTGAGCTCCGTGTCGAGATCCGCTTTGGCTCGCGCGCGCCGCCCCATCTCAGAGCCCGTACAGTCGGAAGGTCGGCCGTCCCGTGAGCTCGCGCACCGCACCAAGCGACACCAGCCGTTCGAACAGCCGCCGCGTCGAACGGTCGCTCGCGGACGGGCCGGCGCCGGCGGCTTGCGCGTCCTCCATCAGCAGGATCCCCACCATCCTGTCGGCGTCCTTGCCGCGCAGTTTTGGCGCCACCGCCAGCAGCCGGTTGGCCCGTCGCACGAGGTCGGCGTAGAGCTCCGATGCGGCCGCGGCGGCGCGCGCATAGGCCAGGGCGCAGGCCTAAAGCCAGGCGTCGTCAACGCCGCCCGCCTTGCCGGCAGCGCGCAGATCGGCGCGGCGGACCTGGCTCGCGATCAGCGGCACGGCCATCGGCCAGTTCAGGCGGTGAGCGAGCACGACGTCGGCCAGCCACAGGGCCAGCGGCTCGCTTGCCGGCACAAAGCGCAGGCTCAGCGCCGCGATCTCGGCGGCGGCCGCGACGGCGCTGCCCTGCCCGGCCGCGAGTTTTGTCGCGGCTGTGACGACGTCCTTGAGCGCAGCGTCGACGCGCAGCTCGAACCGAACGGACAGCGTCATCAGCCAGTCGTCCGGCGCCATGGCGGCGCGCGCGCCGAGCTGGCGCCAGGCCGCGAGGATGCGCCCGCCCGGGCCGGGATCATCGGTCGTGCGGCGCAGATACCAGGCGTCGCGCAGGGAAGCCTCGTCCTCGCGGCGCCCACTGTTCCGGGCGAGCACGGCGGCGCTGGCGAGCGCTAATCGATATCGCCAGAGCTGGCCGAGCGGGTGTTCGCTGCGCGCGATGGGGTGGAGTGCGGCGAGCGCGCCACCGGCCAAAAACATCGCATCATCAGCGGCTTGTGCGGACGCGACCTGGCGCGCCCAGCTAGGTGCCGGCGGGACGGTCGGCGGGGCTTCAGGGAGGGTTCGCGCGCGCGGGGGCATGGCGAAGCTTATGCCGATTGCGGCGCTTATGGCATCAAAAATCGCCAAAACCGCCGCACCTGTCGGTGGATAATAACGAGCGATAATGTTGCCTTATCAATCTTGAGCCTACCCGTTGTTGCTCGCGTTTCACCGCCGGACAGCCCCCTTCTGGCGTCAGATTGACGAGAATTCGCAGTCATGAGCGGACCGCGTGCACGCCCAAATCCCGGACGGAGCCAGCGGATGGCCTCTCTCGTCGAGCAGAAGGTCGAAATCTACTCAAATTGGGCGCGCGTACGAAATCTCTGCCGGACGGCGGGGATTGATGGGATTCAGCAGCTTGGGGCCAGGCCGGCGAAACTCGAAGCGCCGCCGACGATGCGCGTCCCGCAGATGTCGTGCAATTGCCAGCGGAAAGGGCTATATAGGTAGAATATTGACAGATAGGAACCAAGGAGCCGCCGATGGCGCTAAGCATCAAGGATCGCGAGACTGAACAACTTGCCCGCACGCTTGCGCAGCGCACGGGCGAATCCATCACCATTGCCACGCGGCGAGCCCTTGAGGAGCGCCTGCGGCGCGTGGGTTCCAACGCTCGTAAGGCGACCCTTTTGGAGGATTTGGAGGCGATCCAGCGCCGCTGGAACGCCTTGCCGGTTCTCGACAACCGCACCCCCGAGGAGATCGTCGGCTACGACGAGAACGGCATTCCAAACTGATGGTCATCGATACATCTGCAATTGTTGCGATTGCCTTCAATGAGCCGGAGGCGAAGAGTTTCCGCGAACGCATCGCGGACGACCCCGTTCGTCTCATCTCGGCAGCGACCGTCCTCGAAGCTGCGATGGTCATTGAGACGCGACTGGGGGAGCCGGGCGGCGCGGAACTCGATCTCTGGCTGCACAAGGCGGATGTCGAGATTGTCGCTGTGACCGCGGACCATGCCGATCAGGCCCGCCGCGCGTGGCGCCGTTACGGCAAAGGGCGTCATCCCGCGGGCCTGAACTTCGGCGACTGTTTTTCCTATGCACTCGCCGCGCTCACCGGCGAGCCGCTGCTCTTCAAGGGCAATGACTTCGTCCAAACCGACGTTGAGACCGCATGACGATGTGATTGCCTCGACTAGATGAGGACATTTCCGGCGAGATCGTCGTCGCCGAAGCGGAACGCGCCACCCCCTCCCCCGCTCTGCCGGCGCATCTCGAGTGCCTCGCCGATCGCGCCCGCGACTATGTCGACGCGGCGAGTTCGGCTAACACCCGCTGGGCCTATGCGTCAGACTGGAAGCGGTTGGTGCCGGCGCCAGGGTCTCGAGGTCTTGCCGCCCTCACCGCAGACGGTCGGCCTCTACATCACCGCCGGTGCTTCGGGCGCGGCGACGGCCGATCGTCAGCCGAATGCGGGCTCGACGATCGAGCGCCGGCTCTCCGCCCTGACCTGGAATTATGTGCAGCGGCAGGATGCCGCTCGACCGCACGGATCGGCACATCGCGACCGTGCTCGCCGGGATCCGCAACACCCACGCCGCCCCGCCCCGGCAGAAAGAGGCCGTGCTGCCGGAAGACGTCATCGGCATGCTCGAGACGCTCGACCGCAGCACGCTGCGGGCGCGATGCTGCTGATCGGCATTGCCCTGGGCTTGCGGCGCTCGGAGATCGTGGGCCTTGACGTCCACTGGAAGGCATTTGTATTGGGCGTAGCCATGACGCCCGCTGTCATCCGCGACGGCAAGATCAAGAATCAGCTACTCTCGTGCCTGATTGCTTTCTCGGTCCAACTCTAAAATATTGGAGGACTCGTGAATTGAACGACCAGGAAGCGTTTGTTTGGAGATGCGCTCGATCGAACGCGCCTTAGCGTTGTTTCTCTCGAACTCGCAATTTGCTCCCTTCTTGCCTCAAATCACGTTTGTCTTTTTCGGTTCCTAGGTCATGGCCCCGGTGAACGGGCTGCTTGATTGTGGCGCGAGCGAACGAATGTCCATGCTCGAGATGCTTGGCAATACGCTCCCTCGCGGCCTCTAGGATGCGGTGTCGCGCGCCGGCATTTCCGGCCAAGACGCGCTCGAGCGCTTTCTCGATAACGATGACTTGGGACTCCGCCGCGGCCAAGGCGGCGTCGGCGGCCGCAGCCTTTCGATCGGCCGTGCGAAACGTTTCCGCCGTCACCCGCCAGCGGTTGCGATCTAGTTCCCGACGGTCCGTGTCCATGCGACCGGTTGTGGCGTCGATGACTTTGATATCTTCTGCGACTCGTTCGACAGCGTCTCGAACGACCTGGAGACGGTCGCCCGGTTTGGCCTGGCTGTCGGCAAACGCCGTCTCAAGTCCAACGCCCCACATCTTGTGCTTCCGACCATCGTCGAGTTCTATCACTGCGTAGGTGGAGGTCTCGGCATCGGGACGATCGCGATAGGGAGCTCGCCCGACCTCGACCAAGCGGCCTGAGACCCCCCTGTCATAGTCGAGCCTTTCGGGAGGCCTGTCGTTTACGCGGCGATTTGATCGGTCCAGGGCGTCCCTACGATCGGAGAGCTTCAGCCGATCCAGCTCGGTTGGCTCGTATCCTTGCACGGCGATGCCGCGAAGGCTGGCCTCCAGCCAAGCCTCGCGTCGGAACTCCTGGGAGCCACGAGCTTGCATGGCCTCCCAACCCCGATGCTGCGCAACGATGACCATGTCCCGGACCACCTCGGTAGCCTCCAACCGCGTGATCAAGCGATCCTCGGTCACCTTAAAGGCCAGATACTCACCGGCTGCGTCCGCATAGAGATGCGTGCGTGCCTTCCGTCCATCCTTTTCGATCGCGTAATATTTCCGACGGACCCGCTCTGGAAGTTCTTTGTCGTCGACGATGGCAGAAGGAGGCCTCCCGGATTGCCTTGATTTCGGTCGCGGGTCGTTGCTCGACTTGCCACCGCGAGAACTGCGCTCGGCGGCATCCGCCCGCAGCAGGCTGAAGTCCGCCTCATTTTCAGGCCTGTCGCTCATGTTGCTCTCCGTTCTGCGTTCTGGTGAACGATCGAGCTGATGGGATTGCCTGAGAGTCGATGTACTTCAGGGTCCATGCTTTCATGTCTTCTTCGGACAAGCCTTCGAGATCCACATCGACCCCGCCAAAATCGAAACTGACATCATCAGGAATCGTTGAGGGATCGGCCACTTCCTCGTCGGTCATCGGTCGTGATCGAAATATTGCGCGAAACTCGGCGACTTCGGAGCGAAGCTCCTTGATTTCGGCGTTAAGTAACGCAGTCGAAAGCCCCTTCGGCATCGCCTGAACCGGCGCCGGCAGCAGTCGTTGCAGAAAGGCCTTATCTTCGTAGTAGACGAGCTTATCGGCGATCAGCGGTGGGATCGCGGTGCCGAGGATGAACGCCTTGGACCTCGGCAGCAGCTTCAGCTCTTGGGGCAGCATGAGAGCGCGCCGATGTTCCGACACCGTTTGGCTCAACGATCGTGCCGAAAAGCCCTTTGGCCCACTGTGGCTGCGCGCCTTCACCGTGTCATAGCCAATTCGTTCTGAAAGCTCATTGGCGACGTCTTGCTCCTTCGGAGCGAAAACGACTTCCAGGGCATGGTTCGTCATGAAGTTGCGGGCGACGTCGGAGCCGTAGATTGCACGAAGTTGCGCCGGGCTTTGGACGACCGTCAGAAGCCGGATCCCGTATCCTGCAACGAACGCGACCGATTTCGCCAGAACATTGACATTGCCCAGCGCTGGGAATTCGTCGAGCAAGAGGAGGACTTTGCGATTAAGCTTGGGATTATGTTCCGGCAGCTCACGGGTATTGAGATCAACGACCTGCTGAAAGAACAAGTTCAGCAGAGGCGCCATGCGCTCGAGATTGTCCGGCGTGACACCAAGATAGATCGACATCGCTTGTTGCCGCAGCTCGCGCAAATCGAAGTCATTGGCTGACGTCGCGGTATCGATGCGAGGGTTGAGCCACAGGCCAAGTCTTGCCGTCACGGTCTTCCGCACCGAATTCATGGTGTTCTCGGAAGCTGCAAGAAAGTCGTTCAGCGCCGTGATGCAAGATCGAGACAAGGGAGAGCTACTCGATCGTCTCGCGGCGATGATCTTCTCGAAATGTGACTTGAGATCGGAAGCCGCGGAGAGCTGGTGCAGGATCTCCCCGATGGTCAGAGGTAACCCGGGGGTTTCAGCAATATAGCCGCCGATCGCGACAAACGCCGTCCGCGCGGCCTCAAACCAGAACGGATCGCCGCGGCTCTCGGCCGGAAATAGCATGACCGCGATGCGCTGTAGGTCATCATAGAGGTCGGCCGGATCGTTACGCACGTAGCCGAGAGGATTGTACCTCGCCGTACAACCGCTTTCTTCGAGGGGATCGAACAGATGGACTGCCTGCCCGTGGGCCGCGCGAAAACCCGCCGATTTTTGCCAGTTCTCCTTTTTCACGTCGAGCACGACAACCGAATCCGCCCAATTCAGCAGGTTCGGAATGACATAGCCAACCCCTTTGCCTGCCCGGGTCGGCGCATAGACCAGCACGTGCTCCGATCCACCGAAGCAAAGCATCGCACCGTCCTTGCGGCCAAGCAGAATGCCATCCTTCGACCGGAGACCGGCAGCCTTGATCTCTCGCTCGGTCGCGAAACGCGCCTTGCCGTGAAGCGGCGGCGGCCGCTGCCGGAAGAGGAAACCGAGCAGGCCAAAGACCGCGATCGTGCCGGCGAGAGTGGAGAGCGTCAGCCAGCGGTCGAACCGCGGATCCGTGCCGTACCGGGGCCAGCCGCTCGCGATCTCGAACCAGTGAAATCCACCATCGTGAACCCTGAGCCCGAGCAGCAGAACGTTTGAGGCGACCAGCAGGAAGAGCGCCCCGGCGCAAAGCGCGAGCGCAGTGCCACGTGCGGCTTTAGCGGCCGTGATCGCGTTTGCGGATGGGATCATAATAGATCTCAGAGATGCGGTAGCGGCCGTCGCGCTTTTGCATTTGGACGACGACATCGACCAGGTGCAGCAGCAGCGAGCGGATATCGTCGCGATGGAGGTCCCGCCCTTCCGCGCTCTCCTTCACCAGAAGGGTCAATTGTTCGAAGGCAAGCCGCGCGCTGTCCGCGTGGACCGTCGTGATCGACCCCGGATGCCCCGAATTGACGTTCCTGAGGTAGAAGAAGGCCGTGCCGTCCCGTAGCTCCTGCAACAGGATCCGGTCAGGCCTCATGCGTAGGGTCGATTCCAGAAGCTCGCGGGGCCCGATCTTGGCCATGCCCTGCCCGTCTTTGGCATAGAGCAGACGGACGGAATTCTCGTGCGGGATCACAAGCTCGATGGTGTCCTCAATGGTGATCAGCCGTTCATGCGCCGGGATTGCCGCAATCAAGGCTTTAGAGAGCGTCGTCTTTCCCGATCCGGTCGCACCCGAGATCAGGATATTGCGGCGCGTCTTCACGGCAAGCTCCAGGAACTCACGCCAAAGACCGGCTTCCTTCAGAGCGAGCAACCGGTGCTCGTCGGGATGAAGTTCGTCACCGGCTGATCGGACCTCGTCAAACAGCCTTGTCCGCTCAAGAGCGGCCAGGTTCATGGTCAGTTTCGACGGCTTGCGGATCGTGAGGCTGACCTGACCGGCCGGGACGGCCGGAGGCACCACGATTTGGCAGCGCTCTTCGCCGATTAGACTTGTCGACACCACGGGAAACTCTGGTCCGATATCTTGGCGAGTGTATCCGGCAGCCGCTGTTGCCAGATGCGAGAGGTAGTCGTGTGTGAGCCCTGCCTCCGCGTGACGGGTCCAGCCCTCAGGTCCTTCTACGAAGACTTCGCCAGGCTGATTGACCACGATCTCGGTAAGGGACTCGTCGGCCAGATATCGGTTCAACGGCTCAAGATAGCGAGCCAGCACCAAACGGCCGCCATTCTGCTCGGTCGACGCGAGCCGCGTCATTTCATGACCTCGGTCGGCCCGACCGCTGCGCCCCCGACCGTGCGGTCGAATATCTGGCTCCGTGTTTCAATGCGCTTCAGCTGATAGACGGACGAGAAATCAAGATCTCGCGCGACGAAGATATTGACCAGTTCGCCCTGGTTCTTGTTCAGCGTAGGCGGAATGTTGATCGATTGCTCGACGGCGATGCCGGCGGCAGTATTTGCTGAGCCAGTGGTATTGTTGATTTGGATCGAGCTGTCCTGAAGCTGCTGACGCCCGATGGAGCCGGCATCGCCCACGATGGATAGCAGCAGCGCCGATCCAAATCGCTCCCAAAAATGCGTATCAATATCACCGTCAAACCCAGCTCGACCAAGCGCGTCTGTAGCGGGCGACGCGAGCGCGACGATGACCCCCGTAGGCGTCTTGGCACGAGACCACAGAACGAACATGCGCTTCGAGCCGCGCCTGACATTGCCGCGATATTCGCCGACCACCTGGGTGCCTTTTTCCATGAGCACGACGTTGCCAGAATCGGAGATGACATCGCGGATCACGACGCAGGACACGAAGCCGGCGACGTCAGAGGACATTGCCGTCTCCAGCACACACGGGATGGACGTGCCCTGCGTGACCAGAAGGTTCCGGTTGGGAAGCCGCGCTGCGCGGACGCCTTCAATCGGTGTGGGCTTGAGCTTGTCGGCCAGCTCATTCGGCGGCTCCGCCCGTCCAAAGGCATAGGGATCGGCAGCACCAGTCCCAGTCATGCCGTTGTGGGTTGCGCGCCCGGCCGAGACCGGCCGGTTGTAAGCCAGGACCGGTGCGCGACGTGCGCTTTCGAGCATCTGGTCCGGCACGGGCGGGGTGACCGCCGGCGCGGTAGGTGGCGCTGCAGCCGG
The DNA here is from genome assembly GCF_024199885.1 of Bradyrhizobium sp. CCGUVB23. Classification (NCBI taxonomy): domain Bacteria; kingdom Pseudomonadati; phylum Pseudomonadota; class Alphaproteobacteria; order Hyphomicrobiales; family Nitrobacteraceae; genus Bradyrhizobium; species Bradyrhizobium sp. CCGUVB23. The sequence continues at coordinate 212,279 of NZ_JANADQ010000002.1, forward strand.
AATTGAATCTGTGGTGAGTGGAGCTCCCGGCGCTTCCGTAGCCGGCTCGAACGCTGCGGCCTGACGGATCATGAGTTTGCGGGCGGACTCGGTGACAGGCTTATCGCCTTTCCACGTGCTCAATATGATGAGAAAGGCGAATGCGGTGAGCCCGAGTGCGCCAAATCCGCGCTTGAGCATCGTCGTTCGTGCGTGGTCGGTCTGGCCGACCGGGGTGATGCCACGATCGCCATCAATTGTCTCGTTGTGAAGCTCGGTCATTCTGGTCGGCCTATCGGGGCTTTACGGTTGGAGCTGACTTCCTGGCGCGCCGCTCGATCGAAGGGCTCGTGGTGTTGGTCCCTGGATTGATTCCGACCGGGTCGAACGCTTCATTGAAGATGCAGAGCACGATGTTGCCCTTGCGCAGCCGAAATTCGCGCGCGGTTGCGTGGACGACCACCAGTTCGCCGCGGACGTCCTTCGGCACCAGGCTTTCCGATCCATCAGAATTGATCAGGTAAATGGCGGGGACTTCGCGGTTGCCCGCAAAGCGAAATGTGGTCTCCTTGCCATCGTCGAAGACGGCTTCGGGCTCGAGATCGACGGACCCCTGTGCCGAGAAGCGCCAGTTTCGCGCACCATAGGCGTGGTGGAGGTCGAAGGTCTGATCGATCAGGGCCCCTTCCCGCTCAGCGCTCCGGGCGGCTGTTTCCGCGCGGCGTCGTTCGACCTCGTCGCCAGGATAGGCGAAGCGGACGACGAAGTAGCTGTCGGCCAGCGTGGTCTCGGCGATGGACAGCTCAAACTGGTAGGAACGCTTGCGTCCGTCCGCGCGCGTGGTGACGACCTGAAGATTGGTCGGCGGATGTTTCTCGCGCGGCTTGAGAAACAGGATGGAGCCGGCCGGCGCAACTTCCCATGCAACTGAATCGCCGATCGCGACATGGGCGACCTCTTCGTCATCGCCGAACATGACCTGGGTCGAGGCGCGGATAACGCCGTTGACACGGACCACATTGGTGGGGTCGTAAGTGACGGTGCGCACCCGGGCGTCATGTTGGCCCGGTGACGGCTGTTGCAGCGCCAGGACCGGGCCTGCAAGTCCAAGTGACAAGACGATCGGAAAGATGAGACGTTTCATGGCACGACCTCCGGATCGGCGCGGTATTCCGAAACCTGAAAGCCGAGGGGATTGACCAGGCGATCGGCGGAGGACATCGGCGCATTTGCATAGGAAAAGGTGAGCGTGGAGACCCAATGGGTGATGCGGGTCTCCTCACCTTTTCGGCTTTCCTTCATGAAACGAACGGAGGCCACATTGTCGGCCAGGAGCGAAATTGCCTTGATCCGAATCGAGGCGACCCCAAACCGTCCTTGGACGACTTGCGGACTCTCCGGGTTTGAGCCCCGGTACCACGCCGCGAAACGGGCCTGCTCGCCCGGCCCAGAGAGCAAAGAGATCGCCCGGAAGTTCGTCTCCGCTTCGGGATAGCTGTAACCCTCGCGCGCGCGGACGTACCGTCCGAGAAAGTATTTGGTGACCGCCTCATCATAGCGCGCCGGCGTCGCGGTCAGCGCCGAAACCGTGTCGATGATGCCGGTGGCATTATCTACCCGGATGACGAAAGGCTCGACCGTCTTCAGTGGCGCCAGCGCTGCGACGGCTCCCACGGAGATGATCGCCAGTGCACAGGCGCCCGCTGCGATGAACCATGCGGTTCGTCGCGAGCGGTGAGCCGACAGCAACAGATCCTGTTCCCATCGACGCGCGTTGTCGAAATACGTCTTTAGGTCATCAGGGCCAACCATCTCACGCCTCCTTGCCGCAAGCGTGGTAGGAGGCGGCGATGTCGACGTGGTTGCCGGTAGCGTGAAGCCGCGTAGACGGCGCTGAAGAATTGGCATCCCCCTTCCGGATGAGTGGGCGGACGCGGCTGGTGGAGCTGCCTGTTCGGGGACCGCCAGCGGCGTTCCACTCTCCCAGTCCCACAGCGAACGATTGAGCGGCCGGCGGACTGAGCCATCGCATGATGGTGGCGCCTTCGACCAGCTTGCGCAGCCGCCAAGCTGGCACGCGATGACGGAAACGATCAGCACCTTGGGCAGCGTGCGTGAGAATGCGCCCTTCCTGTTCATGTGGCCGAGCTCCCCTGCGATCGGGTACGACGGAGGCTGCCGCCCTGGCGGCCTGTTCGCACGGCAGCGAGGCCCCGGCTGGCTGACCAGCGGGCACCTGCATATGCACCGCTGGCCGCGGCCGTGGCATTGGCGATCAGCGGGCTCGTCACCAAGCGGCTGGCGAGCGAAGCACCTCCACCGGCCAGCCCACCCGCGATGATCGGCAGCTGCAGCGATATGTAGCCGGACAATCCCAGCACCGCGCTGATCGCAACGGCGGCCACAACCATCTCGCCGGCTGTTCCCGCATTGTTGCCGAACCGGTCGATGAACCCGGTGACGGTCGTCAGCATGAGACCGACAAGGGCCACCACCAGGACCAACAGGATCACGAAATTTGCCACCTGCCGAAGCCAGGCTTCCGTGAAGGGCCTCGTTGCTTCAAAAAGCGCCATCGCTATGAAGACGGGGCCAAGCGCAATGACAACGCCAAGCCCGACCTTGGCATAAAGCAGGATCGCAAATTGCAGAAAGGAGCCGATCGCCACAAACACCAGAAGAATGGCCGCAACCAGCGCAGGTGCAATGTTAGTCAAGCCCGCCTGTTCGTATATTTTGTTGGCGACGTCGATCCCCTTGGAAAGCAGCTGATCGAATGGCGCCCCGGAATTGGTGTTCAGGCCGGAGCCCGCCAAGGCATTGCCGATCTCCTTCGGAAGGCTGTCGAAGAACAGGGCCGTGACGTATTGCTGGAAGGCGCTCGAATTGGTCGCGAGCAGGACCACAAGCACGATCCGCATGGCCCGCCAGGCGAACTCCATGATCGGCTCGGAGATCGATCCGCGCATGACGGCAAGGCCATAGAGAACGACATAGAGCGTCACGCCAACCCGCAGCGGACCGTCGATATATGACGCCAAATTCGAGACGGATGTCGACACAAAGGTCGTGATCGGTTGCTCGAACTCCCTCAAGAAACTGTCGAAGACATTTATGGCCATCGCGGCGGTCCTTACTTCAGAGCGTCTTTCATCTCTTGGATGGTGATCTTGTTGCGCGCTTCATTCGCGTTGACGCAGGTAGGGGTCTTTCCGAGATCGCCTGGATTGTCGCGGCAGGCCTTCAGCGTGACCGAAAGTTCATTCCGGTGATCCAGGAACCAGCCAGCCGTCTTTGTGTCGGACTTGGCGGTCTCGTCGCAGCCAGACAGAGCAACGGTGATTGCGAATAGGAGAGCTGTTCTCACCCTCATTTCAGCGCCGCCTTGATTTCATCGACAAGCTGTCGCTGCTTCTCGTGCTCGCGCTGTTGATCCATATCCGTGCGCGCCTGCTGGATCATGGCCAGCCCTTGCATCCGCAGCACGTCGTTCTGCAGGAGCGCCTGTTCCGCCTGCAGTCGCGCAGACAGATCGAGAACCTCTTTGACGTCCGTTGCCGAGCTGATACGCGTTCTGAGTTCTTCGAGTGCATCGATGCGCTGGGACGCTGTGTCGTAGACGGCCTGGCCGAGCGAGTGCTTTGCCCCCGTCTGACGGGCGATACGATCGAGCTCGCTCTGGTAATAGGAGTTGCCGCTGTTGCCGGAATAGTAACGGTTCTGCGACAGATAATGGTCGATCGCCTCGGCGAAGTTACCGCTCCCCTGCCCGGAGGTCAGGCGTTCGATGTCGGAGAACTGCTGCGGCAACACTTTGCGAAACTGGGGCGTATTGAGGAGCGCTGCGATGTCGTTGGTATTCGTGAGCTTGTTGAAGCTGTCGTACAGCTGCTTGGCCTGTTTAAGCTGGTCCTGGGCGACCGCGAGCTGGGAGGTCAGGGCATCGACCTGCTTCTTCATCTCCATCAATTGGTCGAGTTGCCGTGCAAAGACACTGGGGTCGAACACGATATCGGCGGCAACAGGAGAGACCATCGAGACCATCGCTGGCCCCAGCAGCGACAGGACGATGGAAGCAGAGAAAGTGCGTTGACGGATCATTTGGCGGTCTTTCGGTGTGCGTGAAATAGCGGCAGCCATTGCGCCGGGTCATCGCCGACTTGGCCGCGAATGTGGTCGAGCAATTCGACGGTCTCGGTGCGTCCCGACAGTACGGCCAGCGCGTCGTCGAAGCCGCGGAGATCAAGCTCAGCCACGACTGAGTTGTGCCCCTGCTTGACCAGAAACCGGTGACTTTCGGGGGAGAGCTCTTCCTTGATCAAACGAAACTCGGTGTCCGTCAGATGAAAGCCGTCGACATAGTCGGAGCGCGTGCCCCGCGCGTTGGGCAGGAAGATCTGGGTCGGGCACTGCTCGACGATGGTGTGCGCGATCGTGGACGCGAGCGCGTCGCGCGGCGATTGCGTGCCGAACACCATCAGCGCATTCTGCTTGCGAATGGTCTTGAGCTTGTTGTTGGCGAGATCCCGGAATGCGTCGTCGCCGAGCGCCTTCCAGAATTCGTCGATGTCGATGATCAGCCGCCGGCCGTCGATCAGCTGCTCGACGCGATGAAACAGATACATCATAAGCGGCGTGCGGACGGTCGGATGGTCTAGGAGACTGGTCATGTCAAAGCCAATGGATCGCGCGTCCAGTTGGATCTCGTCGTGCTCGCTGTCGAGCACCCAGCCGAACGGTGCGCCCCTGCACCATTGCTCCAGCCGGGAGCCGATGCCCTCGCGATCCTGTTGGCCCAGAAACGTGCGCAGGGCTCCAAACGAACGTTCAGTCCGGCGCAGCTGACCCAGAGCGCGCAAGCCTGAGTCGATCCGCTCTCCTTCGGTCACGGAGAGTGGACGATTACCCGGCGTGACGAGTTGCCGAACGAGCCCACCAAGAAAGGACAGGTTCGCCGGCGTGAGCTCCATTGCCTTGAGCGGAGCGCAGCCGGTCGGAGTTCCGTTTTGGAGTGTCAGATACGTTCCGCCGGCAGCCCGGACAAAAATCTCGGCCCCCCGATCCTTGTCGAAAAAGACGTAAGTTGCGCCGAGCCGTTCGGCCTGTGAGAGCAGGAAGTTCTGGACGACAGTCTTGCCCGAGCCGGACGGGCCGCAGACGAATGTGTTGCCGAGGTCGCCGTGATGGAATGAAAAATAGAATGGCGATCCCGACGCGGTCTTGAGCATCGCAACCGCCGGTCCCCAGTGATTGCCCGTCGGCTTGCCAATAGGATAGGTATGAAACGGGCAGAACGCCGCGAAATTGCGCGAGCTGATGGCGCCGGAGCGCGCCCGGTACTTGAACAGGCCCGGAAGTTGGGCCCAATAGGCCGCCTCGAGACCCAGATCCTCCCGGGCGACAACAGCGCCTGCATCGGCTAGTGCGCGGCGGGCGATACTCATCTGGTTCTGCAGCTGCGAAGGCGTGTCGGCGTAGATCAGCAGCGACAGATGATGGTCGCCGAACACAAATCGATTGGATTCCAGATCGTCGAGCGCGTCGGACAGTTCATCGATCTGCGAGGCCGCCGGATCCTGCGCGGACACCAGCTGGTTCTGCTTCCGCGTCAATACCGTCTTGGCGTCGGCCTTCGACAGGAATGCGAAGGACTGCGTGAGGATGAGTTCGAACGGGGCGGACAACAGCGTACTGAGCAAGCCGGGCCGCGTGGACGCCGGATATTCCTTGAGTCCGAACATGCCGGCAAAGCGCGATCCGCCTGCGCCTCGGATCTCGAGGGATTCGCGACCGAAGATGATGCGATTTGAATAGAGCGCCGGTCCAATCGGTCCCTGCGGCAAAGGCATCGGTATCCACTCGCTCGATGCGATGCCGTGGAGGAGCTCCATCGGTTCCGAGAAGACAACGCCGTCGCGTTCGATCAGTCCAGGCACACGACTGCCGTAGCGTTCGAGCGCCGCGACGATATCGCGCGTCGCATCGTTCAATCGCTTCAGAGCATCATGATCGACTTCGATGGTCCTCGTGGTGCGTCGGCCGAGACGCTTGAAGAACTCGGTCGCGACATCCGTTGTCCCGCGCCCGGGATGAAATACCAGCGTCAAGTAGAGATCGTTGCGGAACAGCGCTTCTGTCTGAAGCCGATCGCGGTATTCGGCGTTAAGATCAGCGGCGAAGGGCGAGCGGAAGACGCCTTCCGGGTAGATCGCCGTGCGCCGGCGCACCAGATGGGTCCACAGTGCCAACCGAGGGTCGGCAATGTTGCGTAGTGTCAGGTTTAGCTTGGCATGCAGGTCGTTGAGATCGCCTGTCTCGGCTGTCTCGAACGAGATGCCGTCGATCCGAATCACTGTCAGCAGTGCCCGGGTCGTGAGGCTGATGACGCTATCCGTCACATGGCGACCGAAGGGCAAGTAAGTGCTGGGCTCGACCTCCCGGACTTTCACGGCTGACTTACGCATAGCCGAGGTCCGTCGCCTGATGCCGGCGGGTGAGCCTCAGCGGCGTGCAGGATGATCCGCCCCAGAGTCGAGAGTTCCGGGCGCGGCCGCGTGTCTCCAGCCAGGCAAGCAGAATTCTGAACATGTTGGGGTCACGCTGGCAGATGATCCGGCAGAGCCCATGGATCGGGAGCGCGATCAGGGCGTAGACGATACTTCCGGCGGCGAGAAACAGGATGCAGGAAAACATGACGTTGAACGCCATGGCTTCCACCGTCACCCCCGCGATCATGGCGGGCCGCGTGCAGGCGAGGAACAAAGTGTCTTCTGTCGGACGTGCGGCCCCGAGCATCAGTGACCACCGGTCAAGGTCGAGACCACCTCGGAGGCGCCGAAGGTGATGGCGACGCCGAGCACGACGTATGCGGCCTTGCGTAGATCGAGGTAGCCAAACATCCAGGCGATGCCGACGATGATCACGGCCAGCGTGGCCAGCAGTCGCGCCACATTGCCGGTGAGCATGTTGACGATGTTTTGCAGTACCCCTTCAATGTTCGCCGTCTGCGCCATCGCGGGTTCAACGAGGGCGATACTGAGGACGGCGGCGATAGCCAGCAGGGCGCCGGCGTCCTTAAGACGAGAAATCATGACATGGGTCTCCAGTTGCCGTGTTGGTGAGAAGGCTGGAATCGGCGGTGCGGGTTGAGCAGTAAGTTCAGCGCGTGTAGACCAGCGTAGATGCGCCGAGCCCCGCACGATAGACGTCCCACTGCGGCGCGGTGCTGGGTTGCGCGGGGATGTCCCTTGTTCCCGTGTCAGCATCCGGAGAGGCGCTGATGCTGGTCGACGTGGCCGCTTTCATCGAGGGCTGCGATGTGGCGGTCGCAGCGGCTGTGAAGCTGGCTATGACGCTGGCGACTGCCTGGTCGTGATTGGATTTCGAGGTTTCGGCTGCTCGCAATCGCGCCTCGAACAATCTGCTCAATCCCGCGATGTGCTTACACGCATCAAACGTCGTGGCCACGGTGAGGCCCGCTTTCTGCATGTCCCTGGCATCGAGCTGGGCGAGGCCGGTTCGAGTAGCTTGGCCACTCGACATGGCTTCTGTCGCAAGTTCGATGGCCTCGTTGCGGTCGGACGCCTGAATTGGGACCGGTCGGGGATGGACAATGGTGATGAGCAGCGGTTCAAAGGCGCTCGCTCTCTCTACGATCGTGGTCAACGGCCGAACGAGGGCTGCCGTTGGAACGCACCGCTCGATTATTGCCGCGAAAGCTGTCGGATCCATTCTGGAACCTCTTGAGGGGCATCGGAGAAGAAGACGCGACAGCTATGCTGCGAGCGCGACGTTCGATGGTGTGATGATCGCACGCTCGTTGATCTTCCCGGTTTCTTGAACCGCCCGAAGTGCAGCTTCGGTGACAGGCAACAGTCCGGCGACAGCCTTGGTGCTGCCGATTTGCTGGGGAGAGCCGAGACGATCCAAATGCCACCCTGCTCGCCGCAGGATGCGTTCCATGCGCAAGTCGGTAACGGTTGCGATTGCTCGGAGATCGTGCTGTAGCCCCCACTCGATCATGGCAGCGAACAGCAGAAACGTTGCGCTCCTCAGGCCATTCGTAGTTGGACTTTCCAAAGACTGGGTATCGACGCAGAATCTGGAGCTCTCCCAGATCGTGGGGCTATTCGGTGCGTGCCGGACATCCAGCAGAACTGGAAACGTATTTGCCAGCATGTTGCGTCCGGTGGTCGGCAGGAGGCGGACACAGCCGACGACACTCCGTTGATCGACGACTAACAAATATGTGGGTGCCAGAGCGTCGTACTGATCGATTTCGAGTCCGTTCGAAACTGACACGTCCCAATCCAAACGCTCGCTGAAAACGCGCCGACGGAGGCGGTGCATTCCGAACGTCAAATCAGAATGATTCCAAAGTGCAGAGTGCGAAAGCGCGACAACTTTCATTTTGGTTCCCCAAGCTACGAATCATTAACTTGGAGACCAAGAAAGCAGCGCCGATCACGATGTTGATCTGTCAGTTCTGACAGGCAGGTTTAATTGCGCGCTCGCCCAAAAGCTGCCGCAACGTCAGAATACGTGTGCTGCACGCAGCGCGTGTATCCATAACGCTGCATCGACAAAAGAAACAAAAAAGGGGCGCGATGAATAATGTCGATAGAGCGTACAATGAGTTCTTGGAATGCCTTCACACGGCTATCACGGAGGACGATTTTCGGCGTGTGGCGGAGCGGGTGGCCCATTCGTTAGGGTTCCGCTGGTTTGCCTATTTCGGACGCCAACCGCACGGAGTTAATCTGATCTCGTCCTATCCGAAGCGCTGGACGGACCATTATTTCGAAGAAGGGTACGATCAGATTGACCCAGTGCTTCGAAAGCCGCGTCTCGCAAACCCGATTACCTTGTGGGATGGCCGAGATCCGCGAAGTGCGAACTCGCCGAAGGAGCGTCGCATGTTTGACGATGCGTTGAGCTTCAGAATCAGAACAGGGCTAACGATTCGGATTCCGGCAGGCCAGAACCAGTTCGCCGCATTCACATTGGCGGTAGATGATCGCAGTCTTGGGCTCGACCGCTTCATGGAGTCCGCTCGGGATCTCCTCCAAATGGTGGGGATCAACTATCATGCGCATGTTACTGCCAAGATTGACCCGCTTGCCGCCGAGAGAGTGATTCCGCTGACACAGCGCGAGCGTCAATGTCTTGCTTGGACATCTCATGGAAAAACCATGCAGGATATTGCCGAGATGCTCAAGTTGTCGCCCCGTGGCGTGAAATTTCACCTGGACAATGCCAGACAGAATCTTTCTGCGCTAACTCTTCCGCATGCGGTGGCGCTCGCTCTCCGGCAAGGGCTGCTCTGAGAGTCCCGGACGAGCCTATATGGTCCGGACCGGACAGCGAGACAGGGTGGCTTGACGTCAGATCAAGATGGGAATTTGTGAGGGCGTCGCCCTTGCGGGCCGGGCTGTCGGCTTCGCGGAAGCCCGCAAGGCGGTCTTCCCCTCGCGGGCGTCCAGCCCTGACGCAAGAAAGGCCGGTGGAGATAGGCCGCGGTCTGATTCGAAGATCAACTGGCTTCGCCGGCGAAGGGGAGGCCCCTGCCGTGTCAAATGGCGCGGTTAGCTCTTGGATATATCCCCATTCGCATTAACCTTTGGTTTGGGTGAGCCGATTCGTTGGCTGTCCCTCGCACGGTAATTCGTTGTTCGTAGATCCTGCACACTTCAGCTTTGGTGCCTGTGGACGGACAGACGTGGCAGAAGCAGCATTAAAACTGTCGGGCTTGGAAGTCCCAACCGCGCGAGAGCTTCCTCAGAATATCGAAGCTGAACAAGCGCTGCTTGGGGCAATCCTCATCAATAACGACGCCTTTGACTGCGTCGCCGAGTTTTTGAAGCCGAACCATTTTTTCGAGCCTCTACACGGCCACCTCTTCGAAGTCATGGGCAACTTGGTTCGCTCGAACAAGATTGCCAACCCGATCACCCTGAAGACCTTCTTTCCGGTTGCTATGGATATTGCCGGCTTCTCTGCCGGGCAATATCTCGCTCGCCTGGCTGCGGAGGCGACGACCATTGTCAATGCGCCCGACTATGGTCGCACCATCTATGATCTCGCGGTTCGTCGCGAGTTGATCAAGGTCGCCGAGGACATGCTCAGCGCCGCATTCGATGCCGCGGTTGATTGCTCGTCACAAGATCAGATCCAGCAGGCCGAGCAACTTCTGTATGAAATTGCCGAAACGGGACGATACGGTGGGGGCTTTGAGACCTTCGATGCTGCCCTCGACAACGCCGTTGAGCGAGCCGCACAGGCCTATCAGTCCGATGGCAAGCTCTCCGGACTCCCGACCGGGCTCTTGGATCTTGACGCCAGAATGGGCGGCCTGCAGCCGACCGATCTGATCGTCATTGCCGGCCGACCCGGCATGGGGAAGACATCATTAGCCACCAACATCGCGTTCAATGTCGCAAGCGCCTACGATCCTGCGCAGCATCTTGGCGATGTGTCCGGGCCCGCAACTGGAGGCATCGTGGCCTTCTTCTCCCTCGAGATGTCGTCAGAGCAGCTTGCGACCCGCGTGCTCTCGGAGCAGGCGGAGGTGCCCTCTTCCAGCATGAGGCGCGGCGACATCGGCGAAGGTGAATTTGGCAAGCTTCTTGAGTACCGGCAAAGAATGCGACGTCTGCCGCTGTTCATCGACCAGACTGGTGCGATCTCCATTGCCCAACTCGCGGCGCGCGCACGTCGCTTGAAGCGGCGGCGAGGCCTGCACCTGATCATCGTCGACTATATTCAGCTCATGCAAGGGAGATCACAGCGCGCCGCACAGAACCGCGTGCAGGAGATCACTGAAATTACGACAGGTCTGAAGGCCCTGGCCAAAGAACTCAACGTCCCGGTCATTGCGCTATCTCAGCTCTCACGCGGGGTTGAAAACCGGGAGGAAAAACGCCCGCAACTTTCCGATCTTCGTGAATCCGGTTCAATTGAACAGGATGCCGACGTCGTGATGTTTGTGTATCGCGAAGAGTATTATCTCAGGAACAAAGAGCCGAAGCCGGGTACGGAAGAGCATGCAACCTGGGAACGTGAAATACAGGACGCGCGCGGCAAGGCTGAGGTGATCATCGCGAAGCAGCGGCATGGTCCGACGGGTACGGTTGCGATGAGCTTTCAGGGCGAGTTTACCCGCTTCTTCGATCTGGCGCGACAAAGCGACTAGCCAGTCCTCACGGCTCCGAATTCTGGTTCGTGCTCACCGAGCAACATTACCGACCCCTGCCGGCAGAACGTCGATCCCGCCAGCCGCACCTTGGTTTGCCCCCTCTCCACTAGCCCGCATCAACACTGATCTTTCGGCTCAATGCTCAAGGGTGTCCCGCATCCATCGGGAAGACTCTGATGTCCGGCATCTCGCTTCCGGAGGAGGACCACCCCGCTCTCGAATGGGCTTTCCTTGGTCCGGGTGCGGCCTTCTACGATCAACCCGCGAGGGGTTCGCTACGCAAACGTGCGACCTCTTCGGCTCCGCCTACGAGGTGACCGCGGCCGCTCCCGAACACATCGGCGCCTGTCGAGCGGGGATGGTCCCCGCCCCAAACGGGAGCCGCACAATGTCGCAGAATCTCACCCTCGCTCAGGATCACGCTTTCGATCTCGCCCGCAGCCTGATGGTCCCAGTTGTTCTCTTCCAGGTCGACGACGAATTCGGCGTCATGGTTTCCAGCGAATACGACGGCGAAGAGGATGCCATCGTGCACGAGTACGACCCTTGGTCCCCGGCTCATTGAGCCGGGTAACCGGCGTGCCGCTGGCGCCATGCCGGCGGCAAGGGAGGCTTCGCCGCGGCCTAACCTGCCACATTGGACAGCTGGTCAACGCGCCCTTGCCTCCGGCAAGGCTCCGCGGCCGGCCAGTTCCGTTCCGAAATTTGCGGATCAGAAAAATTGAAGAAGGGACCGGGTGATGCGTTGAGCGCGCTCGGAGCGAAAACATGGAAAAGAAGGACATTGAAGAGTTGCGCAGCAAGGTGGCTTGCGCCGCCGTGCTCGAGAACGAGGGTTGGAAAATCGACTTGAAGGAGAGTACCCGGCGGGCGCTCAAATACCGGAGCGGTGCCAACATCATCATCGTCATCCACGAAGGACGCGGCTGGTTCGATCCGTTGTCGCCTGCCAAAGGGGATGTCTTCGATCTAGCAAAGCACCTTGGCGCGAGCGGATTCCCTGAAGCATGCGATCACGTCGCTGCGCTTGTCGGCTTCGTTGTGACCGCGCCGGTCTGGAAGCGAGCATCCGAACCGGCGGCGACGGCATCCATCGTCAGCCGATGGGCCCGCCGGCGACCGCCAAGGCCTGGCTCGGCGACCTGGAACTATCTCGCCGAGCGGCGCGGCATTCCCGACACCATTGTCGCCGCCGCGGTTTCTCAAGGCCGGCTGCGGGAGGGCCCGCAAGGTAGCATGTGGGCGGCACATGATGATCTTGCCGGCCACATCATTGGTTGGGAAGAGCGTGGTCCGCACTGGCGCGCTTTCGCCACCGCCGGGACCAAAGAACTTTTTCGTTTCGGGCCGACGGGCGCTGAGCGGATTTGCATCACCGAAGCTGCGATCGATGCCATGAGCCTGGCTGCGATCGAAGTGCAGCGCTCCCACACGCTGTATGTCAGCACTGGTGGTGGCTGGTCGCCGGCCACGGAGCAAGCTATCCGCAGTTTGGCTGAGCGCGCGAACGTTCGGTTTGTGGCTGCGACCGATAACAATCGGCAAGGTGACGACTACGCCGAGCGTATTCTCAGAATTGCCGGCGAAACTGGCATTGAATGTACGCGGTCACGACCGCAAGCCACTGACTGGAACGAAGATCTAAGAGGTCTGCTTGGCGGACCGGTTGAGGCGCTGTTCGCCGCCAATCAATGATCAACATGATGTCCGGGAGAAGTCGGTCACCGGGGGGGCCTGCGAGGCTGAGCAAGCGGATGAGATTCCGAGCGGAATAGACAGGAAGAGCGCGAAAGGAAAACGGGAAATGAGGAACGACGTGCCGCATGCCCGGCCGGCGCGTCAAGGGAGGCTTCGCCCGCTACGCGGCCCTTGACCCTCCGGACCGGAGAGGCGGCCGCGAAGAAGGGGTCAAGAGCTGAAGAAGATGGCGAACCGAAGGGGTGAGCCGCGCTTCAGTCCGACGAGGCTGAAAGGAGCCCTTCCATGATCCCCTCTCCGATCCGCAAGGTCTATCAAGGCATCGCCGACCGCCGGCAGATGTTCCGGATGTTCGATCGACATTCGCAGAGGCCGAACCACCCCGAAGTCGATGCGACCGCGCTCTATTCGGGCGAATGGTTTGAGATTGGCCAAGTCGAATACGACTACATGCTCGAGATCCTGCCACCACTTTGGATGCGCAGTGGGATGTTCGCGATGCGCGAATTCCTCACGGGCAGCATCACAAGCATCTTTCTCACGCTGACGATCGACGGCCGAACCCGCTACTTCCACGGTTACTGCGACCTGTCGGATTGCTCCTCACCCGACCGGATGTGCACCGCCATCGTCGAGCGGGAATCGCGACCCGTGAAGGCGATGACGCGCGAAGAGCGGCTCGAGCACATCTGGTCGAACACGCACGACGACTATCGCGGCTACGCTGGCGAGCGGGAGCCTGAGCATCTGCGCGGCTCGCGCACGGTGCTGTTCTTTGGTGGCCAGCGCGGCAAGGTACTGAAGCTGCTCGACCAACTTACAGATGCGGAGGTCGCCGCGAAACTGCCGGTGCACCTGCGCTACCTGCCCGCGATCGCGGCGTGAGGGAGAGCGCAATGTTCACATTCCCCATCCCCGCCGTCCGCAGGGTTATCGAACGCGGAAAGTCCGACGCCGCCGCCAACGGCGGGTTCCGCAATCCCTATTACGGCCAAAAACCAGGTGAGGGCGAGAAGCCCGGCCTCTGGCTTGTGGGCGACAACGGCGGTTACATCATGTCGAACGGCAAGCTCGGTGACGGCGATCGGCCGCTCGTTGTCTATTCCGAAGAATGCCATCCGGTCGGCAATCCGGACTGGTTCGATTACAAGCGACGCCATTTCGGCGGCGATGACAGCATCGAGTTCATCGAGGCAGAGCGGTTCATCCCGCTCATCAATCGTGATTTTCGATACACCCATCTGCGGGTGCAGCTGAGCGAGACAGACATCTCGCTGTCGCTCATCGTGCGCTAGCGCATCCCATCCCTATCCACCGTGACCACCCGCCCCCCGCCGAGGCAGCGGACGACGGCACGTGCCCTTATCTCAAGGACAATTTCCAATGGCTCAAGACGATCCCTTCACCCTCGACCTCTTCAGCAATTCCGCCCTTTCCTCTGGCCTCGGCGTCACCGCCTTCGCCGTCGGCATCATCGACGACCCGGACGACGGCGAGAATCCCGATCCGTCGACGCCGGCTCCGGCGCTTCCGGTCGCGGCGGTCACACGCTCTGCTTCATCCGCTCCGCGAGCGCGCGGGACGAACTTCCATCTCGCGCGTGAGCGCGCCCTGGGCAAGGGATGGAAGGACCGCGCACGCGACAACATCGTGGCGATCCGGCTCGCCGCGGCGATCGAGGCCGATGGGCGTGCGGCGACTGTCGAAGAGCAGGAGCAACTGATCCGCTTCATCGGATTCGGAGCCACCGATCTTGCCAACTTCGTATTCCGGCGCCCGGGCGAGGCGGAATTCCGCAAGGGTTGGGAGGCGATTGGAGCCGAGCTGGAGGATGCCGTCGGCGATCTCGACCACGCTTCGCTGGCGCGCTGCACCCAGTATGCGCACTTCACGCCCGAGTTCATCGTCCGCGCGATCTGGGCAGGCCTGCGGCGCCTCGGCTGGCGCGGCGGCCGCGTGCTCGAGCCCGGCATTGGCACCGGGCTGTTTCCCGCACTCATGCCGGAAGGACTTCGGGAGGTCTCGCACGTCACCGGTATCGAGCTGGATCCCGTTACGGCGCGCATCGCGCGCCTGTTGCAGCCGCGGGCGCGGATCGTGACGGGAGACTTCGCGCGCACCGAATTGCCTGGGAACTTCGATCTCGCCATCGGCAATCCGCCGTTCTCTGACCGCACCGTGCGTTCCGACCGTGCATATCGGTCTATGGGCCTGCGGTTGCACGATTATTTCATTGCGCGTGCGATCGACCTTCTGAAGCCGGGGGCGCTGGCCGCCTTCGTCACCAGCTCGGGCACGATGGACAAGGCGGATGCATCGGCGCGCGAGCACATCACGAAGTCGGCCGACCTGATTGCGGCGATCCGGCTGCCCGAGGGGAGTTTTCGCGCCAGCTCCGGTACCGACGTCGTCGTCGACATCCTGTTCTTCCGCAAGCGCAAGATCAGCGACCCGGAAGGCAATCTGTCGTGGCTCGATGTCGACGAGGTGCGGCCGGCAACAGAAGACGAAGGCGCGATCCGCGTGAACCGTTGGTTCGCGAAGCAACCGGAATTCGTGCTTGGCACGCACACCCTCGCCTCCGGTCCCTTCGGCGAGGTCTATACATGCCTGCCGCACGAGGACGAGGATCTCGAAGCGGTGCTGGCGGCCGTAGTCGGTCTCCTTCCCGAAGACCGCTACGACGGCGAGCCCGATGAGATCGAGCTCTATCTGGAGGATGCGGATGATCAGAGCGTCCTAGATCTGCCGTCCGATCGGCATGTGCGCGAGGGCAGTTACTTCTTCGATAAGGCACACGGCCTGATGCAGGTCCTCGACGGCCAGCCCACCGCCGTGAAGGCCCGTAGGGGCCGCAGCGCCGATGGCGTTCCGGAAAAGCACGTCCGGATCATCAGGAAGCTGATCCCTATCCGCGATGCGGTGCGTGAGGTGTTGAAGGCGCAGGAGCTCGACCAGCCATGGAAAGACGCGCAGGTCAGACTGCGCGTCGCCTGGTCGAACTTCGTCCGCGACTTCGGCCCGATTAACTTCACAACCGTCTCAATGACGGAAGACGAGGAGACCGCTGAGGTGCGCGAGACGCATCGCCGGCCGAATATCCAGCCTTTCCTCGATGACCCCGACTGCTGGCTCGTCGCCTCGATCGAGGACTACGACCTCGAGACCAACACTGCGAAGCCCGGTCCGATCTTCACCGAGCGGGTGATCGCGCCGCCGGCTGCGCCCGTCATCGGCAGCGCGGCCGATGCGCTGGCCGTCGTGCTCAACGAACGCGGGCATGTCGACATCGACCACGTCGCCGAGCTGCTGCACCGCGAATGCGACGGCGTCATCGCCGAACTCGGCAGCGCCGTCTTCCGCGATCCTGCGGACGGCTCGTGGCAGACGGCCGACTCCTACCTCTCCGGTCCCGTCCGTGACAAGCTGAGGGCTGCGGAGGCCGCGGCTGCGCTCGATCCGTCCTACGACCGCAATGTCACGGCGCTGCAAGCCGTGCAACCTGCCGACCTCAAACCCTCCGACATCACGGCGCGTCTCGGCGCGCCCTGGATTCCGGCCACTGACATCGTCGCCTTCGTCAAGGAGACGATGGACGCCGAGATCAGGATCCATCACATGCCGGAACTGGCGTCGTGGACCGTGGAAGCCCGGCAGCTCCGATGGATGGCCGCCGGCACGTCGGAATGGGGAACGGACCGCCGGCACGCCGGCGAGCTGCTCGCCGATGCGCTGAACAGCCGCGTGCCGCAGATCTTCGACACGATTAAAGACGGCGACAGCGAGCGGCGCGTGCTCAACGTCGTCGACACGGAAGCAGCAAAGACTAAGCTGCAGAAGATCAAGGATGCCTTCCAGCGCTGGATCTGGGTCGACCCCGATCGCACCGACCGGCTGGCGCGCGTCTACAACGACCGCTTCAACAACATCGCGCCCAGAGCATTCGACGGCTCGCACCTGAAGTTACCCGGCGCCTCTGGCGCCTTTGTTCTTTATGGGCACCAGAAGCGCGGCATCTGGCGCATCATCGCCGCGGGCTCGACCTATCTCGCCCACGCCGTCGGCGCCGGCAAGACTATGACGATGGCCGCCGCAGTCATGGAGCAGCGCAGGCTCGGCCTCGTCGCCAAGGCGATGCTCGTCGTGCCCGGCCACTGCCTGGCGCAGGCCGCCCGCGAGTTCCTTGCACTCTACCCGAACGCGCGCATCCTGGTCGCCGACGAAACCAACTTCACCAAGGACAAGCGGCACCGCTTCCTGTCGCGCGCCGCGACAGCGACCTGGGACGCGATTATCATCACCCATTCGGCGTTCCGCTTCATCAGCGTGCCCTCGGCCTTCGAGCAGCAGATGATCCAGGACGAACTCGAGCTCTACGAGCAGCTCCTGATGAAGGTGGACAGCGACGACCGCGTTTCGCGCAAGCGCCTCGAGCGCTTGAAGGAGGGCTTGCAGGAACGGCTAGAATCGCTGGCAACCCGCAAGGACGACCTTCTGACCATCTCCGAGATCGGCGTCGACCAGATCATCGTCGACGAGGCGCAAGAATTCAGGAAGCTCTCCTTCGCCACCAATATGTCGACGCTGAAGGGCGTCGACCCCAACGGTTCGCAGCGCGCCTGGGATCTCTACGTCAAGTCGCGCTTCATCGAGACGAAGAACCCGGGTCGTGCGATGGTGCTCGCTTCCGGTACGCCGATCACCAACACGCTCGGCGAGATGTTTTCGGTGCAGCGCTATCTCGGACATGCCGCGCTATCGGAGCGCGGGCTGCATGAGTTCGACGCCTGGGCGAGCACGTTCGGCGATGTTACGACCGAACTCGAGCTCCAGCCCTCGGGCAAATACAAGCCGGTCACGCGGTTCGCCACCTTCGTTAACGTGCCGGAGCTGATCGCCATGTTCCGCTCCTTCGCGGACGTTGTGATGCCTGAGGACCTGCGCCAGTACGTGAAAGTGCCAGTCATATCGACCGGAAAGCGGCAGATCCTGACCGCGAAGCCGTCGCTGGCATTCAAGCGCTACCAGACCCTGCTCGGTGAGCGCATCAAGGCGATCGAGGAGCGCGACCGCGCACCCGAGCCCGGCGACGACATCCTGCTGTCGGTCATTACCGACGGCCGCCACGCGGCCATCGACCTGCGCCTGGTGGACCCGGACAACGACAATGAAGCCGACAACAAGCTGAACCTGCTGGTCGGCAACGCCTTCCGCATCTGGAGCGAGACGGCCGCGAACAACTACGTGCGCACGGACGGAAAACCCTTCGAGTTGGCCGGCGCGGCGCAGATGATCTTCTCCGACCTCGGCACGATCAGCGTCGAGAAGAGCCGCGGCTTCTCCGCCTATCGCTGGATCCGCGATGAGCTCGTCCGCATGGGCGTGCCGGCGGCCGAAATCGCCTTCATGCAAGACTACAAGAAGTCCGAGGCGAAGCAGCGGCTGTTCGGCGATGTGCGCGCCGGCAAAGTCCGCTTCCTGATCGGGTCCTCCGACACGATGGGGACCGGCGTCAACGCCCAGCTTCGCCTGAAGGCTCTTCACCACCTCGACGTCCCCTGGCTGCCGTCGCAGATCGAGCAGCGCGAGGGCCGCATCGTGCGGCAAGGTAACCAGCATGATGAGGTCGATATCTTCGCCTACGCGACCGAAGGCAGCCTCGATGCGCAGATGTGGCAGAACAACGAGCGCAAGGCCCGCTTCATCGCTGCCGCGCTGTCCGGTGACACCTCGATCCGCCGGCTGGAGGACATGGGTGAAAGCCAGGCCAACCAGTTCGCCATGGCGAAGGCGATTGCCTCGGGCGACCCGCGCCTGATGCAGAAGGCTGGCCTCGAGGCCGACATCGCGCGGCTCGAACGTCTGCGGGCCGCGCACATCGACGACCAGCATGCGGTGCGGCGCCAGATGCGCGATGCCGAGCGCGACATCCAGCTCTCAGCCCGCCGGATCAGCGAGATCGGGCAGGACATCGAGCGCCTCACACCGACCGCTGGCGGTGCGTTCAGCATGTCCGTGACTGGAGCGCCGTATATGGAACGCAAGCTCGCTGGACGCGCATTGATGAAGGAAATCCTGACGCTGGTCCAGCTTCAGCAGGAAGGCGAGACCGTTATCGCTTCGATCGGCGGGTTCGACGTTGCGTACAGCGGAGAGCGCGTCGGCCGCGACGGCTATCGCTACACCACGATGCTCCTGCGAACCGGTGCTGAGTACGAGACCGAGTTGCCGATGACCGCGACGCCGCTCGGTGCGGTCGCCCGCCTCGAGCACGCGCTGAGCGACTTCGAGGGTGGGCGGGAGCGCTACCGCCAGCGTTTGGCGGATGCCCGCCGACGGCTTGCCTCCTACCAGTCCCGCGACGGCGGGGACTTCGCCTTCACGGGCGAGCTTTCCGAAAAGCGCCAGCAGCTCGCTGAGGTGGATACAGCCTTGGCGGAGGACGGCGATAGCGCTGGCCAGCTGGCTGCGGCCGCCTAAATGAAAGAAAGGGAAGAGGGGAAGGGAATAGGCCCGTTCGCAGATCGAGCGGGCCGCCGACGCTCGCGCTCAACCGCCGCCTGCGCGATCCCAGCCCGTCATCCTGCGCAGGGCTTCGGCCCTGCTGGTGCTGCCGGGCAGGGATGCTCGGCCGCGGTTGCGCCGGCCCGCCCCGCTCCGCGGGCCGGGGGATGTCTTCGGGAAGAAGACGAGAGAGGGCCGGCAGCGCCGGTCCGCAACCCCAAAGGAGCGTTCCCATGCAACTCATCAAGGTCGACCCGCGCGCGCTAAAGGAGAATCCGGACCGCATGCGCCAGACCAAGTCGACGCCGCAAGCCGACGCGCTGCTGCTCGCCACGATCAAGGCCGTCGGCATCGTGCAGCCGCCCGTTATCACGCCGGAAATCGGCAGCGGAAACGGCTACTTGATCAATGCAGGCCACCGCCGTGTGAAGCAGGCGATCGCCGCCGGCCTCGAAGAGATCGACGTGCTCGTCGACGAGGCCGCGAACGACAACGGCGCCATGCGCTCGATGGTCGAGAACATCGCCCGTGAGGCGCTGAATCCGGTCGACCAGTGGCGCGCAATCGAGCGTCTGGTCGCGCTCGCCTGGACAGAGGAGGCGATCGGCGTTGCGCTCGCGCTGCCGGTGCGTCAAATCAGGAAACTGCGGTTGCTGGCCAACGTGCTGCCGGCGATGCTCGATCACATGGCCAAGGGCGACATGCCCGACGAGCGGCAGCTCCGCACGATCGCTGCCGCATCGCTCGATGAGCAGAAGGAGGTCTGGAAGAAGCACAAGCCGTCGAAGGCCGATCCGCAGGTCTCGTGGTGGAGTGTCGCTCAAGCGTTGCAGAAGACCCGGATGTTTGCTCGGCACGCCAGCTTCGGCGACGACCTGGCGCAGGCCTACGGCATTCATTGGGTCGAGGATCTCTTCGCGCCCGCCGACGAGGACAGCCGCTACACCACGGACGTGGAGGCTTTCCTCGGCGCGCAGCAGGAGTGGATGACGGCCAATCTGCCGAAGAAAGGCATCATCGCCGAGACCACCAACTACGGCGAGGTGAAGCTGCCGCCGAAGGCCGAGCGCGTCCATGGCAAGCCGGTGAAGTCCGACTGTGCGGCGATGTATATTGACCGCGACGGCCGCGTGCAGACAGTGCACTATCGCATGCCGGCGCCGAAGAAGCTCAAGGGCAACGGTGTGACTGGTTCGGACACCGCTCCGGACGACGTAGGCGAGATCTCCAAGCCCCGTCCTGACGTGACGCGCAAGGGCGTCGAGATGATCGGCGACTACCGCACCGACGCGCTGCGCGAAGCGATCGGCCGCGCGCCGATCGAGGACGACACGCTGATGGCGCTTCTGGTCCTCGCCTTCGCGGGCCAGAACGTCTCCGTGACGACGGGAGGCGGTGGAACCTATTACGGCCACAGCCGCCTGGCGAAGAACGTAGCTGTGCTGTTCGACGCTGATGGCAAGCTCGCGTTCGACATGGATACGCTTCGTGTCGCGGCGCGCAACATGTTGGTCGATGTCTTCTCTTGCCGGGAGAACGGCACCAATAGCGGCATCGTCGCCCGGATCGCCGGCGCAGTGGTAGGCGCGGATAGCTTTCTTCCGCACATGGGCACGGAGGACTTCCTCTCCTGCCTGTCGCGCCCAGCCCTCGAGGCATCGTGCAAGGACACCCCTGTCCTGCCGCGCCAGCGCGTGAAGGACACGCGTGCCGCGCTCGTCGAGCACTTCAAGGAGGGACACTTCGTCCATTCCTCCGCGCGCTTTGCGCCGGACGCCACGAAGCTTTCGCAGTGGTTGTCGTCGAGCGCGACGACGGCAGATGACGACGGGGCTGAAGAGGAGACAGCCGGCATCGGCGATGAGCTCTCTGACGAAGTAGCCGAGGCATTCAGGGAGGCGGCCGAATAGCTCCACGCGTCTTTTTTCCGAACGGTCCGCCGCCGCCGGTCATCCCGGCGGCGGTTTCGTTTTCACGCACGCGCACACAAGGAGGACATGATGTCCGCGCACACGATCATCGACAACGCACCCATCGGCTCGATCATCGCCTGGTCCGACGGAACGCCGCGGCCGCCGACGCGCTTCAAGAAGAAGCTCGCCGCGTGGCAGACCAACAACAGCAGGGGCTGCCTGATCCGCAAGCAGGGTGGACGGGGCATCGGGAATGTCTCGCTGTCGGCCTGTTTCACCCTGCATGAGGCCGATTATGGCGCTGGCGGCGTCATTGCCGTGCGCGTCCATCGGACCTTCTCGCTGGAGTCGAAGCTCAACTTCGCCATCATCGAACGTCCGGTCCTCGGCTCGGTCCGCGTGTTCGACCGCGCCGGCGACGCCGCCGAGCTCGTCTATCTCGCGGCCAACGAGCCCGATGCGGAGGAGTGGCTGACTCGCCACGGGTATCCCCACGCAGTGCTGGCGGAAGTGACGGCCGACGAGGTCGGCGCCGACATTATCGAGGGGAGGACCGCGGCATGAACGCGCCATCTCCTGCTTCCGACGACGTCGCCTTTGGTCGCAGCCCGGATGGCCTTCTTGTCGCGCTTGTCGGCGAGACGGCTTTCGCCATGGTTCCGGCCGGCGATGGCCGGCATTTTCTCGCGACGGGCTGGCGCATCAACCGCCCGATGGGCGAATGGACGCGCGGCGACTTCTACGGACATTCCGGCGAGCTCGCCGATGAGGCGGCGTTTCGCAACGCCGTGCTCGAAAACGCCGAGCATCAACGCGAGCGCAGGCTTCTTGGCCGGATCGAGCAATATTCGCGCGCCCACACGCCTTGGGGACTCTCGCAGGGCTCGACCGTCTATGCCGAGGGCGTCGCGTCGCACTCCACGGCTGGCCACGGCGGTTTCAAGCTCTCGGCTGAGCGAAACCGCTTCGTCCACCACATGCTGCGCTCAAAGGGTGGATGGTATGAAGAAGACGCCGAATGGGCGATTGTCGCGATCACTTTCCCGGATCTCTTTACGGCGTTCGAACGCCGTTGCGCCGAGAAGACGATTAAGGACAGGTGGCCGGACGCCTGGGAGGCCATCTTTGGTACGATCCTCCAGCCTGGCGAATCCCGCGAGAAGGATCGCCGCGGCTTCGAGCAGGCGCACGCGCGGGACTGGATCGTGGTATCGGCGATCACATCCAAACACGCGAGCGGCTTCGTCGAAACCGTCGCCACGCTCGGCGCGAAACGCGGGCCTGGAACTGAGGAACGCCGCTTCCTCGTTCCGTCCAACGAGTATCACGTCGGCCGCTTCGGCTTCGTGATCGATGAGGCGCGCCACCAGCTCTACGGCGGCCCCTCCGACTTCGTCGGATGGAGGTGACCCATGCCCTGGCGCCTCATTGCCAAAGCCTTCGGCTGGCGCACGGCCACTGACGAGGACGGCGAAATGCCGGTCCTGGTCGTCTGGCATCCGCGGCTCAGACGGCATTTCACCGGCTCCGACGCCTGGAAACACGCCGTGCGCCTCTCTGTGCACGCGCCGCGCCAAGACCTGGCCGGCGCCGAGAGAAAGGGGATCCGGTCATGAAATTGTATCTCGTCGCCGTGAAACTCCCGGTGCATGCGCACGACAATCCCGAGAGTGCCGTCGTCGGCGCCCTCGACGGGCCCCTTACGCCGGGCAGGCGCAAGCACATAGGCGCCAATTCGGCGGCTGCGGACTGGGTGACTGCCGGCTGCGACATCTCCTCCATCGCCGCAGTCTCTCTCCCGCACAACGACGCGCCAGACGAGTCTGCCCTGCCCTTGTGGCCTATGAGGACACTGCGATGATCGAGCCCCTGGTCCGACGCCATCTGCTAGCGCGCATGGAGACCGCACAAGCCGAGACGCAGCGCCATCTCGGCGTCATCGAGCGCCAGATCGCGGCTCGCGCTGAGCGAATGACGATTACCGATCGGGCGAAGCGCCGGCCGCACGGCCGAAGCGCATCGAGCTGGACGAACGCGGATGAGCGGCTGTTTTACCAGCACATTGCGGAACTTGCCTTGGCCCGTCGCGGCGAGATCGATGCTCTCACGCGCAAGCTCGATCGACAGGAGACAGCGATCGCCGAGCTTCGGGCGCGCAATCGTCCTTCCCCCGCGTGGCGGTGAACGACGGAGGCCGTGACGAATCCCCGCGCAAGCGGAGCACGCGAAGATCGTTCGCGACGTCGAGCGTGGCGCGGATTGCCCTCGATCTCCCGCGGTTTCGGAGGCGGACAGATCCTTGGCCGCCGCTCCCTCGGTTTGTGCTGCGGTCTGAACCGTCCGCGGTCCGCTTCAAGGGCAAGTCGCGAAGCGATTGGCAGCCGTCGTCTCGCGATGGGTGGCCGCGTCCTTCGCAGGCCTAAAGCCCGCTCGGCCTTTGGCCCGCCATGCTCGCCCTGGCAGCCGCCGCCCCCTGAAGCGGCCCGCTAGTGCCGGTTCTGGTCGACCGCATCCGAGGGAGCAACGGCCAAGGGCCCGACCGCTTCCCAAGGTGAAACCGAGAAAGGATCTCATCATGACCAAAACCGCCCGCTCCTCTCGCGCCACCGCCCGCGTTATTCCGCTTCGCCGCGGCGCGACGCTCGAAATGGTTCGTCTCGCCTGTCCCGACTCCGCGCAGACGTTGCGCATCTCCGAGAGCTTCGGCCTTGCGGTCCTCGACAGCGATGGCATCCGTGACCTGCACGAGCGACTTGTGGTCGAGACCGCCGACGCCCTCAAGGACGGGCTCAGCGAGCGTGCGATGGAAATCCACCTTCAGCGCATCGTCGGCGCCTACGTCGGTTCGGCCCACGGCGCCGGCCAGTTCTACTCCCGCGCGGTCACCGAGGCGCGCGAAGCCACCGCCAAGCTTGCCAACGACCTTCGCGACGAGGACCTCGACGGCCCTGTCGGCTTCGACAGCCAAGCGCAGCGCAAGCGCGAGTTTGCGGCCGACATGGGACTCCAGGCGCACGCGCTCCGCATGGCGGCCGAGGGTGCCGTCGCCGCCTACGAGCAGGTCATCGGCGAAGCCTGGAAGCCCTTCGAGCGGCAGGTGGAGCACGCCGGCGAAACCGTCACCAAGAAGGCCGCCGCGACCCAGATGGCGGCTTTCGAATAGACCTCAAGGCGGGGCTTCGGCCCCGCCTTCCACATCTTGCCGCTGTGAAGGCTTGTCGCGAGACCGGCCCTTTTTCGTGTCGCCGGCAAATCCAACAGGAAAACGGCACGTCGCGCCAACGCGGCCCCTCCCGGTCGGTGGTCCGTGCGGCGGATACGGCGCCCGCGCAACGGCTGCGCCGTCCTCCGCTGCGCTGCGGCCCGGCCGGGTGCGCGAGCACCTTGGTGCCGCCGCGGAGGACCCCCGTGAGGGGCCGCGGCAGGCGCGGCCTCCGAGATGGAGGTTGAAATGAGGAGGAACGAAGGAAAGCCGCGCGCCGACATCTACGCACGCATCACCGATCGCATCGTCGCGGACCTGGAGCGCGGCGTGCGGCCGTGGATCAGACCTTGGAATGCGACCAGCGCTGCTGGGCGCATCACACGGCCGCTGCGCCACAACGGGATGCCCTACCAGGGCATCAACGTCGTGCTGCTGTGGTCGGAAGCCCTGTCGCGCGGCTTCACGTCGCCGATGTGGATGACATTCAAGCAATCTCTCGAGCTCGGCGGCCACGTCCGCAAGGGCGAGAATGGAACGATGGTGGTCTACGCAAACAAGATCACCAAGACCGAGACGAACGACAACGGCGACGACGTCGAGCGGACCGTGCCGTTTCTGCGGGCCTACACTGTGTTCTGCGTCGAGCAGATCGACGGCCTGCCTGACCACTACTATGCGCGCCCTGCTCCGAGCGCGCCACCGGCACAGCGTATCACACACGTGGACGCGTTCTTCGCCAACACCGGCGCGACCATCCGGCACGGCGGCGACAAGGCGTTCTTCGCGCCATCGCTCGACCTCATCCAAATGCCGTCGTTCGAGGCCTTTCGCGACGCCGAGAGCTATGCAGCCACGCTCGCGCATGAGTGCGTGCACTGGACCGCGCCGGCGCACCGCGTCAATCGCGATCTCAGCCGCTACGCGAAGGACAGCAGCGAGCGTGCCCGCGAGGAGCTTGTCGCATTATCTTGACAGTCTGCACCGACTCTCAGTGTCTTGCTGACGTCGATGCAACAGGACCGACGGAGGCGATAGGTCGTGTCGCCACTTGTGTGTAGCTCGGTAGAGCAAAGCCGTCCGCACGCGCGCCATCCAATAGCGCCGTAGCGGGCGGACGGCTTTGCGGTGGTCACCGCCGGCCGCAGCGCTCCCACATAGCTGGCCGCGGCCGGCCTGGATAGCGCCGGGCAAGCTGAACGCCTTCGTTGATGCTGGTTCCCCGGATGGGGGTCCGGGGGAAGGTTGAACTTGTGGACAAGGTAACGCCGGCTTCGAACATCACCATTCAGGAGCGCCGATCAGCAGACGGGCTTGATGCCCACGTCCCCATGATCCTCCGGGACGGGGTGCTCTACGATCCTGATCTGGAGCGTTTCTTCCGTGATCTTCCTCTCAATGGCGTTCGCTCGCGGCACTCCCTTCGTGCATACGGCTATGACGTCCTCGTCTGGGTCCGCTTCCTTTCGGAAGCCTGCGGCAAGTCCGTATGGCAAGGTGACCGTCGCGACGTCCTTGCCTACCATCGAGTTCGTCGCCGGGCCGAGGCTGGCCAACGTATCTCCGCGGCTTCCTGGAATCGATCTGTTGCCTGTCTCGATCGTCTCTATCGCTGGGGTGTTCACGAGGGCTTGGTCTCTGAGGCGCCGTTCACGCACCGCTCCATTTGGAGGCAAGCATACGGCGGCCGGCGAGCGCAGATTACGGCACGCAACGACGCCTATGAGCCGGCTGCACGTCGAGCGGATGTCAGCTTTGTCACGCTCGATGACTACCGCATATTTCGGGACGTCGGCCTGAGAGGGTTGCTGCCGGATGGCGGAACGCGTCCCGGCGCCCGCGACCGCAACGGCATTCGCAATGCGTTGTTTTCCGATCTCCTTGTCACGACAGGTCTTCGGCTGGAGGAAGCCTCCTTTCTGTTTGCATCCGACCTTGCTGCCGTCGACCGGCGAACAGCTCGACAGGTGTGGCTCGATCTGCCGGACGCGATGACCAAGGGTGATCGTGGTCGCCAGATCCTTCTTTCCGGTCGACTGCTTGAACAGGCGCGAGCCTACATTGCGGTTGAACGTGCTCATGCGGTCACGAAGTTCCGGCGACGCTCCGGCTGGCAATCGTTCGAACGTCCGATCTTCGTTCACAGGGAGCGGTCAGCCTCCCGATTGCGGTTGCTCGACCGGAGCGACATCGCCCTTGATCTGCTCAGCCCTGAAGAGCGCAGCAAGATTATCGTCTGCGATGACGACGGTACACCGAGCGAGCCGGCAGTGCTGTGGCTCACAGAAGTCGGATTTCCGGTTCAACCGAACTCCTGGGAAGTGATCTTTGCCCGGGCATCCGAGCGGTGCAGGTCTCTAGGCTTTTCGATCAACATCACCCCGCACCAGCTCCGCCATACCTTTGCCGTGCATATGCTTGCGATGCTGATCCAGCATCGGCTGCGCGATGCAGCTTTGGCCGCCGGATCGATGGAGGGATATCGGCAGATCCTCGGCGATCCCTTGCAACAGGTCCAGCGCCTCCTTGGCCACGCCAGCCTCGCAACGACCTACATCTATCTCGATCATATCGCTTCGCGCGCCGATACCGTCGATGCCGCCGTCGAGGAGTTACTGGCGCTGCTTCCCTCGGAGCACTCGTTATGAGGCGGCGGCCGCGGAAGGGAACTCCAGTTCGTTTTGCGCCCGCAGATGGTGTCGTCCCGGCTCATGCCGGTGACCAGGTGCTCGGCCTGCGCTTCAACATCGAGGCGTGTTATGGTGGGATCGTCGAAGTCGATCTCACCAACCTGCGTCCGCGAGCACTCGCGATAGCCTTTGCCGGCGCTGTCCGCCGACAGGCCGAACTCGGCGGTGCGTTGGGAGCGCGCAGCACCATCAAGCAGCACATTGCCGCATATCGCCGGTTTTTCGCGTATCTGAGAGACCACTCTCATGCCACGAAGCCAGCCGAGCTTCGGGCGCAGGATATCGACGGATTCGAAGCCTCCCTTGAGGCCGCCGGCATGACGCCGATCCACCGGCACACGGTCCTCGCGAAGGCGATTCTTGCGCTGCGCTCCATCGATATAGATCAACCCGCCCTTCTCGATGAGGGGCTCCGCCGTCGCCTGAGCTACACGAGCGCGCAATCCGCAGGTCGTTCGCAGCCCCGCGACGCATATAGCCCGTTCGTCGCTCGTCAGCTACGTGACGCGGCTCGGGCCGATATCGGCAAAATCTTCCGGCGTATCGGCCGCCCGCTCGACGAAGCGGGTGATTCCAACCTCCGCAGTGCGGTTGCCGATGTTGAAGCCAGGATTGCCGCAGAAGGCAAGATCGATCACTCCGACCTCGCCTTCAAACGCCTGTACTTCATGCGCCTGCGACGTGGCCTGCCGGTCTCCAGCTTTTCCGAGGACGTCCATAACCGCCATCATTTGCTCGCATCCGATCTGCCGCCCTTGCTGACGTTCCTGTCATTGGAGACAGGGCTCGAGATCGAATGCTGCAAGACGCTGACCATCGACTGTTTACAGAACCCCGGACCCGGCACGATCGAGATCAGCTACATAAAGCGTCGCGCGCGTGGCGCCGAGCAGAAGCGTCTGCGAGTTCGTGATGGCGGCCTCGGCACGCCTGGCGGACTGATCCGCAAGCTAATCGAAGTGACAGGCTTCACCAGGCGCTTCCTTCCGGTCGAGTCTCTCTGGGTCTATCACTATAAAGGACGAGGACAGTTTCGGTCCGGCATCGATCACCCGCACCAGTTGGTGGATAACTGGGTCGCTGGACACGGCATCATCGACGACGATGGCCGTCCGCTTCACCTCATTCTCTCTCGGCTTCGCAAGACACATAAGGCGCTCTGGTATCTCAAGACCGAAGGGCACATGGCGCGCTTTGCCGTCGGCCACACGCCGGAGATCGCCGCTCGTCACTATGCGGATATTCCGTCATTGCGCCCATTGCATGAAGCCACCGTCGCCGAGGCGCTTACGGAAGTTGTCGCGGCGGCAGGACCGATCGTTTTATCACCCGACAATGAATCTCTTTGGCGCCAGGGTGCTGATGTCCCCGTGCAGACCATTAGCGTGCCGGCGCTCCTGGATGGAGATCAGGACGTTTGGCTCGCGGCGTGCTCGGGTTTCCAGAACAGTCCCTTTGCTGAAGCAGGTTCGCCCTGTCCGCAGCCATTCTGGGGTTGCCTGGAATGCCGCAACGCAGTCATCACCGCTCGCAAGCTACCCGCGATCCTTGCGTTTCTGAACTTTATCGAGGGCGAGCGGGCCGGGCTCTCTGCTGCCGACTGGAGCATCAAGTTCGGTCGTGCGCATGCGCGCATCACCCAGCAGATTCTGCCCGTCTTCTCCGAAGGTTTGATCGCCCAAGCTCGCAGCGAGGCTACCCAACAATCTCTCTATCTTCCGCCGGAGGTGCGGCCATGAGCAAAGTTGCCCTCGCTCCAAGCCTACAGGAACTGGATGACCGGCCGGTCCTCGCTTCTGCCCCGCTGAAGAAGGACTTCGATCGGAGCTGCCTGTCTCGCTATGGCGACGCAAGCTGGGATCTCGGTCCGGCCGTATTCCGCGAGAACGCCCGTCGCTGCCATGTCACCGTACATTTCCGGTCGGTCGAAGACGTCGGTACCCGCGAAGCGATCCGGGAGTTCCTCTATGCCCGGCTCAACGTCGACCTTCCTGGTCATCGCAAGAAGCTCCCACCTGCCTGTGTCCGGCAGATATTCAACAGGGCGCGCCGTTTCTTCGAGTTCGTCCGCGGCGAACTCGGCGCTGTCGATCTCTCGCGGGTCGATCAGCAATTGCTCGACCACTATGCCCGCCATCTCCAGACCGATTGCAGCCGACGGCCTGTCATTGTTGGTCACCTTCTCGAAGTGCCGGTCGACCTCTATGCTTTTCGCGATCATCTTCTCTCCGGAGGGCTGCGGTTCCAGCCATGGAGCGGACGCGCTCCAGCCCGCGTCGCTGGTTATCGCCACGTCCGCGAGAACCGCACCCCACGGATGCCGGAAGAAGTCATCGCGCCACTGTTGGCCTGGTCGATCCGCTACGTCACCGAGTTTGCGCCCGATATCTTCGCCGCCCGCGACGAGCTTGATCGGTTGGAGGCCCATTGCGCTAAGCTTGTTGGATCAGACCAGGTCCTCGACCGCAAACAGCGCCGTGACAGACAGCGCCGGTGTCTCACGGACTACTTTGAGCGGCGCCGGCGTGAAGAGCGCGGTGTGCCGATCTGGGGGACTGC
The DNA here is from genome assembly GCF_024199885.1 of Bradyrhizobium sp. CCGUVB23. NCBI lineage: Bacteria > Pseudomonadati > Pseudomonadota > Alphaproteobacteria > Hyphomicrobiales > Nitrobacteraceae > Bradyrhizobium > Bradyrhizobium sp. CCGUVB23. Next base: position 242,018 of record NZ_JANADQ010000002.1, read on the forward strand.
TCACAATGGCACCATTTGGCGGCATCCAGAGACAGGTGACGTATCGCCTCCTGTCAACTCGCACCTGCTTCATCTCCATATTGGGATCGATGCCCGCGCAGAGTCCAGGATGCATATTCAACTTGCGAGCGGAGCGCCGGACCTGATCGATGCAGCCATACGCGAACTCGGCGTTGAGACCGGCGGCATGGACACCTGCATCTCTCTTCTGCCGGAGACCGGTCGACCGTGGCGACCCCGTTTCGACGCCAAGACGCTCGCCCAAGAAGAGCGGATGCTGCAATCAGCGGCCTATGTCCTGTGCGCCTATCTGAGCGGCATGCGCGACTGCGAAGTTCAAGCAATGCAGCGCGGGTGTCTCTCCATTAACCGCAGCGAAGATGGTCTGCTCATGCGCCACCGCGTCCGATCGGTCGCCTACAAAGGCAAGTCGAGCCATGGCCAAGCGGCCGAATGGATCACGATCGAACCCGTCGCCAAAGCCGTCGAGGTATTGGAGCGCCTGTCGTTCCCGGCGGCAACCGCCCGCGGACTCACGACACTCTGGCCGGTCCTAGCCGCTAAATCCGTGTGCAAGGATCACCTCTCTGCCGAGATCGTGCGGCAGCTCAATCTTTATCGCGATCACCTCAATAAGCTGTTCGGCACGGTTAACGAGCCGGTTATTCCCAACAGCCCCGAAGGCAAGCCTTGGCGCATCACAACACGGCAATTTCGCCGAACGATCGCGTGGCATATCGCCAACCGTCCCTTCGGCACGATCGCCGGCATGATCCAGTATAAGCACGCCTCCGTCGCTGCCTTCGAAGGCTATGCCGGCTCCAGCAAGTCCGGCTTTCGCGCCGAGGTCGAGAGCCAGCGTGCGCTTGGGCAACTCGATGATCTGCTGGTTTACTTCGATGAGCGACAGACTGGCTCGACGCTGTCCGGACCAGCGGCGCCGCGCATATCAAAGGCGCTTGATGCTGCGGCGGCAGAACTTGATCCCCTTCCAGTCATGATCGCAGATCGCGCGCGGCTTCGCACGATGCTCGCCAGTCTCGCGCGCACATTGCACGTCGGGGTGCTCGCCGATTGCTTCTTCGATCCCGGGACCGCCCTATGCCTGAAGCAGGCAACCAACGCCGACAACAAGACGCCGCTGACGGCGCTTTGCCAACCAACACGTTGTCCAAACGCCTGCATCACCGCCAGACACCGGCCAGCATGGGCGCGTTCCGCAGATGAGGCGAGAGCCGTCCTTAAAGAGAAGCGATTGTCCTCGCTACAGCGCTCCGCTCTGCAACAGGATCTCGCGCGCATCGAGGCTGTCCTCGACGATATCGATCGCGGCAACTGACGTCAGAACTCCAGGCCTGATGTTGTGGCCGCGCCGGATGGCTCTCGTCGGCGTCCGTCCCGGCATAGTCGGAGCGCGCGATGCCCCGCACGGCCGCGCAACGGCTGATCGCCGTCCTCCGCTGTCGCTTCGGCTCTGCGAGTGCGCGGTCGCGCTCTCGGGCATCGCAGGTGGCTGCTCCGCCGCCGGGGACGGACCCCGGCCGAACGGGAGCACCCATCATGATGAGACAGCACAGAACCAAAGACGGCCGCCCTGTCGGGCGGCGGGAGAGGACGAGGAGGGCCGGAATCGGGCGGCCGGTTGAGGGAGTGAGAGAGGCTTGCTCCGCCGGCCGCGGAGATTCTCCCATGTCCCATACCTCGAGTTCGGCGGAGCGCGCCGATGTCTACACCCGCATCACCGCCGAGATCGTCGCCGCGATCGAAGCTGGCGCCGGCGAATGGCGCATGCCCTGGCATCACGACGGCACCGCCATCACCCGCCCTCAGAACATCTCGTCAGGCAACCGATACCGTGGGGTCAATGTGCTCGCACTCTGGATTGCTGCGCAAGCTCATGGCTACGCCAACGGCCTCTGGGGAACCTATCGGCAGTGGCTGGCTGTCGGTGCGCAGGTGCGCAAGGGCGAACAAGGAACGACGGTTGTTCTGTGGAAGCAGGCAAAGGCGGCCATCAACGACGATGCAGACGACGGTGACGATGACGCTCGTCGCCGCGTCTTTGCACGCGCATTCACGGTGTTCAATGTCGCCCAAGTCGATGGCTACGAACCGCAGGTCGTCGAGAAGCTTCCAGAGAGCGATCGCCTCACTCACGTCGGCGAATTCATCGATGCGCTGAAGATCCCTATCGTCACCGGCAATTACAATGCGCACTACCGCATCGACCTCGACACGATCTTCATGCCGGAATATGCGGCGTTCACGAGCCCAGCCGCCCAAGCCGGCACATTAATACATGAGGCAGCTCACGCCACTGGCGCAAAGCACAGGCTCGACCGGAACTTCCTGGAACGGTTCAAGCGCGATTGGCTGCCGATCGAAGAGGCGACCGCCGAATTGACCGCTTCATTCATTCTGGCAGATTTGGCGGTCGCCCATCATCCCAGGCCCGATCACGCGGCGTACGTGGCATCCTGGTTGCGCCTCCTCAAGGACGACCCTCGCGCCATCTTCACCGCCGCCAGCAAGGCTCAACAGGCGGCTGATTGGATGCACGCCCAGCAGCCTCGAACCGAGGAGATGGCCGCATGATCAGCACCATCCCCAACGGAGTAAAATTTCAAAAGGGGGCTGGACTGTCAGGATATGTAGCGGAGCTCGGCGCCTGCTTCCTTAGCGCGGACCTCGGCATCGTGCCGGAACTCGAGCCGCGTGCCGACCACGCGAGCTATCTTGCGTCGTGGCTGGAAGTGCTCGCCAACGACAAGCGCTTCATCTTTTCGGCGGCGGCGCACGCGCAGCGCGCTGTTACGTATTTGCACGACCTTCAGCCGAAGGCGGCCGAAATCGACCAGGCGGCATGAGCGCGACCGCGTCGCGTCTTGCCCTTGCTCTTCATGAGTTCACCAAGGCCCTCGCCTCGCGGCGAGGTCCTTCTTGCGTGCACAGTCGTGCGCTTGCGTCTTCCGGAGGCGGAGGCACTTCCCCCATCACCTCGTCCAGCGCGGCTGGGATTCGCCGCGTGGGGCCGCTGGGATCCCGAGATGTTCGTCTGTTCCTCAAAGGACGTCTTCCCGCAGCGGCGTAAGGGCGGTGCATCACGAATTGCGTTCGTCCGGCATCGCACTCGCGGTGGCCGTATCTCGAAAGAACCCTCAGGGGCGCGGGCGAGTCTCTTGGTCAACGTGGCTCTGCCGTTGTCGTGCGGTGCGCGTGCCTGTCACCAGTCATATCCCCCGCGGTCGGCCTGACGCGCCCAGTGCGTCCTCGATTTGGCATGTCTAACCGAAGGCCGTCGTCGCTGCGCTCCGCCTCGATTCCATGACCGCAACGGCCGTTCGCAGCTTTCTTCCCCTGGTCGCTGCGCGCCCATTCCTCGCGAGACAAGAAAGCCCCGCCCTGGCCGCCCTCCACTGCGTTGCGGCCCTTCGGGTGCGGTCCAATCGCCTCCGGTCAACGACAGCCATCGAGGTCGCGGTGGTCGCGGCCCGACTACCGAAGAGGATACGAACATGGCTACCATCGGCAACTTCACTGTGAACGGCAACGGCTTCGTGGGCACCGTCAAGACTCTCGCCCTCGGTACCGTGAAGGCCAAGATCGTCGCGGCCGACCGCACCTCGGAGAAAGCCCCGGACTACCGTGTCTTCGCCGGCACCATCGATTATGCGGAGCAGAGCGTTATGCGGAGCGGTGTGCCGTGAACGTAGGTTTTTCGGGACTTTGTCCAGCGCGGCACTCCGCATAATCTCGTGAAGAGGAGCCGCGGCGCCCCGCGCGAGGCGAGGCGTCGCAAGCTTGCGGATCACCGCGACCAGACCAATGCGTAGCCGTCATCGACCGCGACGAGGTTGGCGAAGATCGGCGCCGGGAAGGATGGGTCGTCGAGCTTCACCGAGTGGTAGACGGTGTTGTTGTCCTTGGAGGTCCGCTGCCACGCGGCGCCTATCTCGACGTCGCGGAACATCACGCGCAGGTTCGGAGCCTTCTCGTTCTCGGAGGGTTCGGTCGGAAGCAAGCGTGCCTTGATGTTGAGCGAGAGCGTCTTGATGGTGCCGGTGTACGAGCCGTCTTCGGCGCGGGTGAAGGTGCCAATCTGAGCCATGGTAATCTCCTGTTGCTGTTCCAAGCCCGCGACCATCGCGGCCTTGATGGCGATCTCTGAGCGCCGCAACGACCGTCCCGCAGCCTTGGCCCGCAGCGAAGCGGAGGATGGCGGATTGAGCGATCTTGTTGCCTCGCGAGGAATGCCGCCGCTTGGCGGCAGGGGAAGAAGATCGCGAAGAGCCATTGCGGGTAAAGGTCGGTGAGCGCAGCGAGCGTATTGTGGCGCGCGATCCGCCAGCAAAAAGGCCGCTATGGACGTGGGCCCAACAGCCCGACAGGAGGGCACCGGCTCAAAATCTTCAACCGCGGTGATTGCGGACGCGTCGCGGCAGCATTCTGCTCTCCTGTGCAATGCACGCGTTAGGCCTCGCCCGTAAGAACGCGAAGAACCGGCCTATGCGCGCCAGCAGCAACAGCGAGAGTGCGGCACGGGCAGGATAACATGACGCCGCTGAGTGAGGCCGTTCCGGCGCGTGCCGGACACACGGCCCGGACGCGGGGATTGTGCGAGAAGAAACGCCTTTTGCATGGAATGGCATCGCAACCTTCGGTTTGCTCGACGCGCCGGACGTCTCCGGCGTGAACAAGCAAATCGAAGGAAAACAGAGTGACAAAGCGAAAGCGCAGACATCGCCGGAGTGTGGATGTTCGGATCAACTGGCTACAGCCCCATGCCGACGGCTTCAAGGTTTGGCTTGCTCAGCGGAATTACTCGCCGGCAACCATAATCGAGGTGGTGCGCGTGCTTGCCTTGTGGGGCGATTGGGTGCGTGCGGCTGGCTTCGAGATCGAAACGCTCGCCGCCGGCTTCGCTGCATCGGCATCGGTGTTCCGGGGTAGCAAGACGGCGCGTGCACCGCAGGGCGCGGCCGCCCTGTTCATCACCCATCTGCGCGAGATGGGCGTCCTTCCGCCGGAGCGACGGCCGTCGCTGGAGGAGACCTGGCCGACGCTCGCTGCCTTCCGCCGGTGGATGCGGGAGCAGCGCGGCATCAAGGACTCCACGCTCGATACCTATCAGGTGATCCTGGTCGATCTGTTGGTGGCGCTTGGTACTGCTCCGAGCGCCTACACGGCCGCCGCCATCCGCAGCTTCGTGCTCGATCGCGCGAAGCCTCATGGACGCGGACGGGCGCAGGGTATCACCGTCGCGACGCGCGCCTACCTCAAGTATCTTGTGGCGATCGGGCAATGCCCGGTCGGCCGCGAACATGCAGTTCCGAGTTTTGCAAGCTGGCAGTTGGCGACGACACCGCGCTTCCTCGGGCAGGGCGACCTCGATCGCCTTCTTGCCGCGTGTGACGGCGAGGACCGCCTGCGCGACCGGGCCGTCATCCTCCTCCTTGCCCGGCTGGGGTTGAGGGCGAGCGAAGTTGCCAATCTCGCCCTCGACGAAATCGACTGGGCGACTGGCCGGATAAGCCTTGCCGGCAAAAGCCGGCGCGAAGAGCGCCTCCCGCTGACCCAGGAGATCGGCGATGCGATCATCGCCTATATCGAGCGGGCACGACCACGCATCGCGACGACACGTGTGTTCCTGACGAGTGCGGCGCCTATCCGTCCGCTCAGCCGCTTCGCCGTCAAATGCATCGTGCGCCGCGCACTCGACAGGGCCGGCGTCAAGAGCGCTCATCGAGGTGCCCACGTTCTGCGCCACTCCGCCGCGACAGCAATGCTGCGCAATGGCGCCACTCTTGCCGGCGTCGGCGCCGTCCTGCGGCATCGTTCGCCGTCGGTCACGGCGCTCTATGCCAAGGTGGACATCGGCCTGCTGTCGGAGATCGCACAGCCTTGGGGTGGGAGGCTGCCATGTTGAGCGACGACGCGAACCGCTACATTACTCTGCGCCGAACGCTCGGCTATAAGCTGGTCAAGGCTGAACGGCATCTTCGCGCCTTCGCGCGCTTCGCTGCAGCGCACGGCGAAACCCATATCCGCGCCGCATCGGTTCTCGCCTGGCTGGCAACGGTTGCTCGCACGCCTATCGCGCGCGAACGGCGCCTGACAGACCTGATCCTGTTTGCGCGCTTCCTGCATGCCGAAGATTCTCGGCATGAAATCCCACGCGCCGACGTTACGCGAGGCCGGGAAAAGCGGCCGATCCCCTATATCTACACACCGGACGAGATCGCCCGCATCCTCGATGCCGCCGCCAAGCTTCGGCATCAGAGGCCCAATCCGCTGCGGCGCCAGCTCTACGTCATGCTGTTCGGGTTGATCGCCGCCACGGGACTACGCGTCTCGGAGGCGCTCGCGCTCAAGCTCGACGACATCCAGCCTGACGGTGTGCTGTACATCCGCGAGACCAAGTTCTGCAAGAGCCGGCTCGTGCCACTGCATCCGACGGTCATCGGGGCGCTTGAGCGTTATCTTGACGTTCGCCGCCAACGCGCCGGCGAAAGTGATTGGCTGTTCCCATCGGTCCAGCACCGAAAGATGTTCCCGACGACTGTGAACTACACATTCCGCTGCATCTTGCGACAGGCAGGGATTGCGCCGAAGCGAAGCCGGCAGCCTCGCATCCATGATCTTCGCCATAGTTCCGGCACCGCGATTATTCCGGCAACCGGCGGCGAGCTGCATTTTTCCGGGCGGATCACGCGAGGGTGAGCGCATCGTTGGCGGAATAATCAGAGAGCTTGCAGGAAGGCGAGGACGCGATCGCTCGGCCGATAGCGAGATGCGGGGATCCGTGTGGCTGTAGTCATCGCCAACGCCTTTTCCTTCAGCCGCATGTCAGCCTGCAGGTAAATGGAAGTCGTCTCCATATTTTCATGCCCTAACCAGAGGGCGATGACGGAGCGATCGACGCCGTGGCGAAGAAGGTTCATCGCCAGCGAATGTCTCAAGGAGTGGAACGTGACGCGTTTTTTGGTCAACGTGGGGCACTGACGACGAGCGACGGCAAGATGTTTTTTGAGCAAGTACTCCAGACCGTCGGAGCCCAAGGCCCGACCGCGGGTAGTTGGAAAGACCGGATCAGAGGGTTGACCACGCCGTTCTCGCAACCACGCGCGCAGAACCGTAACGGTCTCTCTGCGAAGCGGAGTACATCTTGTCTTCCGTCCTTTCCCCAAGCACTGCACGTGTGCGCCTGTACCCAGCACGATGTTCTCGCAGCGCAGGCCGGTCACCTCTGATACGCGCAATCCGGTCTGCACAGCGAGCAGCAACAGAGTTCGATCACGTCGTCCACTCCAAGTGTTGAGGTCTGGCGCGGCAAGCAGAAAATCAATTTCGACCGCGGTGAGAAAGCATATAGGTCGTCGCACGTAGCGTTTGCTGGGTATGGCAAGCACACGCTGCGCCAAAGCACTGTACTCGGGCGCATGCAATGCAACGTAGCGAAAGAACGAATGAAGAGCGGCCAAACGTACATTGCGACTACGGGCGCTGTTGTCGCGTGTTTTCTCAAGATGATCGAGGAACGTGCCGAGGAATGCCGTGTCCAAGTCCGGTAAAACCAACTGCGAAGGGGTTTTGCGGAGCCGTTGCTGTGCATATTGCATCAGCAAGCGAAAGGTGTCGCGGTAGCTTGCGATCGTGTGGGGACTTGCCTGCCGCTGTCGCATCAGGCGATCCATGAAGAATGACTCCAACAGAACGGGGAACTGGCTGGCACCTTTCATGGACGGGCCCTCCGCTCGGATCGTTCCACTCGTCTTAGCGCGTAGCGCAACAACTGCGGGGTCGCCGTCAAGTACCACTGGGTATCAGTGATATGTGCGTGCCCCAAGTACGTGGCAAGCGTGGGCAGACGGCGCTCGACATCGATCCCGCCGCGATACCATTTGAGAAGCGTATTGATGGCCAGCCGATGACGGAATCCATGCAGACGGGGGCCGTGCGAGTCGCCGGGAGCGCGCAGGCCGATCTCATGGGAGACTTTAACGAACGTCCATCGCAGCATGTCATACGTCACGCGGGTTCCGCGGTCGGAGAGGAAGAAGTGGGGACTGGCGGGCGTGCGGCACAAGCGATCCCGAAGCTTCGCGTAGCGCTCCAGAGCCCGCCGCGTGGATAAATGCACAGGCACGAATCTCGTCTTGCCAAACTTGGTATCCCGGATCGTCAGCACGCCGTTAGCGAGGTCCACGTCCTCACGACGCAGGCACAATGCTTCGTTGGCTCGCAGACCGGTGGCAACGTACAGCCCGAATAGCGTGGCATAGGTGTGCGGTCGCAAGCCGTTTGTGGACGGCAACCGTCGAGCCGCCTTCAATAGACGGATGATCTGCTCGTCGCTGTAGATATAGGGCGCGACCCGACGATACCGATGGGGAAGCAAGTCGGGAGGCGGCACCTTGGTCCGCGGATCGTTGCCGTAGCAATACCGGGCGAAACGGCGCACCATCCCCAAACGGTTGGCCCACTGAGAGGGCTGTGCGTGGGCCGGCTGGGTTGCCCACTTCAAAGCCAGTTCAGGCGTGATGTAATCGGCGTGCGCGTGTTCGGCAAAGTCAACAAATCGCCGCAACAGACGTCCTGTCAGAATGAGCTTGTGTCCCAAAGCGCGACGGGCGCCGAGATACTCATCGAGCGCGGTTCGCAACGAGTTCATGAAACACCTCCCATCCAGGGAAGGGCAATGCCGCGCAACGCCTTGATATCGACTTTGGCGTAGATTTGCGTGGTTGTCGGCTGCTTGTGACGGAGGAGTTGACCGATCTCGCCCAAGGATGCGCCTCTGCGCAACATCGTGGTCGCCAGGGAATGCCTCAACAGGTGCGCCCCTTTGAAATCCGGATCTAATCCAGCGCGTTTGAGGGCGCGGCGAACCACGCAGCAAATAGCGGTGAGGCGAAGGCCACGCAGCGGAGCCTTCAATCGGATAAAGACATTGCGCGACGAACACGCGGGACGGACGTGACGAAGATAGTGAACCAGGGCCGTCCCGACATCTCTGGGCAATGGCAATCGTTCCAACCGCTGACCCTTGCCGCGCACAATCATCTCGCCGTGCTCCCAGTCCAGGTCGTCCAAGGTCATCGCCAGGACTTCTCCACCGCGCAAGCCCAGTCGAGCCAGCAGCAGCAAGATAGCGTAGTCGCGTTGGCCGGACGGCGTGCAGCGATCACAGCTGCGGAGCAGTTGCTCGACTTGTCCCGGCGGTAGCGACTTGGGTATGTGAGACAATCGCCAGTGAGCTACCCCGGGCAGCGCGGCGGCCAAGTCAGTCTTGATGGCCCCACGTTGGCGCAGGAAACGCAGAAACGAGCGCAGCGCCGTGACTGTCATCCGGGCATGAATGCGACTGACGCGCCGTCCTTGACGAAGAATGAAGCGATTCAGGTCCGCTGGGCGCAGCTCCTCAAGGCGCAGCGACTTGGTCCCGAAGCGCTCGGTCAGAAGTCTCCTCACTATCGGCAGATAGCAAACCACCGTCGCACGTGCCAGGCCGCGCTCCGAACTCAGGAATCTGCAGTAGTCTCGAATGATCCGATCGAGAGCGGTTCGGTCCATCTTTTGTGGTAACGAAGAGATGACTCCGAGGCGGCGGCGTAAAAACTCCAGCAACTGATGGCCGGTAAACACATCGCCGCGCCGGAGCGAGCGGCGATCGTAGGCGTGAAACTGCTTGAGCCTCTGCTCATCAAGTCTTGCCAGCGGCAGTCCACGTCGTGCGAGCCAGCGGCTGAGATCCGCCACCAGAGCTCGCTTCACCTTTACCGTCCGCGAGGGGTAACCCTCACAAACCAGGAACTCCGCGAATCTATCGATGTAACAAGCCAGCGGCCCGACGCAGACGCGTTGACCTGACGCCGTTGCAGCACCGTTGTGAGTAATCGTCATCGTCCGTCTCCTCAAAACCGGGGAACGATCCCCAATGGGAGACGGCAGGTTGTCTGATTATCCCGCCAACGATGCGCTCACCCTCGCGTAATCCCCCGGAAAATGCGGGAGCTCGCCGCCGGTTGCCGGAATAATCGCGGTGCCGGAACTATGCCGGTAATTCCGCCAGCGGAATTACTGGCATACCTTCGCAACCCGGGTTCTGGAGCAATGCGGCATTGAACGTAGTGCCGTCGCCCGGCACTTCGTAGCCCTGTCGACCTATCTGGGCCATGCCGATATCCGGAACACCTACTGGTATCTCCAGGCGACGCCGGAGATGATGATGGATATCGCCTCGGCGGCGGAAATGCTGGTCGGGGAGAGCGTCGCATGACGAAACTCGCCCCTCTCATCACCGGCTTCCTGCGCGACTACATGCCCCACCAGCGGGGCTACAGTCCACAGAGCTGCGAGACATACGCGTTCAGCTTCAAGCTGCTGTTCGACTTCGCCGCGAAGCGGCTCTGCACCCGCCCATCACTGCTGACGATCGAGGACCTCGACGCACCGTTGATCGTCGCCTTCTTAGCCCATATCGAGCAGGAGCGAGGGAACTGAGCTGCCACGCGCAACCTGCGACTCGCCGCCATCAAGACGTTCATGCGTTATGTGGAACACAAGGTGCCCTCCGCCTTGGAGCAGATCGGCCGGGTCCATGCGATCCCGGTCAAACGCCACGATCAGAAGCTCATCCGCCATCTGACGATGGAGGAAGTTCGCGCGATCCTCGACGCCCCCGATCTTGCCACACGATCCGGCGTGCGCGACCGGGCAATGATGCACCTCTGCTTCGCCGGAGGCTTGCGGGTCTCGGAGCTGGTCGGCGTCCTGACCCAAAACCTGTCGCTCCAACACGGCGCGAGCGTGATGATCCGGGGTAAGGGCCGCAAGGAACGTTGCTTGCCGCTCTGGAAGGAAACGGCGCGAGATCTCCGCGCCTGGCTGAGCGTCAGGGGCGCGGTTCGCGTCCCGGAGCTCTTCGTCAATGCACAGAATGAGCCCATGACCCGTGCGGGCTTCGAGTATGTGCTGGACAAGCACGTCAGCAAGGCGGCCGAGACCTGCACATCGCTGCGTCATCGGAGCGTCTCCCCGCATCAGCTCCGGCATAGTTGCGCGGTCATCATGCTACAGGCCACTCGCGACATCCGGAAAGTGGGCCCTGTGGCTCGGGCATGCCGACATCCGCACGACCGAGGTCTACCTCCGCATGGATCCATCCGAAAAGCTCGAGGCGGTGGAAGCGGTCATTCTGCCCGAGCTGCGCCGCGGACGGTTCAAGGCACCAGACGCGCTGATCGCCTCGCTGCTGGAGGACACATCTCTATCTTCGGGGTGAGAGACGCCGAGCTGACTACTGTCACTGCGGCATTCCTTGGGTCAGATCCGACGCGGCGGCATGCCGGTGCTCATCTGGATGAGCATCGCGCACTTCTCCGTTGGATCGGGGACGGCGGAATCCAACCGCCGTGCCTCGATCGCGCTCCTGTTGCCGTGGTGGTGTCGCAATCACCGCGGTTGAAGATTTTGAGCCGGTGCCCTCCTGTCGGGCTGTTGGGCCCACGTCCATAGCGGCCTTTTTGCTGGCGGATCGCGCGCCACAATACGCTCGCTGCGCTCACCGACCTTTACCCGCAATGGCTCTTCGCGATCTTCTTCCCCTGCCGCCAAGCGGCGGCATTCCTCGCGAGGCAACAAGATCGCTCAATCCGCCATCCTCCGCTTCGCTGCGGGCCAAGGCTGCGGGACGGTCGTTGCGGCGCTCAGAGATCGCCATCAAGGCCGCGATGGTCGCGGGCTTGGAACAGCAACAGGAGATTACCATGGCTCAGATTGGCACCTTCACCCGCGCCGAAGACGGCTCGTACACCGGCACCATCAAGACGCTCTCGCTCAACATCAAGGCACGCTTGCTTCCGACCGAACCCTCCGAGAACGAGAAGGCTCCGAACCTGCGCGTGATGTTCCGCGACGTCGAGATAGGCGCCGCGTGGCAGCGGACCTCCAAGGACAACAACACCGTCTACCACTCGGTGAAGCTCGACGACCCATCCTTCCCGGCGCCGATCTTCGCCAACCTCGTCGCGGTCGATGACGGCTACGCATTGGTCTGGTCGCGGTGATCCGCAAGCTTGCGACGCCTCGCCTCGCGCGGGGCGCCGCGGCTCCTCTTCACGAGATTATGCGGAGTGCCGCGCTGGACAAAGTCCCGAAAAACCTACGTTCACGGCACACCGCTCCGCATAACGCTCTGCTCCGCATAATCTGCCTTGGACGAACCCGCTCCGCGGGAGGGTGTCCCGCGTTGAGCGCGGGGTATTCCCTTGAAGCCAGCCTGTGCCTCTGCCCCGGCACCACCCGGACACCGACGTAATCCACCACATTTCAGAAGCGTTTGCCCTTGGCAAGATGGTGTTGCTGCCCGCGCGCAGCGTCCCTCTTGTCAAGGAGTTCGCTATGACCTCGCTTCGGTTACGCATGATGGAAGACATGCAGGTCCGCAACCTGTCGCAACACACGCAGGATTCGTATTTGCTGCAGGTTTCGCAGTTCGCCCGGCATTTCGCTAAATCGCCAGCTTTGCTCGGCCCGGAGGATATCCGCGCTTACCAGGTCTATTTGACGAACGAGAAGAAGCTAGCGCCACGTTCGGTGCACGTGACCGTCGCAGCGCTTCGATTCCTCTACCGCGTCACGCTCGGCCTGGATTGGGATTTCGACCAGATCATTCCGTGCCCAAAGGCGCCAAAAACACTGGCCGTCATTCTCAGCCCCGAGGAGGTGCTGCACTTCCTTGGCTGTATCGAAAGTCTCAAGCACCAGGCGATTCTGACGACATGCTATGCCGCTGGCCTGCGTATTTCTGAGGCCACCCGCTTGAAGCCTGAGGCTATCGACCGCCAGCGCATGGTGCTGCGCGTCGAGCAGGGCAAGGGACAGAAAGACCGCTACGTCATGCTCTCGGCCAAGTTGCTGGAGGTGCTGACGAACTATTGGCGCGCCGTGCGGCCCACAGGGGTATGGATGTTTCCCGGCGCTTCTGTTGGAGAGCCGATATCAACAAGCGCCGTGGATGCCACCTGCCGTAAGGCACATCGGGTGTCGAAACTCTCCAAGCCGGTAACGCCGCATTCGCTGCGGCACGCATTTGCGGTGCACCTGCTCGAAGCCGGAACTGATCTCCGCACCATCCAGCTCCTGCTCGGCCATCGCAGCCTGTCAACGACCGCTCAGTATCTTCGGATCTCTACCAACAAGGTCTGCGCGGCGACGAGTCCGCTTGAACTGCTGCCACGTCCAATCCCCAAGGCCTCCTCGCCGCCAGTGCCAGAACATTTCTGACGGCCGATCTCATGGGCCGCTCAGGTCCGGAGGTCGCGGATATATTCCGCCGCTACGGTGCTGCCTGGCGAGAGCAGCACTGGGCCTCGCTATCGACGGAACGGCGCGCAGCAATGACTGCCATCGAGCGCTGCCGAACGTCAGCGCTCGGAGGCCATATCGAACAGTGCGACCGCTGTGGCGAACGACGGATCGCATACAACAGCTGCCGTTCTCGCAGTTGCCCCAAGTGTCAGTGGCTCGCCCGAGCGGAATGGATCGAGGCTCGGCGGGAAGAGCTACTCGATACGCAGTATTTCCATGTCGTCTTCACCGTTCCCGGCGAGATCGCCGCGATTGCCTTCCAGAATGCCAGCACGGTCTACAAAATCCTGTTCCACGCAGCCGCCGAGACGTTGCGCACCATCGCTGCCGATCGGCGACATCTCGGCGCGGAGATCGGGTTTTTCGCGGTGCTTCACACTTGGGGTCAGAATCTCAGCCATCATCCCCATCTCCACTGCGTCGTGCCCGGTGGCGGGCTGTCGCCGGACGGGAGCCGCTGGATCGCGTGCCGTCCCAGCTTCTTCCTGCCAGTCGCCGTGCTCTCCCGACTCTTCCGCCGACTGTTTCTCGAAAGTCTGCAAAGGGCATTCGATGCCGGCGAGTTGCGTTTCTTTTCGTCATTGGAACGGCTGCACGATCCCGTCGCATTCCGGCGCTATCTGGATCCCGCTCGCCAGGTCAACTGGGTGGTCTATGCCAAGCCACCCTTCGCGGGCGCTGAGCAGGTTCTGGAATATGTCGGACGCTACACACACCGGGTGGCCATCGCCAACAACCGGATCGTCGATATCGAGGATGGCGAGGTACGCTTCCGGTGGAAAGACTATCGCAACGAGAGCCGGCAAAAGGTGATGACGCTCGAGGCCGGCGAGTTCATCCGGCGTTTCCTCGTCCATGTCTTGCCCGAGGGATTTCAGCGCATCCGTTATTACGGATTCATGGGTAACCGCTACCGCAAGCAAAAGCTCGCCCGCTGCCGCGAACTGCTCGGAATGCAGCAGTCCGATACGCCGGTAAAACCGAAGGAAGAGCGCGATTATCGCGACAAGGTCGAGGAGCTGACCGGAGTTTCCCTGCGGGAATGTCCCTTTTGCAGTCAAGGGCAGATGGTGTGCATCGAGGTGCTCGCGCCTGTTGCGTCACAAGACCCACCTTTTCCGGACACTTCATGACGGTCGAGATTTTCCAATCATTGATCACCGTTCTTTCAATCTGCCAAGATTGGCAGCAGGCATCCTATTGTCGCGCTTCTGGCATCAAGCTCTCCAAGCGCAAGCGCCGCCGGTCTTTCCGCACGGGAGAACATATCTCGATTAGAATGTTTCGCGATCAAGACCGCATCCAGCATTTCCCGAAGCCACAGCGACGGCGCTGTCCGCTGGGAAGCAGCATCCAATTTCCATAGCGGCACCGGCGCACTAGGCGGCTTCGTCCAACACGTTTTTAGATTACCGGCGCACTCACAGCGGCCCACTTTGAAGCGTAGGTGCCGCGCCGCCAATCTAAAAACGCTCTCTATTTGCGGTGCACCGCATAAGACCGAGTTCGGCGCCGCGTGGAAGAAGAAGTCTCAGGAGCAGAACCGCGACTATCTCTCGGTCAAGCTCGATGACCCGAGCTTTGCGGCGCCGATCTACGCGACGCTGGTCGAGATCGAAGGCGAGGAAGGCCACTCGCTCATCTGGTCTCGCCCGAGCCGCGACTGAAACCCTGCGCAAGAAGGCCTCGCTATTGGCGAGGCCTTCGCCTGACAAAAGACAGAGACGACGATGTTTAAGATCTTGAACGCGCGCATGTCGGCCAACCGCTCGAGCGCGGTGCGGTTTGTATCGGCCGCCCCGAGGTCTCCTAGACGATTCCCCAAGCCCGGTACCGCCCTCGCCCGGTGGCCTCGCGCAGGCCGAGCTCGATCACCAGGCTCAACGCCGCGCGTGACGTGATTCCCAATTCTTCAGCGATCATGCCGGCAGAGACGACCGGGCGGGTCAACACGTAGTCGACGAGCGCCGGCAGTTTGGAAGTCGATCGGCGACCGGTTAGTTTCCGAAGGAGGAGAGTGCGCTGGTTGAGCCAGCGATCGTGCGCCTTCAATCCGGCCTCGGCTGCAGCCGTGATCGCATCTAGCTCCGCTACAAGCCGCGTCGCGGTGTCGCGCGACCGGCGCCGCTCGCGCGGGATGGTTTTCAGCCCGTCGTGCAGGCAGCCAAGGTGCGAGCGTGTTTTACCGCGTTGACGCAACAGTGCCGCCGCTAGCAATTGGCCGAGCCATGGCCTGTGCTGTAGCGGTTCGATGCTGCGCCATGCATCGGCGGCAATGGCCGCCGCGAGCGTCGGCGGCAGGCTGCGGGCTTCATCAAGGCTGTCGCGCCAGGCGGCTAGGCGCGCGTCCTCGTCCCAATCGATGTCGTAGACCAGCGGATCGCGATCGGTCGCGCGACGGAACTGACTCGGGCTATCGCTGGCGAGGGCGCGATCGGTCTTGGCCATCGCGGCATCGACGGCAGCGAGCGCCTCAGACAGCCCATCGTCATTTGCGGTTGGTGCGAGCGCTGCCTCCAGCACATCGCCGGCCTCCCTCGCATCGCAATCCCCTGCTCCACCCTCTTCGCGCTCGCCCCCTACCTCATCCAGGTCGCCCGTCCCGTCCAGGCCGCGCAAGGCGGCAAGGCCCGCCGGTGACAACGCCCAGTTGGGCTTTTCCCGGACGATGCGACGGCGGGCGCGCAGTACGGCGCGTGCCCGAGTCAGCTCATGGGTCGGTGCGCGGATATCCATGCCGGCGTCATGGAGAACCAGATCTTCGAGGTGGACGAGTTCGCCCTCCAGCCATAGACTGGCGCAGGCATCGGTGAAGTGGTTTCGGCTGATCCACCCATCCCGAATTGGGCTCTTTGCGAGGCGCTCGTCGAGCCGGGCAAGCGCGTCCTCGGCGGTCGCAAGCGGGCCAGCAATAGCGGCCCAGGGCAACGGATCTGGCGTTTTGTAGCCGAAGAGCAAGGGCTTGATAACCTTAATAGGTGCGGTTGAAACGGAATCTATCAGGCAGATAGATTCCGTCATAGCGACAGCCGCTTTCTGTTGTCTTGCTAGCCTCTCTTATCGACAAGATTGGACGTCAGAACACAAAGTCAGTGGCTTCCGCGGCCCAGGGCCTGAAATCAAGCGCTAACCCTAGCCAGTTGCGCCATCCGACAGGGTCGTGTGCTGCCATCGATTTTGATGGTTTGAGACAGTCCCGCCTTCTTCGGAAGGCCCCTGCTCTTCTAAACGCCGGCCGATCGTCGGCCAGGATTTGTATCTCCCGACCTACCTGCCCCTGAGCACTCCTGCGCCGACGGCATCATGCAGCTTCGATGTCAGTCTGCGGGAAATCGGTGCCTTTGAACATCAAAGGCTCCCCTAAGTGGCGAGCGCAGGCATAGGCAAAACAGTCCCCGAAATTGAGGCGTGCCGGGTGCCGCCCCTTGCCGTAACGGTCAAAGGCGTCGAGCGCTATCCGGGCCGTTTCGGGTGGCACTTGCACCAACTTGATCTCCATCAGCGCCAGATAACTCTCGACCGCTTCGCTAGCCTCAGAGATGGGAAGATCAAGCACTCGGGCTACGGCAATCGCAGCCTCCCACACTGCCAGCGGCGAGGTCAGGCGCGTAGCCGCTTGATGAAGGCGCGCCAACAGCTCCCGCGCTTCATTTTCGTCGGTCAGCATGGCGGTCAGCGCCGAGGCATCGATAAACATCAATCGTCCCCGTAAAGGCCGTCGCGGAACGCCTTGTCTGCGGGCTTGCCCTTTTGCGGATTGCTCCTGGCCCGGAGATCGCGACAGAACTGTACGCCCAGATCGACCAGGGAGGGCTTGCCCTGCTCGCGCTCCAACTCGTGGGCAAGCGCCGTATGCACGGCCTCGGTGAGTCCGATCTTCTTGAGCGCGGCGACCCTGCGGGCCAGCGCGTCGGTCTCGGGATTCTTGATATGGAAAGCCATCGGGCGCTCCTCTATCCGCCGCTGTGTATCCTTATATAGCACGCCGGATACACCACTTGAAGGCCGACCCCAATTGTCTCCTCACGGGTGGTTTAGCGGCATCGGATGGTTAACGCCGATTGAAGTTCCTCCGCCTTTGACTTTCCTTCGGACCAGTACGCTGGTGCGGCTCCATGGCCTTGCGACCTCGAGATTCGCTAAATCGGACCAGGCCCCCTAGGGCGCGGAATGAATCTTCGCTCCAAAGGAGAGCCTGCCCCTGGGATTCGAGGTCGCGCACTGATGCTCAGATTTTCTCCAGCTTGTTGACCGCGGTCAACTTTCGGGTCCGGAAGCGCAAAGGGGGCACGAACAGGTGTCATGATACCGGATAGTGCTCGCGCGAGGTAGGGTTCCTACACTGGGCGAGGTGCTGACTTCGCGCAGGATTACGAGGGAAGTCCGGCCTTCGGTGCCTTGGGAAAGTTGACCGCGGTCAACTTTTCCAATGCACTACATCACGCGGTCCCTCGCTCTAGAAAAAAGCGGCTGGAAGAAGGGGCCAGACCTTGATGGGTGGAGCCCTCCACATCCGATCCGGTTCGCCAAACTCGACAATCTGTGGGCAAGGTTTCTTTGACCAGCAGGCCTGGGCCGACCGAAAATCGAAAATTCCGAGATTGGTCTCGGGAACATGTTCGATCACAGCTGCGGCGGGCACGTCTGGTAAGAGCCTGGCCGGCCCTTCCGCTGACTGGCCGGCCCTTCCGCTGAAAGCCTTTTGGAATTCGACTCTAATGGGGCGCATGGGCCGCGGGCAGGTCGAAGATGTGAGAGTTCGCTTGGGTGGTCCGAATGAGGTCCTCGGAAATACGCCCATGAAGGTGTTCGGCTCGCGGCCGTCATCCAATGTCCGGCTGGTGCGAGACTAGATCGATAGGCACCCTTCTCTGGTCGGGCCGATCTTTGATGGCGATGAGGTTCTGCGCTGGCTCGATGCCGACATGGGGCATCGTCTTGCGGTTGGTGCAGACGATGCGGGGAGTAGAGTGGCTCGAAAGGACCAAAGCCGGCTCAGCCCACGAAGAAAGTTGGCGACGCCCGGTGTGTCGCTCGGAAGTCCTAGAGAGAAGGGCTTTCCTTTTGTGATCGTAAGCTCCTTCATCTCGTCACGGGCCGAGAACTTCCATCACGCGCGCTTCAAAGATTTTCTATCCCAGACAAAGACTGCATTGAGCTGGCAGCCGCCTACTGCTCGGCGGAAGAAATCTTCATGGCGCCGTCATGATTTCTGAACGTGGAGGGGTCTTCCACGGCAGGATGCTTGGCGGCGAGGGAGCCGCGATGTTGTAGCTGGTGGCGCCGAACGACTCCTGCGGTGCTTGAGGAGTTCGACGTCGAGCAGTCTGGCCGACGCCACGTTTTAGATAGCTGACGGTGATTGCGGGCGAACTTCGCCGAGAGCGGGGGGACCGCTTTGCGACCGCATTGTCGCTGCCCCGTTGAATCGCGATACACGCAGAGCTCGGCCTTTGCACGACTGGTTCGTTGGCCTAGCCAGCGCCGTCCCGCCTTAATGTCTCGTTAACCCTTTCTTCATTGCCGAGCGATACAGAATCGGAGTTACTAACGCCGAATGTAGAGTTTTCGGCAAAATGTCGTAACCACGAGATGCCGCCGTGTCTTTGACGGAACAAACTGCCGCCGATCATTCGGCGTTAAATGAGCCTCGCGCGATCCATGAACTGATCGCTGCGGACGCTCGCGAGCTGTCGGCGAAGCTTGTCGCCCACAGGCTGAAACTCTTCCCGCCGAAAGCCGCCAAAACCTTACGTCGATTCTCGTCCGGCGAAGCGGCCAAGTTGATCGGCGTGAACGACTCCTATTTGCGGCAGTTGTCGCTCGAGAAGAAGGGGCCCGATCCCGAGATCGGGCCGGCCGGCCGACGACTCTATTCCTTGGGCGACATCCAGGCCCTTCGGACTTATCTCGACGAGACCGGAAAGGCCTCGCGCCGATATCTGCCGACGCGCAGGGAAGGAGAGCACCTGCAGGTCATAGCCGTCGTCAACTTCAAAGGAGGCAGCGGCAAGACCACCAGCGCGGCACACTTGGCCCAGCACCTCGCCTTGCAGGGATATCGCGTTCTTGCCGTCGACCTCGATCCTCAGGCGTCCTTGTCGGCGCTACATGGATACCAGCCCGAATTCGACGTCGAAGAGAACGGCACCTTGTATGGTGCCATCCGCTACGACGACAGCCGCCGCGAACTGAGCGACATCATCCGACGGACCTACTTCCCGCTCCTGGATATCGTGCCAGCAAACATCGAACTGATGGAGTTCGAGCACGAGACGCCCAAGGCTCTGGCCCAGCGGCAGTCCGGAGATCCACTCTTCTTCGCTAGGGTGGCGACGGTGCTCGGGTCGGTGGAGGCGAATTACGACGCCGTGGTCATTGATTGTCCGCCCCAGCTGGGATTTCTCACGCTGTCGGCGCTATGCGCCGCGACCGCGGTCCTCATCCCGGTGCATCCCCAGATGCTCGACGTGATGTCGATGTCGCAATTTCTCCTGATGACCTCGGACTTGCTGGAAGTCGTCGCGAAAGCCGGCGGCAACATGAATTACGATTGGATGAGATATCTCGTCACTCGCTACGAACCTGGCGATGGTCCCCAGGCGCAGATGGTCGGATTCATGAGATCGCTTTTCGGCGATCGCATGATCACAAACATGATGCTGAAAAGCACTGCGATCAGCGACGCCGGCATCACCAAGCAGACCCTCTACGAGGTGCCGCGCGAACAGTTCACGCGATCGACCTACGACCGCGCGATGGAGTCGCTCGACGGCGTCAATGGGGAGATCCAGAATCTCATGCAAGCGGCCTGGGGGAGAGCCTGATGGGACGCAAGAACCTACTCAGCGATCTGCTGAACGATGCCGTGCAAGCCGCTCCGAGCGCGCCGCGGACGGAGGAGGGGAGGGCACCCCAGCCGACCCTCGGCGGGCGTGGGGTCGTCGGAGCGATGGGCCGATCGCTTGAGCGACTGTCGGCCGAGAGCGAAGCGGCGAGAGCGCTGGCCGATCGGTTCGCCAATGGCGAGACAGTGCTCGAAATCGATCCCTCGCTGATCGACGCATCGATCGTACCCGACCGGATGCCTGGTACGGACGAGGAGCATGAGGCTCTGGTCCAATCGATCTCCGCCAACGGCCAGCTCGTTCCCGTTCTGCTGCGTCCTCATCCGAGTCAGCCGGCCCGCTATCAGACGGCTTACGGACATCGCCGGGTGAGGGCGCTGAAGGCGCTCGGAAGGCCGGTCCGTGCGGTCATCAGGAAGATGACCGACGAAGAGCTCGTGGTGGCGCAAGGCAAGGAGAACGGCGAACGGAAGGATCTTTCGTTCATCGAGAGGGCAATATACGCCGTCACTCTCGAGGACCGCGAGTTCAAGCGCGACACGATCGGCTCCGCCCTCAGCGTCGACAAGACCGAACTCTCCCGCCTGATCTCGGTCGGCCGCGCCATTCCGCGTGCGTTGATCGAGGCAATCGGCCCAGCGCCGAAAACTGGCCGGAGACGGTGGATGGAGCTCGAAGCCTTGCTCCAGGGGAGGGATGCAATCGGCGACTTGGCGCCGCTGATCTCGAGCCAGCCCTTTCGCAGTAAAGATTCAGATGCGCGCTTCCTTGCCGTTTGCGCAGCGCTTGCGCCCAGGCCGCAGCGAACGGAACCCGAGTCTTGGACATCGGCCGACGGCAAGGCAGTCGCCTCGATCGACCGGAAAACGGAAAAAACCACCCTCGCGGTAAACGAGAAGGTCGCCCCGGGCTTCGGCGAATTCGTCGTAGGGCGACTAGGTGAACTCTACGTGGAGTACCTCAAGGGAACTGCGTAGGCGCGCTTCCCGAGGCTCCTGCAGAACATGGCGCAGCCAGCAAAGAAGGCTTGCCGCGCGATCAGTAGGCGTATCGATTTTTAACAGAGGAGTAGAACGCAAAGAAAAAGGCCCCCGAAACGTCTCCGCCCGGAAGCCTTCTCTAACGTGTAAGCAGCCTTAGAGAATCACGGACGCGAATCCCAGTCAAGCGTATTTGCTGCGGTATCGATTCGCCGAGCGCTTTTTCTTTGCCTGGAAAGGCGAAGAACATGACCGACAGTCACCCAACGACGCCCTTCGGGCGGCGGACGCTGACGCTTGCCATGGTGGCGAGCCAGGCGGCCGCGAAGGCATGCCCTGAAGACAGAGTAGTTCACAAGTGGAAGATCTTCCGCGCGATCACCGATGCGAGGGAGCGGCTCGATATCTCGGATCGTGCGTTGACCGTGCTCAACGGCTTGCTGACGTGTCTACCGGAGACGGCTCTCACCCCTGGCAACCTCGTTGTCTTTCCCTCGAACGCGTCTCTGAGCGAGCGTACGCACGGCATGGCAGGGACCACGCTCCGCCGGCATCTCTTCGCGCTGGTCAACGCGGGACTCATCATCCGCCGCGATAGCCCCAACGGAAAGCGATACGCTCGGCGATCTGGCGATGGCACAATCGAGCAGGCGTTCGGGTTCGATCTGACGCCGATCGTGGCGCGGGCCGATGAGTTCGATCGTCTGGCCGACGAGGTGAGGCTCGAGCGTCGCACCATTGCCTTGGCGCGCGAGCGTGTCTCGATACTCCGGCGGGATATCGCCAAGATGATTGCCGTCGCGGCGGAGGAGGGGGCCCAGGGCGACTGGGTGGGTGTCCGGAGGCGCTTCGCCGGCCTCAGTGGCCGCTTGCCGCGCGTGGTCGGGCTGGGCCTCCTCGAACCTCTTGCCGAAAGCCTGGAGCGTCTCGCCGCAGAGGCGGGCAAGCTGTTGGATTCCCATCTCTCTGCACAGAAAACGGACGGCAATGACAGCCATTCTGGCGCGCACTATCAGAATTCAAATCCAGACCCCTCTATTGAACTTGAACCAGCCTCTCAAAAAGGCGGGGGGCCGATCGGTGAAACCCAACCAGTGCCGGAGAGGAGGAGCCAACAGACGACGGGATTCCCGTTGGGGCTGATCCTCAAAGCTTGCCCCGACATCGCGATGTACTCGCGGACAGGAATCGGAAGCTGGCCCGAATTCATCGCGACGGCCGCGGTTGTTCGATCGGCGCTGGGGGTCAGCCCGAGCGCCTGGGAAGACGCCGTGGACGCGATGGGAGAGAGCGATGCAGCGGTTACGGTCGCCGCGATCCTGCAACGCTCGGCGGAAGTCAAAAGCCCGGGCGGATACCTGCGGGGTCTTACGGCGAAAGCTAGGGCCGGCAATTATTCCATCGGACCGCAGATCATGGCGCTCTGGAAGAAGCAAAAGACTGCGAATGATAAACAGGTTTCCTAGCAGCGAGCGGGCGTTCCGACGCCCTGCGACTGCGTCTCCGGAACCGCGGGACGCGAACTGCACTGCGGGCGCGATTGAAGTGTTCGATGGTTCGATAGAAGCGATGCCGCCGCCGGAGGGCGCGGGAGGCACCCTGGTGCGATGTGAAGGAAGGAGACGGGGAGCGGCAGAACATCGACTAACGATGCGCCCACGATGTGGCGGTTGAGCGGCCCACGATCTGCACTGCGACCTTTTCGCTAGGACTCGCCGGAGCCGGCGAACAGCACTGTCGGTGGCGTTGCGCGCGGCGGGGGGATGGACCGTCCGCCGGGTGATCCTGGTTTGCTCTTGAGATCGTATCGCTGGGCCAGGTCGAGTAGTCGCCGCCTGGTGAACGGGTCCGCGTTCTCGGCCAGATCGCGCGCCCGCTTCGCGAAGCTCCTGTAAAATTCTTCCACGACGCCACCCCCCGCAACATCACTGAAAGCCGGATTTCAATGCTGGACGCGCTCCACGTCAAGCGGTCTGGTGCATACAGACAAGTTTCGGCGATCTACTTGTGCTCGCGGCGCACTGGGAACTAAGCTGGTGCCCGGCAGGGAAAAACCATGACTCCGTTCTACCTGAGCCGGAAGCTGTGCCCGAAGTGCGGGAAGCCGATGACGGCTGTGCCCGACGACATCGCGCCGGGCCGGCCGCGCTACGTCTGCCTGGCCTGCGAAGACGATCCGCTGCTCGATCCCGCCGCCGGGAAATGGGCGGATAGCCCGCTGCGGCCGCCGGCCAAGTAACGTTCGAACCGAAATCGAGCCTGGCAGCCGGATCGCTGTTGACGTCGATCGTGCTCACAACCCGCACCAATGCTGTGGCGTTGCAACCCGCACGCCGAGCTTCATTCCATCGCGCGTGCCGGTGGAATCGCCCCGGACTCGGCGGCCCGCAAGTCCAGCGACGCTAGCATCTGTCTCACGCCTCGCAGTGTCGGTCGCGTGGATGCGGGGGACGGACTTGCAGCCGCATGGCGAGAACGTCGGCAGCCTCGATATCGATCTTGGGATGGCCACTTCGACAGGTGCGTCGATGTTGCTGACAGCGACAGGTTCCCTTCGTAAGGGATGACGCGGCACTTAGGTGGCCTGCTGAGGTGAACTACGTTTCGCCCGACGCCCGTTGCGTTGAGACCCGAATAGCCGATAGGGCCACCTGCCTTTATTCCATGTGTTTTCGCGACGGGCGCACCCATCTGCGTCCTCGATAGAGGCTGGTCTGACCGAAGGCCGATCCCGCTTTGCGGGCTCTCGATCTTGTCCCTGCAACGCCCGTCCTCGACTTTCTTCCCCTGGCGCTGCGCGCCATTCCTCGCGGTCCAAGAAAGTCGCTGCCGGCCGCCCTCCATTTCATTTCGGCCCTTTGGGTGCAGGTCGATCGCCTCCGGTCTCACGACCGCCATCGAGGTCGCGATAGGCGCGGCCCGAGAAAACCGAGGAAATGAGACAATGGCTACCATCGGCACCTTCACCTCCACCGGCAATGGCTTCTCCGGCGCGATCAAGACGCTCAACCTCAACGTCAAGGCCAAGCTGATCCGCGTCGAGAACCCTTCCGACAAGGGACCGCACTTCCGCATCTACTCAGGCAACGTCGAGCTGGGTGCGGCCTGGCAGAAGACCGCCAAGGACACCGAGCGCGACTACCTCTCCGTCAAGCTGGACGATCCGAGCTTCCCCGCCCCGATCTACGCCACCCTGACCGAGGTCGAAGGTGCGGAAGGCCTCCAACTGATCTGGTCCCGGCCGAACCGGGACTGAGGCTCAGCCAGTGGGCTCCGCCGCAAGGCGGGGCCCGCTCCCTTCGACTGGAGATGCGATCATGACCATCGACATCATTGAAGAATTGCGAGCCGAGCTGCGCGACTGCGTATTCACGTCGGCGGAGCGCAAGACGCTCGAGCTCGAGCTAGCCGAACTCATCCGCCAACGCGACGAAGCGCTTGCAGCCGGGGAAGGGGGCATAAGCCCCCTCGTCTTGCATCTTAGGAGGCACCGTCGTTAGGGGCCGCTGCTCCGTTCAGAACATCTTTCATGGCTTTGGCAGGTGTAAACGTCAGCTTTTTCGAGGCTGCGATCGCAATCGCTGCGCCGGTCGAGGGATTGCGACCCTCACGGGCAGGGCTATCCTTGACCTTGAACTTTCCGAACCCAGGAAGGCTGGTCTCGGCTCCGCTTACGGCTGCATCAGCGATGGCCTTGAACACGCTATCGACAATGGACTTCGCCTGAGCCTTTGTCAGGTCGTTCTCGGCTGCAATCTTTTCAGCGATCTCATTGGCAGTCGTCATCGGACGAGCTCCGTGTTGTTTCGATTTTGCTCGTCTGACATCAAGGTCGTGGAACAGATAGAGTCGGCATCACAAGCAGATGCCGTAATCCCCGAAAAATTGCCAGACTATGACAGTTTTCCGCCCGCAGCAGCATAATCGCGCCTCCGCTTGGTACGTTTTAGCCGTTCGAACGCTTCGACTGCCTCTGCACTGCCGTCGATGGTCTGCACCATGGTCTGGCCATTCGTGCCGATCGACCCCAATTGCGGATCAGCGAAACTTCTCTGAACAGGGTCGGCTTCGCCGATAGCTCGATGCGGCGATGCTGAATCGAAGATCAGGGATTCGCAGCGCTACTCTGCAAGGATTGGCAAGTTTTCCGGAGCGCTTGCAGAATAGGGTTTTCCCCACGATTGCTTGGTTTGTCGCCGGGTCTAGAGCCTTCGCGCCCGAGGCACGTTCCCTTTCGAGTGCACAAAGGGCGACCAATTCCGTGGTTATTGCGGGCTCAATCCAATCCTTACGAGGACTGGCAATAACCGAGAGGACATGACGGCCTGAGCTATGAGTACGACAGCTAGAACTCGGTAGACTGCAACTGCTCTCCAGATGCCTATAATGTTAGCGAGCAAAAGCATAAAACTCAGAACGCCTAAGCCCTCAGACACGACTTTCATCCAGTACATGCCCCCCCGAATTGGCCGAATTGAATGGGCGCCAATGCTTAAGAAGGAGAGTGGGGCCCCGGCCAATAAGGCCAGTCTACCGGTGATACTGTGTTGATCGTTTGGGCGAGCCCCTCCGGGGACAGCTCTACTCGCGCCGCCCGGCGGCGCTCCCGGAGCCCGCAAGCGGTCTCCGCGCATTCGCGTGACGATCCTCTCGCGACGGTGTCGACAGCAGTGGTCCAGCAACGAGCACGGTCCCAGCCGCCCCTGCCGGAATTTGTTCCTTACGTTGGCGATGTACTGACCTGACTCTTCTGGCAGGGGATTCGCCGGGCGAATTTCGGGATCGTTCCGGTGATCGGATTCGCAATCGCTGTTGGTTCAAACCAACACCTCCACGAAACGATGGACGAGGACATG
This sequence comes from Bradyrhizobium sp. CCGUVB23, assembly GCF_024199885.1. NCBI lineage: Bacteria > Pseudomonadati > Pseudomonadota > Alphaproteobacteria > Hyphomicrobiales > Nitrobacteraceae > Bradyrhizobium > Bradyrhizobium sp. CCGUVB23. Next base: position 268,073 of record NZ_JANADQ010000002.1, read on the forward strand.
AACCCAGCGCCGCCAGACCCATTCCGGATTTTGAGATGAAGACCATTGTCATCAACAATCAAAAGGGCGGGGTCGGCAAGACGACGCTTGCTGTGCATTTGGCTTGGTTCATGGCGGAGGCGAATCTCCGCGTTCTCGTGATCGACGTGGATGCACAGAGTAACGCGTCGGATACGTTGAGGCACTATGCCGGTTCAACGTTAGCCGCGGATCTGTTCAAGCCGGGGATACGGATCGCACCTCGAGAAGACGAAGGCCTAACACTCGCGCCAGCCGATAGCTCGCTGACTGATCTTGATCGCAGCAATGCCGCCGCCATAACGACTCTGCAAGAGAATCTCGCTATCGCGTCAGATCAGTTCGACGCCTGCGTCATCGATACGCCTCCATCACTTGGACTACGCAGTGTTGGTTGTTTGGTTGCGGCGTCGCATGTGCTGGCCCCCATCTATCTGGAGGACTATTCGATCAAGGGCGTCAAAGGTCTGATGCAGACCGTGATCGGCGTGCAGAGACGTTATGGCCGCCAGGATACGAAGTTCCTCGGATTGCTGCCTTCAAACTTCAATACGAAATCGCCCCGTCAAAGGACGCATCTTGAGCAACTGCTGCGCGAGGCCGGCAAATACGTGTTCCCCGGCCAGATCGTTGCAAGGGATGGCTACGCCGAAGCGGTCGCGGAACGCCTGCCGGTCTGGAAGCTGAAGCGCCGCTCTGCGCAGGAGGCTGGTCGCGAAATCCGTGATGTTCTCGCCAAGATCGTCGCGCAGATGAACGAGACGGCACATGGCGCTTGATCTCAGCTTTAAGCAGCTCATCGACGCCGCGGAAGATGGTGTCGCCGCAACCCGGGGACCGACTTCCATCTCCATCGATCGCATTGACGAAGATCCAGGCCAGCCCCGTCGCAGCTTCGACGAGCAGAAGCTCGATGAGCTTGCGGAATCGGTCCTTCAGCATGGCGTGCTGCAACCAATCGTGCTGCGGCAAGGGACCGATGAAGGCCGGTACGTGATCGTCATGGGTGCGAGGCGGTATCGCGCTGCCAAGCGCGCCGGGCTCCGTGAAATCCCGGCCTTGATTCATGCCGTTGGTTCTGCGGATCGCTACATTCAGATGATCGAGAACATCCAGCGCGATGACCTCAATGCCCCCGAAATTGCGGCATTCATTGCGGACCGCTTGGGGCAGGGTGATAGCCAAGCGGACATCTCGCGCAAGCTCGGCAAGCCCAGAGACTGGGTGTCTCGCTACGCGTCGGTCCAAAGTATGCCGGAATTTCTCCGGTCGAAGCTTGCCGGCTCGTCAATTCGTGCTGTGTATGAACTCTACCAGGCTTGGCGTGAGCAGCCCAACGCCGTCGAGACTATATGCGCCGCGCAGGGGAGCTTTACCGACGCCCACGCCCGCCAGCTGGCTCGGAAAGTTCGCAGCGGAGTTGGCGGCTCCCATGCTGATAGCGAAGGTGCCGCTGGAGCTCAATCGGCACGAGGCCCGATCGCGCCGCAAGTAGCATTGCGCCCCATAGAGAGAGACCGTGTAACGGCGGCCGCGGAGAAACGCTCCAAGCCTTCGGTCTATCGAAATGAGCGAATAAGTTCATCAGTGACGATCAGAGTGCGCCACCAAGATCGCGCCGGCTGTCTTCTCGTCGATCGGCTCGCGTCCCAAGGCTCACACCATGCCGTGCTATTGATCGATGGCGCAGAAGAAGCGGAAGAGGTGCCGGCATCGACCATCACGATCGAAGAGATCATTTTCGCATGAAGCTGGCCTTAGACTGTCTCCTCAGAAAGGCTGCTGCGCTTGGCATGCCGGCGGAGCGGATTTCCCATCCGAAGGATGGCGCGTTAGCGCAGCAGCCGGAGGCTGCTGGAAAGCCGCGGTCCACATGCTCGGTGCCCGTGTTGCCGATCCGCACGCGCAGCGTTCGAGCAATGCAAAGGTTAGCGGTGATGGCTGCGCCACTCCCGGAGGAATGTTGCGCATCGATCGTCACCTGGGTTGGATCTCACCTGCAGCAAATGCCGAGCTTTGATTGCCGAGCCGGTTGGTTTGAACCAACATCGAGGGGGTGGAGAGATTCGCATTTTCTAGTGCAGGATAGGCTTCGCGCCAGCGATGTATTACATCGCGAATGGGATTGGAGTGCATGGCTCTAATCTCGCTTCGTGTCTCCGACGAAGTCGCGGCGGAGTTCTCGGCTCTCGCAGCTACCCAGGGCGGCAAATCCGCCTTGCTGCGGCGCCTCATTGCTGAGGCACTAGCTGCACCATCGCCGCGCATCTTGGAGTTTCCTGTCGGACGACCGGAGAAGGTGACGGTGCGGTTTCGCGAGAGCGAGATGCGGCAGCTCGCTGAAGTGTCACATCAGCGCGGCATGACCCGAACCGGCTGGATCGTCGCCCTGGTGCGCTCGCGGTTGGCATCACCGGTGCAGCATTCGCCGAGCGAGCACGAGGCGCTTCGCGCGATCGTTCGCGAGCTGAACCGGGTCGGCGGCAACATCAACCAGATCGCGCGTGCCGCAAACACCAGCGTGCTGCAGGGCAGGGCGGTCGAGCCCGATCCGTCCGCAATTCAAGAGGCCAAATTGGTCATCGAAAGAGAGCTCGCGCAGTTGCGCAATGCCCTACACGGCAACGCAGATTATTGGGATGGACGGCGATGAGCCGGCGCTCGCCGCGGCCGAACGACCTGGCGTCCGAACTTCCGCCGATCTCGTATGTCTGGGAAACGCCCAATCGGCGCCCGCGGCGGGCCGAGTGGGATATCCCCGATCCGGCCGCTCCCGGCGGCCTCACGCCGGCGATGCGTGCAAAGCTCGAGCGCATCGTGCGCCGAGCACCAGAGGTGATGGTCAAGATCACCGGTCGTACCAAGGGCGTGGCGCATCTCAAGTCGCACTTGGCCTACATCACGCGAAACGGCGAGCTCGATGCGGAAACAGAGCAGGGCGCAACGCTGTCAGGTCGTTCCGGATTGAAAGATCTGCAGCAACGCTGGGAGGATGATGCCTGTCTCGACGACAGGCGTCGACGTGATGGATCGCTTTCGATCAACATCATTCTGTCGATGCCGGCTGGCACCGATGCGGTCGCCGTTAAGGAGTCAGCCCGGGCATTTGCCATCGAGACGTTCGGCTACAATCACGACTACGTCTTTGTCCAGCACCTCGACGACAAGCATCCCCACGTGCACTTGACCGTTCGGTCTCTGGGCCATGACGGCAAACGCCTCAATCCGCGCAAGGCGGATCTTCAGGCCTGGCGAGAACGGTTTGCCGGCGAACTCCGGCTTCGCGGGATAGCGGCGGAGGCAACGCCGCGGCGAACCCGCGGACGGGTTCGAAAAGCCGATCGCGGGGCGATCCGCGCGATGCGCAAGCGTAAGATCACGCCCGAGGTCGATCGGCTCGCCCGCAAGGAGGTGCTTTCGGAGGTTAGGGGCGGTAGGACTGCCAAACACCCCTGGGACGAGCAGATCAAGTCACGTCAGGACGCGATCCGGCGGCGTTATCTCGACTATGCCGCCGAGCTAGGGCGCTCCGGAGTGGCGGCAGATCATGTGCTGGCGCGACAGATTAGGCAATTCGTCAACGATATGCCCGCTGTCGAGACCCGCCGGCATGCGCTGAAGAACGAGCTCGCGGAGCTCGCTAATAGCCGTCGCCGCAACACGGAGCGGGGGGGCGATGCCGATCTGGGTGATCACAAGCGAGACAATGAGCGTCCAAGATGATTGCCTCCACCGGAGGACAAGACTTTCCTCGAGCTAGGTTTGATCTCCGGCAGCTATTGAAGCGTCTGAGACACATTCCGTTTGCTTCAATGGCGGGAAGGGTTAGGCGGGCTGAGGCAAGCTTCAGAGTGGCCCAGCTCAAGGCGCCTATCTCTTTGGGGAAAGTTACTGTCAGGCTTATAACCTCGCTGCACACCAGCTCTGCTTGTCATCCCAACAAAGCTGACCTCGCGGTCGAAAGGTTCTGTAGGCTGATGAGGGGTTTCCATCCGACGCTGGTTCGGTGATGGCTGAGCTGGCGCGGTCGACCTAAAGCAATGGGCTTCCATCATGGCGCCGTTTTTATCTGGGAGGATCGTCGCCGAAGGTGTAGTGGCCGGTCCGGATCTTGGCGCGCGCGCGTTTGAAGCACCACTCTGGCGGCGTATACGCCTCGTTGTTGGCATTTTCCAGCCGTGTCCGGGCTTCCTTGTACTCAGCCTCGAACACGTCGAATGGTTTGTGGGGGCCGACCGCCGCGAGATCGCCGAAATAGATTTCGAGATTCTTGTACTCACCTGCAAGCCGTGTGGCAGTTGGCAGATGCTCATCGAGTTTCAGGGCTTTCAATTACCCACAGTTGACGGCCGATTTAGACGACGCTCCCGGGACAAAATCTTGAATCGGCAGAATCTGTTGTGATTCCTTGTTGAGCACTTGATTCGGAAGCGCGGGGTGCTCGATGGGCTTTGTATTGAAGGAGCGCGCGAAGGCGCGTGCTCCGCGATCGAGGACCGGTATCGAGACGTGGGTTGATCGAGAAGTTGCGGGATGCGAGTTTAAGGATGAGCGGCTTGGCCGCCGGTTCGGCAAACTGCTCGCACAAATCGGGAGCGACATGGGTCAGAGCATCCCGCTGGTTTGTCAGGATTGGGCCAACACCAAGGCCGCCTATCGCTTCTTGTCCAACGAGCGGGTCAACGAGGCGGATATTCTTTGCGGTCATTTCGAAGCGACGCGCGGTCGCGTGACGACGACGGAGGGGCCGATCCTTGTGCTCCATGACACGACGGAATTCAGCTTCAAGCGCGACAGGCCGGAACTGATTGGCTTTACGGGCTTGACCGGCCTTGGAACACACAGAGGAGGTCCTACAGCGGTACGTACACAGTGCGGCATCCTGATGCATTCGAGCCTCGCCGTGACGACCGAGGGGCTACCGCTCGGACTGACGGCAATCAAGTTCTGGACACGCAAGAAGTTCAAGGGGACGACGGCGCTGAAGCGAAAGATCAATCCGACACGTGTTCCGATCGAGCGGAAGGAGAGCATCCGCTGGCTGGAGAATTTACGGCAATCGACCGACCTTCTCGCGGCCCCTGGACGATGTGTTCATATCGGTGATCGCGAGAGCGACATCTATGAGCTGTTTTGCCTCGCCGAGGAGGTTGGAACGCATTTCCTGGTGCGAACCTGTGTTGATCGGCTTGCCGGAGACGGCAATCATACAATTGCCGACGAAATGGACGAGGTTACGGTCAAAGGCCTACATCGGATCGAGGTCAAGGACGACAAAGGCGATCCGGATGAAGCGCTTCTCGAAATTCGTTTCCGCAAGCTTCGAATTCTGCCGCCGATCGGCAAGCAGAAGAAATATCCCGCACTCACTCTAACCGTGATCCATGCTCAAGAGCGGGGAACGCCGAAGCGGCGAAAGAAGATCGAGTGGAAGCTCCTCACTGATCTCCCGGTCCAATCGCGCAAGGACGCTATTGAGAAGCTCGGATGGTACGCGTTGAGGTGGAAGATCGAAGTCTTCCATAAGATCCTCAAATCGGGCTGCAAGGCGGAGGAGTCGAAATTGCGAACCGCTGAGCGTCTGGTCAATCTGATCGCGGTATTTTGCATTGTGAGTTGGCGTGTCTTCTGGATGACGATGCTCAATCGTTCCTCGCCGAATACCCTACCGCAGACGGCGCTGACAGATCCCGAAATCAGGCTTCTTGATCACTTGGTGAAAGACAGAGGTGGCGATCGCTCTCGACGAAGCACGCTCTCGCGTTATGTCGTCAAGATCGCGCGGCTTGGAGGGTACTTAGCGCGTGCCAGCGATCCGCCTCCAGGAAATACCGTGATCTGGCGCGGGCTATCGCGGTTAACCGACATCGAGCTGGGCGCCACGATCGGACCCAAAATTGTGGGTAATTGAAAGGTTTCAGGGCGGCATACACCGCCGGCACGATCCCGGCGATTAGCGCCATGGTGGCAGTGACGTATTCGTACCGATTGTCGCCCTTCAGAATTTCCCAACTTGCGAGCGCACCGAAGATGATAGGTACAACGACGAATACGATACGCGTAATGCGCAGCGCACGGAGCCAGACCATGAGGGTGTTGGATGTGTAAAGGCAGCGTTCCCACTGCTCTTTACACTGCGCTTTGAGAGCCGCCGCTGCTTCATCGCTCATATCAGAGGCATATCGTCGCCGAAGATTTTCTGCCACTCGATCCCCGCCATGATCGAATCATTGTTTGACTCGTACTCGCACGCTTTGACGGCGCGAGCATGCCCGCTTTCAGCTCGAGATTTCCACGCTTCGCCGATCCAGATGAGCTCGTAGGTGCCAGGAACCCAAATATGGCTGTTGGCTTTGCTGACTAAGAATTTGAGAAAGTCGCGCACCATCCAGTCGTAGTAGACGCGGCTCTTGCCGGCGTGCTCCCAGGACGACAGAAAATCCACGGCGAGGATCTCGATCCAGAATGATTTGAGCGGCACCGAGCACTGGCCTTGCCAGCACTTCATCATGCGGATCAGCTCGCGCGTGTTCTCGTTGGTGGTCTTGTTCGAGTCCGCGACCGCTTTGTACTCGGCGTCAGGATCGAACTCCTTATAACTCCCGCCATTGGTCGTGAGTGGAATCCAGAACTTGCCCGTAGTCAACGGAAACGCCGGCACCAACTCGACGGCGTACGAAGCGAACGGCACCTTGATCACCGGACCGTCGCCCCGAACGTCGGTTTTGGGGAAGCTTGCCTTAAGCGCGTCTTTCACTTCCTGCAAAAGCTGGGACTGCTTGTTGCCGTTGCGCAATTGAAATCGGTCGTAGACTGATTTCGGCAGCTTGAACAGAACATCGACATCGCGAGGCGGTCGGATGCGCGTGAATTTTCCCCAAGAGCCGACATAGAAGCTGTTGTCGGTTTCCGATGCTGACGACCAATATTTCAGGTTGAGCACCTTGCAGACGCTTCCCCGCTTCGTTTTGCCGTCGTCAATCTGCGTCGTGCTTAGCGTGATGTTATTTAGGAACTTACCGAACCGTTCTGTGACACTCAGAGTTGACACCCCCACACCCATTACGACCTCCTGTCATGATGTGGACTATATGCAGCAATCCCCCAACCACTGACGACATGATGTGGGGCTCCATGAGTCTTGTTGCAACCCTCGCTTCAGCGGTTCTTAGGTTGCACCCGTTATTCGCCCTGTGTTTTTGGCCAGCTGAAACCAAGGTCGGTTATTACATTCCGAGCAAACCGGCAGCCCATGCGGCAGCCTTGACGAGGCCATAACAATTCATGCGCGTTGATCGGTGGCTGCCTAACCTATGAGAAAACCCTAACGCCGGCCCTGATCGCGCCGGCACGACCACCTAGGTCGATGGCCACATGCCAATGACCCGACTGCGGCACCCGCAGCCGCACCGGCGACTGTCGGGCTGCGCCGCCAAAGTAGCGGTGCTGCCGGCCTTGCCGATAGCTCTGGAAGTTGCCGGCATCCATCAGCCGGACAGTGGCGGCGTGGTCGAGGCTGACCTCGACCACTTCTCCGCCGCTCAGATAACCCAAGTCGTTGTGAAGGAAATTCATGGCTACTTGTCCTTCACGGTCGTGTTGGGGTGGGACTGGCCGTGCTTGGTCGTGACATAGCGGCCGCTGATCGCGCTGCGGTAGTGCGGCCCGCTAGACCCGTGCTTGCCTGGGGCCTCGTGGACAGTTGTGCTCGGGTGGCTGCGTCCATACTTGGGAGTCACATACTGCCCGGTCGTTGCGCTGCGGTAAGGACCGCCGCCTTTAGAAGATTTCGACATGCTTGATATCTCCAAATCGACAATTGCCAGAACGGTATCAATTGCTAGATTGCAATTGTGGCCCGATTCGGGCCCAAGATCAAGGCAGGCGAGTCCAAGGCTAATGGCGTCAGGAAAATTCGACGGGGAGGCATTCTTTGCTGCAATCGACAGCGTGCGAATTACGCGCGATCTCACTTGGAAGAAAGTGGCCGAACAATCGGGCGTGCCGGCGTCGAGCCTAACGCGCATGTCGCAAGGCCGCCGTCCGGATGTGGATAGCCTGGCCGCACTGTGCGCCTGGTCCGGGCTCAAGGCCGAGCAGTTCACCCGTGGCGTCCCGAAGCCGAAAGAGGGGCGGGAGCCACTGGCGGAGCTGACGGCGCATTTACGCGCCGATCCCAATCTGTCGAAAGAAGGCGCCAAGGCGCTGGAGGCGCTCATCAAGGCCGCGTACCAGCAGTTCAGGAAAAGGCAGTAGCTGGGAAGTGGCCTTACGTCGGGGGTTCAAAGCTGAAGCAAATTGGTATGCGAGCAGCCTCCGCAAGGAGCTGGACATCGCACCCCATCTTCCGCTTTGCCCCTGGCAATTGGCCGAGCATCTCGAAATCCCCGTCTTCCCGCTGAGCGACTACGCCAAGATGGCGCCTGAAGCCGTTGCCTACCTTCAAACCGTCAACGGCCAGAAGGACTTTTCAGCGGTGACATTGGCCGCGGGGCGGGAGCGGTTCATCGTCCACAACGACGCCCATGACGAAAAGCGTCAGGCTGCCGACGTCAGCCACGAGCTGGCGCATGGCCTGCTGTTGCACCCGCCAATGAGGATCCTCGACCCGTCGGGCACCCGGAATTACGACAAGGCAATGGAAGAGGAAGCCAACTGGCTCGGGCCCGCGCTTCTCGTCTCGGATGAAGCCGCTCTGCATATCGCCGCGCTTGGGCTGACGATCGCCAAGGCCTCAGACATGTACGGCGCGAGTGAACCGTTGGTCCGAATGCGGCTCAACGTCACCGGCGCCTACCAGCGGGTGGCAAACCGTCGTCGTTATGCCTGAACTTTAGGAGCAGGCAAACGGCGGCCTGTTTAGGCGAGCGCTACGCAGCCGCTGGCGATGCGGCCCGGGTGAATTCATCGAGCTTGCCATCCAGTTCGAAGAAGTTCGCCGCGGTGTCGCGGAGCTCCTTTGCCGCCTGGCCCCAGAAGGCCACCTCGACCTTAAAGCCACGCTCGATCAGTTTTGCGACGACCGGCACATAGTCCGAGTCCCCGGCAACCAGCAGGATATCGTCGTTGTCTTTGTCGATGACGTTGAACGCGTCATCCATCATGGCCGTCGCGATGGCCACATCGACCTTCTTCTCCTTGTTGCCAGCGTTCTTGTTGTAGACTTGGGTCTTGAACCCGGCCTTGCCGACCATCTTCCAGAACGAGTCGCCGGGAGGTGGCGATCCCCACAGCTTGGCTACCGTGTCCTCGCCGCTGACGTATTTGTAGAGCTTTCCGTAGTCCAGCACCCAGCCGTGATCGACGACGCCCTTGTTCATGGCATCAACGATGTTCTTGGCCATCCCCTTTTTGACGGCCGAGACGCGGGTGCCTTCGATGTAGAGGTTAGAATTGTCGACGTAGGTGTATGTGGTCATGCGGGCGCTTCTCCAATGAGGATCGTAAGAAAATGATCAAAATAATGATTTTGGAAAATAATAACCCCGAACGAGCGGGGCTTGACCTATGTGGGCATGCGGTGCCGACCTCGCAAGGCCTCGACCTTCAGGCGCCGCGCATTCGCGATCGGCCGACGATCTTTCGCGCGAAACGCCTAGGCAACTGCGGGTGAAGCGGAGCCTTGGCCGCCATCGAGCAGCTTGAGCGCCCTATGCGAGGCGGTCACGCCGCCGACCACCCGCACCATCGCCTCCGGCTCATCGGCATCCCCACTGACGCGGACGCCCCCGAAGAGCTGAAATACCCAGATTGACATCTCCGGGAAGTCCATGCCTTGCACTCCCTCATAGACGAGGGCGCCGGCGCCAATGTCTTCCCTGACGCGGGCCCGGGCATTGCCAGCGAGCAGCCTCCGGTGGACCTCCTCGCCGGGCCGGTTGAGAAAGCCGGCCCATATCCCATGCCTCTGCCGATCGAGCACCACCCCCCAATGGTGGAAGAGCAGACCCTGCGTGATGAACTTGAACAGCTCGCCGACCCGCTCACCATCAAAGGGCAGCGTCATCGCCGACACGAGGATACCGTTTTGAAGCGTCAGCTCCTGCCGGTGGCCAGCCGACAGCCGCCCCTTCAGCTTCGCGTTCTTGTTCAGGCGCCGCTCCACCATCTGAGACAGCATCGCCGTGGCATCCAGGTGATTGCTGGCGAACGGTAGCACGGTCGTCAAATAGTGCTCGTGGCCACTCTTGACGTTATTGCATGCTTGGCAGGCCGGGACCTTGGGCAGATTCGCCCGACGCTCAATCAGCAGGAATTCCCGCGCGAAGACATGATCCATCGTCTCGGCAGTAGCGATGCCGCAGTAGACGCAGATCTTGCCGACGTGCCGTTTGCTCATGACGCCCGTATATCATGGCATCGAGCCGCGTCGACCCGCAAAAGGCGCCGAGTAGATCGGCTGGAGTTCAACTGGCGCAAGATCGCAGCACCCAACCTGCGGTCACAGAATCGCTCATTTCGCTCCCGTTGAGCGATCTGCACCACCGGCCAATAAGGTCGCTGTGAATAGGCCCGCAGCGTCTGCCGGCAAGGGCCTCCGCACGTATCCACCGCGCGCAGGAATAGAAGCGCGAGCCGAAGCTTGGTGCGACCCACCCTGTGCCTGCCCGAGAACTGCGGGCCTTGAATTGTCCCGACCGACCGCGATGGCGCAGCCGATAACCATAGGGTAATCTGATCTAAAGGCTATTACAGACGATTCTTGCGCACTCTGTTTCCGTGGCTGGTTTCAAGTCTCGCCGCTGATGCGTCGCTCCAAGCCGAGCGGCACAATCCAGCCGCCTGCACGGTCGTATCGAGCAAATTCGTCAGAATGAACGGCCGTGACCAGGCGATTTCGCACGGCACTAGGCTCCGCGTCGATGGCTGCGCGAATAAGATCGCGCTCGATCCCGACAAAGACCGGTCGGAGGTTGAGGCGAGCGAGCGCTTCCTGATCGGCGGGCGCGACGTCGGCGTCGGTGACTGGCCCCGCGCGGGTAACGATGCCGCCGACAAGCCCCCCGATGGCGCTGGCCTTTTCCACGTCCCGTACCGGTGCGGCGTCGAGCAAGGCTCGCGCGCGTCCGAGATCGTCCTGGAGCCTTCGCGCAAATGGTTGATGCGTGAGACGATGAAGGGCGCCCGCCAATTCGGCATGACCGAGTGGCTTGATCAAGTTGGCGATATGCAGCCGAAGAAGGCCGATGAACAGCGCGTTCTTCTCTTCGGGATCGATGGGCTCGCCTTCATCGACGGGATCGCGGACCGAGAGATGAACATCGGCTGGACCAGCTACTGCCATTCCCCAGCGCGTTGCGATCGCGATGCGTTTCACCGTGACCTTGCGACCCTGGGCGGTGACATCGATCCGTCCGGCCTGCGTCCATGCGCGATCCAGCGCCTTTGCGGGGCCTCCGACATCATGGCAGCCTTTCGCCTCGGCGACCGTCAGCAAGGAAAGGTCAGAGGCGCAGGCGATCCAATCGGGCAGGTCGCCGCGAAACAGACGCTTGACCTTGACCTGCCTGCGGCGGTCCAGGTCGATGGTTTGGCTGCCGAGATGTGCAAAGATCGAAAGATTGAAGTGTCGCTCGAGATAGGCGCGGGCGACGAAGCGTCCAAACAGACCTGAGAGCGCGACTTTGACTTCGCGCGCCTGTCCAAGCGGCTCTCTGAAGATGAAAGGCGTTCCCGTGCCGGTCGGCGCCAGGAGTGCGTCGAGAATGGACCACGCACCATAGGCGGCGCCGGGTGTCTGCAGCACCTCCCGAATGCCGGCATCCTCGATATCGGAGACTTCAAGGTCGACGGTCGGGCCGGTGACGGGGCTCGCGGCCGCGGGGTCGAAGCTGTGAAGAAAGGTCCGTGTCAAAGGGCCAGCGCTCGTTTGAGATCATCGTGCTCGAAAGCGCTGGCCATGCGATTGATCTCGGCCGCGCGGGCGCCGACGGCCTTGGCCGTGTCGCGCCAGGTCGCGGTTGCGGTCGCGACTTCCTTGATGATCGCGCGGGCCTGCGGCAGCGTAAGCCCGAAATATTCCGACGCGGCCTCGAGCAGATCGAGCGAGCAGGTACCTTCGTCGAGGTCGATGTTCGTTGTCAGCACCCGCGCCTTCACATCGGCGGGCACGGGATTGAGATCGTAAGCTGGAGAGAGCGACCATCCCGCCTGTCCCAGCCACAGGAAACCGTGGTTGCGCAGGTGATCGTCGACATTGGAGATCAGCACGTTGAAGACGACACGCCGATAGAGGGCATGGGCGTCCGTCTTTCCTTGCGCTCCATGCTGCGCAAGAGCGTCGACAATCTCCGGGTAGCTGCCGCGCTCGCCGTCTTTGGCGCCCATCATCGCCATGGCGGACAGGAACGGGATGCGGACGGCGTCATTGCGATCGAAACGGCGTGACAGCATGACAGACTTGCCGGCCACCTCGATCAGTTCGTGTTGTGGGGTGGTGATGCCGGCCTTGCCGGCGAGCCGCAGCGCAATCTCCTCCCAGGTCTCCATGCTGTAGTCGTCAGTCTCCTTCGGAAACTTGGCGATCGAGAGATGGCCGTGCTGGTCGACGACCGAGGCCTTCGGCCGGGCGCCGCCGAGGGAGGAGCCGGGCGCGAAGATGAGCTGGAGATCTTCGTCCGTTTCCTCGTCGCGGAGAATGCGCTCGGTGATCTGGAGCAACCGGCCGAGTTCGATCAGGGCGGGCACGCCGGCGCGGATCGGCGCCTGGAAGGTTTCTTCGCCAACCCAGCGGAAGCGGAGTGCGCCAAGCCGCGTTTCATCGGCAACGCCGAGCAGATAGTCACTTTCGGCAAGCGTGCGAACGGCGCGGCCTTCGCGATCGGCAAAGCGGCGTTCGGCGCGCTGCATGAGACGGCGGCCCCAGGTGTCAGGCGCGGAGTCGCCGATGGAGCCGAACGTCGCCAGTCCGGCAGGTGGGGCGAAGGCGCCGCGCGTCAGGGCGAGGGCGGGTTCCAGGGAGAACCGGTCCGGATCATCAAGCCATGCGCCATCGTACTCGAAGAGGATGGTCTCCGAGCCTCGGGCACGATTGCTCCTCGCCAATCCGATACGACGCGTGCGGCCGCCGAGATCGATATGCACCTCGAAGTCAGCCATTGCGAGAGGCTCCGGTCTTGCGTTTGAGGTGGATATGCTTGGGGAGCTCGGCGCTGGCGAGCGCCTGGCCGACGCTGTCGTTGCTGATGTCGGCGACCTTGATCAGGCCGTCGAGCAGGCCGAGCGCCTGGAGAACGCCGGCATAGATGCCGATGCTGACGTTGGTGTCGCCGGCCTCGACTCTTTGCAGCGTCGAGCGGGATGTGAAGGCGCGCTCGGCGACGACCGCCATCGGCAGCCGCCGACGCCGCCGGGCATCGTGGATGTCCGCGCCGAGCTTGCGCAGGGCCCGCCGAACGGCGGCGGGAGGATTGTGGGGGGTCGGCATTTGGCACCTTCGCACTACAGATTTGCCGAATATGTAGCACGAAGCTTACAAATATTCTAGGCCGCTGGGGCGGTATTTACGTAGTGGGAAGCGCGGTGCTCGCCAAAGCGTATATATCGGCCAGGGAGAAGACCTGCTGGTTGAGAACTGTCAGAAAACCGCATATATTTCTGACAGGAGAACAGGTCATGCAGCGCTTGACCGAGCAGATTCTAGCACACGCTGAGAGGCTGCCAGAGGGCACGCCGGTGGCGGCTAAAAGCCTTCTCCACCTGGGCAATCGGGCCGCGGTGGATCAGGCTTTGTCGCGTCTGGCCGACCGCGGCAAGTTGATCCGGGCGGGACGGGGCGTCTACCTGCGCCCACTCACGGGCCGGTTCGGCACCAGGGCTCCCTCCGTCGCGGAGGCAGTTGAGGCGCTGGCGAGCCAGCGTGGTGAGGTCATCGTTCCGAGCGGGGCGGCCGCTGCAAACACCCTTGGCCTTACGACCCAGGTGCCGGTCCGATCGGTCTATCTGACCTCGGGCCGCAGCCGGACGATGCATCTCGGATTCCAGGTCGTCGAGCTTAGACATGCGCCGCGCTGGCAACTTGCGATGGCGCATCGGCCGGCCGGCGAGGCGGTGCGAGCGCTGGCTTGGCTCGGGCCCGAGCAGGCTGAGGCAGCCTTAAAGATGTTAAAGCAGAAGCTCCCGCCGGTTGCCTTCAGCGAGTTGGTCGCCGCAGCGCCGCAGCTTCCGACCTGGCTGGCACGTAGCGTGGGGAAGGCCGCCCATGGCTGACGCCGTTCATCACTTTTCAGTCGTCGATCGCCGCGAGTTGCTGAGTGTCGCAGCCGACGAGTCGAGGCGAGCGACGGATCGCCTTAAGAAGGGTGTATCGGTGGTCTGGGTGCATGGCGAGCTGTGCGGATGTCACGCATAAGGCAAACGAGGCGGCGAAATAGAGGCGGCATAAGCAATGGGGGACGCGAACAAGACGGAGCCATCGAAGCTCAGCTTCAAGTTCATTCGCGGCGTTGACGGCGAGAAGACTGATTACGAGTGGCCCGATGGTGCGGAGATTGTCAGAAAGGCGCTAGCGGAGTCGCTGAACGCCAAAAATGTGGCCTTCCTGCTGGGGGCCGGCTGCTCGTCGTCGTGGGTCAACGATAAGGAGGTCGGCATCCCAACGATGGCCCCGCTCGCGAAGGAATTCACGGCGGTACGGAAGAAAGATGATCAATCATTTCCGACGGCCGATGAACGCAACGTGCTGCTTAAGCAGTTTGGCATTGACATCGGCGCGGCCGAGTACGCGCGCAATTTGGAACGGCTGATGGAGCTTCTGTTCAGCCTGCGCTTCGTCCTGGTGCGCAGTTCGCTGAATGACGCGGCGACAAAACTCAAGACTGTCGAGTCGATCATCAAGAAAGTTCAGAAATTTCTTTGGGCCAAATGCACCAACGGCGCCTTCGCGAATGGCGACCGCACAGTCATTGGCTTGTACGAATCCTTCTACCGCAAGCTTGTTCTGCGAGATCGATCTCTTCCGCGTCCGTGGGTTTTCACCACGAACTACGATCTCTTCAACGAGACCGCGATGGACAGGCTCGGCCTGCCATACACGAATGGTTTTTCCGGTGTTGTCGAGCGACGCTTCAATCCAGCGACGTTTCGGTACGCCCTCGCTGAACAGCTCGATGTGACCAGCCGCAAATGGTCTGCGGTCGATGGCTTTGTCTATCTGTGCAAGATTCATGGATCCATTAGCTGGACGGAGGACGACCACGGGCTTTTCCCGATCCGGGAGACAGCCGTCTCGACGGAGCCCGGAAAGGTGATGATCTATCCGACGCCCGCCAAGCAGAATTCCAGCTTGGGCTCACCGTACGCCGACCTGTTTCGCGAATTCCAGTCGCGCATTGTGCGTGAACAGAGTGTGCTGTTCACCATGGGGTATGCTTTTGGCGACGAGCACATCAACAATATCATCTATCAAGCTCTAACGATCCCCACGTTCCGGCTCGTGATCTTCGCGGATCCAAATCTCGACGGCGAGATCGCCAAGCTGCGCGCGCTAAACGATCCTCGAATTTGGATCATCGGCGGTGACGGGCGGGTCGCCGGCCGCAAGGCTCACTACTTTGATACCATCGTCGAAGAGTTCATGCCGCAGCGCCCGAGCGAGCGCATTGATGACGCTGTTCGGAAGGTTCTTGAGGCCATGGCGCCGAAGAAGGAGGTCGCACCTCCCCAGAAAGGGGAAGACGACGAATGAGCCGGGACGATCGGAAACGCGCAATCGGCAAGGTGGTCTCGGTCGCGGCGGACCGCTTCGTGATCGAGATGCATGCGGGCACGGACAATTTCACCGTAGTTGGGTTTGACGACGTCCACTATGTCGCAAGGCTCGGCTCGTTCCTGATGATCCCGGTGCAGACCGAATATGTCGTTGTCGAGGTTGTCGGCTTGCGTGAGCGCGACGTTGGCGGTGGCAGTCGCAGCGAAGGGGAGCTCGATAAGGCATCCTCGGCGAAATATCTTGATGTCGTCCCGGTTGGGATGCTGCCGCTAGATCGGCGCGAACGATTTCGCTTCGGTGTCTCCGTGTTCCCGTCGCTCTATGCCGACGCGCTGTATGCGCTCGACGTAGAACTGGATCGGGTCTTCGAGACCGATATGCCCTCTGAGCCTACGCCACCGAACAACGACGTTCCGCCAACGCCGCCAGACGCGACCCGCTATCGGGCGCTAACGATCGGCAGATCGGTCATTTTTGAAGGTTACGACGTCAAGGTTCGGATTGATGATTTCTTCGGCGGACATACCGCTGTCCTCGGAAACACAGGCAGCGGAAAGTCCTGCACGGTTGCGTCGGTGCTTCAGTCCTTGTTCGAAAAGGCAGATGAGCATCATGCACGCGGTGCGACATTCATCATATTTGACGTCAATGGAGAATATGCGAAGGCGCTGTCGCCGCTCGCGAAAGATAAGCAAATCGGCGTGGACCACGTCGTTCTTGATGGCACGGCCAGCAAGGAGCGCTTTCGTTTACCGCACTGGTTTTTGGAACAGTCGGAGTGGGAGCTGCTTCTCCAGGCCAGCGAGCGCACTCAGCTACCGATACTCCGGATGGCGCTCGGCTTGGCAACATTGTTCTCGGCCGGCAGCGCAGCGGAGTTGAAGGGGATCAAGAACCACATTCTTGCGACCTGCCTGAGCCAGATTCTCCGCGATGACACGGGCAGCCCCTCAAAACATGATCGCATGGTCGGCCTGTTGCAGAGATTCAACACGCCCGAGATCAACAACCAGAAGATCGCGCCGTTCATCAAAATCGGCTTTGGGCAGATGGCCAACCCTGCCGGCTTGACGACCTACTTGTTGGGAGACGCCAAGGGCGGTGGATTCATCATCGAAGGTTTGAAATTCCCTGCATACGCCAATCTTCCCTTTGAGTTTGGCGCGTTGGGCGAAGCTCTTGACTTGGCCATTCTATACGAGGAGGCTCACGGCAACCGTCAGATCCGTGACTATTGCTCGCAGATGTTGACGCGCTTCAAGTCGCTTGAGGAGCGGCCTGAGTATGCGTTCCTGCGCTACGACCTGCAAGGAGGCCAAGCCGGGCCGTCGTTGGAGAACTTTCTTGAGCAGCTCCTCGGTTTGGCACGCGACGGAGCGGGGTGGGTCAAACGCAACCAGATCGTGATCATCGACATGAACGCGGTCGAGGACGAGGTTGTCGAGCTCGTAGCGTCGGTGCTTGCCCGGATGGCCTTCCGCTTGCTCCGGCAAGCAGAGCCGCGGAACCGGTTTCCAATCCATCTCCTTCTCGAAGAGGCGCATCGGTACATCGCGGAGAAGCCATCCCGCTATGCCATCGATGCGAGCCGGGTTTATGAACGAATTGCCAAGGAGGGTCGAAAATACGGACTGTTCATTCTCGCCGCCTCTCAGAGGCCGAGCGAACTCTCGAAGACCATTCTTTCGCAGTGCTCGAATTTCGTGATCCATCGTATCCAGAATCCCGACGACCTTTCTCATATTCGGCAGATGACCCCTTTCATCTCCGAGGCGGTCTTGAAACGGCTGCCGTCTCTCCCGAAGCAACATGCTCTGGTTTTCGGGACGTCCGTGAATCTCCCGACCACCTTTCGCGTGCGTGATGCAAATCCGTTGCCCGCAAGTGATGACGCGAGAATTCGGGACTTGTGGTTCCACGAAGAAGGCAGAACAGCTCAAGTTCGGATTGCGCCGACAGTCTTCGAACCGGGCGAGGAAGTCGCGGCTGAGGGGACATGAAGCGACGATCGGCAGTTGTCGAAGGACCGCTTGCATTCCGCACTGCGCGGATCATTGCCGCGCAGTGCGCGGAATCTGGGTTGCAGATTTTCACATTCCCGCTGCTTGCCGCGCGTCTGGCTGGAGGCTTCAGCCGGCCGGCCAGATTGCAGGACCTCGATCCAGCCATTCGCGCTGCGCTCGATGCCGGCGGATTGGCGGAGCTCGAAGGGGTTCGCCGACTTCCAGGTACCGCACGTTCGATCGCCCGCACGCTTGCGAGGGTTTGGCAGGCCGATCTTGATCTTGAGAGACTCGCTGATCATAGCGCGCGGCTCGCCGAGCTCGCAGAGATCGAGCGCCGTGTTCGAGCCAACCTGCCAGCCGGCGTACTGACGCCACGCGACCTACGAGATGGCGCACTCGCGCGCGTCACCCATGCTCCCGCGACACTGGGGCCGATCGAGATCGATCGAGTAGCTGCGATCGCCTTGGTCTGGCGCCCGCTGCTTGCGGCGCTCGCCAAGACGGTTCCACTCGCCTGGCGCGACCCCGGCACACTTGAGACGACCTGGTTTCCGGGGCAAATCGTCGTCAGCGATGTCGGCCCGCCTGCCAGCATATCAGTGACTTCGTGCGCCAATCCGCGCGCCGAAATCGTGGAAGCCCTGCGTTGGATGCGCGAACTGATCGCTTCGGGCCGCGCGAGACCTAGCGAGATCGCGATCTGCGCCACGGCGACCGAGGAGTGGGACGAACATTTTCTGGTGCTGGTAGCAGACTCCGAGCTACCGCTGCATTTCTCGCACGGAATGCCGGCCCTTGCGTCGCGAGAGGGGCAGGCGTGTGCAGCGCTCGCCGATGTTCTGCTCAACGGCCTCAGCCAAGATCGCATTCGTCGGCTGTTCGGGCATGCTCGAGGCCGAAGTCGTGCGCTGGCGGACCTGCAGGCGGACTGGTCGCTCGGTCTTCGGCCTGGCGCCGCGTTGCTCGAACTCGATCAGTGGCGTCGCGCGCTCGATGAGGGGGCAGGGCGCCACGCCGACGGAGTTGACCCAAGGCCGATCGTGATGCCCGTTCTCCAGCTTCTTGCGCGCGGCCCCGAAGCGGCTACGCAGGCTGGTGCATTGCTGCTGGGCACCGCTGCTCGCACGCTCTGGACCGAAGCACTTCGGCGCGCTCCGGCCGAAGCGCTGGAATTTACGCTACAGGATTTACGCCTACCCGATGGTCGTGATCCCGGTGCGGCCGTCGCCTGGTGCCCGGCAAGCCACGTCGCGGGTGCGCCGCGTCCTTGGGTGCGGATGCTCGGCATGACCTCACGCTCCTGGCCACGCCGCGCCGTGGAAGATCCGCTGATACCGTCCCACATCTTGCCGCGTGCTGTGCTCGATGCCGATCCCATCACCGAGCGGGATCGGCGCGCCTTCGCTGTGATTGCCCGTCACGCGACGCAGGGCTGTGTTCTCTCGCGGAGCCGGCGAAACCCTCAAGGCGGCCAGCTATCCGCGAGCCCACTGATCCCGCAGGGCATATCTCCGCAGGTTCTCAAGCGGGCACGTATCCCACAGCATGCGTTCAGTGAGGCCGATCGGATTCTTGCGCGGCCTGACGAGGCGGCAGCATCGCCAGCGCTCGTCGCCGCCAATCTTTGCTGGCGCAATTGGCGACGCCCAGCGGTCACTGCGCACGATGGCCAGGTCCGCGGGGACCATCCACAGATCGCTCGCGCGATCAGCGAAATCCAGTCCGCCACCTCCTTGCGGCTGATGCTGCGCGACCCGCTCGCCTTCGTTTGGCGCTACGCGTTGGGCTGGCAAGCGGTTTCAGAAGACGATCAGCCCCTCGCGCTCGACGCACGCGCCTACGGCGAACTGGTCCATGAGTTGCTGAAACACGCAGTCGATGCACTCGAACCTACGCCGGGCTATGCGCGCGCGTCGCGCCAGGAAATCGAAGCTACGCTGGCGGGTGCGACCGAGGCAATCCGCGCGCGTTGGCCGCTCGAGCGGTCTGTGCCGCCCGCACTGCTGTGGAAACATACGCTCGCTGCTGCGGCGCAGCTCGCCCTCAAGGCGTTGACGCTCGACGAGACATTTCAGCCCGGTACACGCAGTTGGACCGAACTTGCCTTCGGGCATGGTAGAGCTGGTGCGACAACGCACGATCTGCCTTGGAGCCCCAACGCCCAGGTGGCGATTCCCGGCACCGAAGTGAGTGTTCAAGGGAGCATCGATCGGCTCGATCTCACCGGCGACGGCCGCGCCGTACGCGTCTCAGATTATAAGACCGGCGTTGAACCGCGCCGGGCGGACGAAATTGTGCTCGGCCGTGGTGCGGAGCTTCAACGCGTCATTTATGCGATCGCTGCCGGACAGTTGCTCCCCGACAGTCCGCGTGTGATCGCGCGCCTCGTCTTTCTCGGCGACGAAGAGCCAAGGGCATATCGCCTGCCGGACGTCGATCAGACGATCGCGGAGCTTGGCTCACACGTTACGGCGGCCGTAGCCCTCCTGCGCGCCGGACGCGCCCTGCCTGGCCCCGACGCGCAGGAGGAGCACAACGATTTTCGCATCGCATTGCCAGCGTCTCCCGCGACCTATTTCCAGATCAAGAACGCAGCATTCATGGGCGCCTTCGGCGAGTTTGCGCGGATATGGGGGTGTCGATGACCCTCGCCGACGATTCCGCGCGGTTGCGCATCCTCACAGATCTTGGTGTGACGCTGCTCGTCGAGGCTGCTGCTGGCACCGGCAAGACGGCGCTGATGGCCGGACGCCTCACCATGCTGCTCGCAGGCGGCGCCGAGCCCGGCACGATCGCTGCGATCACCTTCACCGAACTAGCCGCTAGTGCGCTCTCCGCGCGCGTGCATCGTTATGTCGAGGAGCTGCTGGCGGACCGCGTGCCTCAACCACTACGGCTTGCTATACCGCATGGCCTCGACGCCGATCAACGGCGTGTGCTCTCTGCCGCGGCGGCGAAGCTCGACGAACTGACCACCGCCACCATCCACGCCTTCTGCCAGACAATCATCACCAGCTATGCGGTCGAGGCGGACATTGATCCAGGCGCACGTATCCTCGACGCCGTCCAAGCATCAGCCGCCTTCGATTCAGTGTTCGAGCAGTGGCTGAAAAGGCGACTGAACGCGCCGGAGCGGCCCGGTGACCCCATTGTGACGCTCTCGCGCGACGATCCACGCCGCGTTGTGGACACCCTCCAGGCGCTCGCCCGTTTCCGGCTCAGATATCGTGGAGCCCGCACGTTGTCTGCGGACTTCGGAGGTCGCCCGGACATCGACCTCGCCGATGCTGTCGCGGACTTCCGGCGCTGGATATCCTCGCAGCCGCCGGAACCCAAAACCCTGGAGCTTGTCGGTGAGCTGGAGACACTTGCCAATTTCTACGCCGGGAGTTTCGATCCGCCACCCGATTTTGAAACTCTCTGGCGTCTTGCACATCCGCCGCAACTGGGGTGCATGCGTCGACGTAGCTTCGATCTTCTGACGCCGAGAAGGAAATCGGCTTGGGAGCGGGTCGCGGGCAAGGAACGTGGCGCGCGCGTCAACGAAGAGGCGACTGCATGCTTCGAGCGGGTTGATCGGTGCTACCGGACCTTGCTGGGGCGGATTGCAACCGCTCTCGTCGCTCAGCTCTCGGCAGAGCTCGACGAAGTGCTCAATGACTACGCAGCCTTCAAGCGCGCAGCCGCGGTCCTCGATTTTGACGACCTACTCGAAAAGGCGCGTGCGTTGGTGCGTCAGCACGACGCTGTTCGCCGCGCGCTCGGGGAACGCTACCGCTACATCTTTGTCGACGAGTTTCAAGACACGGATCCGATCCAGACGGAGATCCTGTTCCAGATTGCGACAGAGGACCGCGCCGAGCGTTGGCAGGACAGCTTGCTGCGCTCCGGCGCGCTGTTCATGGTCGGCGACCCGAAACAGGCGATCTATCGCTTCCGCGGCGCCGATATTGGCTCCTATGCGCAGGCGCGGGCAACCATCGAGCGGCAATTTCCGGACAACATCGTTCAGGTCACAGCCAACTTCCGATCGCGTCCCGAGATTCTCGCGTACATCAATCGCTGCTTCGCGCGCCCGCTGTCGGGCGACGGCCAGCCAGGCTATGTGCCGCTCGCCCCGACCCTTGATGGCCCCGACCATGATCTGCCCTGCGCGGCTCGGATCACGGTAGATGTTCCGCCGGATTCGAGACCTGCGCAAATCCGCGATGCTGAAGCGGAAGCCGTCGCCGACCTCTGTGCGCGGCTCATCGGAAATCTTCGCGTCCGTGACGAGGGCGGCACTACGGTGCCGCTGACCGCCGGCGGCATCGCTTTGCTGGCGCCGACAGGTGCCGAACTCTGGCGCTATGAGCGTGCACTTGAGCAGCGCGGCCTTCCGATCGCTTCGCAGGCCGGCAAAAGCCTGTTTCGTCGTCAGGAGGTGCAGGATTTGCTCGCGCTGGCTCGTACACTCGCGGACGCTGGCGATACGCTGGCCTTCGGCGCGCTGATGCGCGGGCCGCTGGTTGGGCTCACCGAGGAAGAGCTGCTCGACATCACCGCTGGGCTTCCTTCGCAGTCTAGCGCGATGCCGCGCTTCTCGCTCCTGACGGATCTGGACCATGTAGTCCATCCGCACGCGCGTCGCGCATTAGCGATCCTTCAGGACCTCAGACGACGCGCTCGGGCGACCACGCCGGCGCTGCTGCTTGCTGAAGCCGTCGAACGCCTTTCGGTCCGTCCCTTCCTTGCTGCGCGAGAGGGCCATCGTAGTGCCCGTGCGGCCGCCAATATCGAGGCGTTTCTGGAACGCGCACGGCCATATGGCGTACGAGGCCTCAAAAAGTTCGTCCGCGATCTCGCTCAGGAATGGCGAGATGGGGTCCCCCACAACGAGGGACGGGTCGATTCGGAAGGAGACGCGATCGAGATCATTACGATTCACAGCGCCAAGGGCCTTGAATGGCCGGTAGTGATCCCGATCAACACGGGTACGTTGTTGCGCTCGCGCGAACCGTTCGTCTACCGCGCCGCCGACGAGACATTGCATTGGCTGATCGGCGACGTTGTTCCGCCTGAACTACTTCGCGCACTCGAGTCTGAAGACGACAGCCTGGCGCGGGAACGAGAGCGCCTCTGGTATGTCGCCTGTACGCGCGCCTGCGAGCTTCTGATCGTTCCCGAGCTACCTCAGGCCGAACAGCGATCCTGGGCACGAATTGTCGATCTCGCGCAACGGGACTTGCCGCAGCTTGTCCTTTCGCGGCTGTCGCCTGTCGCGCGCACGATCGTCGTCGAGCCGATGAACGGGCAGACGCGGGAGCTCTTTGAGGCGGAGCGCGTCATCGTTGACAGCGCGGCGACGCCGCTTCGATGGCTGCGGCCGAGCGATCACGATCCAGATCGCGCGCCCGTGGGCGAGGCGATTGCTATCGAACTCGGCGAGGCCCCAGAAACCGAATTGCCGATTGGCGCCGGCCGTGTGCGTGGCCTTGTCCTACACAAGCTCATGGAGGAGATACTTACAGGCGAGCTGGTCGAGGATGCGTCAGATGTCGCTGCGCGAGCGCGGGTGTTAGTGACGCAGCTCGTGATCGACACCGAAGACGGTGCGCAGCTTCCAGATCCAGACGAAATCGCTACAACCGTCTTGCGCACCCTAGCGCTGCCCGAAGTCGTTTCCCTTAGGCCGAACCTCGTTTCCGAATGGCCGATCTATGCGATGCTCGCGGGTCCGCCTGAGGCATCCGCCCTCGCGGGACGGATCGATGCGATCGCGCTTCAAGATGGGCAGCCCTTTGCTGTGCTCGACTGGAAGAGCGATGTCGCGCCCAGTGAACAGGATATGCGCGAGCATGCCGCACAGTTGGGCGACTATCTCCGCGCTACCGGAACAGCGCGTGGTGCCGTCGTCTACATGACAGGTGGTATCATTCGGTGGGTGACGGCTAGCATGCCACGGAGCGATCCGTGACGCGGGCTGTCTGCAAATGCCGTCGCTCCCCGCTTATTCGATCAAGGTGTCCGCCCCGGTCGCGGCTTGCGGCCCGAGGGCGAAGAGGTGTTCCGGTTCGGCGCGAACGGACTTGTGGGCGGGGAGTGGTGCAAGCATTGATCGAACGGTTCTTCGACCGCTTGTTTCAACTTCACGGAGTTGGCGCTGCCGCGGCCGGCGAGATGCCGCTCGATCGATTGGAGACATTTCGCTGATGGGGCAGGTTACTCAATTTTTCCAGCCACCGCTTTATTGGCAGCAGTTCGAGGAGCTGACCCAATCGGTCGTTGAGCTCGCGTATGGAATCGCGATGGCAAATAAGATAAGGTCGACCCGGGCAAGCCCAGGATGGGGTCGATGTCTACGCCGCCCGAACCCGCGCTGGCGCGATCGGTGTGCAGTGCAAGCGGCTCGATGATCTGGATGAGAACAACAATCCTCTTCCCGGCGGACCGATCGATCGAAAGCTGCTCAGATCGGAAGTGGACAAGGCGCTTGCTTTCCGGCCGAAACTCGACCTCTGGGTCCTGGCGACGACCGCAAAGCGCGACGCTGGGATACAGCGCCAAGCCCGGTTGCTCGACGAGGAACATCGGGCGGCAGGCCATTTCCAGGTGCAGCTTTGGTTTTGGGATGACTATGTTACGTGGCTCAATGCCTATTCCGATCTCCAGCAGCGGTACTACGACCAGATCATTGGCATCCGGAACGCGCGCGACCAGGATCGCTTGATCCTCGAGACGATCGCAACGGCCTTCCATCGCCCAGCATTTACGGATCCGCTCGGGCAGGAACATTTCGACGATTTCCTGCAAGCTTTGAAGGACACGCAGGCCGCGCTGCGGACGGGGGAACTGGTCGACCGCCAAAGCCGTCACGTAATCCGCAAGGCGGTTGGCGGTTGGCGCTACCTTGAGGAACCGGCTTGGAGAGCGGGTCTGAAGAACTTGGATGATGAATTGACCGAGCTACGGGGATTGCTCATCGCCGGGATCAAGGACGGCCGCCTAGAGCAACGCCGCGGATATCTCGACGTGCGGGATCATCGGTTGGCACGTGATCTTGAGCGTCGCCGCCATGACTGCCTTGCTCGGCTGAACGACTTGTTAGTTCGTGCTGCTCTGCGACCGATCTGAAGATCGACGGCAAGGAATGATCTCGATATGCGTTTCCAACGATAGTCGGCGACGATGGACGAAACGTAGAAGTGGCTGGGGCTCAGCGATTGTTGTTTCGTTGTAGGCAAAAATTCCCGGGCACGCTCGCATTGCTATTGCTTACAACAAGTAACGATGTTACACGTTGTGCGTGCAATTTCAGATAATTATGTTGGTTAGGGAGCATTGGCGCTTCGCTTGGGGCTAAGGATAGATTGAAGATTTTAGGACGATGTGTGTCGGTCAGACGGCAGAGCGTCTGGCAGTCCGTTGCAATCGTTCCGACCCATGAAATCTATCGCGTCTTTGATTCAGCGATTTGCGATCTCCGCATGTCTTGGTTTTGCGGGATGTGAGGAAGAGCCTGAGGCAAGAGCCGTTCGCGTTTCAAAAGAGATCGAAGCGGGGTAGGCGTATGAAACCCACGGACATCACCGGCACATACACTTACCGAAGCTTCCTCAACGAGCCGGACATCGTCAATGACTTCAATAAGCTTCAATTCGCTGAGGCGGAGCTGACGCTCGTCGCGTCTCTAAATGGCAAGATCACCGGTCTCTTGTCGTGGCCGACGAAAGAGGATGATTCCGAGCGCGCAGTGATGTCCATCGAGGGGGAGCTCCTATCTCAAGAGCCGGCCCTGGTCCGGCTTCGCGGAACTGGCACGAAGGGCTCGGATATTGAAGCTTTTGAGTACGTCTACGAGCTCACATTGGCCAAGCACTGGCCGGAGACGACGCATCCACGCACGTGCCTCGTCGGTTCGGTCATGCGGGCCAAGGATCACGGCACAGCCAAAGCCGGAGTCACGGCCAGCGTCATCGCGGTCCAGCGGGATTTTCGCGAACCGCGAGATATTCCCGGCGTGATGCTGGCTCCCACGGCCGTTGCGATGCTCGCAGGCAAATGGCATCGGCTCTGGCATGCGGCGTGGCATACCGTTCGCGGAGAATGGCCGAATTTCAAGCATGAAGAGACAAGGGCTCAAATCAGAGACCTCGGCTGGGAAGTTGCACGGCCGCCTCGCAAGAAGCGCGCCGACGGCAACAATCTGATCCTCGATAACGGTGCAGGAGAAGACTTCCTGTTTATGCATCGCTGGATGATCAAGATGGTGCGCGAGGACTACGTGCGGCAGGGGCTCGCGCCGCCAGTCTCTTGGAAGAAGTTGCCGCCGGCCGACGTCGCGCAGGTCGTCTATTCGCCCGGCAAGAATCCCTCCGGCACAGTGATTTTCACGAAGGATGTCGCCGCGTCAGGTAATATGGTCCCGTCCACTGGCGATTGGGTGAAGACCCCAGACTATTTCGCCTCGGTAATGCGGCAGTGGGAGACGACATACACAAGTCCGTCGGTGCTCGCCAGCCTTAGCTTTGGCGCTCTCGGCAATCTGCTGGAGTTCACGATTCACAACGCCATGCACAATCGCTGGATGACGCCGGCACGCGACCCGGACACCGGTGAGATCATCGTTGACCCTGACACAGGTGAGCCTGGTGAGCGGCCGTCATTCGATTTCTCGGACAAATGGAGCTCACCCAAGTATGACTACCTCGGTGAGTTCTATTCATCACATGTCAATCCGGTGTTCTGGCGGCTCCACGGTTGGGTCGATGATCGCATCGAAGACTGGTTCAGAGCGCAGGAAGCGTCGCGCCCCGGTGTGATCAAACGCAGACAACTCCATGGCGCGGAATGGTTCGAGGTCAACAAGCCTTGGGTGATAGTCGATGAGCCGTTCGTGGGCGTCTCGTTGGACGGGCACGGGAGCCACCATGCCCATGGAGACGTCGATAGCGATCATGGACATCATCATGGTGGCGGTGATTCACAGGCCGCAGAAATTGATGTCATGCTGAAAGTCATGGCGGCAATCGAAAGCGATGCAAAGGAGCCCGCGTTGCTGTCTCTCGACGCGGTTGAGCGCGCTGCGGTTCGTCGCGCGCGGGTTAGGATGCGTTTTGAGCTGCCAGGGCAGTTTTAGGAGCCGAGAAGGCAGGCTAGGGGGACCCAGATGGTGCTGGAAGGGGCGTTAACGGTTTTCGGTGTCGGCTGCGCTGGCGGCATCGTGGCCGAAATACTTCATTGGTGGAATCTACGGGAGGCCGAGCAGCTTCCGGCCTATCGCGTCAGCTTGTTCTATTGGGGGATCACGCTTGCCATGATCGTGGCCGGCGGGTTCGTTGCGTGGCTTTATTTCGGTGGGCGTGCCGAAGGGATCATCGCCTTTCACGTCGGAATCTCGACCCCGCTAATCCTGCAAAAGTTAGTGACGAGCGTTCCTCAACCCCCCGGAGCTAAGAACGTGATAGCGAGGCCCGCGCCGAGCGTGCGAAACTTTTTCACTTGGTGATATGGCGAGGGTCGGAGCATTTCTTGTCGGCATTGGCGCTTATCGCTCGATCGGCGGCACAGGCCTTTCGTCCCTACAGTTCGCTGTCAACGATGCGGACGCCGTCGAGCAATATCTTCGAACGTGCTGGCCTGGCGCCAGCGATCTAAACGTTGTCAGGATTCCGGAAGACGAAGCGACTGCGGCAAAAGTCGAGGCCGGTCTGGGACTGCTTGCGAAGGGCGGTCCTTACGAGCTCTGCTGGGTGTTCCTCTCTGGCCACGGCTGGGTTGACGAGGCCACGGCCGGATTTCTTGTTCAGCCTGCTCAGGAAATTGGCAGCCTTCCTTTGCTACCCGCGGAGACTTTGGATCGATTGCTCACAAGCATCGACGCGAAGCGGACGATCCTAATTCTCGATTGCTGCTTCGCCGAGGGGCTCGTGCGGCGCATGTCGTTTTTCGCGGCGCTTGGTCAGAGCGATGCGCGCCTCTATGTGGCATCGTCGCGAGAGACTCAGCGCACGTGGGAGGACACGGGAGTAAAACATGGAGTATTTAGTGCGCACCTGCTCGATCTCCTGAATACGGGGAGCGCCGCTCAGTTCAGCGGACGCAAGACGCAGTTGGATGTTGACGCAGAGCTGTTCCCGGCCCTCTGTGTGCAGGTGCCGCTCTACGTGTTCCAGCAGAAGGGTGGGGCGCGGCAAGAGCCTGTGAAGGGAGGCGTGTCGATCTCAGCGGTTACGTTGCCGGTCGCAAGTCTGGCGCGCCGTGTTCGAGACCGAACCGTCCTCGAAACTGTCGCCATACGGCTCCGCCAGGTGGTGACCGGCCTGGCGGTTGGTGGTCTCGCGCTGCTGCTCCTGAGCTACGGCCTCATTTACTACGTCGAGCCAGGGGCTGGCGGGACCTTGATGGTGCGGCACGGGACCAGATGGCTTGAACCGCTGCTCCGTATCCTGCCGCTTGAGAGGGTCGACACAGGGATCTCGGTTGCAGATCTATCGAGCAATGCTGCCGCAGCGGCGCCACTGCAGTCGGGCTATACCACTGGATTTTGGACGCACGAGGGGACCGATCGCTCGCGTGGCTGGTTTGACGCGGTGCTTGCGGGCCTCGATCCGGCTGCGGCGGCAAGATATGGCACACTCGCGGGGAGGCAGCCGCCAGTGCTTAGTGCGTCGCCCTTCCCTTTGGACGTGGAGCGCGCTGCTTGGCTTGCGTTGAGTGATGGTCGGCCGGAGAGCCTCGACGTGATCTTGGAGCGGGTCCCGGGTGGCAATCGTCGTTCCCGGGAGATCGCGCGCGTCCCAGTCAACCAGATGGACTTTGAAATTCTGGACCTGACCGAGGCCAATATGGTCAGTTATGCGGAGGCGTTGGCATACTCTGCGGCGCTCGATCCTGTGAGGACGTTCCCTGCATTCCTTGGTTTTGCGAAAGCGACCCAGGAGTGGTTGATCCACAATACTGATGCGCAGCGTGGCCGTGGCGCGCGTGACCGGGTTCGCGTTGCGGTCGCCGACGTTCTTGGCGTGATTTCCAAGGCGCGGGTTGACCGGGGCCTTCCTGCTCTCGATCCGTCGGATCGGAGTCTTCTTCAGGCCTTGTCGGGCCAAGGCTACTCCGAAGTGATTGGTCAAGGCCTAAGCCGCGTCGTTGGCGATACCACGTCGCGCTTACTGGCTGCGACTGAAGCGCTTCAACGCTTCCACGGAGTTCCTGATGATCCTAAGCAGGTGCCGGCGTTTGAGACGATTATGGCCGGCCTTGACGATAGCGAGCGCTCCAAGGAATTGGTCGCGCGTGTCATTGCGGAATTTGTATCTGCGGGAGCAGTGCCTAACAGCTATTACACACGATTCTTGATCGCTGCCGGCGACGCTCGTGCGTTGCCCGCCAACGTGATTGACGAACTCGTGGTTACGGCGCGCGAGAGGCTGCGAAAGGCCGATAGCGATTTCGAGGACAGCGAGCACGCGCGAATTCTCGCGCATGTAATGAGCCAAGTTCCCGCGGATCAGCGAGCGCCCGCTCTGGCGCTTATTGAGCGCATCGCGAATTCGGTGACGCCAATGTCGATGTCGACCGCTGAGATGTACGCCGCTCTGGGGCGTCAAGGCCTCGATCCCGAGGGCTTGCTGGCGAAGGTACGAGAGCGTGCCGCCAAGGCGAAACCATACACACCTGCCGATCCAAGTGTTGCCGTGGGGCCGACTCCTGGCATGACGATCGTGGTAGGACCAGGACCATGGGTCGCTGCTCTCGCGGTATTCGGCAGCAATCGACAGCTCGGCGCTGAGGATGTGGCCATTCTGCGTGCGCACGTGGCTAACCCGGCGCAGCGAGATGTGATAGTGCCGGCGCTTGTTCGGCAGGAACGGGAGGCACCGGCAGATGCGCTCGTAGAACTTTGGGAACATCGGTTGGTCATGCTGGTAACCAACTCTCGTTCTCGCAACACCGAGCAAGCCATAATGGTCGGCTATCTTGCTGCGCGGCCTTGGCCTGAGTTTACTCGCCTCGTTGCGCAACTGCGGATGAAGAGAGCCGCTTCTCAAGAACCCGAACTTCGCATAGCGTTGGGTTCGATCGTGGTAGAAGCATTGATTGCCAGAAGCAAAGTGCCGTCGCGCGGTGCTCAACTGTTCACGGGATAGCGAATCGTAAGGCTGGCTCGAGTTTAGCTGCTTTTTGGCTTCCGCCCGCGCGGGGCGCGGCGTTTGGGCGGTACGGTGTTCCCATACTTTTGCCACCACTCCGTAAGGGCTTTCATCGCTGGTTCGAGCGCGCGGGCCTTTGGTGTAATGTCATATTCGACACGCGGCGGCACTTCGGCGAAGACTGTGCGCAATACTAGGCCATCCGCCTCCAGCTCGCGTAGTTGAGCGCCACGCGCCATCGTATTCGAAGAGGATGGTCTCCGAGCCGCGAGCGCGATTGCTCCTCGCCAGTCCAATGCGGCGCGTGCGGCCGCCGAGATCGATATGCACCTCGAAGTCAGCCATCGCGTGAGGCTCCGATCTTGCGTTTGAGGTGGATATGCTTGGGCAACTCGGCGCTGGCGAGCGCCTGACCGACGCCGTCGTTGCTGATGTCGGCGACCTTGATCAGGCCGTCGAGCAGGCCGAGCGAGAACGCCAGCATAGATGCCGATGCTGACGTTGGTGTCGCCGGCCTCGACCCCTCTGCAGCGTCGAGCGGGACGTGAAGGCGCGCTCGGCGACGACCGCCATCGGCAGCCGTCGGCGTCGACGGGCATCGTGAATGTCCGCGCCGAGCTTGCGCAGGGCTCGCCGGAGGCGGCAGGAGGATTGTGGGGGAGCTGCATTTGGCACCTTCGCACTACAGATTTGGCAAATATGTAGCACGAAGAGTACATATTTCTAGCGCTGGAGCGCGAGGCCAGCATCCAGATAGGGGTCTGCCGCCGCCCGCGCAGTACCCCTTGAACTATCGTTAGCGTAAGAATATCTTACCAAGTGTCGGATCAAGGAGGTTTCCATGGACCCTGCTGCCCTTAAGGACAAGCTGATCGCCGTTCTCGGCCAGATTCAAGCTGATAGTGGCTTGGAGTGCCCAGCGTTGAGCGGTGCAATCAAGCCGGTTGAGAGCCTGCCCAAATTCGACAGCAAGGTTTGGCCTGTCGCGACCACGATCCTCGCCACGGAGATCGGCGCGACAATCCCGAACGACGTGAACATCTTCGTCGACGAGACGACGAAGCTCCCGCGCTCCATCGACGAGACCGCTGCTTTCGTCTGCGCCCTGCTCGAGAAGCAAAGCAAGAAAGAAGCGGCAGCGGCATGACGGAACTCGATTCCGCCAAACGGGGCCAAATCGCCGAGCGTCTGAAAGAGGCGCGCAAGCTTGCTGGTCTGTCACAAGGCCACGTCGCGAAGATGCTTGGGTTGCACCGCCCCTCTGTCAGCGAGATGGAGGCCGGCAACCGGCGCGTCTCAGCCGATGAGCTCGCTCGGCTAGCCGAGATCTATGACGTTAGCGTTGCTTGGCTGCTTGGCGAGGCGCCCGAGACGCTCGACGCCAAGGACCCGCGACTTGAACTCGCCGCGCGCGAACTCATCAAACTCAAGCCCGACGATCTGGAACGCCTGCTCAAACTGTTAGCCGCCATGCGCAGCGATTCCACCGCGAACGGAGGCGATCGCTGATGAATGTAATGCGCACCACCAAATCCAGCTTCAATCGCCGCGCCCTGGCGACCCAAGCCATGCAGGCCGCCGCGGCCACACGGGCGCAGGCGAAGCTCGATCAAGCAGGCCCAATCTGTATCTACGGGCTGTGCGAGACGCTGGGGGTGGCGGTGCGCTTCAACAACATCAACATGGAAGGGATGTATCAGCGCGGCGTTCCACCGCGCATCCATCTATCGGCGCGACGGCCGCTACCGCGGCGCGCCTACAATTGCGCGCATGAGCTCGGTCATCACGTGTTCGGCCACGGCTCGTCGATCGACGAGCTGCGCGAGGACGCGAAGGCGCATCCGTGGGAGGACCCAAAGGAGTTTCTGGCTGACACTTTCGCGGGTTTCACTCTGATGCCCATCATCGGCCTGCGTCGTGCCTTCGCGGTTCGGCGCTGGACGCCGGAAACGGCAACGCCGGTGCAGATGTTTACGATCGCCTGCGAGTTCGGCGTCGGTTACGCGACGCTTCTGACCCACCTCTCGGCAGGCGTGAGCATGTTGTCGCGCGGCCGCGCAGCCGCCCTGCAACGGGTCACGCCCAAGGCGCTGCGCACGGATATTCTCGGCGCCCTGACGCCCGACCCGCTGATCGTCGCCGATCGCCATCGCGCCGCGCCTACTCTGGACGCGGAGGTCAAGACACTGGTTCTTCTGCCGTCTGGCGCCGAGGTCGTGGGCGGCGGGCTTGTCTTAGAGCGTGATCTAGATGTCGGCCGCCTGTTCCGGGCAGCGAAGCCGGGGATATTCCAGGCCAGCGCTGGCGACTGGGCGGTCTTCGTGCGCGTGGCGCCGGTCCAGAAGAACCAACCGTACGGCTACATCGGTCTCGCACAGTATCGCCATCTAGAGGAGGACCCGGATGAGTAAGGCCAAGAGTCTGGTAGCGCCGCCGCCGGTGGTAATCGATGAGACCAATATCTCGCGCGCGTGGGCGCGGTTGCTTCTCCAAGTGCTCGATGGAGCCGGCACCGAGGTCGCCCCATTGATGCTGAGCCTGAGCGGCTTCGACCAAAACGGTGCTGCGGAAGATCCGGCGGTGCGCCAAGCCCTTGATCGGCTGCTCAAGCGCAAGGGCCGGCTCGTCGTCGACGACGTCGCGTTCACGATCTTTCCGCAGCGCCTCTGGGAGATGTCGCGCGGCGACCGGACCCGCCTTTTTACCCTCTATCGTGCGACATTTCCGCGCTGGCAGGCGATGAACCGAAAAGCCAATGGCCGCGGCCTGTATTTCGAGCGCATGGTCATGTACGGGCGCGGCCCTTGTGACGGCAATCAACTGGAGTGGATTTTGTCTCAGTTCAATTCAAGGACGGGCGTGCGCCGTTCGATGCTTCAAGCGACCACCTTCGATCCCGGCCGTGACCACGTCGCTAGCGCGCAGTTGGGCTTTCCCTGCTTGCAGCAGGTGAGCTTCGAACCGACCGCCGCTGGCCTCGTCGCCAACGCCTTTTATGCCACCCAACAAATATTCGACAAAGCCTACGGCAATTACCTCGGCTTAGCTCAGCTCGGCGAGTTCATGGCTCATGAGATGGGCATGCCGCTCGCGCGGCTGAACGTCATGGTCGGGATCGCCAAGCTCGAGCGGATCACCAAGAGCGACACGGATTTCGCACCGCTGGTCGCCGCCGCCCATGCCCTCGTCGGGCCGTCCGTCGCGCCGATGGCGCGGGTGTCTGTCGCTGCTGCGACCGCGGGAGTGACGCATTGAGTCCGAAGTTTTCGAAAGCTGCGCCGAAACGTCCGCGCGGTCGTCCCCCGAAATCGCGTCCAAGCGCAACCTCTGCATCACTGCCAATGGATCTGCCGATCGTCGCGCGGCAGCCTAATCCGTCGGCGGTGCCAACGCCGATCGTGCTGCGTCACTTGGCGCCGGCCAAGGTGTCGGAGGTCTATGAGAGTTATTGGCGCTTCGCTGCCGAACGGCAGGCGGTATTCTTCCGCCGCGCACTCGGTGAAACCCATCCGTGGACTAGCAATCCCGTGCTGGCGATCTACAAGTTCACGAACGCTTATCGGGCGTCCGACCGCGTCAGCCAATATCTGATCCGAAATGTCATCTATCGTGACGACTTGCCCAAGTCGCCGCGCGAAGTTTTCTTCCGCATCTTGCTGTTCAAGCTCTTCAATAAGATTGAGACGTGGGAGCTTCTGGAGCAAGCGTGCGGACCGGTCACCTTCGAAGATTATCGCTTCGCTGCCTATGACGCGGTTCTGGCGCGAGCGATGCAGGCAGGCCGTCGCATCTACTCGGCCGCTTACATCATGCCGCCAGGCAGCCGGGCCTTCGGGCGGACGGCCAAGCATCAGAACCACCTATTGCTGCTCGAGCGCATGATGGCCGATCGGCTCGCCGAGCGGTTGGCGCAGACGAGGACGATGCAGGAGGGCTTCGAGAAGTTGCGTGACTATCCGACGATCGGCGACTTTCTCGCCTATCAGTTTATTACCGATATCAACTATAGCGAACTCACCGATTTCAGCGAGATGGATTTCGTGGTGCCCGGGCCGGGCGCACGCGACGGTCTGCGCAAGTGTTTCGTCGATCCAGGCGGCTTGAACGAGCCCGAACTCATCCGGTTGATGGTCGACTTGCAGGAGCAGGAGTTCGAGCGGCTCGGTCTCGATTTTCAATCGCTTTGGGGGCGCCGGCTGCAATTGATCGACTGCCAGAACTTATTTTGCGAGGTCGACAAGTATGCCCGCGTGGCGCACCCGCAAGTCGCAGGAAAGACCGGCCGCGTGCGCATCAAGCAGAAGTTCGAACCGACCCCAGAGCCGATCGATCTGTTTTATCCACCCAAGTGGAAGCTCAACGACAAGATTCGTGTTGCAGCGTCGCAACGCGTTGCAGCGGGGTGACGCCGAAGGAGCCGTGCATGGATTTCGACAACTATCAGAAGGAGGCGCTGGGCACTGATCGTGTGCCCGCGCGCGACGGCGTTGACGATGCCGCTTCGCTAATCGTACCCATGCTCGGTCTCGCCGGTGAGACCGGCCAGCTTCTAAGCGAATATAAGAAGCATCTCCGTGATGGTGAAGCGCATCGGCTCTTCAAGGAGCGCGTGTCCGAGGAACTGGGCGATTTGCTCTGGTACGTCGCCAATGTAGCGAGTAAGTTCGATCTCTCACTTTCTGACGTCGCTACCGCGAACCTGGCGAAGGTCAAGCAGCGTTGGGCCACTGAGCGTGATAAGCCGTTGAGCTTTGATGCAGAGCTCCCGGAGAACGAACGGTTACCACGTCGGTTCGAAGTTGAGCTCATCGATATTCAAGGTGAGGATCGTCAACGGGTGCGCGTCGTCATCGACGGAAAGCCGTTCGGCGCTGAACTCACCGACAATGCTTATGATCCCGATGGCTATCGGTTCCATGACGTCTTTCATTTCGCTTATGCCGCAGTCTTGGGTTGGTCGCCCATCACCCGCGCCTTGCTCCGGCGGAAGCGCAAAAGTCGGCCGCTGCTGGAGGAAGTTGAGGATGGCGGACGTGCCGCTGTCATAGAGGAGGGCGTGGCGGCGCTGGCATTCGAGTATGCGCGTCGCCATCGCTTCCTCGAAGGCGTGGCTGCACTCGACTTTCAGCTTCTGCGTACGATCGAGGATATGACGTCCCATCTAGAGGTGCGGCAACGCACCACTGGGGAGTGGGAACAGGCCATTCTCCAGGGATTCGAGGTGTGGCGGGCTGTGGTCGCCGCGCGGGGTGGGTGCATCGCTGTCGAGCTCGACGAGCGACGGATTACCTTTCAAGGGCCGCCCACAGCTCAGGAGCCGTCGGCTTGAGCGCCGGGGCCCAGCGCGAGAGCACTCGCCATAGCCATTCCGCCAGCGTGGCTGATGCTGAGCAGCCATGCGGTCACTCCCAGCGACGCGGCGGCATTCGCCGCTCCGCCGGTGAGCTGCACATTCGGTGGCGCGCCGGCAGCTCTGTGAATCACAATATCGGTAAATGCGACTCCCGCACCAAATCCTGTGCCGAGTGCCTTGAGCACCGCCTCTTTGGCGGCGAACCGCCCAGCCAGGCGTTCGATCCGATCGGTCGCATCTCCGATCTCTTCAAGTTCGGCTGGGACGAAACAGCGTGGTATCAAGGGATCGCGCGGGTCTTCGATCCACCGGCGCAATTCGGCGACTTCGACCAAATCGATTCCATGCCCGATGACATTCACGCCAGTCTGCAAGCTCCAAATCGCCTGGTCCCGTTCGCGGGACCATGTCCCTCACTCTTAGCCATTCATTTATAGCTGATCATGCCCAATTCCGCGACGTTTCTTCACTTGACCGACGCTCATCTCGCGCAATCCGGGGTACCGTTCGAGCGCGACGATCACAAGGTCGATATCCCTGCAATCGAGCAAGAGACGCGCGAATCTGCGCTCGAACTGATGTGCAGTCGACTTGCGGAGCGTCTTAAGCGCAACGACCGGAAATTGGACGGCGTGTTGTTTTCGGGCGACGCGCAAGATCGAGGACGCCCTGGCGGGCATCAACTTCTCTTCGATCTGTTTCTCCGCCACTTTGGGCCGCTGGGCGTGACCGCGGCGAACATCGTTGCGATACCAGGCAACCACGATGTTCCACGCGATAGTCCGCCGAGTTCGCAGGTTCGCTACCAGGCCTTCACCGATGTCTGGCGGAAAGCGGGATGCGTGACGCCGTGGCTGGACGGCGTGGACTCGGCAATCAACGATGGTGGGCCTCATCGGCTTGTAGGCGGGGAGGGGCTCTGGGCGGTATTCCCGATCAATACGAGCAATTGGTCGCACGTCACACGGATTCTGCCGGAGCCCCTCGCGAGCGTATGGGCGGATTTGCCCGCTCTTGCGGCTGGCGGTGATCCTGCCAAGGCGGACAAGCTGCGGGCCCAGCTCGATGACATGGCGCGCTACGACATGGCGCGTGTCTCGGGCAAGCAACTGGAGGTCCTGCGCGAGCTAATCGAGACAACACCACAGCCGCCTGCCGGGCGCCAACTTCGGATCGGGCTCCTCCATCATCATCTCCGCGCCCCAAGCCTGCGTGAAGAGTTGAAGCCATTTGCTGACGTGTCGAACTTGGAGCAGGTCCGGGCCTTTTTGCGAGATCGCGGAATTGCTGTTGTGCTCCACGGCCACAAGCATGAGCATTCGGCCCAGTTTGAGCACATATACAATCAGGAAGGGGATCAGGATCACCGCACACTCGTGGTCTCCGGTGCGACCTTCGAGCCTGGACGCGAGTCAGACGCGGCGCGCTTGATCACAATCTCCGGCATGCCCAACAGCCCGGCGGTAGCGATTGAGCCTATCTCCATTCCACGCGCCGGTGTGGACTCCCGCGATCCGTCTCCAATCGTTCGCAGGATTTGGTCGACGGATATCGTTCCGGGAGCCCCGGTCATGATCCAAGGCAGCGATCTGAACGAGGTCTATGATCGCGTTTGCGAAGCGGCTGCAAACGACGCTGCCAACGGGACGCTGATCGTCCATCTCGACTTGCCGGTGGGGACCAGCGAGGATCTGCCGCTTCCCTCAAACTATCCCTTGCCGGAGCCAATGGAGGACCCCGAGCGTCGGCGTTGGCTGAAGGAGCTCGTGTCATGGTGGCAACTCGAGCGATCCGGGTTAGAGCACCGGATGCCCTTTGTGCATGGAACTAGGCTCCGGCGCTATGGCGGAAAGATCAACCAGGTGGAGCGGGTCATCAAGCTCCTCAAGGCCAAGGCGAGCACGCGTGCGCTCGCGATCTTGATTGATCCATTTCGGGATTTCACGAATGACGGGACGGACGAGGAGTTCGCTTCATTCTGCTTGGTGGAATTCAAGCGCCGAGAGCTCGGCGGTTCGCAGCGCGCCGTCGATGTGATCGCGTTCTACAGGGCACAGGAATTTGCGCGATGGTGGCCGATCAACATCGCAGAGATGCGTCACCTGCAGTGGGAGATTTGCGCCGCTCTCGGCTTTTTACCGGGTCGGATCACGACGATTTCGGCTGATGCACGCACCCATTCGCGGTCGCCAACGCAGGTTGCGATGCCCATCATCGACCGATGGTTGGATCAAGCGCCCGAGCGGCTTCATTTGTTGGCGAACGCCTTGGTACATGGAAGTGTCCGCGACGGGAAGCAGCGTGATGCGGTGCGTGGATGGGAAAGGGCCCTCTCCGACCTGGAGGCGACCGCGAAGGAATACAATCCCGACGGCCTTCCGATCGCCATCGAAGGTCTCAAGCTGCTGGCCTCGTATTTAGAAGTCGTGAACGAGGATGAGGATCAGACTCTGACGAACTTCACCCGTGTCTTGCGGCGGCTAGCGCGCGACAACGAGGGATTTGAGGAGGGCGCTCGCACAAAGGCTGAGTTTGATCGGTGGGCGCCCAGTGCTTTGGAATCAGTCTCGGAGCTGCGTGCACTGACGCAGACTCGACTGGGGACCGTGTAGGGAGCGCTGCGTAGCAAACAGCACAAGGCGGCAAGCGCTCCATCGCGACTTTGAAGGATATTGCTACAAATGAAAGTCTATTCTCGAGGCGTCGCCCGCATCAGACATAAGAACACAGGGGATATCTACGACGTCGAAAGCGACGAGCTAGATTGGGATGCTGTCGGCGCAGACGAAAGGCAGATGGGGCTCGAAACCCGGTATGAAGCGCTAGTTGAACATCCTGAGCTCGGGCGCCTCACGTGGTCGCTCTGGGAATATCCAGCAGGGATCGAAAACTACAATCAAACAAACGTCGGGGAGCACGAACTCTTGGCTGATTTCGAGTATGGACTCGAACACGAACCGGAGCCGGATGTTTGGGCTGACTATAGTCTACCTGACAATCCTTTCACCATCTTCATGGACTCGTATCACCATACCGGCGATCTATTGGCGGACTATGGCAGTGAAAATGGCGCCCATCTCGTCAATCGAATGATCTTCTCGCACCAAGTCACGGCGCTTGAGGCATATCTCAGCGACACACTGACAAAGGCGGTGCTTGCGGACAGGACGGCGAAGGCTCGCCTCATGTCAAATGATGCAGAACTTTCGAAGGAGCGATTTTCATTGGCGGAGATCGCGAGCGATCCGGGCCTCGTCGAGAGCAAGGTTCGTGAATATCTGCGATCGATCCTATACCACAATTTGCCCAAGGTGGATTTCCTTTACAGCACAGCGCTAGGCATACGCATTCTTGGCCTCGCGAAGGACAAAGCTCTCCTCTTTAAGGCGGTCATGCAAAGACACGACTGCGTGCATCGGAATGGGATCGACAGGGACGGGCAGAGACTGGAGGTCTTCACCAAACGATACGTCCAGGATACGGCTGATCTGATCAAGGCTTTCGTCATGAAGATTGAAAACGAAGTGCGATCTCGATCTGTCCCTTCATCTTAGTCCGAAATCATCGCAGGAAAACTGTAGCGGCCAGGGATGCGCTGACCAACTGGTTTCCCATGGCGCCCAAGCACGTCTACTATTACCGGTGTGAGTGCTTGCAAGAGAAGATGAAAGCCTGGTTGAGGGATTTCCGGTGCCGCACGTGCCCGTGGGGCGCCTCGTTGGCTCGTTTGCCGACCTCGCAAGCTTTGCAGACGCAAGCTCGTTTACGCAAAACACCCTCAGCGAATATCGTCGCGTTCCCCAAACTGCCTTAGGGGGGAGGGATGCGCAGCGGCGTTGCCAACTATTAGCTCGCTCTCCGCTCAGACTCCGCCAAGGCCTCAAGCCGCGGCACTTCGAGGCTCGGTATCTCCGGCATGGCCTTGCCGGCGATCGCCTGCAGATCGCCGACCATGCCGACCGTCGACTCCACGACGGCCAGGATCTGCGTCTCGCGCTTGGCCCACTGACGGCCCATGAACTTGCGCTCCTTGTCCAAATCGTCGCGCATATCGTTGAATTTCTCGACGACAGCTTCGACCCGCTGCCGAAACTTCATGCCGGTCAGGTAGTGATAGACCTGCTCCATCTTGGTCTGCTGGCCTTGCTGAACGAGGCGTGAGCTGTTCACGTCGATCAGACCCTGGCGGAGCGCCACGGCGACCGGCAATGCGCAACGCGGATGAGCCACCCATACGCCGTCGACGAGATCAAATTGCTCGATATGTTTCGGCAGCGCATGGGAGATGATCAGAGCGACGTCGGCGCCGGAACGGCGCTGGTCGTCACGTAACTTGGCGAGCCACACATCACTCCATGCCTTGGTGCGTTTGGTTTCCCAAAGGATGATGCCGGCAGATCGGCCAATAGCACCATTCACCTGTTGAATAACGTCTGCCCCGAGCTCACCTTTTCCAATGGGCTCAATCGAGTCGCTCGGAAAACGTCCGCGCAGAAGCTCTTCGAGCTCCAGCTCGAATACTTCCCCTTGGGATTGCTGTGATCCCTGCTCGGCCTTGCGCTTGAGCTCCTCGATCGTTCTGGACATCGACTCGATGGTCTGGTCCTTCTCGGCAACGCGTAAGCGTGCAGCCTCGTCGGCTTCCTGCCTGGCCTTGATCTGGACTTGATTGATTGAGGCCTGCACGCGCTTCTCTATTGTCAGGTCGAGTTCGCGCTTTTCCTCTTCAAGTGCGCGCTGCTGTCGCATCAATTCGGCTTGCTGCTTTTGGGCCTCGGCAAGCTTTGCGTTGTTGGTAAGCAGGTTGGCTCGCAGCTCCGCCGCTTCCGCGTCCTTCGTCTGCAGCTCGGCCGCGGCCGCCTCACGCGCCTTCTTGCTCTCGGCCGCGACCAGCTGGGCACGTTCGGCGGTCAATCGCTTCGCAACGAGGTCCTGGACTTGCTCGCGGTCCTTAGCGACCTGCTCGCGTTCCAGCCGCAATGTCTCGGTCTTGCGCTCCATCTCTGCGTCCTTGCTGGCCAGCTGCTGTTGAAAGCGCTGGCGGGTTTCAGCGAGGAGGGGAGCGGCCAACGACTCCGTCAGCCGGATCTCGTGATTGCAGTTGGGGCAATGCAGGGTTGCCTCGTGCGAAGCGCCGGTTGCTTTGAAACTCATGAATTCCCCATCATCATTGCAACCGGATTCAACATGATCTGTG
The DNA here is from genome assembly GCF_024199885.1 of Bradyrhizobium sp. CCGUVB23. Lineage (NCBI taxonomy): Bacteria > Pseudomonadati > Pseudomonadota > Alphaproteobacteria > Hyphomicrobiales > Nitrobacteraceae > Bradyrhizobium > Bradyrhizobium sp. CCGUVB23. The sequence continues at coordinate 308,487 of NZ_JANADQ010000002.1, forward strand.
CGCGATTTGCGATGTCGCTCGACTTAATGTCCACATACGTGCCCGTCGATTTCGACTTAGCCAGCGGGTTTTCCACCGACACGTCGATCTACCCGTCTACACGAGCAGACTCGCACGAGGGTAGCCAAATAAGAACAAAATATGAACAAAATGTCAAACTGAGTTTGTGTTATGATGATTTTACTTAGTCAGGCTGCGGAAAATCGATAGATCTTAAACCCTGGGTGTGGTTTGAAAGATTGCTAATTTACTTAGTATGGCTGAGCAAAAGGACAGAAAGCTAAACAAGCTCGACAGGACCCTTCCGCAAGGACTTCTGGTCGATGCCGCCTGGATGGAACGACATGGATACTCCACCAGCTTGCGCAGCCAATACGTATCGGCCGGCTGGCTCGTTCAGCCGGCGCGGGCAACCTTCAAGCGCCCGCTCGGCGAACTCTCCTGGCAGGGCGTCGTCGTTTCACTCCAGCGACTGCTCGGCTCCGATCTCGTCGTTGGCGGACGTACCGCCATCGAAGCGCAGGGTTTCGGTCACTACCTGAGACAGACGGGTCCTTCGACCATACATCTATACGGAACGCGGTCAGCTCCCGGTTGGCTCGGCAAACTTCCGCTCAAACAGAAATTCCGCGTCCACCGCACTCAAAGTCTATTTACGCACGGGACCCTGCCCGAACCAAAGTCGGGTACGACGCGGGAAATACCGGGATCATTCAACTGGCCTCTCACGGTGTCGACGCCCGAACGTGCGTTCCTCGAACTGCTCGACGAATTGCCCCGCCACGAAAGCTTCCATCAGGTCGATGCGCTGACAGAAGGCCTGAGGAGCCTCAGTCCGCGGCGGCTGCAAACACTTCTGGACGACTGCAAAAGCGTCAAGGTCAAACGACTGTTCTTCTGGTTGGCGGAGCGACATCAGCATGCCTGGCTCAAACAGATCGACAAGTCGAAAGTCAATCTCGGCACGGGAAAGCGCATGCTCGTTAAGGGCGGCAAACTCGACACCAAATATCTCATAACCATCCCAGACGACCTCAATGCCCCCGTCTGAAAAATATCGGCATCAAGTGACCTTGTTGATCGAGACGATCCCGTTCGTCGCCGCAAGGACATCTAGCACGAATTCACGCACGGCTTCGAGGGCATGACCGCCGATGAAGTAACATTGGACGAGTTGCTCGAAGCCCGGGAGACGCTGATCGGCGAACTCGCGGGGAAAATGCCGCAAGCTCACAAGGACTTCCTCATAGGGTTCAAGCGCGGCGAGCCGGATTGGAGCCTGCTGGGCGTCCCTGGCGCGTCGGAGCTGCCGGCGGTGCGCTGGAAGCAGATCAATCTGGACAACCTTCCTGTCGCGCACCGGGCGAAGCTCGTCGTGCAACTCGAGGAAGTCTTGCGCAATGCCTGAGGTCGGAGGAGAGGATCTTCGTCGAGCGCGCGTTCAGACGATATCTACAGGGAGTACGCCAGCTTGCGGGCTTAAGCTCAACTGCCTATCGCGAACCTGACCGCGACTGTCTCGTTCCCTGCATGAAATTTCTGAATCTTAGGCTCTGATCGATTCATTTATTTAATTGGACGCTCGATTCGGTAATTGCGATTCTGACGCATGTCAGAACTCACGGTGCAATATCTCGTGCTCGAGCGTCGCGATCCGGCCCGTAACATGGCGCGGTTCTATGTGCTCACGATCGAGCCGACGCTCTTTGGCGATACCGCATTGGTGCGTGAATGGGGCCGTCTCGGTGGGCGCGGTCGGCGGCGGCTCGATTTGTTCGATGGTCACGTGCAGGCCGTCGAGGCCCTCGAGTCCTGGCTCAAGCGCAAAACCCGTCGTGGTTACGTCCAGCAGCACTTTCCGTGCGCGGAGCCAGTGTGCAACACGCCGCAAGCTGGCGGATCTGGACAAAAAGCCAGTGCAAGTATATCAAAGTAATCAGAAGTTATCTTCGGTCATATTTCAAGAATTGCAAAAGTATTCCATAATCAATATTATGCGAATCCGAAATGTTGGGCCGCTTGGTGATGCGGCATCTGTGCCGATAAGGGATGCGACACCTTCCGACGCTCGGTCACTCAGCGCTGTAGGATTTTTGCGGCGGGCTTGTACCGATCGAACGTGGATACCCCTCGGTTCTCCACGTGCGTGTGACCAGGATCAAGCGGGGCACCAGTGCGGTTGCAACGAGAGCCATATCATCAAGAAGCTTGGCTTAGGCAGCTTTCCCGATCTGCACCGCATCATTCCGTCGATCCTCGCCTCTGTCGGGAGGCTGGCTCAATGCTGTGTGCCGTACTTTGCGGTTCCCGAGGTCTCGTCGGAAAAGACCGCCTACGCGCGAAGGTTCGCGCGTAGGCTGAGTTGGTGCAGCGAGGGAGGATTAAGGGCGTAGATTGGCTGCACGCAATCGCCCTGACGAGGATGCCCAACGACGGAGCTAAATCTGGGGATTTGGCCAACGACGTGCGCAGCGCTACTCTTGGAGCAGTACCCAGCGCTTGCCTTCAAATTTCATCAAGCGAAGTGTTTTGATCAATCGGTAGTCGGTCTTGCTGGTTTCGAGCTTAATGCCGGGAAGAAGCATCGGCACTTGAAAATCGACGCTCGCGGCGCTTGCCATGATGCTCTTCCGCGTCAGGTCTCGGCCCGCACGCTCGAGAATCTTCACCAGGCACCACGCCTGCGCATATGCGTAGATGTTCAAATAGTCGTTTAAGTCACCCTGAGTATTGTACCTCGCCATCCACGCACGCCAATCCTTCATTTCCTGGTCCTCAGCCCACTGCGGATCGCTTGCGTCCTTGAGGTACGCGGTGCTTATCACTCCCTGAGCGGCCTCATACCCCGCAGGTTCGAGCACCCCCGCCACGCTACTTGCTGTCTGAGCGACGTATGTCGTTGGCTTCCAGCCCATCTCATAGATACCCCTTATGATCTGAGCGCCGAACTTTGGGGTCGCATGAAAGAAGAAGGCCGCCGCGTCGGACGATTTCAGCCGGGCGAGTTGGGAAGTGACCGTCGGCTCGGACGTGTCGTATGTCGCCTGCGCCACTAGGCGCTCGATCTTGTCTCCCAGGCCAGCCTTGAAGCCGGTGGCATAGTCCTTGCCGGAATCATCATTTGCGTACATGAGCGCGATCTTGGCGTCCGGTTTGTCTGAGATTATGCGTTTGGCATACGTCGCACCTTCGTCGAAATAGTTTGGTTGCCAAGGCATCGTCCAAGGATACTGCGCTGGATCGTTGAAGGTAGTGGCGCCCGCCGTGAGCAGTATGCTCGGCACACCCTTCGAATTGAGATACTTTCGCGTCGCCAGATTGGTTGGCGTACCCAGACTGCCGAAGATGGCGGCTACTTCCTCTTGCTCCACGAGCTTTCTGGTCTGCTCCACCGTTTTCGGCGGACTGTACGCGTCGTCGAGACAGATCAACTTGATCATTCGACCATTGATGCCTCCGCGTTCGTTTATCATCGTAAGGAACGCTTCATGTGCCCGTCCGACGACGCCGTAGGCGGAGGCGGGCCCGGAAAACGGCACGGTCTCGCCTATCTTGACCTCTTTGTCGGTGATGCCGGGCGTCTCGTCGGACGCCGAGCTCGATCTCGTACTCGCCGCGAGCATTAGACCAGCGACCACTTCCCGTCGCGACAGATGAATCATACGTTTCCCTCCTGCTGAACGATGTTTTGGTGTCGATCTCGCTTCAGCGGTCGTCCTCCGCTAAAGAACAAATCCTCCGTCTACTATGAGTGTTTGCCCCACGACGTACGACGCCAATGGAGAAGCGAGATAGAGCGCCGCCCCAGCCATGTCCGCTGGAGTTCCGAGACGCTTCAAAGGGATGCTTTGCAGGCTCTCTTCCAATCGACGCGGATTTCCGGTGGTGACTTTCGTCATCTTCGTGTCAACAAAGCCGGGAGCGATGCCATTCACGCGAATGCCATCCTCCGCCCATGCCTCGCCGAGTGTTCGGGTTAAGCCGACAGCGCCCGCCTTGGATGCGTTGTAGGCCGGGTTTCCTTTCGTCGAGTGAAAGCCGGCGGTAGAGCTCACGACTATGACGCAACCGGCGCTGCTCCTAAGCATCGGGTAGAACTTTTTGCTGCACTGTGAATGCTGATCGAAAAATGATCCCCATCGGCGTCGTCGGGACCCCTTCAGGCCATTGATTTCATTGAATTGAAACGATGGGACCCCCACGCCGATCATGGTTGAGACCCCACGCCGAAACACACTCGCACCACGTCATGGCCTCCGGCCGAGCATAGTGCCCGTCGCCACGGAACGTAATTCGCGTCTTGTGCCACCGCGTCCGGATATGCCGTATCAGGCGGCGCAGATGGGCACGCACCTCGACGCCGCCCGGCGTCTTGCCGGGCCGCAGCACGACCGCCACGGGCCGGCTCTTCTCCGTGTCGTAGACGTGGATCGGCAGGAAGCAGCGTTCGTCATAATGAGCGTTGAACAGCGAGAGCTGCTGATGGCCGTGGACGACATCGCAGGTATCATCGATGTCGAGCGTGACGGATGCCGGCGCGCGCGGGTAGCTATCCATCCATGCGTTGACCAAAGTGTAGGTCAGTCGGATCACGTAAGGTCGTCGGCGTCCTCGTAGCCGCAGCAGATCGCGAACATGCGCGCGCGGAACATATCGACAAGGCTGTGCACGACCCGCGTCGGATCGCGCCGATCCGGGAACACCCGGGCCAAATTGTCGGCCAAACCGAGACGCCGCTCGGCCATCGCCAGAAGCATCACGCCCCCATTCGAGGTTAGGCGTCCACCATCGAAGGCAGCTGTGACTTTCTTGGCGTGAACGGCTGGAAACGAGAAGGGCAGAATCGTATCATCGGTCATGGCGGGCGTGGCGTTCGCGGTTGAGGTGATGGGGTTGGCTTCGCAACCGAATCCTACGCCGCATCAGCGCTTTACACCACGCTCGCCAGCCTCTCAGGCGCCCTCTCGCGAATAAGACGGGCTAGGTGCCCATCCCATGCACGACAAGTACTGCCGTCCGTTTGGCGAGAGCGTCGTCGCTCCGGTTTCCATGAGTGACGCCTTTCGAGAACAATCACGGCGTACGGCTGGCGCTGCACTCACGCCAAAACCTGGCCGCGGACCGTTCGGCATCGCCGCCATATATAGGTGACGTCGGCGCTGGCCATTATCTCCTTGACGCACCACAAAGGCGGTAGGCCCGTATCGGCAAGACAGCTGCCGTCTTCGTCGAACAGATCACGGATATCAGTGCTGCCCGCTCGTGAGTCCCAATGCGGGGGAAGACAACACGTCGGTTGTCAATATTCGACGGCAGGTCCGACCGCCAGTTAGCCGACGTCCAGGAATTTAGCCGAGTTTGCCTTGTCCATCTGACCATCGCCGCCACCGGGGCCGTCCCCACTCTCTCAGGCCAACCACTTCGGCGACGACATACTCAGTTTGTGCGAGGATCATGAGAAAGGAGCCGAGCCGCGCGACGTAGTTGTCATCGAAGCCAACAACTGTGGAGTAGTCGGTCCCGCTATGCACCTCGATGACGAAGCAGTGTGCGCGCTGCCATGATCGAGGCCAGCGCGAGCTCGTTCTGCCTGAGGCCATCATAGATTGCGGGCAGTTTCAGTGTGAGCGTCACGAGAGGATCACCATACCGGACCTTGACTCGCGCGGAATGCTCGGGATAGCGCGGTCGGGATGATTGACGCCGCAGGCACGTGGTGATGGGGTGATCGTGGGTTAGAGCGGGTAACGGGGACCAGCGCCTCGGCTTGGCCGCGAAGTTGTCCCGCGTATTCCCCGAGCGGCGCGATCGGGGACGCATCGTGTCGAGAAGGGTTCTTCTGCCGAACCCTTCGCCCTGGCGATGTGGTCATGGACAATCTCGGCAGCCACAAAAGCAAGCTCGTGCGCCAGCTCCTTCGTTCCGCCGGCGCCAAACTGTTCTTCCTGAAAAAATGCTCGCCCGACCTGAACCCGTCGAACGGGTCCTGCCAAGCTCAAACATCTGCTCCGAAAGGCCGCCGCCCGAACCATCGATTCGGTCTGCGCCACCATCGGCGAAGTGTCGCGCTCTAGTTGAAACGATAGGACGCCTGTAGAAAGCCGCCGAACCGTTCGGTGTTAAATCTCCCCGGACCAGGCGGCGAAACCACGCCTAGCCCCCCACAGCCGTTGCAGGATTCGGTCGCGCTCGTCGTCCACATCGCCCAATAGCGTCCGCCCAGACCAATACTGAGGTCTTTGGTCGCAAAATAGGACAAGGTGAATTCGGCTTGCAAACCGCGTGTCTCCCCCGTGGTGGGAAACAGAGTGAGATGATCTCTCGCGCGATGATCGTCCAGGCCCTCAAGGCGACCATAGGGTATAAGGGCGAGATCGCCTCCAATCTTGAAACGATCCCAGAACCGCAACTCGCCCGCAATGCCCGCGCGAAACGAATGCCAGGTATCGGATTCGCTTGTGCCTACGAAGTTGGCCGCGGCGGATGGAAAGCAGATGCCCGATGCCGGCGCCACGAGTTGGGTGCATCCTTCGGTCCCGATGTAGTAATGGTAGTAACTGTACCCAATGAAAGGCCCGAGCTTGTAGTCCGGCCCGCGCATGACGTCGAAACCGATGTCCGCGGTCGCGTAGGAAAGCGACGATTTTCCAACGGATGAGTGGGTTACCTCGAAGGCTGTGGGGGCCGACGCATAACCATAAGAGAGACTCCAGTCCTCGTCGAAATGATCGCCGCTGACAATCGAACCAGCGCCGGCAAATCCCTTCAAGAACATGTTGTAGGGTGAATCGATACGCGCAAAGAACTCGCCCGTGTGTGCGGTCAGATTCTGGTAGTGCAGCTGGGACATGAGGCCTGCTCCAACCTGTGGAAAGGCGGACTGGAAACTGCCAGAGCTGTACCAATAGCGGGCGCCGCCCTCGAATTGCCAACCCGCTGGCATCAACTGAGCTTTGGTCGGCCCGGCGAATTCATGGGCTGCCGGTCTCTCGGGCCACGACGCCAGGGGATCTCTACCCCAGCGGTAGTTCAGCCCGAGCTTTACAAGGTGCATGTCCTGGCCGATGTGCGACGTGGCGCCAGCCGGAACGCTTGCCACCGTTCCACTCGTAGGGCCGGTTGGCGATATCTTGATGGTCTCAGGAGTCGCAACTTGACTGTTGAAGCGCTGATAGTCGTATCCTATGTTGACCGACCAGGCGGGCGTGAGCGTGTGTTCAAAACCTGCACCCACTGTCCAGCCCCACGGGCTCACGCGGCCAATCGAAGGCTCACCCTGGATGAGAGTGTCTTCAGTGAAGGTCCCCTGGCTTTCGTTGTACACGTTGTTCGGAGCGACAGAGACATCGCTGCGCATCCAAGCGGCGCCGGCTTTGCCGTAGATCAGCGTTCGTCCCTCGGGCTCGACAACATAGCCGAAGCGCCCCGTGAACGTCGCGAGCCGACGCGGCTTCACCGCACAGTTTGACCCGACTATGTCTGGCGACGCCTGAAGACAGGTGAACGCGCCGTCCGAGGACAGCAGGCTTGCATCTGCGCCGACGCCCACGACCCATGCCGGCGCGACCTGCCAGTCGTAGCCGAATTGCAGACCGCCGAGGAAGCCGGGTGTCGTCACGTTATCGCCAAACACCGAGGGGCCAAACGGATCGGAGAAGCCGGCATTACCAACGATTGCGCCAAGGTGCCCACCAAGGTGGAAGCCTGTCCAACTGAATGGACGCGGCGCCACCTTTGGGGTCTTGACGGCAACATCCGCCGACGAAGCGGCACATGGCGGAGCTGAGATTGCCGTCGACAGAACCAAAAAAGCAACTTTGCGCATCTCATCTCCGAAGGATACGGGCAAGCAATAAGATGCGGGCATAGCAAAAGATGGGCCAGTTGGCAGAAAACTGCAGAGAGCTTCTATTTCCGCCGGAAAGAGGCGGCGCATACACCGCTCTGTGTTCAGAACCAAAACGCGGCTTGTCTCCAAGCAGCCGATTGTTGTGAACGCGACGGGGATGTCCCGATCGGTGTTGAACTGCGTCGGGCCGACGTTTCCGGAAGAACGGAACGCGACCCTCGTGACGTGGGCAATGGGCTTCATCGTTATGCGATCGTGGTGAGCTTGAAGGGGCGCACGCAAAACCGACAGTTGCTTATGCGCCTTCAATCGTCCGAAGTTTGTTGGCTTCGATCATAGCGGCCGCGACCCAGCGCAAGGCCATACGTCTACGCATTCTACTGTGCGGGCATCGATGCGCCTGAAAGCAATCACTTTTGATCGTGCCCCTGAGCGTGGTGCAACTGGCACGGGCACCGCGCTCAGCGAACGCATGCGGTCAACGCGTTGCGCGCGCATCTAGCAGAGTTGGGGATCATCGCCACCGCCGGCCTGGCAAAGGTTGAGGCGCTGGTCGCAATCGTACGGGACGAGACAGATGCTCTCCTGCCCGCAGCAGCGCGCTTCGCGCTGATGGCTATTGCCGATGAGATGTAAGCGCGAATTTCCCCGCACCTTTTGCTGTTGAGTACTCTGATGCATGAGGTGTCCACCAAAATAGGTGGACACCTTGTGATGTCAGACGATGATCAGAAACTGCGGGTAAGGCTTGTTGGTCGGAACGGTCGACGCCGTTACGACGCCGCATCGAAGGACCGCCTTGTCGCGGCCTGCCTTGCGCCTGGCGTGTCGGTATCGAGACTTGCGCTCGAACATGGGGTCAATGCGAACCTTCTTCGGAAATGGGTAAAGAAGCGCACGGAGACGCTGTCTGTCCGGCCGTCCTCACCAGCGGCGTTCATCCCGGTTCAGATTGAAGGGACTGCTGATCGGGCACTGTCGGGACAGAGCCGCATGGATGCGGTGGATTTGCCGGCGACTTGTGATGGGGTGCGTGGATCGGCACCGGAAAGGGCTGCGACGTTTTCCTCTCCAGCCAAGGTGAGCGCGTCACTGTCGAACGGCGTGAAGCTGACGCTGGAATGCGGTGATGTGAATGTATTGACGGCGATCATCGGAGCACTGGGACATGTTCAGACTGGGCGCTGACCTGAAAGTCTATCTGCATCGTGAGTCGATCGACTTCCGGGCCGGCATCAACAGCCTTGCGGTTCTGGTCCAGGAAACGATGGCGCTCGATCCGTTTGCTCCGGCGGTTTTTGCGTTCTGCAATCGCCGTCGTGACCGGATGAAGCTCCTGTTCTTCGATCGGTCCGGCTTTGTGCTGATCCTGAAGCGGCTGACCGAGGACAAGTTCCGGTGGCCGGGCCGCGAGGCAGCGGTGATCACGCTTACGACCGAGCAATTGCACTGGATCCTCGACGGGATCGATATCGATGCGATGGTCCGCCATCCGGTGCGGCAATATCAGGTTGCTGGTTGAGGGCCTCGAATTGAGCGGTTGACGCGGCGGCATGCTTTCGATTCAAGAATCTGATGAATCGACCCGGCGAACCGGCTGTTGAAGAGTTGATGGCGCGCATTGCTGCGCTGCAGGCAGAGAACCGTCAACTCACCGAACGCGTCGTCAGACTCGAGGAAGAGCTGGCGCTTGCACGACTGCATCGTTTTGCGCCGCGCAGTGAAAAGCACATTGACCGCCTCTTCAATGAAACCGAACAGGCTGCGGATGAGGACCCCGCCGACAACGAAGATGACGATGTCATTGCTCTGCCGGACACGGGCTTGCCGGCGACCGAGGGGGCGACGGGAAGGAAGCGCGGCCGCAAGGCCTTGCCAGAGAACCTGCCGCGCGAACGCGTCGAGTATGACCTTCCCGACGACCAGAAGGCTTGTCCTTGCTGCCGTCACCAGATGCATCGCATGGGCGAGACCGTTAGCGAGCAACTTCATATCGAGGTGAAGGCGAAGGTTTTGCAGAATGTGCGGTTCAAATATGCTTGCCGCCATTGTGACCGTACCGACATCAACACGCCGGTCGTGACCGCGCCGATGCCTGCACAACCCTTGCCGGGCAGCATTGCTACGGCCTCGACGCTGGCCTTCGCACTCGTCCATAAATATGTCGATGGCACGCCGCTCTATCGTCTGGCGAAGGCCTTCGAGCGCGCTGGTGTTCCCGTCAGCCGCGGCGCTCTGGGCCACTGGGTGATCGGTTCGAGCGAGAAGCACCTCGTTCGTATCTACGACGCGCTAAAGCTACGGTTGCGGTCGCAGACCGTCATCCATGGCGACGAGACCACCGTTCAGGTGCTGAAAGAAGCGGGCAAGGACCCCACCAGCACCTCGTATATGTGGGCTTATCGCAGCGGCGAGGATAGCGAGCAGCCGATCGTGCTGTTCGATTATCAGCCTGGTCGCGGACAGGAACACCCGCAGGCCTTCCTTGGCGACTATCGTGGCATCCTGATGAGCGATGGCTACGCGGCCTGGCGCACATTGAAAGGCGCCACGCACGTCGGATGCATGGCCCACGCCAGACGGAAGTTTGTCGACGCCCTCAAGGCCAGGAAGAAACCGGGTGGGCCACCGGCCCAAGCCCTCAAGTTCTTCGACCAGCTCTACCGGATTGAAAGACAGGTGCGGGACGAAAAGCCCGGCGACGGCGAAACGCAGGTCGATTACATACGCCGCTTGCGCCAGAAACACAGCCTCCCGGTCCTGGACGCCCTCAAGGCGTGGCTCGATGCAATCGCTCCCAAGGTTGTGCCCGACACCAAGCTTGAGGATGCGGTCTCCTATACGCTCAACCAATGGGAATATCTGACGCGCTACGCCAAGGACGGCAGCATGCCGATCGACAACAACCTTCTGGAACGCGATATCAGGATTTTTGCCTGCGGCAGGAAAAACTGGCTCTTCAGCGCTACCGTGGAGGGAGCCAGGGCCAGTGCCGTCATCTATAGTCTGATGCTGACTTGTCGGGCCTGTCGCATCGAGCCCTTCGCATGGCTGAAGCACGTCCTCGCCCAGTTGCCGACACGCCCCGATGAAGCCGATGTCCAGGATCTTCTGCCCTTCAACTTCAAAAAGTTGCCAGCCTGAGCCGCCACCACTGCCGCCGCCGCATTACCCCGCTCTACGACGTGCATCGAAATCCGCGCTTACCATGAGATTGAAGCTTCAGCCGATTGAAACGTCAGCCGACCAGATGGAGAGGCTCGAGCGCGCAATCGTTCTGGAGGCCAAGCACGACGGGGACATGCGTCGGTTGACCACAATCCCTGCGTCGGCGCCATCACTGCGGCGACCATCAAGGCGCTTGTGCCGGATCCCGGCGGGTTCAAGTCGGCTCGCCACTTCGCTGCCTGGCTGGGATTGACGCCGCGGTCTCATTCAAGCGGAGGCGAAGAGCGGTTGGGACGAATATCGAAGATGGGGAAATCCGGAGCTCCGCTGTCTCCTCGTTGTCGGGGCAACGGCCGTCTTGCGGGCGCCGAAGCGTTCGACGCCAGAGATCGGTCACATAGTAGCGGAACGCTGAGAGCGCCCGCCGATTTGTAGGAACCGCGTAGTAGGCGAAGTGGCCGGTGACAACGAACGCGACGGGTCTTCCTTTCGAGCAGGAAGTTCCCCCGGCGTGACTTACCGCAGATGTGGGTGAAGCCCAGAAACATGAAGGTCTCCGGTTTGCCAAGGCCGCGCCCTTTGCGATTGACCGGCCGCACGGCGACCGAATTCAATCAGGCGGGTCTTGTCTGGATGGGGTGTCAACGCGAATGCTTCAAATCACGCGCCTCGACAACCCCGGGTGACAATGCGATATTTGTTCCACTTAGGGAGGACACGATGCCATCGCCACTGTCAGCGCACGAGCAGCCAATCTCGAAGGTACTGTCGACGCCATCGCCGAGGTCGGCGACGAAATCAAACCAGACCGCCTCGCTGTGCTCCGATGCGAGCTTTGCTTTGAGGGCTCGCGCGCTTCATGTGTTCGTCGACATTGACGGTGTCGAGTGCCGCGATTGCCTTCGGCAGCTGCCGCAGACGCATTCCCATGCGGCTGCGTCGTCGCGGTCCTGTGTAATGCGCGCGGTCATTTCCATATCTTCCTGTTGTTGAATGGCCCCGCCTCAGCGTCTTGCGCCTTCTGCTCGCGGATCACGAGACGGCCGTTCTGGGGCATCGCGGTCCGCAGGATGTTGAGGCCCTTGCGGTCTTCATGCTCCCAGCCGGCGCCGATCTTGGTCCAGAAGGCCGTTCTCGCCCTCACCGTCAACCCTTCCGTGCTCTATCAGCTGCTGCCGCGGTTGGTCGAGACGCTCACCCTCCCGCGGGGCGGCGACCGCCATGCTCGTTTCCTCAGAACCCTGGCGCGGGTCGAGTTTCTGGTCCTCGACGACTGAGGACTTGCCCCGATGACTGCTGAGCAGCAACGCGACCTGTTGGAGATGATGGAGGATCGCCATGGCCGCGGCTCGACCGTGGTGACAAGCCAGCCCCCGAGCGAGCATTGGCACAAGCTTATCGGCAACCGACTCTATCCTCGATCGCCTCGTGCACAGGCACCCTCGCGACAAGGTATTGCCTCAACCCGCACAATGCTCTCTCAGCTCCCCGAAACACTGCCCAAAGGAAGCTTTTCGCTGGGGCAAACGCTTTGCAGCTCGGAAGGCGCTTTGGGGTGCCAAACTTGGGCGCTGCTCGAGCAGGATGGCGCCGATGAAATGCAAACCGTCGCTCGCAGCAACGCGTGCAGGCCGCCTAAGCTCTGACCCTTGAGGAGCCAGCCCCTCCCTTCGCGAGCCGCCTAATTAGCCTCAAATCATTTGACGACGGAGAACGGTTACGCCGCTTGTGCGGCGCCAGCAACCGGTCGGCTCTCTGCTGAGATGTTTCGTTGTCGTGCAACACCTCGAGGCTGCAGACGCGAGCGATCGCCATGGCGCGGCGCGAGATTCGCTGATGGTTCATGGATTTTGCTTTTAGCTCTGATGCCGGTAGCGGACTGGCTGCCGGGGTTCAGAAACCGTAATCGTGAACGGCCAATGTGCTTTTGGGGTGCCCCTTGGACATGGGCGCACCGCCCCCGCCGAACGGGGCTGTTACAACGCTGGCCCATTGATTGGCCACGGATGCTATCTTGGGTTTCTGAGGCCCAAGCCTAAGGTGGCATACAACCTAGACGTTTGCAACAGCCATTTTCTACTCGAGGCGCGACGAAACCGCGCGCTCTCGTAAACGGTTCAAGGCTCGACGCAGACGGAAGACACGTTGGTCGATGAGGAATCGTTCGTGATCCCTTGGGTTTTCGTGCCCACGGCTGCGCTCGGTCTTACAAACCCGAATTGCTCAAGCTCCTTCCGAAAGCGCGGACAACGAACCTGCAAACCGTGCTCAGTTGGTTGTGCGGCGAGCCGAACCATTGCCAAATGGCAGCAATCCCAAGTCTCGATGAAGAGGACGTCGGCCCCCGAACCGCGAGCGTGAGAACCTCGTCAGCCAACAAACCAGCATTGTCAATCGAATGAAGGCATGTCTCATTCGCCTGGGTATTCGCAATCTTAAGCTGGCGCTGCTGCGTCATGCGTCAAAACGGCTCGAGACGCTGCGCACGCCGGAAGGAGTGCCGCTGCCACCCAACACTGTCGCCGAGATGCGCCGGGACATGGTCCGTCTTGGCCTCATCAGAGAGCAGATCAGGGAGATCGAGGCGGCTCGATTGCAGCGCTTGCAGGTTTCCGAGAGCGGCGCGCACGCGATGATCAAATTGCTGGAGCGGTCGCGCGTTACGCGAGCCTCACGGGCGCTCCCGATGAGAGCGGCAAGCGAAGACGTGAGAAGGGCCTTCGTGCTGGCAACGCCCGGGTACGGCGTGGGACGATCCAACTGGCCTGGCGCCCTCTCCTTTTCCAAAAGGACAGCGCATTGGCCCAATGGTTCCGTACTCGCGCGGCCGGCGCGCGCGGCTGCACGCGCAAGACCATGATCGTGGCGCTGGCGCGCAAATTGCTCATTGCGTTCCGGCGCCTGACGACGACAGGCGAAATACCTGCAGGGATTGAGCTCTTGACAGGAGCTCGTAAGGCGCGCGGGCTTTACCCTTGCCGATGCACACGACCTCCGGGGCATGTAACGCATGGACCTTTGGACTGCGCCGATCCTGATCCTGGCTGCGCACCTGCTGCGCTAACCGAGCAGCGGGCCGAAGCGAGCTTCCAGCACCGCATCGCCATCAATCTTGCGGCGGATGCCGCGAATGATCCGGCCAAGCTGTGTTCGCAGGCACTTGAGTTGGCGCCTGGCGCGCTTGAACTGGACAGCGTGGGTATTGCGGCCGATCATGATGGCGGCGCGCTTGGCGAGCCCGATGAGCTTGACGATTGCCCGATGCATCAGCCGCGCGTCGGTCGGATGCGCAACGGCCTTGGGCTGCACGCCGCTGCGATCAGTAGACCAGCGGCAACTTGCGATGGAATGCTCCACCCTTGAAAATCCACGACTTTGGCTCGATACTCGATCGAGGTCCCATGGCTATCAGCAATCCGAGGAGGGCGATTATGGCAATCCAGATCGTGATGGACCACAGCGGCGACAGCCGTCATCCTTTCAACCTCGACGACGCACAAGAACTGGCGAAGGCGGAGCAGCGGTTCTACGAACTGACGAATATCGGGTTTACCGCAGCGGTCCGGACCGGTCCAGGTCAGGTTTCGCAGATCCGATCGTTCGACCCGAAGGCGGAAGAAACCGTCTTCTTCCCCAGGCTGGTCGGCGGCTAAGTCGGCGTTCCTGGCATGTTTGGCTTTCGATCGATGCCGCCGGGCGGCCGTTCCCGGGGGCGAGCGATGCGGGCCCTTATCATCAGGCACGGCGCCGAGCGGACGCCGGAGGGCCGGTCGCTGCGCCTCTTGCAGCAATGGTTGTCGCCGGCGCAGCGGGAGCAGTTCGCCCAAAAGGGCTACTTCGAGGTCGTCGGAAATGACAGCGGACAGCGATACAGGATCCACCTCGGGGCCTCGGTGAACGTGTGCGAGATCGACGAAAGAGGCCGCCTGGGGGAGGGATTATGTTTTTCGCCGGCCGGCGCTCTGCCGATCGGAGACGTCATGCTCGCCCAGAAGATTGCGCTCGAAACATGCGAACGTGACGTGCGTGCCGTGGCCAGGCGGTTCACTTCGAGCGGGTTCCATTTCAGGCAAACCCGACCTCTCGGCTGACCGCGCCGACGGCATCTCGTAAGAACGACAGCCCCACACAGCCAAGGAAGCCCCCGGCGAGCCGTAGCCCGCCGGGGCTTCTCCCAGATCGTTGAGATCAGGTACATCCGCCGATCGCCCAACGATCCGACCGGATCGCAATCACGTCACCTGATCGTGTGCCGCATGCGACGGTCGTGCGGCATTGGCGTGATCACAGTGGGCTCGAAAGCGCTTGGCCGCCAACTCGCCCTTGCGGCACTCTGCTCGCCGCCGACGCTGGACCACTACGACATATATGGATCCTTATTCTCAAGTTCCAGCTTCACCAGATATTTTTAGTGGATCGCGGAGGCTGGCTGCAATCGCCGCTGCCGCCGTTTTCGAAAGCAATTTTGAAGACGCTCTGACCTTTGCCATAAGCGTTCAGGTTTCCATTTCTGACTGCAAGAGATTCTTGCTCTCCAGCACCTCTTTCCACCAATTGTCAGCCGGGCTATCCGCGAGCTTTTTCAGAGCTGCTAGTTGTAGACCAGAAAGACCGCGCTTGAGGAAGTCCCGTTCAGACGTGGATCCTCTCACCATCGTTGGCCAATCCCGCGTGATAGGGATACGGCGAAACGGCAGCCGCTCAGAACGCCGTATGGGGGATCAGGCGCTTTGCTACCACAGCGCTAACTCACGGGGCCAGCCGTCGCCTGCGCCGCTACCCGAAGCCGTGCCCACTAGTCTTGGCTTTGCGCTGCAGCTACTAGCGCTCGTCAAAAACTCATCCAGCACGCGCCGTTTGATCGCTGATGTCCATCGACTTGTCGTAGGTCACGTTTTGTCCATCGATTGCCAACACGCCGATCTTGTTCACGAGGTTGAGGCAGACGAAGGCGCGCTTGCCATCGGGTGCGATGACAACAGCCGCAGCCTGCTGCTCCACCGGGACCTCGCCTACGGCTTTGACCGTTGAACCCTGGATGGAGACGACAGAGACCCTCTTGCCGTCTCGGTTGGCAATCAATGCAAGATCGCCCTTCTTTGAGATCGATAGACCGGAGGGCTGCCGCCCGACAGTAACCGTGTCGATCAACTTCGGCGGATCTGCGGTGAGGTCAATCACGTACAACTTGTCATCCGGGACCGTTTTCCAGGAACTCCCCTCCTGGACGTGAACCACGGAATTGGCGACCAGGCCCAGCGTGCCGTCTGGTGTGATCTGCAGGTTCGTGGGCGGGCCCAGTAGAGAGTTTGCCAGCGGCAGGCTTGCGCGAATCCTGGGTTTGGCGGGATTGGAGATGTCCACAACCAGCACGGCATCGGGACCCGGAGCGCCATTTATCTGGCCGTCGGGACCGTAGGTGATCTTGCTGTCAAGGCCGATCAGGATATCGTTGGTTCCGGCCATTGCCGGGCCGCTGGCGACGAGGCCGGCCAGCCACGTGGCGCAAAACGCACTATGTAAATTCATGATGCGCCTCCCATTGCCGTAGCGCGCACTCAACAAACCGGCCAAAAGCATCGCGACAACGGAGCTTGCCGCCGAAGGGCCTTGCGTTGCTAGCGTCGAGCGGCGCGTGGTGTCTAATAGCGCCTTCGAGTTTGATCGCATTTGTGAGCACCCGCTGGGGCCGATGGGTACCTCGGAAGTGTCGTCGTCGGTTTGCGTTGCCAGCGGTACCTTGTCGGCCTTTTAGTTGGAGGGGAGCCATGAGGACAAGTCCGCCAACGATTTATGTGATTGATGACGATGAGCAAATTAGAACATTGCTTCGAGATCTTTGCCATGACGCCGGATTTGAGGCAAAGCTTTTCGGCTCGACAGACAAGTTCTTGGCGGAGCAACTCTCCGATGGTCCCTCATGCCTGGTGCTCGACGTTCGCTTTCCCGGCACATCGCCGACGGGCCTCGATTTGCAGCAAGCGTTGGCCAATTCGGGAGTCTTAGTTCCGATCGTGTTCATCAGCGGCTACTCCGACATCCGGGTTTCGGTGGAGGCGATGAAGCGCGGCGCGGTGGAATTTCTGCCCAAGCCGTTTCGCGAGCAGGAGCTTCTTGACGCGATTCGGCTCGGCTTGGAGCGCGACCGCAGGCGCATGGAGCGCGAGCTCGTCGTGCAAGAAGAACGGCGGCGCTTTGAGAAGCTGACAGTGCGTGAGCGCGACATATTGCTGCTGATAGCGGATGGGCTGGTCGCCAAGCAGATCGCGGCCAGGCTTAATGTCAGCGAGACGACGGTGAAGGTGCGTCGCGCGCGTATGATGCAGAAGCTGCAGCTGCGTTCGCCCGTCGAGGTAGTAAGGCTCGTCGACAACATCAGGCCGGACTTTGCGACGACACGCCAACGCGTGGTCGCGCCGAACGGACCCGCCGTTTCGCGAGGATTTTAAGCTCCTTGTTTTACTCACTTACGCGTTCTCGCATCGCTTGCACGCCTCATTGATCGCGGCGACCAGGTAGGGATGATAGTCTGACGCGTGCAACCGGCGCATCTGCTTGAGCAATCTTGTCGCCGCGAAGTCGCCGCGCGTGGGGCCGTTCGGTCCATTGCTGATGATCTGCGCGTCGCCGTGCAGGTCTGGTCGTACTGCGCCGAGAACCAGTTCATCGACCCGCCTAGTTGATTGCAGTCATGCTTGTTAATCGCGGGAGCTTGTGTGGCTCCGCTCTTGCACTCAATGACGAAATACCGGAGCGCTCCAACTGCCCACAAGTTGTCGGGCCCCCGGCCAATTTCTTTCTCCGGTTGCTGCGACCCGAAACCCAAGAACAAGCCCAAGTCGCGCACTGCCGTCTCGAACCTGCCGCTGTTCTCCTCGCCCCATGCGAACGCTTCAGTCAACGCGTTGACCCACAGAACGAGTTCGTTCTTCTCGAGAAACTGCTGCTTCATGAAGGAGACTGCCGTTGCAGCCTGCCCGTCCTTTGGGACATCAAGTTTGCGATAACCAACGCCTTTGATCGGATGGACCATCGCCATGTTGGACTGACGGCAGCCAACTGTGTTTCCTGGGCCTTCACCGGGTCCAAGTGCTGAAGGTATTCGGCGCGCTGCTGGAGCAGGTATCCCCGCGCCATCCTATCCTTTGTCTTGTCGACCACGGCCTGCACCTCCTTTTCCGCGACGTCGAAGCGGGCGAGGCGCGCGGCGTCGAAGGCCTTGCGTACCGCCACCACGGACTCGTCCACGTGACTAGGTTCTCCAGCATCAGCGTTAACTACGGCGGAACGGCTGAGTTCGAGCCATTCGTCGCGGGCTTGCAGGCAGTCCTCCATGACATTAGCGATTTCGGCAAGCGGCTTGCCTTTTAGTTGCAAGGCGACCTCGCAACCCAATTCCAACTGAGCCCGCGTCGCCGGCGAGAACAAGGCGCGCATCCTGGCTATGGAGACGGGAGGTCAATCGGGAGCCCATTAGAATGACGACGCAGTGAGGGGGCGTCCACATGGGGTAATCGCGGGAGCGAGCTGCCCTAAAGCCAATCACGAGTTTTGGAGGGCGACTGTTCCCCGATAGGATGGAAATACGGGCTCACGACTGGACGCCGGGCCCAAGCATCGAATGGAGAACAGCCATGGATGAGTATATCGGTCTCGACGTGTCGATGAAAGAGACGGCAGTCTCAATCCGTCGAGCAGGTGAACGGATCTGGCGCGGTAAGTGCGCATCGGATCCCAGTATCATCGCCGAACTCATCCGCAAGCGGGCGTCGGCCGCGAAACGAGTGGTGTTCGAGACCGGACCGCTGTCGGTATGGTTCTATCATTCTCTGCGCACTGAAGGATTGCCGGCGATCTGCATCGATGCGCGCCATGCTAAAGCGGCGCTCGATATGGCGGCGAACAAGACGGACGCGAACGATGCCGATGGTCTGGCGCAGCTGGCGGAAGTCGGTTTCTTCGCGAGGTCCGCGTGAAGGGATTCGATAGCATGCTGACCCGCACGCTTGTGGCGGCGCGCACGCGGCTTGTCCGAATCGCCACCGAGCTTTCCAACCAGATCCGCGGGGTCATGAAAACCTTCGGTCTCGTCGTTCCAGCCGGAAAGGGAAGCAGCTTCGAGAAGAACGTCCAGAGCCTTCTTGCCGATCAAGACGGACTTGCATCGATTGTGCTTCCGCTGTTGGAAGCTTGGCGTGGCATTCGCATCCGCGCGGCCGAACTCGGACGCCAGTTGGTCCACGACGCGCGACAGAGCCAGGCTTGCCCCATCCTTATGTCCATTCCCGGCATCGGTGTGATCACCGCAACTGCCTTTGCCACGGCCATTGAGGAGCCGGACAACTTTAAGAAATCCCGATCTGTCGGCGCATGGATCGGCCTGACGACGCGCCGCTACCAATCCGGAGAAGTCGATTATGACGGTCATATATCCCGGCGTGGCGATCGCCATTTGCGAGGGCTTCTCTACGAAGCGGCGACGGTCATTTTGACGCGCAGCTCAACCGACAGCACTCTGCGCACGTGGGGTCTGCAGCTCCGGGAGAGGCTCGGCTTCAAAAGAGCTGCCCTGGCTGTGGCGCGCAAACTGGCGGTTATAATGCATACGATGCTTAAGACCGGCGAGCTCTTCAATCCGAAGGCCGGAGCCCCCGCATAAATCCCGATAGCGCTCAGCTTGACTTTGGCCAATTTTGAACTCGTTCATGGGGTACGCGGACCCCTGAACATGGGATCGTTCTCGACGATTTCATGAGCGCTCGTGAGCATGAGTTTCATGCGCCCCATATTGCCAAAGGTTGTCCAGCGCCCCTTCACGTTCGACCAGTAGAAGAGCTCGAAGCGATCGGTATCTGGAATGGGGCGCAGCCGTGCGACCGGATTTGAAGTCCGACGGTTGATAACTAAATAACCGCTACGGCTCTTTTCTATGTCGTGATGCGTGAACTGAGCAGCAATCTGGGCAAGCGTTGGGTCGGATTTTGCCATAGCGCTCAATGTGCTCGATCGGTGCCGCGCGGGCCAGAGTGGATCGGTTTGCCGATTCAATATGTCGCAGCTGGACGAGGTTGCTGCGATTCAACATGCCGATTTTACCGATGGGATGCAACACGCCCGTCTTCTTCCCCGCTCTTGCGATCCGCTGCCGCCGCGTTTTGCGGCCCGGCTTGCAGTCTTCACCGATCTGTTCACGCGTCCTACCTGGCCGAATGTTCTGATGCTGCTCGCCGGCGTTATCCTGGCGCCCAGCCGGCGCACTGTCACGGCGGCGCTGCGCATCCTCGGGCGAGAGCGCGATCCCGATTTCTGTACTTTCCATCGCGTCCTCAACCGGGCGGCGTGGTCGTCGCGGGCCGCGGCAGGCCGCCTGCTGCTCCTGCTGATCAAGGTCTTCGTGGCGGACGGCGAGCCAGTGGTGATCGGGCTCGATGACACCATCGAGCGGCGCTGGGGACCCAAGATCAGCGCCCGCGGCATCTATCGCGACCCGGTGCGCTCCTCCAAGGGGCACTTCGTCAAAGCCAGCGGTCTGCGCTGGCTTTCCGCCATGTTGCTGGTGCGCGTGCCGTGGGCCGATCGCATCATGGCGCTGCCCTTCCTCACACTGCTCGCCCCCTCCAAACGCTTCTATGACGGCAAGTCGCGCTCGCCCAAGACGCCGCTCGATTGGGCCCGCCAGGCTGCTTGGCAAATCCATCGTTGGCTGCCCGATCGATATATCGTACTGGTCGCCGACAGCGCCTTTGCCGCCATCGAGTTCCTTGCCGCTGTCCGCAAGCATGTCTGCATTGTCACCCGCCTGCGCCTCGATGCCAACCTGTTCGAATTTCCCCGACCAAAGCGCAAAGCTCGTGGCCGCCCTCCAATTCGAGGCAAGCCCCACAAAAAACTCTCTGCCATCCTCAAGGATCGCAACGTGTCCTGGACGCGTTATCGGGTCAGTCTCTGGTACGGCCGAACCAATCGCACCGTCGAGATCGCAACCGGCACTGCGCTGTGGTATCGCGGCGGTGTTCCGCCGGTGCCGATCCGCTGGCTGCTCGTCCGCGACCCAACCGGCGAACTCGACCCACAGGCTTTCCTGGCGACCGATCTCAACGCTCATCCCCGCGACATCCTCGCTTGGTTCGTCAGTCGCTGGCAGGTCGAAGTCACCTTCGAGGAAGTTCGCGCTCACCTCGGTGTCGAGACCCAGCGCCAGTGGTCGGACAAAGCCATTCTGCGCTCCACCCCGATTTTGCTCGGCCTCTACTCCATCATCACTCTATGGACCCACGACCTCGCCAAGGCACGAAAGCTGAAGCCCAGAACCGCAGCTTGGTATCCAAAAGCCACCCTGACCTTTAGCGATGCGATCGCCGCCGTTCGACGCCAAATATGGGCTCATCAGATTTCTTTCATGTCCCGGCCGCGCCGTGACAGCATAGAAATTCCGCGCCATCTCTGGCCCGGATGGAGAACGCGCTCGCCTACGCCGCATAAATCGGCCAAAGTCGAGCTAAGGCCAAGACACAACTGCTAAGTGAGGTATTTGGCGAGAATGCGAGCCCCGGTCGGGACTTGGCCAGCGATACTTGGTTCACATGTCAATCGCATCTCGGGCAGCCGGAAGACTATTTTCTTCCCTGGCATCGGCTTTATGTCGCCCAGTTTGAGCAAATCATTGCGACCATAACGAACCATCCTGAGTTCACGTTGCCGTATTGGGATTACACTTCGCCAGCGTCTTATGCGATCCCAGAAGCGTTCCAGGCGAAGAACAAAGATGACCCCACGTTTTCGCCTTTGTTCGTTGCAAACCGTAACGTGGCTGGAGGTCAATTGCGCGCCGCCAATGTCAATGATGGCGAGCCTCTCAACAAGAACTTCCCAGGCGTCAGGAATTTTCTTGTTTTGCCGGACATGACGGGGGGCGACTATAGCGTGTTCTGTGGGCAGCTCGATTCCGCTCTACATGGTAACGTGCATGTCTACACGGGCGATGCGTCGAACATGGGCAACGTGCCGACCGCCGCGGGTGATCCGATATTCTGGCTCCATCATTGCAACATCGATAGAATTTGGATGGCGTGGAACGAGCAGGGGCACAAGAATCCAACTCAGACGAATGGCCGAAACTGGTCGGACACGAAATTCGTGTATGTTTCTGGAACTGGAAAGCGAGTCGAGCTCGCGATTGATCAGATATCCAATTCGGCGAAGCTTCCGTACCGGTACGATGAACTGCCCAAGAAAACCCTAGTTGCGGAAAGCTCCAGAGGGCAGGATCGATTGCTACTCCGTTCAGTTCGCCCCGGTACCGCGCCCGGAAACAGAGCCGGTGTAGTTTCGGGGCCGATTGCGCTCGGGCAAACGGCTCAGACAGTCAAACTCGAACCTGCCGAACCCCAAAATCGCCTTATCAATATCGCGCCGAGATTCGAAATCAGGGGCGGGCGACGGTTGGTCCTTGTTCTCAACGGTGTTCAGGCGAGTGCAGATCCTCGTACGACTTACGAAGTCTACCTTGACCTTCCAGCTGGAGCCTCCCCAGCCGCTGCGGATGATCACTACGTCGGGCTTCTGAACTTCTTCGGAGCCTCGAGCGACCAAGGCCACAGCATGCACGGAGGAAAAACTGTGGAGTTTGATGTTTCCGCTGTCGTGCAAAAGTTGCGTGGCCGGCTGCAGGAAGAGACGTCGGTTACGTTGGTTCCTGTTGGACAGCCTGCCGCCGATGCTGCGCCTGCTATTGCGGGAGGAATCGAGTTGCACGATCGCTGATCGTCAGTACGAGCGCTTCGTGTGCTCGCTCGATTTTCATCCAGCCCGCTTTGAGCGGCGGGATAGCGAATGGCTTCGTTGATTTTGCTGAGTTTTTGTTTGAATCTGATCGCGTTCGTTGCGCTTCGGCTGGATCCGGGTGCGAAACTGGTGCAGTAGCGCCCGCTCATGCAGTTGAGCCAGGCTTGACATCTGTAAGGTCTGCATCGCGGGACTTTCCCCACCATGATCATTAAGCGGATCGACTTTACCCTCTCAAGGCTGAAACAGGGGTTCGATTCCCCGCTAGGGAGCGCCACCCGTATCTACGTACTGTTTCGACCTTTGACTTCATTGGATTTTCTCCAAAACCTGCAAATCGGGTCCCAAAGGGTTGCAGATTTTTGATCACCCCTTGTTCGGTAAGGTCACCATCTTGGCGGCGGCGGCTTGCGCCAGTCGAATCCGGTTCGCCTCCTCAACATAGCGCTGCGCCTCGGCCAGTGTCTTCCATCCATGCCACGCCATCAGCTCGGGGGCCGTGGCTCCGTTCAACGCATGCCGGACGGCAGATGCCTTGCGTAGCCCGTGTGCCGCACAACCCGGCAAATTGGCCTCATTGCAGCGCTCGCGGAACCAGTTGCCGAACCCGTTGGCCGTGAACGGCGCGCCTAGTTCGGTCATCAGGAACGTCATCCGGTCTTTCGGGTGCAATTCAAGCTCGGTGACCAATGAGGGCAACAGCGGAATGTCGAACGGAACGCCGGTCTTCTGCCGGCGCATCGAGAGTAAGCCCGCCTTCACATGCTGCCGCCCCATCCGCACCATGTCGCATTTTGCAACGCCGGTTTGCAGCAACAGTTCCAGCGCGAGCCGTGCCTTGGTGCCGCGCGGGTGCCGGGCCTCATAGGCGGCAATCTCGTCTTCGCTCCACGTATGATGGCCGGTGCTCTTGAGCTTGGCGAGCTTTACCCCTTGCAGCGGATCGGTCTTCATCACCCCACGCGCCAGACAGTCATCGACAAAGCCGCGCAGCGCCTTCTTGAAGCCGCGTTGCACGGCCGGGGTCATCTTGCGGACGATGTTTTCGAGCGCCTGCGCGTGCATCAGCGCCACAGGCTTATCGCCGTGCTCTTTGGCGAATTTCGTCAAGATGCGGCGGCGCGTGTTGCGGGTGGAGTCCGCGATACCATCAGCAAAGCGATCCGACGCGAGATAGTTCTTCACAGCCGCATCGAGCGATCCGGGTTTGGCCTTGGTCACCGGAGCGACGTGGCCGCTGTTCGCCGCAGCTTCACATGAATTCCGGGGACCACGGCAGGCCGGGGAGCGGAATGTTCTTGCCGCCGCGATGGTAGTAGTGGCGCGGGTGGCCGTGGCGATCGATGAAGGATCGGCAATATTTCGGATAGCGCCGTTTCATTGGACCTGATCCCACGGGTTGGGTTCGCCCTCGCCCTCGCCGCTAAGGTCGAGCTTGACGCCTTCGGGCGTGATGGTCGCATGGGCAACAGCGACCCCGGCCTTGCTGGCCTGCTTCATCGCGCGTTGCAATGTCACCTTGCGGCGGCGTCTCGATTCAGATTGCGGCTTCGGCTGCGGCTTGACCGTGCGAACGTCCCACGGCTCATCGAACGCGCGCGGATCAATCTCGGGGCCACCGCGCGCGGCGAACTCGCACATGGCGGCCCATGCATCATTCGATTTATCGTTTGGCACGCTTTCCTCCCTTGCGCCGCATCGGTCTCTCGGGACAAGCGTCCGCTTTCTCGAATTCCAGCCGCACGGAGCCATCGTCCTGCGGAAGCCAGCGCACAATGTCGCCATCGTCAAAGCCGTGCTGCCGCAGGTAGTCCGGCGGCAGGGCGAGGCGCGCGGTGTAGCGGTTGAGCCGCCGGATCGTGATGCGCGCCGGTCCTTCATAAACTGTCATTTTGTGTTTCTCCTCCACTGTTTACTTACTTATTATATAAGTCATACATACTGGATGCCCTAATGTGCAAGGAAGGGTGTCGAGGTCAAGACAAGCATCCTGACCCAATTTGGGGATTTTTCGTCCGGCCCGGTTTCTGGGGCAGGACGGCGCCATTGGCGGGGTGGGGCAATGACCCTGTAACGAATTGGAGAAGCCTCATGGGACGCCACCCGATCGGAGATTCCGCGATAAGCGGCGCCGAGCGCATCGCGCTCTGGCGTAAGCGGCACGCCGAGCCGGCCGCCGCCAAGCCGGCGAGCAGCGACGCGCAGGCCGAGATCGCCCGGCTGCGCGCCGAGATCGCCCGGCTGACGGTTGAGAACGCCGCGCTCAAGGCCGCCGCGCACGGCGCGTCCCGGCCCAAGCCCGCAGCACCGGCCGCCGCCAGCCGAGACGACGTAGCAGCCCGCATGCGCGCCGACTTCGAGGCCGAGAAGCGCGAACGCGCCAAGTGGGGCGGCCGCCCACGCGTGCGCATCGAGAATGACATCAAGCAATTGTTGACCGGCAGAAGCCTCACCAATGAGGTGCGGGATAAAATCGTCGATGCCATGCTGCCGCACGTCGCGCAGCAAGCCAATATCGAGCGCGGCATCTCGCGCCGCACCTTCCGCATGGTGCTTGGTGATCTGCACGGCCCCAAGGGACCGACAGGACTGACCCGGGACGCGTTCGAAGCCTTCAAGAAGCTCGACGTGCCCAAGGATGGCAAGCGCAAGTGGATGAGCATCGTCATTGCCGACGACAAGGTCCAGACGATGGCCGATGTCGAGCGAAAGCGCCAAGAGCGCAGTGACAGGGCACGTGCGGCCGCCGCGAAGCGCAAGGCCAAGTGAACGAGTGTGTACCACGGTACGCGCTCTCGGGAAATCCGAACTAGGCATGTACCACGGTACATACCAGCGCCGCGCGGGGGCCACAGGTTGGGAGGCTTCACGTCAGTTGCATGACGATAACGATCGCGCACGCCCACAGAAGTAGGCCCTGTCGGCTCGAAGCTGGGATTTTGGCCAAGTTGAAGAACGATTGGTGAACGTCAGAGTTTGGCCTGTGCTTTGAGCAGCATGGCCACATTGTCAGCGGTGAACTTGAAGCCGCGGCGGTCGGGAATACGCTCTACGGAGATAGGGTATTTAGGCCGTCGCGGATCAATGCCGGTGATCCGGAAGCGCTCGCCGCCAGCGATAAACTCGCGTTCGAAGTCAGCAGCCTCCAGGCCGTATTGTTCGGCCAGCAGGGCGAACATCTCCTTATCCAGATTGAGAGGCTTACCGTCTGGCGCGGGAATGCTGATGCGGAATGCAGGTTCGAACGAGAAGCCAGGCTCCAGTCCGCGCCACCCGGCGCTTTCGATGACCAGTCCGTGATCTGAGGCGATCTGTCTGCAAGCCTCAAGCATACGGGCCTGGATTTGCTCGCAGGTGGTGGATGTCAAACGGGTGATGCGGTTTGGCTTGCTCATCCGGAAACACCTTTGCGCACCTGATAGACTGTGCCGCGCGATATACCGAGATCGCGGGCGATCTTGCTGGGTCCTTGACCCTGTTGCAGGCGAAGCAGGATTTCTGCGCGATCAATCCTCGGTGGGCGCCCCTTGTAGATGCCACGTTTCCTGGCGGCGGCGATGCCTTCAGCCTGCCGTTCGCGCCGCAGGTTGGTTTCGAACTCCGCGAAGACCCCGAGCATGTCGAAGAACGCCTTGCCGGCGGCTGTGGAGGTATCGACGGGCTGCTCGGTGGCCACCAGATGCGCACCCTTGGCCTTGAGCCGGTCGACTATCACCTGAAGATCTCGCAATGACCTTGCCAATCGGTCGATGCGGGTGATGATGAGGGTTTCGCCAGCTTGAATGAAGTCGAGGATGGTCGTCAGTTGCGGCCGGCCTTCGAGCGATGCGCCACTTTTCTGCTCCTCGCGGATGACCTCGCAGCCAGCGTTCCTGAGGGCGGCGATTTGGGCGGCAAGGTTCTGGTCTGTTGTGGATGTACGAGCATATCCGATACGAGCCATGTCCTATACCACGTAAACTGCTCAATTTGGGTGTGCCAACAGGAAGCCACAGCCTCGACCTGTTCATTGACGATGTTTACGAATATTCACCACAGAGATCCGCCGCCTGCGTCCACTGTGGTCATAACGATATCTTCCATGAGCGGGATGTCCTGTAGAGGATACTTGTGCATCAGCGCGAAGGCTGCGGCTGCCAGTGCTTTTGACATTCGCTCCTTCTTAGCCGATTTGAGAATGATCGCGGTTTGCAGAAATCGTCTCGCCCAAATGTCTCGCCGACCTTCGAGAAAGGCCCAGATCCTTTTTTCAACAGTCCGCGCCGACCGAAATCCTTGGATGATGCTGCGTGTTTCTCCTGTGTCTTCAAACCAGCTGTCGGTGAACGGGACGAGCGCATCCAGTGCGGGCTCGTTGCGGAGCATCCGATCCAGTTGTGCCGCTGTCGCATTCTGGATTTCCTTTTGCGGATCGACGTGATCCAGCAAAGCCTGCAGATCCCTTTCCTGGGGCCGCAATTGGCTCAAGCTGCAAGCCTCCATGACGTCAATGAAGCCTGGCGCTGGTGGATGGCCGTTTTCTATCCCATCCGCCAGAGCCGCCTCCAGCAGCAGCTCGGCAGTCATTCGATCTATTCGGACGCTGTTTGCTTCCTGGCGGGCATAAGAGACGATGTTGGTTGCTTCGCGCTTTGAACGGCAACGAATGACAAAGGCATCTTTGATGCCGTATCCGGTCTTTAACAGGATCATCGCGACAAATGTCTGGGCTTGCAGTTTTCCGACAATCGTCAGGCCTTGCGCTCCGACACCGTCGGCAGTGGTCGCCATGATGTCGCTGACTATCGGCTCCGCCCTGTTTTGATTGGAAACATCGGCAAGACCTTGTCGCCGAGCCAGCTTGCCGATGTCATCAATAGCCGCCCGGGCGGCGCTCGCCGGCAACCAGCCGCGAATGATCGGCAAATAGGATAAAGCTTCAGGCTCCAGCTTCCCGCGCATGACCCTTTCTCGTAGGCCGGCAGCCACGGCCTCTCGCGTCAATGATGCGCCGGACACCAGCCAATAGAGCGCACAGCGCTCCAGAAAGGGATTGTCGAGCCTCAACAGATGATGGACAAACGCGGCTTTGACCTCCTCCGGCATTCCTGCCGACATTTCATCCAGGCCACTGAAGAACTCATACGCGCCGCCGCTTTCAGCTTCAACTTCTGCCGCTAAAACCGCAAGCGCGCCATCAAAATCCGGCATCGGGATCTCGTCGGCGGGATTTTCCCCAACCGGGTCGAGCATCAGTATGTCCGGCACGGGCAGACCGGCACGCTGATACAAGCCAGCGATTTTCAAACGGTGAAGTGGCTCGCCAGTACCGGTAGCAATGTGAGCCTTGATCGCCTTCTCTGCATTTTCCAGGAAAGCCTTTCCATATGGGCTGTCGTTCTCGATGCCCATTCGGGCCTCATCCAGCAACAATCCCAACAAGGTCGCCGCATCCGGGTGATCGTCCATGGACTGCACAACCTCCGCAACGATGGCGTCGCAGGCCATGTCATCGGCCAGGAGATCATGCTTTGCTCTCTCGAAACAGAACTGGAACTGCGCCGACGACAACCCATGTTGGTAGAGAACATTCAGGCATGTTTCAGCAATTTTAACCACTATCGTCTCCAAAAATTATGCCGCCAGCCGATCAAAATCGATCCGACTATTCAAGTCGAGATCGAAGCGGCCATAAGGATTGACGTGACTGTAGATCAGGGGCGTGAGGCCGCGATAGTCTTCCGGCGCCATCCGTGCAGCCCATTTCGGTTCCACCAGCACGGTCTGAAGCATGCGTGTGTTCACATAAACCAGCGACGCTTGCAGCAGATGCAAAGCCAGAGCAGAGATCTCTTGCTCATCGATCCGATTGGTGGCGATCTCGCCGCCCTTGCCGAAGAAGACAAAGCCGTTGGCGCTGTTCCAGTTCTCGACGACATTCAGCCCCTCGTGGATTTCTCGACGGAACGATTCCTGGCGAAGATAGCGGCACAGGAATATCGTCTTTACCGCGCGGCCGAGCTCGCTCAACGCTTTGTAGGTCGGGTGCATTATTTCGGCACGGGCAAACCGGCGCAAAATCGCCTCCGGGTCCGCCGTTCTCATCTGCATGGCGGCCGTATATTTGACCATCTCGTCATATTGCTGCTCGATCTCATCCCAGTTGATCGCGCCGGAAAGGACTGGCAGGAGATTCGGCAGCCTTGTGCGCATTGCTGCATCCAGGATGGCCAGCTTCTGGCGGGCAATCGCCTTCAGGCGTGGGGCGAGTTCAAAGCCGAGAAGGCGGCAAAATGCGAAACCGACGGCGCTCTGACCATGACTGTCGACATATTGCCGCTGGATTTCCATATCGGTGCAATGCCGCAGCACGCCCTCGATCATGGAGGCGACCTCCGAGGATGAGCACCGTTTCAATTGCGAATAGACGCAGGTCGCGCGTTTTTCGACATGCCAGTAGATCATCACACCGTGCCCGCCGTATCGGGCATGCCATTCCGTCATAAGGTTACGGTCCCATGCTCCGAACTTTGTCGAATCGGACGCGCAAGCCGTCCCCGCGTCACCCCAGACAGCGGCATTGCGGATGGCCAGGGTCGCGTTTGCAACCCGTGCGCACGCCTCCCTCAGCGCCGGCGCATGGATGAACCGGCGGTGAACATGCAGCAGCTCGTCGTAGCTGACATCAGGTGTCGCGCCGGCGATCCGCTTGAGCCCGGCATTCGTGCCGAGACCATAAAGGCACAGCAGAAGCCGCCGATCTAGCGCCTCGCGCGACAGGGCAACTCTCGACGCCGACGTTTCGAAGGCCTCCAGCAGACCGGTATCGAGTGCCGCTTCCTTCAGCACGTCGAGCAGTCCCGTCATCGGCCAGCGCTGACCGATCTCGCCCTTGATCGCTTCAAGCCCCTTCGGTTCCGGCAGAGGCTTGAACGGTGTGATCGATATGCGATTTTCGCCGCGCCACAGCAGCCGGACCTTGTCGTTTCGTGGGATCGTTTCATTCAGAAGCAGCAACTCATGCTCAAGCTCCCGGCGGATGCCGGTCGTGAACGCTCGCGCGTCCGGGGTCAGGTTAAGGCCGGAATAATAAGCGTCACGGTGGATTTCGAAGTCCTTGGGAAGATCGTCGTCAGGGTTGCGATAACGGTTCGCGCCGACAACCCAAATCTCCTTGGAGCGGATGCGGTCACGCAATTGGGTGAGGACGCAGAGCTCGTAGCTGATCCGGTTCACACGGCCATCGTCATCGATGACCGAACTGCGCCATCTGGCCGGCATAACCTCGTCGATCGGCACATCTTCCATCGGCACAATCCGGCAGCCGTCATCCACCTTGCTTCTGATCCAATCCAGCGCCGCCAGAACCGGACGCCACACGGTGTTGTTCGACCGGAATTCCAGAACGGAAAGCAGGCTGGGCAGCATGCGCCGGTAATGATTGGCCCAGGACGAGCGCATCACCTGATATATACGCCGGTCGAGAGCCCCTTTTGCCTGGCTTTCCTTGACGATCGCCGCCAGCTTGTCCTTGCCGACGATGGGGAAGATGACATCGCAGACGCGCCCCGCCGGTTCGTCGATCGAGGCAACGGCAATCTCGACCAGCAACTTTTCCTTGCCATAGACCCGCTCGATGTCTTTCGCGATATCGCCCACGACCTTGCGTTTCGAGCGCGTCCCGATCTTGTGGACCGTCTCGATCAGCAGGTCGACCATGGCGTCCGTGAGCTGCGCTTCCCGCGACAAAAGATAAATCGCGTAGAGGCCGATTTGTCTGGCCGGCGCGTGCCGCCGCATCTCCCAGGCCTTTTCGCCGGCGACACGGCGGACGATCTGTTCCACCCATGCCTTGCCGGTCGTCGACAAGATATCTCGTGGCAGATTAAGTTTCTGAATGAAGGCGAGCTTCGCCGCCATGCCGAGGATGTTGTCGAGCGTGGTCTGACCACCCCTCATCGTATTGAAGCCGGTCTGGCCGTCCGGATCGGCAATAGACGCTTCCAGCAATGCGACCGTGCCTGCTGAAAGGCGAGGGCTCACCCCTGTCAACCAGCTATCGAGATACTGCTGCCGTTGCGAACGCACCAGGCGTTCCAGTTCCTTGTGCGACGGGCCGTATATGCAACGGTCCCGGCACCACAGAAAAACCTGATCGAGCATGGTGCCAACCGAGTGCCCGGTCGGACACAATTCGCCAGCAATCCATAATGTCAGCTTTTCCCGGTCGGGCCGTTTCAGGCGTCGAAAGCCGAGATGCTGCAAAATCTCGGCACAATGCCGGCGCGCTGTCCGGCCGGAGAAATCGTACTGGTTCACGGCGTCACATTCGACGCCAAGCTGCACGGCCAGCCAGGAAACGCCGTCGGTCGGGATCGAGGCATGGTCCTGTAAAAAGAAGCCGTGCGCAGCGAAGAACTTTAGCTGAACCGCTAATCCCAGTCGCGCCGGGGCCTGCTTGCCGTTCACAAATTCAATATCGGAAAAACTCAGGCTCCAACGCCCGACAAAATCCTCACTCGAAATACTCAAACCCATCAGTCAACTCCATAATTCGGAGCACACTGTCATTCCCAATAAGTTCAGCCGTCAATCACCGCCGCCATGTTCCCACAACGTTCTTCAACTTGGCCAAAATCCAAGTTTCGAGCCGACAGGGCCTACAAGAAGAACGATCAGGCTTTCGTGGAGCAGAAGAACGGCGCGGTGGTGCGGCGGCTCGTCGGCTACGGGCGGTTCGATGGGGTCGCGACGGCCCGTGTGATGGCGCGTCTCTACGCGGCGGCGCGCCTGCTTGTGAACTTCTTCCAGCCGTCATTCAAGCTCAAGGAGAAGCGCCGCGAGGGCGCGAAGGTCATCAAACGCTATCATCCGCCGGCTACGCCGTACGAACGTGCGCTGGCACACCCGAAACTCGCATCGGCGATCAAGCGCCGTCTGCGCGCGGAATACCGCACTCTGGATCCCGTGCAACTGCTTGCCGACATCCGTGCGGCGCAGGAAGAGCTCGGCGAACGCATCGGCAAGCGCGGTCTTGTGACGACGGTCGGCGTATCGCCGGCTGATCCGCTGATTTTTGCCCAATCGCTCGGCACCGTGGTAACGGCCACCGAGGTACGCGCCACACATCGTCGGCCGAAACGACGATACAAAAAGCGCATTCGCATGCCCTCGAAGCTCGATCCCCATCTCTCGACGATCGAGAATTGGCTCGCTGTCGAACCGCAGCTCACTGCGCTGGCCATCGTACGCAGGCTCATCACCATCGATCCTTCGTTTAGCGACAAGCAGCATTCAATCGTTCAACGCCGGCTTCGGTCCTTCCGGCGGAAGGTGGCGGAAACGATCATCGTATCCATGCCGCTGGAGGAAATACGGGCCGGGGCTGTGGACGGCGCTGCGTGTAATGATCACTCCGCCCCGTCCACAGCCCCTCCACCGAGTTCGCCGCAGCTTCGAGATCGGTCTGCGGAGCTCGCACACCTTCATCCCGGGTAACATTCCTTCCTGAGGCAATACGGGGGGGGCAATATTGCAAGCCGAAAGACAACACAATTCCTTGGCCCGCTCCATGCACTCTCATGGGAGCCAGGATTTTGCCACGTCCCTCCTGGGGCCGGACCAACGCCGCATCGCATGTATTTCAAGCGAGCGGCGTTGTTGTTTTAAAGACCAAAGAAAATGACTAATCCCGACTGTCCTAATTTGGCAGAGCACTGTCCTAATCAGGACAGCACCCGAGAGACGTCCGATCTCAACGCAATGCGTCCACACGTCGACGCCCTCGAGCACGACATAACGGCGCTCTCTCAGTTCATCCGAAAGCCCTTCACCGACGATGCGCCCCACTAGGCGCTGGCGGCGGACCATGATCCTTTGCCGGCAAGCAACGAGAGCTCCGTTCTGTTCAGGAGGTAGAAGCTGTGGCCCATTTGCACTAGGCGCTGATCTGAAAGGTCGCTAGGGATCCTCATCAGCGAGGGGCGATGAGCGTCGTAGGATATCAGGTGTATTCGAAGAACGGCGACGGTGCTGTCAGGGTTGTCGTTTCCTCCGCAAAGCAGGCTCTCGCCAAGGCCGATGAACTGGCCGAATCCGGCAACGATATCCAGATCAAGGACCTGGCCGGCAGGATCATCGACACAGCGACGATCATCGAACTCGCCGCGCACGAGTAGATTGTTTGTCCCCAGCGTCGCCGGCAGAGACGCGCCAGTCAGCTCCATCAGCCCGAGCGTATCAGCGAGTTCGGCGTTGCGAATGCGGACGACCGCTCAGTCGATCCCGGAGCGCCCGCCGATCGGCCACGAGGTTGTCGAGATGAAGCGGCTGGTCATCAGGCCGCTGTCCTTCCGCCAATCGTCCAACCAGTGTCCGTGTGGCGTCCACCACAAAGACGCCGCATTCATAATGGTTCCGCTGCTGGGTTATGCGGGCGGTCTCGAGGCGAGCGCCCAGCCTTACTGCAAGCTGTCTTGCCGCGGCGCCGTGAGAAGGTTTCCGAAATGAGTCGTAGTGATAGGCAACGATCCCTTCCGGCTCGCGGCGATCAACGAGTAGCAGCGACCAATGCGTACCGTCGCTACTGGCACCGCCATTGTTCACTGGCACGAACAGGAAGTTGGCGGTATCGTTACCATGCGCGTCATTGACGATCACCTGCAAGGTTTCCTGCAGGACGCTCGGGTCGTCGGTCAAGCGCAGCAAATGAGCCGGCGCGGGCCGCAGGAACCGCGTGCGGGCGGCGAGATCCGGATTGTCCCTCTGCAACTCCCGCTCCAGGAGCGTGTAATCCGCTGTGATATGCTCGTCACCCAGCCACTCCGTGCGGCGGAGCGCCAGCGGAGGCTGCACTGGGATGCCCGATCCGCAGGCCTGTTCATCCCGTTGATCCGGACGCTCGGACGAGTTTTCGCGACGACTTCCTCGGAGGGCTTTGCCAAGCCCTGACTTGAAACACGACCAGAGTCCACAGCCTTTGGCATCCTCTGTCGGCATCGCAGACGTCGCAGCCCTGGTCGATGGCGGTGTCGATGTTTTTTCCATATCCCCCGCGAAACCTTCGATGCCCGCTGCTACGGGCGCGTGGGATTCGAGCCCACGTCCAGGGATGAGCGTAGCGCCAAGTCCCGCCGGATTGTTTGGGGTCGCCTGCCCTGTTCCTTGCCCCAGCTGCGGCGTGTAAGGACGACCATGGATGTAAATATGTGCTCGTGACTGGAGGGGTGACGTCGGCAGGAGGCCTTTTCCGTTCAATGAGCCGATCAGGACATCGGGGGCTGATCGGCAACTATGGTCCCATCCCAGACCGACGATATTTGTGAAGTCGTCTGCATGCGGCAAGTCTTCCGCGTGCACGCTGGCCTGTATGTCAACCGCGGGGTCCGACAACTGGGTTGGCAGATCCAAGTGGCTCCAAGCGGCGCTGGATCCAGGAGTCGCCGGTCGCTCATCTCCTCGGGACGGGAGCTCCATACCTTCTTGACCTTCTTGCCGCAGCGTGGGCGGAACCCCACTACGGCCTGCATTTGGCGGCCCCCCGACGAGCGGCAGCGCCTCGAGATCACTAGGGAGCCTCCCGGAACCATGGCCACGACTGGCGTTTTCGGCTTGCCAGGCCAGTTCGCGCAAATGCGTTCCCGCAGCCAGCAGCCCGAGCAATGGCAAGCGCAATTCCGCGGGCAGGACATTCGAGATTTCGCCAACAAGTTGCCGACCAACGGCACGTTGTGTCACCCGATCGATTGCATCAATGTTGGTAAGCGTTGACTGCGGATCTGCCTCGGCAGAGGCCCGCTCGGCCAGACGACCACGCCAAATTCGTACGGGCCTGTCCGGCTCGGCAAGACGAGCAGCAGCGGAGATAAAGGCAACGACGACGGCCTCGGCTAAAGCGGACATTGGTGGCCAGCGAAGGTCCGAGCCTCGAGCCGGGTCGATGCGGTAGCGCTTTCGTGCCCAGCGTTGTACTGCCCAGTTGCCGCCGTATTCGACGATACTGCCCGCAAATCCTGGCCGACTCAGCAGGGCGTCGTGCGAAACAAGCTCGAAGACAAAAGCAACGAGGTTCATGACCTCACGACTGTAGCAGTAGACTGTGTTGGCGTTGGACAAAATCACGGCTTGGTAGGCGCTGACCTTGTCGTCCGATGAGGTTCGAAGGTACCAAAGCGCGATCATGCCGGTGCGCGCCGCGAGGACGAATGTCAGCACGGCCGCTATCGCGCTGAACAAGAGACGCAGGAGCTGGCTTGCGGGCACGGTAGGGGTTCCCGCCATCGCGAGGGCCGGCGATAGCGCTGACCGCTCACCGCGAAACCCCGTCCGATAGGCTTCCGCATTGCCTCTCCCCCGCCAGACGTGCAAGCCCGCTCGTGCACCCGCGACCAATCCCATCGCCAGGTTGACCGTAGCATGTGCCGCCATCGCCAAATCGTTGACCTTCCGTGGATCTTCCGGGTGACCGGAAAGTACGCTCACCAAAGCCTCACCGAGGCGGCCAACAAAGGTCTCGGACGCCCCCCATGCTCCGTTCGCACCCAATAGCGCGGCCGTCCAAGCCCACCATCGAGCGCGGCCAGCAGGGGGAGCGTCTTGATGCTCCGTCCGGGCGTCCACATCTGTTGGCAGCAATACTCCGTCCAGGAACGGCGGCTCTGCGTGTTCAGCAACGTCCTGTTCGGCGTGTGGATCTTCAGAGTCTGATGTCCCCTCAGCGACAATTTCACAGGCGATTGACAGTTGTTCAGATGCACTTTCGTGCGCTCGTCGCTGGCCATCGGTCAGCGTCGGCGGTCCGCTCGCGCTGCCACGATCCCACATGCGTATAGAGGGGGTGTCACCTGTGCACTCGCCCGGCCCCGTCTCCGTGCGGTCCGCCACATTTGAAATGTCAATTGTCGCGCAGTGCCCGGCCTGTTCCTCCTGGCCTTGGCCTGCAGCGGCTTTGTCTTGAGGGGTTGGATCGCTTGCGCACCCGCATCGCGCCTCAGTCGCCGCTGGACAATCCGCGATATTTGAATTGTCCGTCATCGCGCGGCGTTCCCCCCGTCCCGCCAAGCTTTGGCCTGCAGTGCGAGCGCATCAAGCAACGGCGCGAATGTCGACGGGTCGATCTGTGCAAACTCGAACTTCTGACCCAGGACAAGGTGTTGACTCGACGGGTTGACGAAGAACAGCGGTGCACCAAGCAGGAAGTTCTCGAGATTTCGGGATAATGCCAGCTCAACCAAATCATGCTTGGCGACGGTCGAAATCATGCCTGCGTCGAGTAGCACGGCCGCTATTGTCGTGCAGGTCCCCGCAGGGATGAACGAACGTGCAAATGACGTCGTGCACAATCAGTGTTCGATCCCGCGTGAATCTGCCAACGTCATCCAGACCCATTGCATCAGAGTAGTCGCCGAGCCACTGAGAGAAGGTACGTGCCATAACGATATTCCGCGGTAGTCATTTTTACTTTAAGCACCGCATGTCTCAGGTCTGTGACGCTGCGATTGCATCGCGGCGCCGTCGACAACCTGTGTAGTGCCGACGCCATCGGTGGACAGGTCCCTGATGGTCGATGTTTGCAATGCCAGCCGCTAGCCGCGCGGCGCGTACCCGCGGCGACGGTCACCGTTGTCTCAGTGCAGACAATCGCTATCATTTCTGGGATGCCGAATTTGTAGACCAGCTGGGGCCCGATTTCACAGACGATTGCCTCCGATCTCATCGGGCATATCACGAAGGATCAGCAGACGCAGTGGCAGTCAGGAAGCCCTGCCGACTGGGCCAAGAAGACGTTCGCGCTGTCGAAGGATGATGCGTATGGACAGCTTCCAGCGACCAACGCGCGTGGAAGCTTTCGGTTGACGGACGACTATGTCACGACCGCAACAAATGACGTCGGAATTCAGCTGAGCAAGGCGGGCGTGCGGCTGGCGACGATCCTGAACCAAGCACTGCACAAACCATAAAATGCCACGGCGAGCAGGCGGCGACGTCTGCGGAACTCGCCGTCCGTCAGAAACGCGACGCCCGCCACAGGATGGAGTAATTTCGTCGGAACCCACCATCGAGCATTCGGTGGCGTTCGTTCATATCATCGCCCACCAAATTCCGACGACCTTACCCCCGGTTCAGAGGACAAACTCAGCGCTCGAGCTAGGAAGAGGATCTGGTATCCCAAAATTAGGATCGGCGAGAGCTCATCACGTCGACTGACAACTGATTGTGTGCTGGGAGGACCGTGCGCTGCGCAGATGAGATCTTGACCTAGCGCCTGCGCTCCCCCACCCTGAAATTAGCCAAGCACCGTCATTGACCCGATCTCGTCTTGGGAAAATTGCCATGCAAAATCCGCCGCTCGATCCGGATGTCAATGATGCAGCGCCAACGGACTCGATCCTGACGCCCTACGACCAAGAACACGCTGTCACCTATATGCGCCTTCTGGACGCAGATGCAGAGGACGCCGACTGGCGAGAAGTTGCAAAGGTCGTGTTGCACATTGATTCCGAACATGAACCGGAGCGTGCCCGCCGCGCGTATGAAACCCATCTCGCTCGTGCCAAGTGGGTGGACAAACTCGAGGCGGTCGCCGACCGTGGCTACTTCGACGGAGAGGAGATATTAGCCTGCAAAGAGGCTGGCGTTGCAGTTACGTTGCCCAAGCCCATGACGTCGAACGCCAAGGCGGAGGGCCGGTTCGGCAAACAGGACTTCGCCTACCTGCCTGATGAGGACGTCTACCGCTGCCCATCCGGCCAGCTGCTGCCCTATCACTACACCAACATCGAGCATGGAATGACACTGCGCCGGTACTGGTCGACAGCGGCGTGCCGAGGCTGCGCGATCAAGAGCCAATGTACGCCGTCCAAGGAGCGCCGCATCACGCGCTGGGAGCATGAGCATGTGGTCGAGGAGGTCCAGAGACGGCTCGATTCCGATCCCGACGCCATGCGGACGCGGCGCGAGACGGTCGAGCATCCCTTCGGCACGATCAAAGCCCGTATGGGTGCGACCCACTTCCTGATGAAGCGCCTACGGAATGTCGCCGCTGAGATGGCGCTGCATGTTCTGGCCTATAACCTCACGCGGGTGATGAACATCGTCGGCAAACCGAGCCTGATCGCAGCAATCCGCGCCGCCTGAAGGCCGGAAAGTGCGTCCAAAAGGCAATACCGCATCGCGATACCCACTTCGGCCGGTCATTGGACGATCCGACGCGAGAACATCAGCCGCCTGCAATGATTGGCGACTACGGCCGCGTGCCGACCTATCCGTTTGCACACAACCAAGACCCATAGGAGAAGTCGACGAGCTTGGCAAAAGCTCACAAGACAACGCTTCGGAAATGTAACCGGCCGGCTGTGGACCTGCGCGCGACGATCGCCCATTCGGCAGCCGCGATCCGTCCTTCCAGGGACATCTCGACTTCATGGCCTTACGGCGTCCAACCTTGCAGGCCGAATGACACTTTTAAGCCGTCCGTGCGTCCCCCGCAGGACTACTCGGCCGCGCGGCTCAAAGCGCAGCTTCATGGAGATTATGACCAGTGAACAGGCTTTCGAGAACGCTGTTGCGGTGCTCCGAGAATGGTCTGAGGTTCAGACTGAAATGAGCGTCGCACTTGCCACCATCG
Source organism: Bradyrhizobium sp. CCGUVB23 (assembly GCF_024199885.1). Lineage (NCBI taxonomy): Bacteria > Pseudomonadati > Pseudomonadota > Alphaproteobacteria > Hyphomicrobiales > Nitrobacteraceae > Bradyrhizobium > Bradyrhizobium sp. CCGUVB23. Next base: position 346,892 of record NZ_JANADQ010000002.1, read on the forward strand.
CGGAGATTGAAGCGAGAAGGACGCGTTCAGAACAGTCGATCTCTTCATCGGTTGGCTCCGACGATCACTCAAAGAGGCCTGCAGCTAATACCGGAAATGAATCGGCAGGGATTCCCAAAGCGGCACGATCCGGATTCAGGGGACAAGGATCGGATTATCTATATACGGCCGAAGGCCTCCCACACCCCGTCTTCGCCGTCCCAGCTGCCGCGGCTCGCTGCCTTGGAGTACTCCGTGGCGCGCTGCTCGAAAAAATTTGCGTGCTCGATGCCATTGAGACTCTCGACAAGCCACGGCAGCGGATGCGCCTTGACTTGGATGAAGCTGCTCTCCTTAGCCTCGAAGAATCCGAAGACCGGAGCAATCCGGAGCTGGGTCAGTCGCCAGTCGGCGACATAGCGGACGTAGGCGTGGATCTGCTCAGGGCACATGCCCTCGATCTTGCCTAGACCAAAGGCGAGATCGACGAAGCTCTCCTCCAGCTTCACCATGGTCTTGGCGACGTCGACAACGTCGTCGCGGACGGTGCGCGTCACCGCCCCGGTTTCGCGGTGCCATTCATGAAACAGCTTAATGATCCCCTCGCAGTGCAGACTCTCGTCGCGCACTGACCAGCTTATTATTTGTCCCATGCCGTTCATCTTATTGTGGCGCGGGAAGTTGAGCAGCATGGCGAAGCTCGCGAACAACGCCATACCTTCGGTGAAGGCTCCGAACATCGCCAGGGTGCGAGCAACATCGGCCACGGTGTCAACGCCGAACTCGTGCATGTAGTCCGCCTTGGCGCGCATCTCCGCATAGCCGCGGAACGCCTCGAACTCGGTATTGGGCATGCCGAGTGTCTTGAGCAGTAGAGCATATGCGTCGATGTGGACCGTCTCCATGTTGGTAAAGGCCGCCATCATCATCTGAACGGTGAGCGGCTGAAAGATCGGAATGTAGCGCTTGAGATAGTTGTCACCGACCTCAATGTCCGATTGGGTGAAGAAACGGAAAATCTGGGTGAGCAGCGCGCGCTCGTTGGCGGTGACGCGGTCCGACGCCCAATCCTTCAGGTCGGCCCCGAGCGGCACTTCCTCGCCCATCCAGTGGGTCTGCTGCTGGCGCTTCCAGAACTCGTAAGCCCAGGCGTAGCGATCGACGTCATAGCTGCCGGTCGAGTCGAGAAGGCCGACGCGCCCTTTGCCGATCAGAGTGCGAGGATCGACGGACGAGAGATCAATCACTGACATGCGAGGCACTCCTCATAGTCCGTGCGCTGCAGCGGCGCGGCCTTGTCGAAGTCGGCAATCTTGCCGGCGAACGCCGCGCGCGAGATCGATTTTGATCGGCAGTAGTAGAGGCTCTTCACCCCGCGCTTCCAAGCCGTCCAGTGCAACATGTGGAGGTCCCACTTATCCACGTCGGCCGGCAGATAGAGGTTGATCGACTGGCTCTGGCAGATGAACGCGGCGCGGTCGGCGGCAAGCTCGACGATCCAGCGCTGGTCGATCTCGAATGCGGTGCGAAAGATCGCTTTCTCGTGCTCCGATAGGATGTCGAGATGGGCGACCGACCCCTCGTGCGCAATGATCGACTGCCAGGTCGCCAACGTGTCGGCGCACTTGGCGGTCAGCACCTTGGCGAGATGCGGATTACGCACCGAGATGGCCCCGGACAACGTCTTGTGGGTGTAGATGTTGGCCGGGATCGGCTCAGTGCAAGCGCTGGTGCCGCCGCAGATGATGCTTATCGAGGCGGTCGGCGCGATCGCGATCTTGTGGCTGAAGCGCGCCATCACGCCGCATTCCTGCGCATCCGGGCACGGGCCACGCTCGCGAGCGAGCGCGACGGATGCCGCGTCGGCATCGCGACGGATTTTTCGGAACATGCTGAGATTGAACGACTTGGCCAGGACGCTCTCCATCGGAATGCCCCTGGCCTGGAGAAACGAGTGGAAGCCCATCACGCCGAGGCCGACGGAGCGCTCGCGCAGGGCGGCGTAGCGGGCACGCTCCATGCCGTCCGGCGCCACCGTGATGAAGTGGGTGAGCACGTTGTCGAGGAAGCGCAAGACGTCCTCGACAAAGCCCGGCTTTTCCTTCCACTGGTCCCAGGTCTCGAGGTTGAGCGACGACAGACAGCACACCGCGGTGCGCTCCTCATCGCGATGATCGATGCCGGTCGGCAACGTAATCTCGCTGCAAAGGTTGGAGGTCGAGACCTTGAGGCCGAGCTCGCGCTGGTGCTTGGGGAGCGCGCGGTTCACGGTGTCGATGAACAAGAGATAGGGCTCGCCGGTCTGCAGCCGGTTCTCAAGGATGCGTTGCCACAGCTGCCGGGCGTCGATGTCGCGGACGACCTCGTTGGTCTTCGGGCTGCGCAGAGCGAACGCGGTGCCGGCGCCCACGGCACGCATGAACTCGTCGGTGACGTTGATGCCGTGATGCAGGTTGAGGCTCTTGCGGTTGAAGTCGCCGGATGCCTTGCGGATCTCGAGGAACTCCTCGATCTCGGGATGGTGTATATCGAGATAGACCGCCGCCGAGCCGCGCCGCAACGAGCCCTGGCTGATCGCCAGCGTCAGGCCATCCATAACATGGATGAACGGAATGATGCCTGAAGTGACGCCGCCCTTCACCTTTTCGCCGATCGAGCGAACATTGCCCCAGTAGGTGCCGATGCCGCCGCCGTTGGAGGCAAGCCAGACGTTCTCGTTCCAGGTGCCGACGATGCCTTCGAGCGAATCCGACACCGAGTTAAGGAAGCACGAGATCGGTAGGCCGCGCGTGGTGCCTCCGTTGGAGAGCACTGGTGTGGCCGGCATGAACCACAGCCGAGACATCGCATCATAGAGACGTTGGGCATGCGCAACATCGTCCGCGAAGGCGCAAGCCACCCGCGCGAACATATCCTGGAGGCTTTCGCCGGGGAGCAGATAACGGTCGGTCAGCGTCAGCTTGCCGAACGACGTCAGCAGGTCGTTGCGCGACCGATCGAGCGTGAGGTCGGACGGCTTTGGCGATGGCGCGAGCGGCCAAGGCAGCGGAGCTGGCGATGGCGTCGGCAAGAGGCACAGCTCAAGCGCGATAGGCTTTGCCTGCGCTGGGGGCCGCACACTCGGCAGCTCAACGAGATGACCATGCTGATCGAAATCGTAAGACGGCGACATCGGCAACCCCGCGATGTTTGGGGGCTGGGGCCGCGCGGACGACTTGCGAGACCGGGCAACTGTCCCCGGTTGCAAGCGCCTCATCGGGCACCCCGCCCGAGGACGTTCGTTCTGTCGCGGCAGGTCTCCTGGCTCGCGGGTCGCTGCGGGCTGTCGGCCTTCCCAGGCGCTGTCGCGCCAGTGACCATGATGACAACCTGCTCGCCGCTTACAGTTGCGGGGGCAGCCTCGGAGTAGCCGTTGCCGGCGCACCGGGTTCCCTCTTAGCTTCCATCCAACGAAATCTGGACTGGAAGACCGTGACATACTACATATAGCGGAACTCGCCGAGATTCGTCAAGCCTTATGGGATGAGGCACTTCAGGGTTTTAAGACGCCGAGCGTAGTTGTAGCGACCAAGAAGGAATAGCGATCGTTCTTCTGTCTCGAGTACTTGCAAAGGTTCTTTTGAAGCCTGATCCAGTAAACATCCCCCGGCCATTGCCGTCAAACTGAGAGGCGAGCGCTGTCAAGGTTTAACTGCTGGTCGCTCCGCTTGAGCGAGACGCGATCCATATGCATGTGGCGACTAGTGGTTCATCACAGTGATTTTGACGTTTTGATGCCGAGCCATTGGAGGATGGGCAAGTTTTCGGGTGGCAAGAGGATCTCGATGCTTCGTGCGACGCCAGGCTTGCGACGAATGAACCCGTTGCGTTCGAGGGTGACGATCATCTGGTGAACTGACGGTGGGCTGACGCGGAAGTGGCGCTGGATGTCGGCCTCGGCGGGCGGCTGTCCGAACATGTACGAATAGGTATGGATGAAAGCGAGATAGTGCCCCTGCTTCTCGGTGAAGTGCACGCCTGATTTTTGACTCATAGCTGGATTCGTCCCGGCCTCCGACAAGGAGGCGAAGCATGAATGTACGTTATCGGGTGGAATTGAGCCAAGTCGAGCGGGACGAACTGACGGCGATGCTCGGCGGCGGCAAGCATGCCGCCCGCAAACTCAAACGGGCTCAGATTTTGCTGGCGGCCGATGGGGACAGTTCTGACGCAGAGATTGCCCGAACCGTCCGGGTCAGCCTCTCCACTGTCGGCCGGACCAAGCGCCGCTTCGTGGAAGGCAATCTGGAGCGGGCCTTGAGCGAGGAGCCGCGTCCGGGCGCAGAGCGCAAGCTGACCGGCAAAGAGGAGGCCCTGCTGGTGGCGACCGCATGTGCCAAGCCGCCAGCTGGCCGCAAACGCTGGACGCTGACACTGCTGGCCGACACGATGGTCAAGCTCACCGATCACGACAGCCTGTCGGGCGAAACCGTGCGCCGCCGGCTCACCGAGAACGATCTCAAGCCCTGGCGCAGGGACATGTGGTGCATTCCCCAGGTCGACGGCGAGTACGTCGCCCGCATGGAGGACGTGCTCGATCTCTACGCCGAGGCGCCGGATCCCGAGCGGCCGCTGCTTTGCTTCGACGAGACCCCCGTCCAGCTGATCGGCGAGGTGCGCCAGCCGATCCCGGCCCAACCGGGACAGCGCGAGCGATACGATTACGAGTACCGCCGCAACGGCACCGTCAATCTCTTCGTCACCTTCGATCCGCATCGCGGCTGGCGCAACGTCCAGGTCACCGAGCGCCGCGCCGCCGTAGACTACGCCCACTGCATGCGTGAGCTCGTCGACGTCCATTATCCCGATGCCGCCTGCATCCGGGTCGTGCAGGATAATCTGTCGATCCATACCGCCGGCGCGCTATATCAGGCATTTGCGCCTGCCGAGGCCCGTCGCATCCTGCGCCGCCTCGAGTTCCACTATACCCCGAAACACGCCAGCTGGCTTAATATGGTCGAGTGCGAGATCAGCGTGCTGCAGCGCCAGTGTCTCGGCCGTCGTATCGACGATCCCAAAAGGCTCCGAAAAGAGATCGCAGCATGGCAACGGCAGCGAAACAAAGTCCGAGACCGCATCAAATGGATGTTCACAACCGACAAAGCCCGCGCCAAACTCGGTCGCGCCTATCCGGTTGCTCCCAAAGAGTCAAAACCACAGTGATGAACCACTAGCTCAGGCGGCGAGCAGCACAATCTGCGCTCCCTTGACCAGAACTGCATCATGTCGACGCGCTCTCTTCTCGACCTCCAGTTCGTGGGCCGCCTCGCCATCCCGACCAGCGCCCGCGTCGAACGTCCGAACCGCTTGATCCTGAAGCTGTTTCTTCCAGGCATAAATCTGATTCACATGCACCTGGTAGCGCTGCGCCAGATCCGTCACCGTTGATTGTTCTCGCAGCGCCTCCAAGGCGATCTTTACCTTCAGCGCCGCATCGATTGTCCGTCTCGTCTTCTTCATGGTCCGCTCCGTTTATCAAAACGGAACGGCATCCGCACCACCTGAGCCGCCGGTCCAAAATCCGGAGTCCACTTCAGGAAATCAGGGGGCTGCCACTATACGCCACGAGAGATATCATCTCAGTGACCTGCGGCTCATTCCGCGGGCTTAAGTCACTCCCTTGTTGCCACTCCGCGCAGGCATTGGTGCGTAATGGCGCTGGGATGACGCGAACTCTCGTCCTGAGTCCAGAAGGCGGCGCATTCGCGGGACGCACACTTGCGCCGCGTCATAGTGCTCGACGACGTGGTGGCGGGCGCTCTGGCGCAGCCCGGCGAAGTTGGTCGGCTGCTCCAGGGCTTCAATAACCCGTCCGGCAAGCTCGTCCACTGCGAAAAATGGGACAAGCAAACCGTTCTTGCCGGAGCTGATGATTTCCCGCACGGGTGCCGTGTCAGAGCCGATCACTAGACACCCCGTACTCATCGCTTCCAACATCGACCAGGACAGCACGAAGGGATAGGTAAAATAGACGTGGGCAGATGACACCTGAAGGGCTGCAATAAAGGTTTCATACGAGACGCCGCCCATGAAATGCACACGGGACAAGTCGAGGCGATCACGCACCTCATCAAGGAACGTTGATTTCCAGGTTGTACCCGTCGGGGGGGGTAGCCCGTAGGACACGCCATTCCTGCCGATGATGATGACTTGCGCGTTCGGCCGGCGCCTCAGGATCTCCGGCAGCGCCCGCATAAAGATATGGTAGCCCCTCAGCGGCTCTAGATTGCGCGCGACAAACGTCACGACCTCGTCTGAAGGGCAAAGGTGCTGACCATTCGGTAGTATTAGGCACGCTTGGGGGTTCGGCCGCATGCGCGCCGTATCGACGCCCTCGTGGATCACGTCGATCTTGCCTTGATAATGTGGGGGAAAGGTCGATTGCTGCCATCTCGTTGGCGAGATGCCCATTTCGCAATCCTCGAGCGCGAGCAGGGTCGTCGCATTCTTCAACTGGAGCCCGACGTGGCCATCAAGTCCGGGCATCGGAAACTCCGGGTCAAACCCCATGTCGCGCCCCTCCGGCCCGTAAAAGAATTCGCAATAGAGGAGCAACCGTGCCTTTGGGAAGAACGTACGCAACGGCAGGGTCTCGCCCCATCCCGGATGGGCGAAGATCAGATCAGGCGAGAACCCCGACGTCACCAAGTTCGAAAGACTGTACAACACCTGCTCCGCGCGCCGGCAGTCAATATCGAAGCGTCGCGCAAACGCATGCGTTCTCGAAACATCAGCTTTCGGAAGTGCGTATCTGATCAATCTTACCGATGGCATCGATCTTGAAGTCGGTGCGCCGACCGCGACAAGCTCGAAGCCAGGCTCCCTGGCCAAGGCAGCCGCAATGTTGCGATACTGAGCCGGGAAATTATTGTGAACGAACAGAATCTTCATCAGGGAAGCTCTGGGCGTGGCCGCAACGTGAATAAGTGCAATGAGGAAGTGTCGGTGGCACTAATGGTCGGCCGCGAAGCCCCGCATCTATCGGGTCGATAACGAAGTGCAAAAGTGGTCCGTTTCCATCTCGCTCATTTGGTAAGGCGCCAATTTGGATGGCTATAAAATCAAAACGTAACTGTATCAGCCCTCGGCCAGCTCCCGAAGCCTAAACTGCTGTACCACTTGTGTCCTCAAGGATTCGAAGTCCAGGACACATTCTGCTGTTCCAGATTGAAATTCATATGACAAATGCATGACAGACGTTGGTTGTGCTCATCCGTCTTGATGGGCTGCTTACATCCATCGCAATTGTCGTGAGCCTCCTTGATGAGCACCAAACAACTCCGCGTCAACTATGGCAAAGCTGCCGTCGAAACTTGATCAGCGTCAATGACAGTGCGAATGTGATCGAGCTATTAATAGGCTTTGTCAAATGGCGGAGCGGCTCAATGTAAAACCGAACAGATGCCCACGGTATCTGTTGCCGCCGGAATGGCGGTATCGCCGTTCGCTTACGAACGCTCCCTAAAAGCGTCTCGTTCGCTGAGAGACCCTCCGTTTCTCAAATGGTTCAGGCATGATAGTCGGCAACGAACAGCAATCCTGTTAATCGGATCGGATTTGGAGGGCAATGATGGACGCTGTTGAGCAGCAGAAAGTCGTCAGTCTCGATCGGGGATTGTTCTTCGTGAGCTACGCGAGAGCGGACGATCTTGCCTTCCCGCCTCGCGTTATGGTTGTGCCGACGCAGGGACATGAGGGGCGCATGGAAATTATCATGCATCCCGATGCGAGCGAGCCATACCTTTGGGCGCCCAATTGCGGTCTGATGGTGCGCGTCAACACGCCCGGCACGTTGCAGATTCAGGTTCAGCCGATGCGAACGGGAGGATCGCGCGCGGCCATGGTTCGTATCGAACCGATTCCATCCGGCCGCGCACCACTCGTCGCGCAAAGTGAGCGCGCGGTCTTGCACGCAAATGTTGCAATGGGGGACCTCAAGGTCCTCGGCCACGTTGCAGGTCGCGGCGATGTTGTCGTCGCGCCCAACGCATGGATTGCAGGTCCAACGGCCCCTTCGCGCATCGAAGGAATTGCCCTTGACTGGCCGGAGAAGCCTGTGGGCCTCGATATTCGCTATGCGGTCCAATTCGCCAATGGCCACGCGGGCAGCGGCAAAATGGTTTCACTCGGGACTTATGCTGGCACCCGCGGACGAGCCTTGCCGATCACGGCCGTCGTGCTGGAAATCAGCGGGGTCGATGGATTCGAGTTCGTAGCGGAAGCGACGTTCCTGAACGCGGCGACTTTGCGCGCCGTCGGCAAACGGGTGGTGCTGTCGGGGCCGGCCAGCCGCGAGCCTCTGGTCGGCATTCGTATCGGCGTCAACCGAGCAGTGGACAATGTCGTGCCCGCAAAGCCGGCACGTCAGCCAGTCGGCTCGGGCAGGGTGCGTGTTTTCCGCAGTCGAGCTCCCAAGGGAGTTCCGTCGGCTAACGAGATCGGACCACCGCATGGTTCTTGACTCGGTCACTAACGTCCCTTCGCTTGGTGGGCCTTGCGCGCATATCACGCTCGAACGCCTCGCAGCCGAGGCGCTGACCGCGCAGGACTTCGCGGCGGCGCTCAAATACGTCGATCGACGCATTCGAGTTGCGCCTCCACCAGCAGCACACTGCTTCGTTCTCCGCGCCGAGGCCGCTTGGCGGCTTGGACTTAGCGAAGCTGCCTTGGCCGACCTTGAGCAGGCGCTTGTTGTCGATCCTTCCGATGTCGGCGCCAACCGCCGGATGCTGTCGTGGGCTGCCGACGATCGGCGACGGGCCGCAGCCGCTCAACTGATGTGTCGCGAAGCCAATCCGGCCATCCTTCGAGCTGCCATCGCGGAGCTACGGCGCGCGGGGGGCCGGCATTGGGCGGCCTGCTGTGTTTTCGACAATGACGTGACCGGCTGGGTCGCTTGGACCGAGTCTCTCCCCGTCAAAATAAGCCTTGCAACCGAAGACGGCACACTGACGAGCATTCTCGAGCCCAATCCGTTTCACCCTCTGGCGAGCGCGGACGTGCTGGCGACGACCTTTTTGGTTCGACGGCCGCCGTCCGTAGCACCTCAGATCGTGACGTTGAGATGCGGCGAAGAGATCATTCAGGTCCGACGCGTGGCACCCAACCTCGCCTCGACGGTGAGCCTTCGTTCCGTTCCCCACCCTTCCACCAAGCTCGGATCGAACGTCGATCCGACCGTTATCGTTCCCGTCTATAAGGATACACGAGCAACGATCGAATGCTTCGAGAGTCTCGACAAGGCAAGGCGCCCGCTGGGATCCCGCAAGAACGCCTTTCAGGTACTCGCCATCGATGACGCCAGTCCCGAGGTGGGGCTGCGGCGTTATCTGAGCGAACTCGCTGCAGCAGGGAAGATCCGCCTTCTCGTGAACGAGGTCAATCTCGGCTTCGTCGGCGCGATCAATCAGGCGCTGAGTGAGATCTCGACGGGCGATGTCGTGCTGCTCAACTCAGACACGCTCGTCCCACCTGGCTTCGTCGATCGATTGGCTGATGCAGCACGTTCCGCACCGAATATCGGAACTGTCACTCCGCTCTCCAATAACGGCGATATCTTCTCCTTTCCAACGCCAAACGATGTCAATCCGATGCCGGGCTATGACGAGATCGTCGCGATTGATCGCATCGCAAGCATCACCAACGCGGGCAGCGCAATCGATGTCGCAAGCGGCATCGGATTCTGCCTCTATGTGACGCGCGCCTGCCTCGACAGTGTGGGCGAGTTCTCGGATAATTTTGAGCGTGGCTATCTTGAGGACGTCGATCTCTGCCTCCGCGCGCGAGCCAACGGCTTCCGCAATATTTGCGCACCGTCGGTCTATGTCGGCCATCATGGCTCGAAATCCTTTCAAGAGGAAAAGCGAGGTCTTGTGCTTCGCAATCTCGTCATTTTGGACCAGCGATTCCAGAACTACCGCCAGGAATGCCGCGCCTTTGAAATCGCCGATCCACTACGGCCAGCGCGCGCGGCGCTCGAGCGCGCGCTACCATGGCCGGCGGAGCCGTCGGTGCTGGTGCTCGCGAGCGCGCGGACCTGCCCTGCTGTAACCGATGCGCGGATGCGCCATCTTCGGTTGCATGGCGAGCGCGGGATCCTCCTCCTGCGGGAGCACGACGTTCTTCATCTCAGGTCTGCCGATGGAGGTTTGCCGCAGGCCACGCGTTTGAGCCTCGCCCCAGGGGCAGATCTCGCCAGTGCCGACGAAATCCTAATGCGGTTATCACCAACACGTGTCGAGCTCCTTGAGCCGACCCCGCCGCCGCGGCTGATCGAGCTGATTCGGGGCCTAAATCTTCCGGTCCATCGCTGGCTGATATCGGATAGCATGAGCGAGATCGCTTCCCTGCCCTCCGAGACGACCCTGCTTCTCGTCCCCAGCAAAGCGGCTAAGGCCTTTGCGCAAAAAAGATGGCCCAATCGCAAGACCGTCCTACATGACTGGGCGACATGCTCGCTGACATTGCCTCCGCTCTCCGCCTCAGGTAATTCTCTCGTCATCGTCCCCTCTATGCCATCGCCCGTATCCCTGCGCACGATACGAGCTTTGGCAGATCGTCTGAGGAGGCGCGCCCCCTGGCTACCGATCGTCATCGCCGGGGCAACGTGCGGCGATGATCGCCTGATGTCGCAGCCCAATCTCTTCGTCACGGGCGCGGTTGCTGCGGATGAACTGGGTAAGGTCCTTGCACCGTACAATCCGGGCTGGCTCCTGACTGATTTCGAGCAGCCCGCGTTCGGTCATCCTCTCGTCGAAACCACCAAACAGGCGACACGGCCGGTCGCTTATCGCGACTGGTCCGGGGGCGCGCTGAAACCCCGCAAAGGCGACCTTGCCATTGAAGCCAACGTGGACGCGGCAGGGCTTGTCGACTGCGTGGTCGACTGGATCACGCCTTTATGAGCATGTCGCGTCTCTCCCGCCCCGAGATCGAACCGTTGATCACGCCAAAGCTTGTCAGCCGCCTTGCGCTCGCGAGCGATGGCACGTTGTCCGGCTTCGTGTACTCGCCCCAGGCGCCGGAGCGCCGCTTCACCGTAGAGATTTTGCTAGACGGGCTGGTGTTCAGAACAGCCTATGCCGACGCCTTCGTTCCCGCGCTTGCTGAACAAGGACTCGAGGCGAGTTGCGGGTTCGCGATCGCGATCGAGCCAAATTTGCTTCGCGCCGCGCGCGCCCTCGAGGCGCGCCTAGCCAATCTTGACGCGCCCGTCGGCCGCCCTCTTGATCTCGCGCGTGACCACGCAAGTCTCGCTGATCTGCGCAAGACATGCGAGTTACGCTGGCTTGGCGGGCTGCATTTCGAAGGTTGGATCGACAGCGAACCCGCTCTCTTCTTGGAAGCGATTGTTGACGGAGAGGCCGTCGCGCAGGTTCACGCTACAGCTTGGACCCATAGCGGTGAACCCGCCGCACGTCGGATCGTACGCGCCTTCCATCTCCACGTTCCCCAACGTTTTGCCAACGGACGCGTTCACAGGATTTCCTTGCGCAGGGGGAACGGAGAGCCAATCCCGGCGACGACCGTGTTTGTTGCCTTTCCTGACGGTCTCACCGGAATGATCGACGCCCTTGGCGGCTATGGTGCCGAGCGTCTGCGCGGTAAGCTGTATGATCAACTCATTCCAGCTTCGCTTCCCCTCTCCGACTACGTGAATTGGCGCGATCGCTTCCCGCTGCCGGCGCCGCAGGAGAGTGGCCTTTCGCTCGCTGTAGTCGTTGCCGGCGCCGCCGGCACTGAGCAAACCCTCGCCGCGCTGGACGCCCAGACCTACGAAAGATGGATGGCAGGCGTGATCGACGGTAAGCCGCTGTCCGTCGACCCCGACGCTATCCTGGAATTTCTGGACGATGCCGCATTCGATGCACATCACATCGTCATCGCGATGCCAGGTGTCGTGCTCGAGCCAAATGCCCTGGCGCGAATCGCTGCCGCATTCGCCGCCTATCCGGATGCGATCGCCCTGTACGGCGATCTCGATTTTCTTGCCGAGGACGGCCGACTCTGGCCGCTAGCCTTTCCCGCCTTTGACTATGAGAGAATGCTCGAGCAAGGCTATTGTGCGCATCTGTTCGCCGCGCGACGGGACGTCCTGCGCACAGGCCTCGAGGCCCGCCCCGACAATCTCTACCGCCTCTTCAACTGCCTGCTCGATCACGCTGGTCCGCACCAAGATTGTATCCTTCACTTGCCGGGAGCGCTGGCAACGCTGCCTAAACTCGATCGAGCGAACGCAAGCTACCAGCTTGCCGCGGCGAGCCAGATGCACCTCGACGCACGCGGCATCAGCGCGGACGTGATTCCACAGCGCGGCCATCTCTTTCCAGCGGTCCGAATTGGTCGAGCGATGGCGTATCAGCGCGTCACTGTGGTCATACCGACCCGCGATCGTCTCCCGCTCCTGCGGACCTGTCTCGACAGCATCGCGCCCGCGGTCGATCGCTGCCGCGCAGATATTCTTGTCGTCGACAATGACAGTGCCGATCCGGACACCATGGCCTACCTTGCAGGTCTGGCGAGACGCGGCGTGCGGACCTTGCGGGTCGAAGGCCCCTTCAACTTCGCAAGGCTCAACAATCAAGCCTGCACGGTTCTCGACAGCGACGTGCTGTGTCTGCTCAACAACGATATCGAAGCGAGCTCCGACGATTGGCTCGTGGAGATGCTGACGCGGCTGGCCGAGCCTGATGTCGGTGCGGTCGGCGCGCTCCTGACCTGGCCTGGCGGCGTCGTTCAGCATGGCGGTGTCGTGTTGGGGATGAATTTTGCGGCGTCGCACGCCTTTACCGACAGATTCGCCAACGATCCGGGCTTTCTCGATCAACTCCGGGTGGCGCACGAATGCAGCGCCGTGACTGCGGCCTGCCTCGCGACGAGACGAAGCGACTATCTTGCCGTTGGTGGAATGGACGAAGCGCGCTTTGCCGTCGCCTTCAACGACGTGGATTATTGCTTACGGCTGCGCCAGGCGGGCAAGCGCATCGTTTTCACGCCGCATGCGAAGCTGGTCCACACCGAATCGGCGAGCCGCGGTGTGGATGATCGTGCCGATCGACGCGGCCGGTTCGAGCACGAACTTAGCCTGCTTCGGGCGCGCTGGGGTGAGTGGCTCAACGAGGACCCCACTTACAATCCGCAGCTGTCGCGCGATGGGATTCCCTACAGCGGCCTCGCCTGGCCGCCGGGGCCGCGTAACCCTCGCTACAATCATCTTGCGCCAGCGCGCGACGTGCCGTTGGGGTTTTGAGGCAGCGCCTCATCGCCCCTCAAGATCGCCGCGCGCTCTTTGCTCGATCCGCCACTGTATCATGAATAGGCTCGCCGCTGGAGCGGGCGCGCCGGCTCAATACCCGCAGCTTCTTCCTGAACGAAATCGTCGAGTTCGACCGACAGCGCCACCTGCCAGGCCGGCGTGATCACTCCGAATTGTCTGTTCAGGCGCGACAGGTCGAGTCGGGAGTTGCAGGGCCGCATCGCGCTGGTCGGGAAATCAGCCGTGGCGATCGGAACGATCGTTTCCACCTGGAGCTTCAGACCGCGCGACCTGAGGCCGGCGACGATGGTGCTCGCAAAGCCATGCCAACTGGTCTGGCCGGTGCAGACGAGATTGACGACGCCGCCTTTGCGCGCAAAGTGCTCATTCAGGTTTCACAGATTTGGCAGCACGATATCAGCAATGGCACTAGCGATCGTCCTCGCCGTCGTCGGCGCGCCGATCTGGTCGGCAACGATGCGCAGCTCTTTGCACTCGGGCCCAAGCCGCGCGATGGTGCGCAGGAAGTTCGCGCCTTTGGCGGCGTAGACCCAGGAGGTGCGCGCGGTCAGATGCGGACCGCCGGCCGCGCGAATGGCAGTGTCGCCGGCAAGCCTGCTCGCGCCATAGACCGAAAGCCGGGCCCGTCGGACTATCCTCGCGCCACGGCGGCCTCCCCGGAGCCGTCGAAGACATAGTCGGTGGAAAAATGCACCAGCGGCCCGCGGTGTTTCGCCGCCCATTGGGCGATGACCTCTGGGCCTCCAGCATTGATGCGGAATGCGACCTCGCGCTCGTCTTCAGCGCGGTCTACGGCGATTTAGGCCGCGGGGTTGATGATGAGATCGGGCTTGAAGATGTCGAGCTCGCAGACAAGCCGTTCACGCTTGGACATATCAAACTCCGCGATGCCAGGCGCAACGATCGTACCGAGCCCTGCCAGGAGTGGTTGCAATGCGCCTCCGACCTGGCCGTCGGTTCCTGTCAACAATATCCGCATCAGATTTGCCCGTAGGCTGGAAGGTTTTTCGAGTCGGCAAGGAGCGGCGCGTCCGCATCCTTCCCCGACAGCGACGTTCGATACCCCCAGTTGATGCCGATCGTGGGATCGTTCCAGCGGATCGAGATCTCGTTCTTGGGACTATAGAAATCGTCGCATTTGTAGAAAAAGTCCGCGGTCTCTGAGCTTGACTTTGGCCAATTTTACACTTGTTCATCTTGTACGCGGAACCCTGAACATCGGATCGTTCTCGACGATTTCATGAGCGCTCGTGAGCATGAGTTTCATGCGCCCCATATTGCCAAAGGTCGTCCAGCGCCCCTTCACGTTCGACCAGTAGAAGAGCTCGAAGCGATCGGTATCTGGAATGGGGCGCAGCCGTGCGACCGGATTTGAAGTCCGACGGTTGATAACTAAATAACCGCCACTGCTCTTTTCTATGTCGTGATGCGTGAACTGAGCAGCAATCTGGGCAAGCGTTGGGTCGGATTTTGCCATAGCGCTCAATGTGCTCGATGGGTGCCGCGCGGGCCAGGATGAATCGGTTTGCCGACTCAATTTGTCGCAGCTGGACGAGGTTGCTGCGATTCATCGTGCCGATTCTACCGATGGGATGCAACATGCCCGCCTTCTCCCCCGCTCTTGCGATCCGCTGCCGCCGCGTTTTGTGGCCCGGCTTGCCGTCTTCACCGATCTGTTCACACGCCCCACTTGGCTGAATGTTCTGACGCTGCTCGCCGGCGTTATCCTGGCGCCCGGCCGGCGCACTGTCACGGCGGCGCTGCGCATCTTAGGGCGGGAGCGCGATCGCGATTTCTGTACTTTCCATCGCGTCCTCAACCGAGTGGCGTGGTCGTCGCGGGCCGCGGCAGGCCACCTGCTGCTCCTGCTGATCAAGGTCTTCGTGCCGGCCGGCGAGGCGGTGGTGATCGGGCTCGATGACACCATTGAGCGGCGCTGGGGGCCCAAGATCAGCGCCCGCGGCATCTATCGCGATCCGGTGCGCTCCTCCAAGGGGCACTTCGTCAAAGCCAGCGGCCTGCGCTGGCTTTCTGCCATGTTGCTGGTGCGCGTGCCGTGGGCCGATCGCGTCATGGCGCTGCCTTTCCTCACGCTGCTCGCCCCCTCCAAACGCTTCTATGACGGCAAATCGCGCTCGCCCAAGACGCTGCTCGATTGGGCCCGCCAGGCCGCCCGGCAAATCCGCCGCTGGTTGCCCGATCGATATATCGTACTGGTCGCCGACAGCGCCTTTGCGGCCATCGAATTCCTTGCCGCAGTCCGCAAGCACGTCTGCGTCGTCACCCGCCTGCGCCTCGATGCCAACCTGTTCGAATTTCCCCGACCAAAGCGCAAAGCTCGTGGCCGCCCTCCAATTCGAGGCAAGCCCCACAAAAAACTCTCTGCCATCCTCAAGGATCGCAACGTGTCCTGGACGCGTTATCGGGTCAGTCTCTGGTACGGCCGAACCAATCGCACCGTCGAGATCGCAACCGGCACTGCGCTGTGGTATCGCGGCGGTGTTCCGCCGGTGCCGATCCGCTGGCTGCTCGTCCGCGACCCAACCGGCGAACTCGACCCACAGGCTTTCCTGGCGACCGATCTCAACGCTCATCCCCGCGACATCCTCGCTTGGTTCGTCAGTCGCTGGCAGGTCGAAGTCACCTTCGAGGAAGTTCGCGCTCACCTCGGTGTCGAGACCCAGCGCCAGTGGTCGGACAAAGCCATTCTGCGCTCCACCCCGATTTTGCTCGGCCTCTACTCCATCATCACTCTATGGACCCACGACCTCGCCAAGGCACGAAAGCTGAAGCCCAGAACCGCAGCTTGGTATCCAAAAGCCACCCTGACCTTTAGCGATGCGATCGCCGCCGTTCGACGCCAAATATGGGCTCATCAGATTTCTTTCATGTCCCGGCCGCGCCGTGACAGCATAGAAATTCCGCGCCATATCTGGCGCCGGATGGAGAATGCGCTCGCCTACGCCGCATAAATCGGCCAAAGTCGAGCTGAGAGCACCAGGAAACCGTGCGCGAAGCCGCGCGCGGAACCCATAATTGCCGCCGGTTCTCGTCGCTCAATTCAACGGCGACGTGACGTCAAAATTTTGGGCTCCCGACGCGTATGTCGACGGCGACGTCGAGGACCTTGCCTCGCAGCACGGCGACCAGTTTGCAATGGGTGATGGGGATTTTGCAGATGCAGACCACGCAGCACACCGTAGCGCGAGCGGGACATTTTGTCCTGTACGAAGGTTGGCGAGGCTCTTCACTTCGGAAGCGACGACTGCGAAACCGCGTCCGGCTTCGCCAGCGCGCGCAGACTCGATCGTCGCATTGAGCGCGAGCAGATTGATCTGCCCCGTGATGTTATTGATCAACTCGACGATACCGCTCATCGCCTGCGCGGCCTCGGTGAGGCGCTGGGCAGCCTCAATGGCATATCGGGCGATGTCGTGAGTGCGCTGAGCTCTATCAAGCAGGCAATCAATGATGTCAGCGAATACGTGACATCCACTGCCGCCGCCATCGAGGAGCAAAGCACGGTGACCAACGAGATGTCGACCAGCATGCAGCGTGCCGCCGCGGAATGGGGCGGGTGAGCGGGCGCAGGCCCGGTCGGTTACGGGCCGAGCGGGAGCGGCGCGCCGGGCAAGCTGCGGAAGAGGTCGGCTTCGGGGCATGCCGCGGCGAACGCAAGGCGAATGCGGCTCGCGGTTTCGACGACCCGGGCTGCGAGTTTCAAGAGACGAAGACGCAGCGTCGCGAACTCGGCAGTGGCCAATTCCCGGACTTTGGGAATGGCGCCGCGCACGGTAAGCATCGACCAATAAGCGGCGGTGTGGAGAATGAGACGGACCTGGTTGGCGAGCGCCGAACGGCAACTGGTGCGATCGGAGGCGAGCTGCGTCTTATGCAGCTTGATCAGATTTTCGGCTTGGCCGCGCGCGCAATACAGGCTGTCGTAGATCCACTCGGCCGAGCCGACATCGAGGCTGGTGACGACGAAGCGGATGTCGAGGCCGAGCATCGTCGCCTCAATACGGGCGACAGTGCGCCGTTCGTGATCCCAGGACTTTGCCTTGTGGCGCGTCTCGGTATAGCCGCGCAGAACAGGCAGGTTCTCGATGGCGCGTCGCGTGCGAATGTCGTCGGCGACCTCGTCGACTTTTCTGGCGAGAGGCTTGGTACCGGACAGACCGAAGATGTAGTCGATGCCGTTGTTCTCGCACCACGTCATGGCCTCCGGCCGAGCATAGTGCCCGTCGCCACGGAACGTAATTCGCGTCTTGTGCCACCGCGTCCGGATATGCCGTATCAGGCGGCGCAGATGGGCACGCACCTCGACGCCGCCCGGCGTCTTGCCGGGCCGCAGCACGACCGCCACGGGCCGGCTCTTCTCTGTGTTTCGGCATGGAATAAGGACCCCGTATTCGGGGTAATCGGCATCCAATCGGGACCCCGGGGCAAGGGTCCACAGTGGCTTCCATTGAGTCATGGAAGCCGAGGTTGGGATGCTGGTAGTGGAGACGATTGCCAAGATCCGTCGCGCCTATTTTGTTGATGGTCGTCCGATCATGGCGATCTGCCGAGAACTCGGCGTGTCGCGGAAGGTGGTCCGCAAGGTTATTCGTTCTCAAGCAACGGAGTTTCGGTACGAACGGGAGACGCAGCCGCTCCCGAAGATGGGGCCGTGGAGTTCCGAGCTTGACCGGCTGTTGGCGGCAAATGAGAGCAAGGCGGCACGGGAACGGCTGACGCTGATCCGGTTGTTCGAAGAGCTTCGCGGCTTGGGCTATAACGGCGGCTATGACGCGGTTCGTCGCTACGCGCGACGCTGGAGCCGGGAGCGCGGCACCTCGACAGCATCAGCCTATGTCCCGCTGAGCTTTGCGCCAGGCGAAGCCTATCAGTTCGACTGGAGCCACGAGGTCGTGCTTTTGAGCGGCACCACGGTGATGGTGAAGGTCGCCCACGTCCGGCTCTGCCACAGTCGCATGCTGTTCGTGCGGGCCTATCTCGTCAGAGCTATGGCCGAAACTGGGTGATGACGGGTTGAGAGAGGCGGCGTATCGAGATCCCATGGGTGGATGGTAGCCGGCATTTTTGGTGCAGAATGTGGTTGCCAATAACACACATGCTGAGGGACCATGCTTATGGCCGCACGATCCGAACAACCGACTACCATCCGCACTGATCTTAGCGCAATTTTCGTTTCCTTGGAGCTCAGTCGCTCGACCTGGTTGATCACGTCGTTGTCGCCGGGAAGCGGCGAGAAGATGTCAAAATATTCGATGTCGGCTGGCGACGTTTCGGGATTGTTCGCGTTATTTTCGAAGCTGCGCGAGAAAAGTCGTGCCAGGACCGGACAAGCCTATCCGATCGTGGCCATTCAAGAGGCCGGCCTGGACGGCTTCTGGATTCACCGGGTCCTTGAGAAGGAAGCTATTGAAAGTCACGTCGTGGATCCGGCCTCAATTGCGACGTCGCGCCGATCCAGGCGAGCAAAGACCGATCGTATCGATGGGGAGGCGTTGTTGCGGACCCTAATGGCATACAAGCGAGGAGAGCCGCGCGTGTGCTCCATGGCGCGAGTTCCTTTGCCTGAGGAAGAGGACAGACGCAGGATCACTCGCGAGCGCAAGGCTCTGATCATCGAACGTATCGCACACGTCAATCGCATCAAAGGTCTATTATTCTCGCAGGGGATCGCCAATTATGAGCCGCTGCGCAAGGATCGACGACAGCGGCTTGCCGATCTGCAAACTGGCGATGGACGTATGCTGCCAGCGCATATGAAGGCGCAGCTCTGCCGGGAGATCGATCGGCTCGAGCTCTTGCTAAAACAGATCAAAGCGGTTGAGGACGAGCGCGATGCGCTCATCGCTGCGGCACAATCTGCTGCAGCAACGCCGGAACCTGTCGCGATGCTGCTCGACCTCAAGGGCGTCGGCACCGAGTTCGCCGCCGTTTTGTGGTCTGAAGGGTTGTTTCGCCATTTTGACAATCGTCGTCAAGTTGCCGCTTACGCGGGGTTGACGCCGACGCCTTGGCAGAGCGGATCAATTGATCACGAGCAAGGGGTATCGAAAGCGGGTAACCCAAGGCTACGGACGACAATGATCCAAATGGCTTGGCTGTGGCTACGACATCAGCCTAATTCCGCGTTGGCTCAGTGGTTCAACGAACGTGTTCGGCGCAATGGCGGTCGCTTGAAGAGGTCTACGATTGTAGCGCTCGCGCGCAAGCTACTCGTTGCACTCTGGAAGTATGTAACTGCGGGCATCATTATCGAAGGCGCCGTCCTGAAGAACAAGTAAACATCGGCTGCAGCTCAAACATCAACTTCTTCTAGAAATCTACCAGGACTCGATCTGTCTTGGCGGATTCAGGTCGGCGAACCGTACCCGCCTCTGGCGAAATGCCGTTTTTCGAGAGTGGTTTCGCCACCCTGAGCCCCGCCCGCGCGCAAGCGGGATATTGGTGCAGCCGCAATGAGCGGCGACCGAATGTGAGGTTGACCAGGCTCGGCAAACCAGCCGCGTCACGCAATCGGGCTCAGAACTTGAATGCCGTTTTGGAGAATTGCTCATGCTTTGCGATGAATGATCTTGACACGGCGCGCCCCCATGTGAGGCGGGTGTCGAGCCTGCCAGAACCTCAAGGAGAGCGATACGCCATGAACGAGACTACCAAGATTCTCCCCTTCCGTCAGCGGTCGGCGGTTGACGATCCACTGACAGAAATCCTGCGCAATGGAGCCCGTGATCTGCTCGCCAGGGCGGTCGAAATCGAACTGCAGGCGTTTCTGGAGACGACGGCGGAGCTGAAGCTGCCGGGTGGCCGCGCCCGTGTGGTCCGGCACGGCCATGGCCCTACGCGCAAGGCTGCCACGGGGATCGGCGCAATCGAGGTCGCCCGGCCCAAGGTGAGAGACCGCGGCGCCAGCTCAGCCGATCGGATCCGCTTCAGCTCGGCGATCCTGCCGCTGTGGGCGCGGCGGACGAAGAGCCTGGATGCCCTGCTGCCGATCCTTTACCTGCGCGGCATCTCGACCGGCGACTTCCAGGAGGCGCTGTCGGCGCTGCTCGGCAAGGACGCGCCGAACCTGTCGCCGTCGGTGATTGCACGCCTGACGGCCGACTGGCAGGCCGAGTACGAGCGTTGGCAGCGACGTGACCTGTCGGCGCGGCGCTACGTCTATCTGTGGGCCGATGGGGTTTATTTGCAGGCCCGGATGGAGGATCACAGCGAATGTATCCTGGTGCTGGTCGGCGCGACGCCGGAGGGCCGCAAGGAATTGGTCGGCTTCCAGGTCGGCGCCCGCGAGAGCGCCCAGAGTTGGCGTGAGCTCTTGATCGATGTGAAGCAGCGCGGCCTGCGGATCGCTCCCCAAGTGGCGGTCGGTGACGGCGCGCTGGGGTTCTGGAAGGCCCTTGATGAGGTCTTCCCTGGCACGCGCCACCAGCGGTGCTGGTGCCACAAAGTCAGCAACGTGCTCGACAAGGTCGCCAAATCCGTGCAGCGCGCGATGAAGAACGATCTGCGGAACGTCTATCTGGCGCCGAGCCGGGCGAAAGCCGAAGCCGCGATCGACACCTTCGTCGAGAAATACCGTGCCAAATACGGACCTGCGGTCGAGTGCTTGATCAAGGATCGTAAGGCGCTGCTCGCGTTCTTCGACTTCCCTGCCGAGCATTGGGTTCATCTGCGCACCTCGAATCCGATCGAGAGCGTGTTCGCCACGGTGCGGCACCGGACGGTGCGAACGAAAGGATCGCTCTCGCCGAAAACCGCCAAGCTGATGGTGTTCAAGTTGATCGACGCCGCATCGAAGACCTGGCGCCGACTGAAAGGAACAAATCAGTTGCCGAAGGTCATCGCCGGTGTAAAGTTCACCGACGGCATCGAGGTCATTCCGACCGCTGAAAGCCACGCCGCCTGATCAGGCCACGTCCCCCAGAATCAGCCATAGCTCGGAATAGATTGGCGTCATCCGCAGGAAACATGGCGCCCGACGCGTGTCGGATAGCATTTTGCGATTGCATATTTGTGCTGATCTGATTCGATGGCTTCGTGACATCGAAAACGGACGATCTTCCCTCTGACCTTGCGAGCGCCCTGGCGGCGTTGCGGGTTGAGCGCGAGGCTCTTCGGGCCGAACGAGAAGCGCGTCAGCAAGCCGAGACGAAGGCTGCGAGTGCGCAGGCCGAAGCAGCCAACGCGCTGGCAAAGCTGTCCGGCAACGAAGCGCTGATTGCACATCTTGAGCTGCGCATCGAGACGCTGAAACGCGAGCTTTATGGGCAGCGCTCCGAGCGCGGGGCGCGACTGATCGACCAGCTGGAACTGCAGCTTGAAGATGTTGTTATGTCGGCGACCGAGGACGAGCTCGCCGCGGCCGCTGCAGCGGCGAAGACGCAGAGCGTACGCGCCTTCACGCGCAAGCGGCCGGTGCGCAAGCCCTGGCCGGACGACATCGAGCGCGAGCGCATCGTCATCGATCCTCCAACGGCCTGCCACTGTTGCGGCGGGTCGCGGCTGTCGAAGCTGGGCGAGGATGCAAACAGGACGCTGGAGGAGATCCCGCGCCGGTTCAAGTTGATCGAGACGGTCCGCGAGAAGTTCACTTGCCGCGATTGCGGGCAGGTCAGCCAGGCACCGGCGCCGTTCCATGCCACGCCGCGCGGCTTCATTGGTCCGCAGCTGCTGGCGACAATCCTGTTCGACAAGTACGGCATGCACATCCCGCTCAACCGCCAGAGCTCCCGGTTCAAATGCGAGGGCATCGACATGCCGGTGACCACGCTGGCCGACCAGGTCGGCCACGGGACCTTCGCGCCCTGGCTCCGATCTCCGAGCTGATAGAGAAGCATGTCTTCGCGGCCGAGCGTCTTCACGGCGACGACACCACCATCCGCATCCTGGCGAAGGGCAAGTGCACAACTGGACGCATCTGGGTTTATGTTCGGGATGACAAGCCCTTCGCGGGCACCGCTCCGCCAGCTGCAGTCTATTACGCCTCGAGCGACCGACGGGGTGAACATCCCCAGAAACACCTGGTTGGGTACCAGGGCATCCTTCAGGCTGACTGTTACAGCGGTCTCAATCCGTTGTTCGACGAGCGGCGGAAGGACCGGCCGCTCACGCCCGCCTTCTGCATGGCCCATGCCCGCAGGGGGTTCTTCGAGCTGGCCGACATCGAGAAGAATGCCCGGGACGGCGGAAAGGGCAAGCCGATCTCCCCGATCGCGCTGGAGGCCGTCAAACGGCTCGACGCCTTGTTCGAGATCGAACGTGGGATCAACGGCAAGACAGCCGCCGAGCGGCGTGCCGTGCGCCAGGAAAGGAGCAAGCCGTTGTTCGACGAACTGCACGCCTGACTGCTGCGCGAGCGCGAAACCCTCTCGCGTTCTTCCGAGGTCCTGAAGCCAATGAACCAATGAACTACATGCTCAGCCGCTGGGACGACTTCGCCCGCTTCCTCGACGACGGTAGAATCTGCCTGACGAACAATGCCGCAGAAAGAGCGCTGCGCGGCGTGGCTGTGGGCAGGCGCAACGTAAGCGGTACGAGAGGGCCACGGACTTGGCGCGGACGGCCTACGCGCCACGCTTGAAGCGTATAGGCATCCAGAACTGTCGCAGGGCCTCGACGGTTGCTGGAATGTCGCGCCAGGCGTTTTGGACGATGGGTTGTGTTCCCAGTGTGCGCCGGGCCGGGGGCAGCAAGGGCCGACCGGCGTCATCGATGCAATGGACCAGGATCGGCCGCAGCATAAGGTGTTCGGTTCCGTTCGGGGAGAGAAGCCGCGACCAGACGAGAAGCCGAAGCTTCATGACGGCGTAGAAGCCCATGCACCAAGGCTGCGGGTCGACGTCGCCGTCCGGCGATCGCACGAACAGCGGCTCGAAGCTCTCCGGTCTCGTCGACAGCGTCTCGCTGATCGCGTTGTGGCGCATCAGCGTGGCAGCGATCGCCGAGAACTCCTCGGTGTCGTGATTGAAGGCGTCGGGATCGACGCCGAGGAGCGGGCACACCCATTCCTCGGAGGCCATCGAGACCGGCCCGGCGACGACAGCGGCCACTGCGCCGTCGAGCATGGAGAGCGACGTCGCCCGCGGATGCCGAAGCGTCGGCGACCTGGCGCGCTCGCTCATCCATTGCCCGAGCCGCTCGAATGACATGGCATAGTCCGCCATCGTCCTCTTGACCGGCTTACGCGTTACTCGCCGTTGCTTCCGCTTCGTCATGCCACGGCACGCTTTTCGGCTTCGCGCGCGGCCTTCCAGTTCCAGGCCAGAAGTTCGTGAAGCTGGTGGGTCTTCGTGGCGCCGCTCACCATGCGTTCGAGAACGTCGACGAGATAGGCCTCGGGGTCGAGGCCATTCAATTTGGCCGTGTTAAGAAGCGAAGAGAGTACCGCCCATGTCTCGCCCCCGCCTTCCGAAGGGGCCGCATAATGCAGGGATTCCGGGCAACGAAGTTCGAGTAACATATCCATTCCATCCTGACGCTGGCCGAGACCTGGTCGTGCTCGGCGAACAAATCCACGATGGTCATCGCCACTTCACGGTTCGCCGCGAGAACGGCCGTCTCCATCTTTTGCCGGCATGGATGACAGAGCCCGAATCAGCATCGGCTAAAATTGTAGCTGATCCGTTTCTCCCGGTGGACCGGCTTCTTGAGCTACGCACGTTCCTTGACGTCCTCGTAGCCTCGCGTTGGGAGGAATCACCTCCCGTTGAGGGAGGAGGAGCCCATGTCCAAGGCGATGCAAAAAAGACGGCAACCGGATCTGTTCGCGACGGCGCGAGCGGAGCATCTGCCTCAGGTGGTGCAAGCCGAGGCCGCCAAGTTGCTGTCGCTTCTGCTCAACGAAGCCGTAGCAAAGGTGTCTGCCCCACCCGCCCACAAGTCAGGAGGTGGATCATGACGAAGAACACCACTGATCACCTGGCGCGTAGCGCCGTGGTTTACGTTCGACAGTCCTCGGTCGACCAGGTTGTCCACAACCTGGAGAGCCAACGCAGGCAATACGGCCTTGAGGCACGCGCACGCGCACTCGGCTGGAGCGATGTCGAGGTTATTGATGATGATCTCGGCAAGTCCGGCGGCGGCGTTGCAAGACGTGGATTCGAGCGGTTGTTGGCGTTAATCTGCGAGGGGCGCGTCGGTGCGGTGTTTTCAATCGAGGCTTCCCGCCTCGCTCGAAACGGTCGAGACTGGCACACGTTGTTGGAAGTTTGCGGCTTGGTCGGCACGCTCATTATCGACGAAGATGGCGTCTATGATTCTCGGTCGATTAACGATCGATTGCTCTTGGGGATGAAGGGCACGATGAGCGAGCTGGAGCTCAGCGTCATTCGACAGCGATCAGTCGAAGCCGTCAAACAAAAGGCCCGGCGCGGCGAGCACTTCACGACGGTCGCGGTCGGGTATGTGAAGACGAAGGATGATCGAATCGAGAAAAACCCGGACGTACGTGTCCGCGAGTCCCTGGATCTTGTCTTCAGGAAGTTTGTGGAGCTCCAATCGATCCGGCAGGTCTTGCTCTGGTTGCTCCAGGAGAAGATCGCACTACCCTTCGCCGCGGGAGGTTCGCACGATCCGAAAATCGAATGGCGTACACCAAGCTACACGACGTTGAATCACATGCTCACCAACCCTGTGTATGCCGGTGCCTACGTGTTCGGACGACGGGGTGTCCGGATGACGGTCGAGAACGGTCGGAAGAAGGTAAAGCGAAATCCCCAACGAGATTGGAAAGCCTGGGACGTGCTGCTCCGCGACCATCACGAGGGCTACATCTCCTGGGATGAGTTTGTTCGAAACCAGCGCCTCATTGCGGACAATGCCAACGGCAAGAGCTACCTGGGTCGAGGAGCCGTCCGACGCGGCGAAGCACTTCTCCCTGGGCTTTTGCGCTGCGCGCGATGTGGCCGGCGGTTATACGTTCAGTATTCCGGCAGAGGCGGCGACACGCAGAGATATGTCTGCCGCGGAGACTTCAACAAGGCGGCCGTCGCAGCCTGTCTTGGCTTCGGTGGAATGCGCCTCGATCGGATGGTGGCGCGAGAGGTGCTGGAGCGGCTTCAACCGCTTGGCGTTGAGGCTGCGCTAAATGCAATGAAAACTCAGGGCGCCGAACAGTCGGAAAAACTGCTTCAGCTCCAAAGGTCTTGAAATGGACCCGCGGAGCGGGACCGCTTGAACCGGTTTGTTAGTTGGAAACTGACCGCTCCTGACCCCTTTCTATCACGCTGCCAGAGACTCTGTCTGCTGCAGTTGCTGTGGGCATGTGGTCAACGCGTCAGCGTTGTCCACCATGTCCACAGACTTCGCGGCCTGCATCCGTTCGCGCCAGACCGCCATCGGCGTGCGATAGCCGTGCGCCTGATGAAGGCGACGATGGTTGTAGAAGGCGATCCAGCTCGCGACCCCTGCCTTGGCCTCGCGGCCGTCGGCATAGCCCTTGAGATAGATGTCCTCATGCTTGAGCGACCGCCACAGCCGCTCGATGAAGACGTTGTCCATCCAACGACCGCGGCCATCCATGGAGATCTTGATCCCTGCGCTCGCCAACGCGCCGGTGAAGGCCGCACTGGTGAATTGGCTGCCTTGATCGGTGTTGAATATCTCCGGCGTGCCATACTTCGCCAGCGCCTCGTCCAGAGCCGCCACGCAGAACGAGACGTCCATCGTGTTCGACAACCGCCACGCCAGAACCGCACGGCTCGCCCAGTCGATGATGGCGACGAGATAAAGAAAGCCGCGGCCGATGGGCAGATACGTGATGTCGGCCGCCCATACCTGGTTTGGCCGGTCGATCGTCATGTTGCGCAACAGATAGGGATAGATCTTGTGGCCTGGCGCCGGCCTCGTCGTGTTCGGCCTTGGTCCCAGCGCCGCGATGCCCATCTTGCGCATCAACCGCTGCACGCGCTTGCGATTGACCTGAAGCCCCTCAGCCTTCAGCATCGCGGTCATTCGCCGCGAGCCCAGGAACGGCCAGGCGGTGAACAGCTCGTCGAGGCGCCGCATCAGGGCAAGGTCGTTGTCGTTGGCCGGCCGGGGCGGCCGGTAGACCCCAGAGCGCGCGATACCAAGCAACATGCATTGCCGGCGGATCGACAGCGCCATGTCGGCGCGATCGAGCATTCCTCGACGGTCCGGCGTGCTCATCTTCCGGACCTCCGCGCTAAAAAATCGCGCTCGATTGTCAGTTGTCCAATCTTGGCATGTAGCTTCTCGATCTCGCGTTCGCGAGCGTCCTCGCTCTCGCGCCCGACACCCGCGTCAAAGGCCCGGGCCGCCTGGTCCAGCAGTTGCTTCTTCCAGGCATAGATCTGGTTCGGGTGAACCTCGTAGCGCTGGGCCAGATCGGCCACCGTCGCCTGCTCCCGCACGGCTTCCAGCGCGATCTTTGCCTTCAGTGCCGCGTCGATCTTGCGTCTCGTCTTCGTCGTCATCATGCGCTCCGTCTATCAAACGGAGCAGCCCCTTCCAACTAAGCACGTGGTCCCAAAATCGGGGTCCATTTCAGTCTCTTGAACAGGCGCATTACGAAGCAAACCGAGCGTATCGCCAATATGACGCGGTCGACCCCGACAATCGTCACGTCGCTGGTGAACTTGAGCGTCGCTGGAACGAGCGCATCCAAGCTGTGCGTACAATTGAGCGAGAAATCGAGAGTTTGGCCAGTTCGCCTTCTCCTGGACTTAGCGCCGGCGATCGCGAAGCGCTGCTTAAGCTCGGGGACGATCTGAATAGAGCTTGGCAGCGCCCCGGTGTTACGTCGGAGATCAAGAAGAAGATCCTGCGTACAGTGCTGTCGGAAATCGTCGTCGACCTGGATCAGGACAATCAGCATCTGGACCTCATCATCATTGGCAAGGTGGCGATCACACCCGCCTGAAAGTTAAGAAGAACCGTGTCGGCGTGACGCGTTGGACGACCGACATCGAGGTAGTGGATCTTGTGCGCATGCTCGCACGTCAAATGCCTGACTACTCGATCGCCGCCTTGCTTAATCGCTCCGGAAAAACAACCCCGCACGGGGCGTCCTGGACGAGGACGAGCGTATGTTCGTTGCGCAGAACCCGCGAGATCGCCCGTTATCGTGAGGGGGAACGCCAGGATAGAGGTGAGCGCTCGTTAATCGAAGCAGCAGAGATGCTCGACGTCAGTCCATCGACGATACGTCGCATGATCATTGAGGGACGATTGCCTGCGGAGCATTTATGCAAGGGCTCGACATGGATCATCAAACAATCTGATCTCACGCGACCGGACGTGCGCCAAGATGCCTCTCGCAGGCGATCGCGCCGCAGTCCGCCGTCTTGCGACGCCAACCAGAAATGCCTTGAATTATAAGGAGATAGACAGATGGGTAGTATGAAGCGCCCTCGTCCGAAGGGGCTGCATGATGCAGGGATTTCGGGCAACGACGTTCGAGTAACATATCCATTCCATCCTGACGCTGGCCGGGACCTGGTCGTGCTCGGCTAACAAATCCACGATGGCCATCGCCACTTCACGGTTCGCCGCGAGAACGGCCGTCTCCATCTTCTGCCGGCATGGATGACGGAGCCCGAAGCAGCATCGGCTAAAGTTATAGCTGATCCGTTTCTCCCAGTGGACCGACTTCTTGAGCTTCGCACGTTCCTTGACGTCCTCGTAGCCTCGCGTCGGGAGGAATCGCCTCCCGTCGAGGGAGGAGCCCATGTCCAAGACGACGCAAAAAAGGCGGCAACCGGATCTGTTTGTGAATGCTGATCGAAAAATGCCCCCCATCGGCGTCGTCGGGACCGCTTCAGGCCATTGATTTCATTAAATTGAAATGATGGGACCCCCACGCCGATGATGGTTGAGACCCCACGCCGAAACACATCCCGAGATGCGAATACCGACTTTCGGAGACTACGCCGGGTTTTTGACAGTTCTCAACCAACAGGCCCTCTCCTTGGCCGATATATACGCTTTGGCGACCATCCACTACGGTAATACCGGCGTTGGCCAACTAGAGGATTTGTAAGCTTCGTGCTACACATCTTACAAATCTGTAGCACGAAGGTGTCAAATGCCGACCCCCCACAATCCTCCCGCCGCCGTTCGACGGGCCCTGCGCAAGCTCGGCGCCGACATCCACGATGCCCGGCGGCGCCGGCGGCTGCCGATGGCGGTCGTGGCCGAGCGCGCCTTCACGTCCCGCTCGACACTGCAAAGGGTCGAAGCCGGCGACACCAACGTCAGCATTGGCATCTATGCCGGCGTTCTTCAGGCACTCGGCCTGCTCGACGGCTTGATCAAAGTCGCCGACATCAGCAACGACAGCGTCGGCCAGGCGCTCGCCAGCGCCGAGCTGCCCAAGCATATCCACGTCAAACGCAAGACCGGAGCCTCACGCAATGGCTGACTTCGAGGTGCATATTGATCTCGGCGGCCACACGCGCCGCATCGGATTGGCCAGAAGCAATCGCGCTCGCGGCTCGGAGACCATCCTTTTCGAGTACGATGGCGCGTGGCTTGATGATCCGGACCGGTTCTCCCTGGAACCCGCCCTCGCCCTGACGCGCGGCGCCTTTGCTCCTCCTGCCGGACTGGCTACTTTCGGCTCCATCGGCGACTCCGCGCCTGACACCTGGGGCCGCCGTCTCATGCAGCGCGCCGAACGCCGCCTCGCCGATCGCGAAGGCCGCGCCGTTCGCACGCTTGCAGAAAGTGACTATCTGCTCGGCGTTGCCGACGAAACGCGGCTTGGCGCCCTCCGCTTTCGCTGGGTCGGCGAAGAAACCTTCCAGGCACCGATCCGCGCCGGTGTGCCCGCCCTGATCGAACTCGGCCGACTGCTCCAGATCACCGAGCGCATTCTCCGCGACGAGGAAACGGACGAAGATCTCCAGCTCATCTTCGCTCCAGGTTCCTCTCTCGGCGGCGCCCGGCCGAAGGCCTCGGTCGTCGACCAACACGGTCATCTCTCGATCGCCAAGTTTCCAAAGGAGACCGACGACTATAGCATGGAGACCTGGGAAGAGATTGCGCTGCGGCTCGCCAGCAAGGCTGGCATCGCCACCCCGCAACACGAACTGATCGAGGTGGCCGGCAAGGCCGTCATGCTGTCACGACGCTTTGATCGAAATGACGCCGTTCGCATCCCGTTCCTGTCCGCCATGGCGATGATGAGCGCCAAAGACGGCGAGCGCGGCAGCTATCCGGAGATAGTCGACGCTCTCGCGCAGCATGGCGCGCAAGGAAGGACGGACGCTCATGCCCTCTACCGGCGCGTCGTTTTCAACGTGCTGATCTCCAATGTCGATGATCATTTACGCAACCACGGTTTCCTGTGGCTGGGAAAGGCGGGATGGTCGCTCTCTCCGGCTTACGATCTCAATCCAGTGCCCACCGATGTGAAGGCGCGGGTGCTGACGACGAACATCGACCTCGACGAAGGCACCTGCTCGCTCGATCTGCTCGAGGCCACGTCGGAATATTTCGGGCTCACGCTGCCGCAGGCCCGCGCGATCATCAAGGAAGTCGCGACCACGACCGCTACCTGGCGCGACACCGCCAAAGCCGTCGGCGCCCGCGCCGCCGAGATCAATCGCATGGCCAGCGCTTTCGAGCACGATGACCTCAAACGAGCGCTGGCGCTTTGACTCGGACATTCCTTCATAGCTTCGACCCTGCGGCCGCGAGCCCCGTCGCCGGCCCGACCGTCGACCTTGAAGTCTCCGATATCGAGGATGCCGGCATTCGGGAGGTGCTGCAGACACCAGGCGCCGCCTATGGCGCGTGGTCCATTCTCGACGAACTGCTGGCGCCGACCGGCGCCGGAACGCCTTTCATCTTCAGGGAGCCGCTTGGACAGGCGCGCGAAGTCAAAGTTGCGCTCTCGGGTCTGTTTGGACGCTTCGTCGCCCGCGCCTATCTCGAGCGACACTTCAATCTTTCGATCTTTGCACATCTCGGCAGCCGAACCATCGACCTGGACCGCCGCAGACAGGTCAAGGTCAAGCGCCCGTTTCGCGGCGACCTGCCCGACTGGATCGCCTGTGCCTCTGACCTTTCCTCCCTAACGGTGGCCGAGGCGAAAGGCTGCCATGATGTGGCAGAACCCGCGAAGGCGCTGGATCGCGCATGGACGCAGGCTGGACGGATCGATGTCACCGCCCAAGGCCGCAAAGTCACGGTGAAGCGCATCGCGATCGCAACGCGCTGGGGAATGGCTGTAGCTGGTCCAGCCGATGTCCATCTCTCGGTCCGCGATCCCGTCGATGAAGGCGAGCCCGTCGCTCCCGAAGAAAAGAACGCGCTGTTCATCGGCCTTCTTCGGCTGCATATCGCCAACCTGATCAAGCCGCTCGGTCATGCCGAATTGGCAGGCGCCCTCCATCGTCTCACGCATCAACCATTTGCCCGAAGGCTCCAGGACGATCTCGGACTCGCGCGAGTGCTGCTCGATGCCGCATCGGCACGGGACGTGGAAGAGGCAAGCGCCATCGGCGGGCTTGTCGGCGGCATCGTTACCCGCGCGGGAGCAATCACCGACGCCGATGTCGCGCCCGCCGACCAGGAAGCGCTCGCTCGCCTCAACCTCCGGCCGGTCTTTGTCGGGATCGAGCGCGATCTCATTCGCGTAGCCATCGACGCAGAGCCTGACGCCGTGCGCAACCGCCTAGCTACCATCGTGCATCCTGATGACTTTGCCCGATATGACCGCGCAGGCGGCTGGATTGTGCCGCTCGGCGAGGAACGACGCATCAGCGGCGAGACCTGAAACCAGTCGCGGAAACAGAGTGAGCTAAATCGTCTGTAGTAGACCTTAGTTCAGATCACGATTCGTTGCAGACCACCCGCTTTGAAAAGTCAGACCGCATGATACACGACCCGTTTCTTCGCCGTTAGCCGCAGCAGATCTATGGGGCCGATCGCCCTTCCCCTGAGCTTCATAACGTCTTCGTGCAGGCCGCTCACATACTCGTCGAACCGCTCTGCATGGATGTTGGCCTTTTCAAACGTGCTCACGGCGCGCTCGCGCGCAGGCGCGGGGATCGCCGTATTCACCCCGGTTTCGGGCTGATACCGGAAGTTCGACTGATCCACCCCGATCAGGCCGTCGGCCCGGCGCTCCGAGTAGCGGTCGGATCGGGCTCAGTTCGTCTGCCGTCGGGCGCCTCACCGTCGGCGAGCGCCGACAGGATCCAGGCGAGATCGGGTGTTGCCCGCAATGTGCTGGCGCGGCGGAGCAGGCAGACGGCGGCGGCCCAGTCGCCAGTGGCGAGGCTTTGAAGGCCGGCCCCCACCAGCGTCGCGCTCTGCTGCGCGATTCGGTGGACAGTTTCAAGCTCCGCCCGGCAGCGCCGACAGGTGTCGCCGCCGCTGAGCCGCGCGCCGCAGATCGGGCACTGGTCCAAGACCCCGGTGATCATGACGCGCCGCTCCGGATCAGGTCTCAAGATAGAACAGAAGATCATCGAGCCGCAGCACCGTGTCGGCGAGCCTGGCGTCGTCGCCGCTCGCCCGGCTATCCTCGATGGTTTCAATCAGATCGACGATCTCGGTGCGGTCCTCCGCGACCGCGCCGTCGAGTTTGGCGCGCGCCTTGACGAGCAGGGTCTCGAGTTTCGGGTCGACCGGGGCGGCCCCCTCGACGTCCGTCACTATCTGGTCAGTGGACTCGCCGAACAGACGGTCGATGTGCCGACGGGCCTCCTCGATCTCTGCCTTCTCATAGCGCGACATCGCCTTGTCGATGGTGATCCGCCGTTCGAGCCCGGTCGTCTTCTCCTTGGCGGATATGTGCAGGATGCCGTCGCGGTCCAACGCGAGATCCAGGATGATGGTGTTGCCGGCCGGCACGTCGGCGAGGTCCTCGACGCGGAACTCGCCGATCTGGATGTTTTCCAGGGCGTCCTCGTTCTCGCCCTGATAGATGCGAACCTCGACGACCTTCTGATTGTCGTTGATGGTCACGAACGCCTCGCTCTTGCGCACCGGGATCGGCGTGTTCTTGGGAATGATCGGGATGAAGCAGTAGGGATAGAGGGTGCCGCCCAGCTCACCGAGTGCGCCGGTGCCGAACGTATAAGGGGTCACGTCCACCAGCACGGCCGACACCTTCTCGCCCGCGATGGATGCGCCCTGGATGGCAGCCCCCATCGCGACGCACAGGTCGGGATCGACCTCGCCGCGAGCCGGCCGCCCGAACACTTCGAACAGCCGGTCGCGGATCAGCGGAGTGCGGGTTGCGCCGCCGACCAGGAGGACTTCCTCGATCTGCGACGCGGTCAGGGCGGCTGATTCCAGCGCGATGTGGATCGCGCTCAGCGTCTCCTCGATGAACGGCGCGATCATCTCCTCGTAGTCGGCGCGGGCGAGTTCCAGAGCGAGATGGATCGGCTTGCCGCCGACCTCGGCGAGGTATTCCTCCTCGATCCGCGCGAACGGATGGTCGGAGAGATGCTTCTTGGCGTTCTCGGCGGCGCGATGGATGCGCGCCATCGCCGG
The DNA here is from genome assembly GCF_024199885.1 of Bradyrhizobium sp. CCGUVB23. NCBI lineage: Bacteria > Pseudomonadati > Pseudomonadota > Alphaproteobacteria > Hyphomicrobiales > Nitrobacteraceae > Bradyrhizobium > Bradyrhizobium sp. CCGUVB23. Next base: position 379,674 of record NZ_JANADQ010000002.1, read on the forward strand.
CGGATTGTCGCTGACGTCCACTTTGTGCTCGATCCTGAGATGGTCGAGCACGTGTTCGACGATCTTATGGTCGAAGTCGTCGCCGCCGAGATGGTTGTTGCCGTGGCTGGCGATGACCTCGACCACACCCTCTTCGATGCGCACCACGGAGACGTCGAAGGTGCCGCCGCCGAGATCGTAAACCAGCACCCGCTTGCCCTGCTGCTGCGCGGCCTCGTAGACCAGCGCCGCCGCGGTTGGCTCATTGACGATGCGAGCCACCTCGAACCCGGCGATCTCGCCGGCTTCACGGGTGGCCTGCCGTTGCGCGTCGGAGAAGAAAGCCGGCACCGTGATCACCGCCTTGCGCACCGGCGCGCCCAGCCGCTCCTCGGCGATCTCCTTGAGGCGGCGCAGGATCATCGCCGAGACGTCCTGCGGCGTATAATTTCGGTGGCCGAGCGAGACCTTGCGGTCGCTACCCATCAACCGCTTGATCGAGCGCACCGTGCGTTCGGGATGAAGGATGTACTGGTTGCGCGCGGCTTCGCCGATCAGGAGGCTGCCGTCCTGATCCAGCCCGACGACCGACGGCAGAATCAGGCGCCCGCTGCTATCTGCCTGCATCTCGGGCCGGCCGTCGCGATAAACAGCGATCTCCGAATTGGTGGTCCCGAGATCGATTCCGACAATGGTCTCGCTCATTCGTCATCTCCCCGATCGGAACGATCCTTGGTGCCCTTATCCTTGGCGCTCGTGCGTTTCGCCACGATCACCTCTGCGACGCGCAGCAATTCGCCTTCCCACTCGAAACCAGTGCGGGATTCAGCAATCACCAGTCCCTCGGTGACGAATGGATCGTCTCGCGTCCCCACCACTCGCGCAACATTGGGCGTCAACGGGCGGCCGATGGTGGCGATCGGGGTGACGCGGCGATCCGCCAGAACCCGATCGAACCGCTGCAACGTCATCTCCAGGCCCTCCCGCCAAGGGTCGCGCGAGGGTCGCCGCCACGGTCGCCACGGCGACGCGCGCCGCGGCGGAGCGGCCGCGAGCCCGGCGGCAAGGCGATCCCGCACGTCAAGGATGTCGAGCAGCAGCGGCCGCAGAACGGTGCGGGTCTGCTCGCGGGCGCGCGCATGCGCTTCCTTCAGCTCGCGGTCCAGCGCTGTGTTGGCGGATTGCAGCGTCGCGAACACGTCGCGGAACTGGTCGAGCGCGTCCTTGACGATGCGCGACTGGGTGCGCACCTCGTTGCGGGTGGCGGCGATCTCCACGAACACTGAGAACAAGTCCCGCGCCTCGTCGGTCACGGCATCGCTCTCGAGGTCGGCTACCATCTCGATCGCATCCGCGGCCTGCGAGACGTCGGCCTCCGGCGCGTCCGCCGCATCGAGATAGGCGCGCAGCCGCTCGAGCAACGTTTCCTTGATGGATTGGTCCATGTCGTCCCTCCCGCCGCTCACGCACCGTTGGTTCGCGCGGCGCCGGTTCGTGCGGTCTCGGTTCGTGACGTCTCTTGCCATCGCGCGATCGCCTGCTCGATACCCTCGACCAGCAGCGCCGTCACCTGCGCTTGAGAAACCCGCCCTTGCTGCCGCGCCTCAGGCGACGGCAGGCTGGCCGTCTTGAGCCGCGTCAGTGCGGTGTCGTGCGTAGCGAGCAGCTTCGCTGCGAGCCGTTGGCGCTCGGTGTGCAGAGCTTCAAAAGCCGCACGGTAGCTCTGGAACCGCTCCGGCTCACGGTCGGGCGGGAAGTCCCGCACCAGCGTCAAGTATCGCCGCTTGATCTCGTCGTCACTGGCGCTCTCGTCGACGCCGAGGATGGAAAACGGGTCCGTCATCACGTGTCGTCCTCAGGGCGCTCAGAACGGCGGCGCCTCGCCGAGGGCCGCGACGACCATCGTCGTTGCGACCATTTCCAGGAGCGGGCGCGGCAACGCGGCGCCGAACGGCAGCTTGCCGAGCCGGTCGGCGAGGGCCGCGACGCCGCCGGCCCGTCCATGCGACCTGACGAGCTTCTGAACGTCGCGCTGCGAAATTGTCTCCATGAAACTCGTCACAATGTCTTCGAGGACATCGAAGCCGCCGGTGGCGTTCGCCTCGCGCCGCCGCGCCCGTCGCCGAGACTCGCGATCGTCACCTGTGCTGTTGAGGTAGCGGTCGATGCGGCTGTAGCCGTGCCGATTCTGCTCGATCGCGGGCGAGCGGCACATCTCATCGAGATCGGCCTCCTCGCCGACGGACATCCAGTCCGGGTTATTCTTGGTCCGGGCGACGATCTCGTAGAAGCGCCACAGCCGCTCGTTCGGCTCGCGCCGCTTGCCGGCAGCAGCGAACGCGTGGAGTATGTCGAAGTAGTTCCCGCGCACGATCGCGTCCGCCACCGAATAGAATTCCGCGATCGACAGTACAATGTGCGTGGCGTTTCGCAGCCACGTGCAGAACTTCCAGGCCAACTCGGACGTGGCCTTCTGATCGGCCCGGACGTCTTCCGCCGAGAACAGGGTGGCGATCGCGATGATCTCCGGCTTGGAGGGATTTCCGCGCATGATGCGCGCGAGTTCATCACGGATCAGCGACAGCGGTCCTGACCGCGGCGGCGTCAGCAGTGCATCCTGCAAGGCGGCGCGGAACCAACCGACCGCGCCGCCACCGGCCAAATCTACCCCCTCGCGAAGTCGCGCCTCCGCCTCCAGGTCCAGCCCGCCGCGCAAGCCGACGAGTCCCCGGTTGGTCCGCAGGTCGGCGTTCGGCGTATCGGCGCGGTCCCATTCGCCGGCTGCGGCCAACTCCTTCCAGGCGAGGTCGGGACGCTTCGCGCGCATCTGTTTGCGGGCATACGAGATCTGCATCTCGATCATGCGCTGGCGCGCCAGCCGGTTGATGGGATCGACCGCCAAAAGCTTCTTCGCGAACCCAGCCGCCTTCTTGTACGCCTTGCGGGCGGCCGCCGACTCGATCGCCTGCATCAGCACGGCGCTCTCGGCCGGGAACCGTTGCACGGCATCCTCAGCGAGGGCATGCCAGTCGTTGTCGTCGCCATTTTCGCGATGAAGCTTGGTGAGCTGCAGCACCGCCGGCAGATGGTCCGGATCGTAGTCGAGGCTCTTCTTCAGGTAGGAGACGACAGGGTCGGTGAACGGATCTTCGCCCGCGATCATCGGCTCCTTGAGCGCCAAGGTCGCCAGATGACGATAGATAATGCCTGCTGACAGCTTGCCGTCGCGCGAGCTGTCCCCCACGAAATGCTGTGCTGCGGCACGCCAGCTGGACTCGGCGCGGGTCCAGTCCTGCTTCGTCTCGGCCGCGAGCGCGAAGATGCGCGCCTTCTCGGCATCCAACAGTTTTCCGAAGGTTTTCTCAAAGGGGATGATGCGGTCGGGGAGCTGCGGCAGCAAATTGAAGCAGGCCCTCCGGATGTCGGCGGCCGGCAGGATCGCCGCCTGCTTCGACAGGCAGTTGAACAGCGTACCTGGCCCGCGGCGTTCGGCGTCCAGCAGCCGCTCCAGCAGCGATGGCGTGGACCAGCCACCGAGCCTGGCGAACGCAAAGGCCCGCTGCGCCCCGCTCGCCTGGCCTAGCCGACCGATAACCTCCGCCGGCTCACCGGGCAGCGCCGCCTCGACCGCAAGCCGCAGCGGCCCGAATGGCGAGGCGGGCGGAACGCCGTCGAGCAGCCGGCGGGCCTTCGCCGGATCGTCAGTGAGCAGGGCCTTGATGATCAGCCGCACCGGCCCGAACGGCGAGCGCGCCGGGATGTTGGCGAGCAGCGGTTCGATCTCGCAAGCGGGCTTCTGCTCAGTCAGCGCGGCCAGCACCGCACGCGCCGCATTGGCGGCCGCGATCCATTCGGCGCGAGCCGGCGGGTCGTCGTCGCCCAACTTAAGCGGAACCGGCCGAGCCAAAAACAGCGCCGCAGTCAGCTCGGACAACAGGCGTCTCTGGTCCGGCTCCGGGACGTCGGTTCCGATGTATTTAAGGGCCTGAGCGAGCGCCTTCTCGATCTGGCCCTGGCGGACCAAGCAGCTGAGCAGGAGCAGCGGCTCCTTGACGGCGCCGTCGAGCGCCACCGCGTGGCCGAGCACGACCTCGGCCTCCTTGAACAGCCCCTTGGCGGACAGCATCTTTGCGCGACCCACATAGGCGGCAGCAAGGGCGTCCCGCCAGTCGGGCTTGGCCTCCTGCTTGAAGAGCTGCTTGTAGAGCTCGATGGCCTCCTTGAATCTGCCAAGACGAAGCGCCTCCGCGGCCTGGGGGACGAGCGCATCGGCCGGTGCTGCAGACTGAATTTTGCGCGGGTTCTGATTGGCCATGCCGACGACTCTTGGCCATGTTTAGCCGCGATGTCGACCACTCGGGGGGCCCCGATCGATCGTATCCCCAAGCTGTGCACAGGGTCCAGGAGGCTCCAAGTCCAACAATCCTGGCCCTGAGTTCGTTGTTTTGTTCTGAATGGTGGCAAAATGGCGCGCCGCACCGGGCGATGATGATAACTACGTTTACGCTATAGCCCTCTAAATTCGGGGCTGCAATCGGACTGGAAGCCACTGAAATCACAGCGGCTTTCGGCTCCTCGCCTCGCCGGCACGCGGATTCTCGTAAGTTGGAAGGAATCGCCTCGGCCGAGCAATGCCCCCGATTGCCTTCCTTAATATCACGCTCAACGAGGACCGTCGGAAAGCTGGCCGACGCTGTGGCGTGGTCAAGCCCGGCCCGTACCGAACCGCGTAAGCGGACTTCGAGTTCGTCAAGTTCCACCAAGGGATGGATAGTCACTTCTGCCGTTGACCCCAACATAGCTTCAAGGCTATATGCATGAATATGTCAGTGGTGGAGTCGCATCACGGTAGGTCATGCCCGGAGGGCCATGGCCTGCTTTCACCAAATCTCATCAAGGAAGGACAGCAGGATGGGCCGGAGCCACGACGACATCATCACCGCCCTTCCTCATGACAAGCAGGTCGCAATCGGAGCGCGCCGTGACGAATTGAAACAGGAAGTCGAAGGTTTGCGCGAACTGCGGCAGATCGCAGGCAAGGCGCAGGCGGACGTCGCATCCGCGCTCAATATCACCCAGCCCTCGGTCTCGAAGATCGAAAAGCAGACCGACATGCACCTCTCGACGCTTCGCAACTATGTTGAAGCCGTCGGCGGCGAGCTGGAGCTGACCGTCAAACTGCCCAAGCGGCCGGCGTTGCGGATTCATCATCTGGGCGATCTTGCGTCGGTCGGTGCCGTTTCGGCACGGAAGAAGAGCGGCGATCCGTCGCCAAGGCGGCGCCATGGATGAGCTGCAACAGTCCATCTACGTCGATCGCTTTCGTTTGGCATTTCACACCAAGAAAGGTGCGGCATTTCAGGATTGGTTCGTCCTTCTGGCCGGACACGCTTTCGGTCCCGATTTCGAGGAGGTTCGCCCCTACGGTCCTTACGGCGACCTGAAATGCGATGGCCGCCGGATCAGCTCCGGCTCCGTGTTCCAGTGCTATGCACCCGACGCCATGAAAGAAGCCGACCTCATCGACAAGGTCGATGCGGACTTCCACGGCGCGCGTGCGCATTGGGGTGGCAATATGCTGGAGTGGGTGTTCGTACATAACGACGGGCGCGGGCTGCCGCCGAACGCGGTTCAGCATCTCGGCGGGCTTCGTCAGGCCCATGCACCGCTTCAAATCGCAACATGGTCCGAGCCGGAACTGCTCGATCTTGCCATGATGCTCGACCTGGCTGCGCTTCAGGCTCTCTTCGGCCCTGCGGCTTCGATCGCGATCGTGGATCGTCTCGTCATGTCCGATCTCGTCCCGATCATCGAGGCGCTCCAACGGCAAGAACCCAATCCGACCGATCCACCCTTGACGCCACCGTCGCCGGAAAAGCTGGAAAAGAACGCTCTTTCCGAGGAATCGGGCCTGTTCCTGCGTATCGGCCGTCGGAAGTCTGCGCTCGTCGACACCTTCTTCCGCAAAAGCCCGCGTCCCGATCTCGGTGAGCGCATCGCTGAGGCGTTTCGGCTGCGCTATGCCGAGTTGAAGGCTCTCGATCTTTCGGCGGATACGATCTTCAAGCACCTTCAGGATTATGCCGGCTTCAACGGTGAACCGAAGCGGCAAGGCGCGGCGCTGGCGGTCCTCGCCTATTTCTTCGATAGTTGCGACATTTTCGAAGATCCGATCGTCATTTCCGTGGAGGCGTCATGATCCTCCCGACGAAGCATGTCCGCCCCGATCGCGCGCTCATCGGCGTCGGCGCCGAGGTTCTCGATATCCTCAAACGGCCGATGACCATGTCGCGACTGTGGGACGAGATGCGCGGACGCCGCTCGCTCCATGTGCCCAACGCCCCGATCGACTACCAGTGGTTCATCCTGTCGCTCGACCTGCTCTTTACGATCGGCGCGGTCGATTTCGATCGCGGCCTGATGCGGAGGGTTCAGCCATGATCCGCCGTTTCGGTAGCGACCTCGAATCGTTCAAGACGCTGACCTTCAAGCCCGGCCTGAACATCCTTCTGGCCGACAAGAGCGAGGGCGCGAACGATCGCCAATCGAGAAATGGCGCCGGCAAGACCAGCTTCATCGAACTGGTTCATTTCCTATTTGGCGCCGACGCGCGCAAGGACAGCATCTTCCGATCCGATGCGCTGACGGCCTGGACTTTCGATGTCGCCGTCGACATTGCTGGTGACGCCATCTCGGCCGCGCGCAGTGGCGCCAAGCCGAGCCGGATCGTGGTCAATGGTCCGGTTGAGAACTGGCCGATCCCGCCCCAGTTCGATAGCCGAGCCGGGCTTTTTGAACTGTCCAACGAGAACTGGAAGGCCAATCTCGGCCAGCTCTGGTTCGGCTTGCCCATTTCGGCTGGCAACGAAGCCGAGCGCTTTCAGCCGTCGTTCCGTTCGCTCTTCTCCTATTTCGTCCGCCGTCAGAACAGCGGCGGCTTTCAGCAGCCGATGCAGCATTCAGGGATGCAGCAGGCATGGGATCAGCAGGTCTCGATCTGCTATCTGCTCGGGCTCGACTGGAGCATCCCCGGCCATTTTCAGGAACTGCGCGCACAGGAGAAGGTTGCGCAGGAACTGCGCAAGGCTGCCCGGAGCGGCGACCTTGGCCGGTTCTTTGGTAAGGCGGCCGATCTCAGGACGAGATTGACCATCGCCGAGGCTCGCGCAGCGCGGCTGCGTCAACAGCTTGAGACGTTCGAGGTCGTGCCAGAATACAAAGCTCTGGAGCGCGAGGCGAACGAGATCACACGCGAGATCGACGGCATGAACGTCGAGAACGTGATCGATGGCGATCTTCTGCAACAGCTTCGCGCCTCGCTGTCCGACGAGGATGCGCCCGATCTGGGGGATGTCACGAAGCTCTATGCCGAGGCCGGGGTCGTTCTGCCCGACATGGTGCGGCGGCGTTTCGACGAGGTGGAACGCTTCCACCGGATCATCATCGAGAACCGGCGCGCGCATCTGACCGCTGAGATCGCCTCGGCCGAGGCTCGCGTTGCCGATCGCGATCAGCGCACCGCCGAGCGCGACCGTCGCCGACGGCAGATCATGGGCGTGCTTCGCTCCGGCGGCGCACTGGAACACTACACTTCGCTGCGCGAGGAAGTCGGCCGAGCCGAGGCGGAGGTCGAGGGACTTCGCCAGCGGCTCGACACCGCCGAGCGGATCGAGAGCACCAAGGCCGAACTCGACATCGAGCGGGCCAACCTAACCAAGGCGCTGCGTGACGACATCCACGAGAGGGCCGACCTCATCCGCGAGGCGATCCTCGCCTTCGAGTCGCTGTCGGAATCCCTTTACGAGAAGGCGGGCAGCCTGACGATTTCCGAAACCGGAAGCGGCCCCCAGTTCGAGGTCCATATCGACGGGCAGCGAAGCAAGGGCATTACCAACATGCAGATCTTCTGCTTTGATCTCATGTTGACCGAAATCAGCCTGAAGAACGGCCGTGGTCCCGGCTTCCTGATACATGACAGCCACCTGTTCGATGGCGTGGACGAGCGGCAAGTCGCCAAGGCGTTGCAGCTCGGGGCCGAGCGGGCCGAGGCAGCCGGCTTCCAGTATATCGTCACGATGAACTCCGACGCGCTGCCGCGCGAGGGCTTCAAGGCCGGCTTCGACATCCGTTCTCGCATTATAGAAACGAAGCTGACAGATGCGACGGACACCGGGGGGCTGTTCGGCCTGCGCTTCGAGTAGGCCGGCCCATGCGATCCGTTCCCTTTACCCGACCCACCCTGATTGCCGCCGTCGAACTGTTCGAACAACACAGTCAGGCGCGCTTCAATCAGGTGGTGCTTCGTCTCGGGCTTGAGAATGAGATTTCTTCGAATACCAGCATCAGCGTCGCGAAGAAATGCGACTTGCTTGGACGCATCGTTGTTCAGCGCTCTGAAACCGTCATCGACACGCTCGACGGCCGCATGACACTCGGCGAAGCCGTGGTGCGCCAAGCCGCGTTGCTGGCACAACAGGATGCCACTCACCCGTTGCAGACGGCGTTTGCCCGCGGCCTGGCCCACGACGCCTTTGTATTGGTGTGGGATGACGATGGCCGCAGTGCCTCTATTCGGGCCGCGCTGCCGAGGGAAATCCAGCTCCCCGAAACCGATGATGAGGTGCATCGGCTCCTGAAATCCTTCGGTTTCGCAACACCGCTCGGTCATCTCGATCAGGCGATCGAAGCGCACACCCGCGGCGATTGGGCGGCCTGCAACGGACAGCTTCGCACGTTCCTCGAAAGCCTATTCAGCGACATTGCCAGAAATGTCCGCCCGGAAGACGCGGCGAAACGGCCCAACGCCTAGAACCGTCGGGCGTTGCTGGAGGAAATCGGCTTCCTGTCGGCGAGCCGCAACGGATGGACTGCGGATGGGAAAAGCTACATCAATGGCCTATTCAAGATGCTGCACACTGAGGGATCGCATCCCGGTCTTTCGGATGAAGACCACAGCACCTTTCGTCTTCATGTCGTACTCGTAACCGCGCGAACCTTCCTCAGGCGCTTGGCCAATGGGCGGTAGGAGGCGCGAATGAGTGGATGGACACTGGATGATCTGCATCGCTTGGACCGGAAATATGCGGAGGAAGGCGTTCACACCCATCAGCGACCGTTCCGGGCCGCAGTAGAATTGCTCGGCTCGAACTTCGTCATCGGCGCGGGTGGTAATCTTGAAGTCAAGCTTATCATGGATGCTTACGCTGCCATGGTGCCGGAAGTTGAAACGAGTTGGCCCGGTGCCGGGATCGGATTGGTCGCGTCTGTCGATCAGGCACGAAAGGCCGTTTTCCCCATCGTCTTCGGCCAGAATGCCCCCCAGCCTTGGCAGATGACGGGTTTCGAGAATGCCGAGGAATATGGAATTGGTGCCGCCAGGATCGGATGATCGCCGCGGATGTCGCCTTTGCGGGCGCTGACATTCACGACTTCACGATGGGTCTCAACCAAGTTGAGCAAGGCAATGCTGATGCGGTGACGCTCTGGCGGATGGCGGGGTCGAATCTCGAAGACGCAGCAAACACCTTGCCGTCCGCGTTCAGCCACGATTCGGTTATCCAGCCGATTTGTATGGTGGCGGAGTTATCGATGAAGGCCGCATTGGTATGGGATGGTGTCGATCCTGAATCCTTCCGAAAAAGCAAGGATGGTCACAATCTGGCTCTGCTCGCCCAGCGTATGGGTATGGCGCGACCGCACCGCGACGATGCGCGAGTTCAAGCCGTGGTGGCAAATCTGCCGCCCTATGTTGCCAGCCGCTATAAACCAGCAGGGTTAAGGCGGCTTCAAGTGGTCAGGTCCACTACTCGATCATGTAGCCCAGCGCGCGATAGCCCGCGCGTCGCTTCGTGGCCATCCGGGCCAGAACGGGAACAGCTTTATCGACGTAGTCGACGACCAACACGTCTCTCTTTCCATCATGCTGTCGATGCAGACGACCGACATACTGCGCCAGGGTTCCCTTCCAGGCGATCGGCATCGTTAGGAACAACGTATCAAGCCGGGCGTCATCGAAGCCTTCACCGATGTAGCGGCCTGTCGCGAGTATCAGGCGCTCGTCATCGTCAGCAACATTCAATGTCGTATTGGCTAGCTTGCGATCCCTCGCGGACATGCCGCCGCGCAGAACCACAAGATTCTTCACGAACGACGAGAACCTGTGCTGAAGATAATCGAGATGGTCCTTTCGCTCCGTCAGGACGATGGGAGAACGCTTGGCTTCCAGCGATTTCAGCACATCATCAAAGATCAGGTCATTTCGGCTACTGTCCTGCGCCAGGGCCGCATAGATCGCGGGCATTGATGGGCGCTCAACGGAGGCCAGGGACGATGGCAATTCAAATTTCGTCGAACGGTCGCGGGCACGATGACGAATCCCACGCTCGGTCGCTTGGACCCTCGCATCCACCCGATGGCGAACGGGGCCGCATTGCATGAAGATAATGGGATGATGTCCGTCCTTTCGGGCGACAGTCGCAGATAAACCAACGACGTATCGCGCCTTTGATCGCCGAGCGACAAGCTCGAAGCTTGTTGCGGACAGGTGATGGCATTCGTCGACAATGAGATGGCCGTAATCGGCGACGATATCGGCAACCTCTCCATTGCGCACCAGGCTTTGGATCAGCGCCACATCGATGACGCCAGTCGGCTTCCTTTTTCCGCCCCCGATAATACCGATCTGTTTCGGGTCAATGTTCAAAAAGGAACCGAGTCGCTCCACCCATTGAGTGAGCAGTTCTCGGCGATGAACGAGAATCAGCGCATTGCGGGCGCGGTGCGCGATGAGGGCTGCTGCGACAACCGTCTTGCCAAAGGCCGTCGTGGCGGCGAGCACCCCGTTGTCGTGGGCGACGAGAACATCGAAAGCCGCCAACTGCGGCCGTCGCAATTCGCCCTGCAAGGATACGTTCGCGGGAAGTGCCGTACCGATTTCGCGCATATCTTCCAGATCGGCCGCGGCGCCATGGCTTTTGATGAGATCGATTGCTTCCTCGAGGCAGCCCCGCGGTAGAGCGACATGCTGCGCAAACAGCTCGGCGCATGAGACGACCCGAGGCTTGCCGAATGTCGGCAACCGCATGGCCTGGGCGCGATAGAACTCCGGGTTCTGGAATGCCGCCAGGCGAATAAATTGCGCAATCAGGGCTGGCGGCAGCTCTGTCCTGTCGATGTAAACCTGATCGGCGACCACGCCCCTGATGCTGTGCGGTATCGTGGCCTCAATACGCCGCGGCGCACGGCGGCGAGACGGCGACATCTTCCACGGTTCGTCGGCATGTTCGTCGTCCACCGGCATGCGGACGCCCAAAACCCGACCCGATAGCTCCGCCTCTTCCGCGATCCTGAAGACCATGTCAGCTGACAATCTGGGCAGGGACGACAGATACGCCCATTGGTCGTCGTAAGGCCGCAGATCGTTGTCGACAAAAACGCTGTTGCCGATCTCACGAGCTTTCCTTTGCAACGGCAATGCAATCAGGTTGCCAAAGCCCCCAAGGGGCATCGTGTCCTGATTGGGAAAGAAGCGATCATAGGAGGTGAAGCCGATTTCGGGCCGTTTTTCCATCGTCTCCGTGATCAAGGCCGCCCCCATCTGCCTGGCGATCCTTGCTGGAACAGGCTCGGAGAAGAATACCCAGACATGGCCGCCATTTCCCGATCTCGACCGCTCCAGGGCCGCGGCAATTCCTTTCACATGACAGGTGCCGAGCAATGCTCTGGCGTCATCCGCCCAGCTTTCCTTGTCGAAGTCGGCGGCAAGGAACCAGCATGTCTCATCCTGCGGCAATGGATAAACCCCGGCGACAAAGTCACCGGTGCGAGCATCGCCGCCGCGCAGATGCTTTTCGATAATGTCCTCGGAAGGCGGAATAAACGCCTGATGCGGACATTCCCCGCATTTTACCTTCGGCTTGCCGCAGATCCCCTTTGCCCACTCATTCGAGCACGCCGGCGAATAACCGGAGCGTCCCGTCTTTTTGTTATCCCAGCGCACCGGAAAAACATCGGGACGCCCGCCGAACAAGCGTCGGAACAACTCGACTTTCTCGATTGATGGCGAGTTATTGGTAACGGGGGTGTCGAAAAAAGCAGGTGTTTCAGCCTCGCTGCCGGATGTCAGCTTTTGCTCAAGCGCTTCCAACTTGCGCTCAAGCTCCATCCGCTCGGCATCCAGATCAGCCAACCGCTGTCGGATGCGCGCAATCTCTTCCCAAGCATCATTCTTATCCACCGGCTTGCAGTCCGCGCCTACGTTCATCCCGCGAGCCAACATAGACCAAAGGCGATCTCAGCTTAAGGCGGACAATGCATCACTACGGCCCGAGACGTCTGGGATTATGCGGAGCGGAGCACGCCGAGATCGGCGAAAACCAGCCCATCACAGGGCGGCACTTCGCATAATCCCGCTCTCCGCATAATCTGCCTTGATCGGGATAGGGGGACGTCTCGCAACGCCACCACCGGGTCGCGGGAGGCCGTCGCCCGCCTCCCGCTCCCACAGAACGTAGCATGCGGATTTACCGCACTACGCTCTTCGGCAGTTGGTTCACAGCACTGCAAGAGCCTGCAACTCCGCATATGGAAGGCGCAGCTTTGGTTTCAGTAACGGCGTCCTTGCTTTGATCTGGTGGTACTTCTCCCAGGTCAAGCGTCGCCCGGCCCAGCTGCGGCTGCGCAACATCCGATGCCAGTAACGCTCCCCGGCACGATACACCTTCACGAGACACCGGAGATTCCCGGCGACACCGTAATAGGCATAGTGGCCGCGTAGGAAGGCGTTGATTTCGCCGACCTGGTCACTGATCGCATGATGTCGTATTCGCCGCAGGAGCTCCTGCAGGGACGTAAGGCTGCGCCGCAAGCGAGATTTCTCGGTGCGCATCCCAACCTTGAAGTTACCTTTCAGGTTTTGCGTGCAATGCAGCGTCAGCCCCAGGAAGTAGATTGTTTCCGGGCGCTTTCTGCCGCGTTTACCCGCGTGTCGCTGCGCGAACCGACCGAACTCAACCAACTTGGTTTTGGTCGGCTCAAGAGTGAGACCGAACTTTTCCAACCGAAGGCGCAACGCGTCCTGAACGCGGATGGCGTCCGATCGATATTGGAAACAGATCACAAAGTCGTCGATGTAGCGCACCAGCCGGGCTTCGCCCCGCAACCGGCATCTCACCACGCATTCGAACCAGAGGTCGAGCACATGATGCAGATAAAGGTTGCTCAAAAGTACGCTGATCGATCCCCCTTGCGGTGTTCCTTGCTCGCTCGGATGGACCTTTCCATCTTCCAAAACGCCCGCTTTCAGCCAGCGCCGGATCAAACTGATCAGGCGCGGATCACCGACTCGATGCGCGACAAATCGGAGCACCCAATCATGATAGACTACTCGACAGACTACCCACCACCGCGCTCATCATCTCGACGACTATCCCGATCAGGTAACCATCGTTCGGTCGCGCCATCCCTTTTGAGGGATCTGCGCTTGATGTGCTTGGCTGGTGTCATCGACGCGGCGAACTTCATCTGACGCTTGTACTGCCCGATGGTACCCGTGCCCTTGTACCGGCCGCGTGGACAGATCTGCCTATCGCACAACATTTACCGCGTGCAAGCCCGCAATGCGCTCGAGCGGCATTCCTGGCTTCCCACGCCGAGCTGCTGCACGCCCGCACGATCGTCGACGCTTTGCTGCGGCAATTGGATGCCGCGCATACTGTCCTGCCACCGGAATCGGAGGACAGCCATGCAGCAGCTAAGCTTTCTCGACCCACCACCTCAGCGCGGGGCCGTACCCGTATGGGAGGCCCTCGATAAAGAGCAGCACGCACATCTCGTGCTGCGACTCGCCCGACTAATCGCCCGAGCAATCGCCACTGCCGGAGATCACAACGATGAACGAACTGAGCAAGATCACCGCTGAGCACCTCCGCCGATGCGCAATCGTCTATGTGCGTCAGTCCAGTACGACGCAGGTCGAGCATAATCGCGAGTCCACTGCCCGTCAGTACGAGTTAGCCGAACGGGCCGTGCGGCTTGGTTGGCGACGCGATCAGGTGAAGGTCATCGATGAGGACCTCGGTATTTCCGGTTCCGGCCTTTCCGAGCGCACCGGCTTCGCGCGTATGACCGCGGAGGTCGGCCTCGGCCAGGTGGGCATCGTGCTTGGCTTGGAAGTCTCGCGACTAGCGCGCAACAATGCTGATTGGTACCGTCTGCTCGATCTATGCGGCCTGACCCACACGCTCATCGGTGATGGAGATGGGATTTACGACCGCACAGCATGATGCCCCTATTCGGGAGCCATCTGATCAGTTGGAGCAGATTACCGTAACCGACCCAACCCATCCACTATACGGACGGCGCTTTGATTTAGCATCGGCCGGAAGCTCGCTCCGACCCGGCGGCTGCGTTCTCGTTCATTATCGCGACGGCATTTTGCTGAGAATTCGCGCTGCAGCAACCAACCTCTATGGCGAGCGGTTGCCTGTCCCGTCAAGCAAGCTTTCGCTCGAAAGCATTCGAGACTTGCTCCGGCTTTCAAGAGACGTGGTGCTGACGAGCTTGGCGAATCAGCCGACAAATGATCCTTTAGGGCACGGCTCCGAATCAAAATTGGCAAGCTCGCGTGGTTCGCTGGGAGGAGCGTCCGGATTGCGGACCGAGCCGCGATGCGCCGAGAAATGCCCCTGTCAGCCGACTGCGGTAGATGGTCACTTGTCGAAAATCTTCGTGGACCGCGGGCGACCAGATGGCTGCGCTTGAGCTGACACAAAAGATGAATCAGGCGGCTGTGTATCAAGGTTGGTTGAAGGCGCTCGTTCAACGAACTTCAGGAGAAATGCCAGGCGACATCATCGAAACTAAAAAGCTGCGTCGAGTCAATCACATGACGGTTGTTTGGGAGTGCAGCTGGGAAATGCATTCGTAAACGATGCCGGGAAAGTCGTTCTCCCGTCAGTGCAGGCCTTCTTAAAGCTAGCTGTGTCGACGTTGATAGCTTTCTCAAACTTCGCGCCCGACAAGTTCGTACAATCAAAATTTGCGCCTCCCACGTCAACCTCTGCGAAATCAGCGTCGATAAGCGTCGATTTGTAGAACTGAGCTTTCCCCTCGCCGGCACAGTCATCGGTTCCCCCCAATTTTGCGTGCCTCAGGGATGCTCGCGAGAGATTTGCGCTGCGAAACTCGGCGCCCTGCAAACAAGCCCCGTCAAGAATGGCACCGCCCATGTTCAAATCTTGAAAGCCGGCATTGCGTAGTGTGCAGTGAGAAAAGTTGACGACGTGTTCGCCGCGGGTGTTGTCGTATGCGCCCTCTTGATTCTCTTTCACTTTATCCCACTCTGCTCCATAGGCCTCCCAATCTGCCATGTACGAACTTTCGAGCGTTCGTTAAAGCCTTTGCTATCGCCTCACGGCCATATCGCCGGCTACCGTTCTTGACATCAAACTCGACAAGAACTTGTTCGACGAACCGAGGTTACACATTCCGATGACTGCCATATCCTTCTTAGTGATGAAGAGCTTGTTCTCCTTTGCCGTTTTAGCCAGCACGGGCAATTGGTGACCGAAACTGCGGGGAGCTTAGTTGTGCGACGGAATGCGTGAGTCGCAGAAACGACTTCAGAAACAGCTGCGTCTACTTCTACTGGGACGATGACGCCGGCCGGCGTAGGGCCTTGATGGCACGAACATGACCCGGGACGCGGCCAGAGAGGCCGCCAGAGCCTTCGTCCGGAAGGTCGCCGCTGTGCCATAACGAAAAAAAAGCACGGGCGCAGCCCGAAGGGCTGTGACCGGGCTCAGTTGCCTCTCCCAATCTTCTAGTCGCCCGATTCATTCAGATTGCAGGGTAGAGATGCTTGAGTTTGATACGGGCATTGGGGGTTGAGAATTGCCAATTGGCCTTGGTGTGGTTGGCATTGCGGTCGTGCTCCCATGCGGCGATTTCCTCGACGAGGGTTTGTTTATCGGCAATCCGACGGTCGAGGCACTGGGACGTGAGGACGCCGAGTTCGGACTCGGCCAGATCAAGCCAACTACCGTGCTTTGGAGTGTAGTGCCATTCGAAGCGCTCGACCAGTCGCCTGGCCTCGGCGGCTGGAAACGCTTCGTAGAGTGACCCCTTGCCGTGGATATTGAGATTGTCCTGGACCAGTACGACGGTCTTGGCGTTGGCGAAGTAGCGATCGGCCAATTCTTTCAAGACGTGAGCGTAGTCCACGGCGGTATGGCGATCGGTGACCTTGACGTGGCGCCAGCCTTCGAGCGGTGCAAACATCATGAAGATGTTGGCGGTGCCGTTGCGCTCGTACTCGTAATCGCAGCGGGCCGGGCGTCCCCGCTTCATCGGGATCGGCAGGCGCGTCTCGGCAAGGAACTGCTTGGAGGTCTCGTCCAGGCACACCAGCGGGTAATCGGGATCGCGTGGCCGCGTGTAGACCGCCAGCACATCTTCCATGGCGGCTACGAACGCGCCATTGGCCTTCGGCGGGATGACCCAGCACTGCTGGCGATGGGGCTGGAGAATGTTTTTTTTAGTGCCCGCCCAATCGTCGAGTCGCTGGCGCGATCGACAATTTGCAGTTCCACGACCTTTTTCTCCAACAGCCGCAAGGTCCAGCGCGCGCGTCCCTTGGGAGGTTTGGAACAAGCCAGCGCAATCAGTTTGGCTTTTTTCTCGCCGTCAAAAATCCGTGCAACCGCCGGTGTCGCCCGTTGCTTGCGGCTCAACACAGCCTCGAAGCCTTCTTCCACCAGTTGCTTCCGGACCCGGTAAACCATCGATGCGCTGGTCTCCAGCGCCTTGATAATCCGGTTGTCACTCCAGCCTTCGCCGGCTTCCGACACATCGGCCTTCAACAATATCCGCGCCTTCAGCAGCCGCTGCGCTGCGCTCTTGCCTTTGCGTATCAGCGCTTCGAGTTGCTCACGTTCCTCACCGCTCAGCCGCACAACATACTTCTTTACCGAAATCTCCTTCGCAGCCATGATTGCCTCCGCCGCATCCGATGCGACCAAAGCGAATCACAAAATTCATGTCCTTGCAAATTGATTGAAGCGAGCGACTAGATTTTCCTCTTAAACTCCCAGCCGAGGGAGCGTGTCCTCGCCTCCCAGCGATCAGTGAATTGTCGTTCGATCTCCTGCCCGACGCATCGCGGCGCGTGATTCCGTCTCTGTGGTGTAGGAGGAGCCGACCGCCTCGAAGCCCTCGGTGTCCTGCGCGACCGAGGACTTGCTTGTATCTCCGGAGTAGTTAGGGGTATCAATAAGCCGACTGCCTCAGCGGGATGCTAGGTCATGACCAAAAGCATATTTCTGCTGGCTGACGGCACCGGCAACGCTGCGGCTAGTCCCTTCAAAACCAACGTATGGCGACTCTATCAAGCGATCGACCAAACGGGGGCAAATCAAATCGCGTTCTACAATGACGGCGTTGGGACGGAGACATTCAAGCCTCTTCGCGCTCTGGGTGGCGCCTTCGGTATTGGTCTCGCACGCGACGTCAAAGACCTCTACCAGTTCCTTTGTCGCAACTATAATGCGGCCGCTCGCGACCGTATCTTTCTTTTTGGTTTCAGCCGCGGCGCATTTACAGCACGGATTCTGGAGGGTCTCATCCTTCGCTGCGGAATCGTGAAGGCGCCGAACGATTCCCTGCTCACCGAGTACGTCGAGCACGCCTATTCGGAATACAAGCGCGACGCGGCAAGGCGCGCCACCGCGACACGTTGGAATATTTTTGGATTATGGTTGCGCTTTCTTGATTGGATCCAGCGAAGGTGGCTCGGGCGGCAGATCCCGGTCGCCGGTCGTCACCTGCAGTTTCCAAACATCGGGATTCAGATATATCCCGATATCGACTTCATCGGTGTGTGGGACACAGTTGACGCCTACGGCATGCCGATCGACGGACTCAAGATCGCGATCGACAAGTGGTTCTGTCCGATGACGCTTGCCGACCGCAACCTTCCCGATGATGTCCAGTGTGCCTGTCATGCGCTGTCGCTTGATGATGAAAGGCCCACATTCCGCCCTGTGCTTTGGACAGAGCCCGCCCTGTGGCCCGAACGGCTAACGCAGGTCTGGTTCGCCGGTGTTCACGTTAATGTCGGAGGTGGCTACCCGGATGACGGTCTCGCTTACGTTGCGCTGCAATGGATCATGCGGGAGGCCCAGCTTGTCGGAGCGCGATTCCTGCCGGACCATGTGACGGGAGTAGATACGCGCGTGGACGCCCACGGTCACCAATACGATTCGCGCGCAGGGCTCGCCGGCTATTATCGCTATCGTCCGCGCAATGTTGATGATTTATGCAATGATCCGAAGCACGGTGTAAGCGTTCCGATGCCACTCGTTCATCGTGCTGCTTACGAGCGGATCACGGTTCGCCAAGCTGCCTGCGCGCCGACCTCGTTTCCAACGACATATTGTCTCGCCGACTATTTGCCCGGTGCTCTTGCATTGCAGGTGATCGCACCGACGGAGATGGGTATTCCAAACCGAGATAGCGATATGGACCTT
Organism: Bradyrhizobium sp. CCGUVB23; assembly: GCF_024199885.1. Lineage (NCBI taxonomy): Bacteria > Pseudomonadati > Pseudomonadota > Alphaproteobacteria > Hyphomicrobiales > Nitrobacteraceae > Bradyrhizobium > Bradyrhizobium sp. CCGUVB23. Next base: position 398,177 of record NZ_JANADQ010000002.1, read on the forward strand.
GCCAGGAACGTGATATGGCGGCGGAGGGTTGCCTACTTTGCGACGGTGTTCTCTTCGGCAATTCTGGCGCTCTTGCCGATATTCGACTGGATCAGAGGTTGTTCCTTCTGGCAAGGTGCTGGCGCTTCAATATCTTGGCTGCTCTCGATACTTTCACGTTCTTGGGAGCCTGTCAGGACAGCGGATCAATGGCTAGCGACGCTCAGAAGTGCTTTGAGGTGGGCGGTCGAACAACAATTCCTCCCCCGCTGGACCGTACATTGGCTGACGTCTTTTGCCAACCATCCGACGCTGTTCTTGTTGTCGGCGGCACTACTGCTCTGGCTGTTCTTACAAGAGTCGCAGCGGCTTCAGACAGAAATCTTTCGCCGTGCCGAGAATGCGTGGCGACACTCTCCCCCGTGAGGGCCTGACATGGAACGCAGACGAATGCCAGAAAACCCGCGGCCGGTATTCGACCCTCCGCTGAGCGCGAATGCTTTGGACAGGATAATTAGCTTCGTCCGGCAAAACACGATTATAGTGTTTCTATATACGTGGCTAACAGATACGCTGGTACCACTCGTCCTCGCGGTGGTCATCGTTGTGCCAGTCGGGGCCGTAGTGCTGGTGTTTTTCCTTCCGAAATGTTATCGGAACTGGCGGCGTCGGCTCCGGTACGGCGTAACAGTAATCGGAGCGTACTACTGGGTGACTCCCCACGACGAGTAGAGAAACCTGACAAGCGGCGGATGTCCAAACCCGGCCCTTCTCTGACCTCGTGCAATTTCCGCTTCTGCGCAGCAAGAACACTCTAAAGATTGACTCTCCTGAGACTTGCAGGGTCAGGGACTCCAGCATGCGACGCGCCGGAATCGTCAGCCAGCAAGAATCTCAGGGGTTGCCGCGGCAGCATCTCTCCGTAAACGCCGTGATTTGGTGGGGCAGCGCCTCGATTTGGGACGCGCTGATGGCGAGGTAGGGGTCGAACAGGTGGGCGAGCCGGATCCGATAAGCTTCTGACGCCAGGCGCAAGAGCCCGCCATCTGCATCGAACGCATATGCCCGCCCGGCACTTACGATCTCAAAGCTCGCCCCGATAAACTAGTCGCTCGGCGACCTTTCCATCAATTCGAAAAGGTTGGTGGCTCCCGCTCGGCCCGTAACCGACCGGGCCTGCGCCCGCTCACCCGCCCCACTCCTCCAACGCGTACAAAACAGCTTGATGTAGAACCCGGTGACAAAAGGCCGGACGGTCACCCACGCCAGCCGCCAGCCCCCGTCAGACGTCAAGAACGACCGTGCTCTCGTGAATAGATCGGGCTAGGCACCAGCACTTTGAGCTGGTCACTTTCGAATTGTCGGAGTTCGATCGCCAGCACTTCCACTCGCTCCATCTGCTCGTTCAAGAATTCGACGACGCGCCTAAGCTCGAGGGGAATGATGTCGGCAACAAACAGCAGTCGAATTCGCTTTGCTTGAAGATTGGTCTTCACTCGCTGCCAGAACTCCTCGACATCACCTTCAGGTCCGATGAGCTCATTCAATGGCGCCTTGTCCGTTAGCCCGGCTTCCTTGCAGGTCTTCTCCAATGCTGATCGCAGCGTCTCGGCCGACCAGTATGTGACGCAGCTGGCTGCATAGTCCAACATCTGACCAACGACTTCACGCCTGATGCGGCTATCGCTCCGTCGCTTTAGCTCCACTAAGGTAGGAATGCCCTCTTGGTCGAGAGCGATCGACCATAGCGAAGCGCCGAGCTCTCCAGTGGCAATAGAAAGCTCTCTGGCGACCAGCATCCATCGGCGCGGGTTCTGCGGGTCGACCTGATCTCCAACGAGAAGCTGCGGAAACTTGGATAGCAGCCGCTGAAAATCATCTTCCTTCGCAAAAGACGCGGGCTGCATTGGGACAAGCGTGTCTTCGCCCCGTAAAAGAAATACGCCTGATTGATCCGACGCGCGAAGTGGAATGATCTCGCAGCCCCGTTCCTTCAGGAAACTATTTGCTTCGTTGTCGCCGCCAAAGCTTGACACTGGCGTGCCAGTCGCCATCGAAATGATTTGCTTAACCGGGTAGCGGCTTCCATCGCGCTCGATGGCGTACCGATGTGCTTGGTTGCTCTCCCAATCTGCCCACTGCGGACTGGCCCGGAGCTCTTTGTCAAAGCGATCCAATGTCTTGGCGATCTCTTCTGCTGAAACAGACGGTATCGACATTTGCCCCTATGCTGCAAGTTGCGGTGCGTTGACATGCTTGACCGGATCAAGGGATCGGGGATCAAGGGAGAAGATAGGCTGGGCGAGTTGTTGGCCTGTTCTGTAGCGTGCTAGACGGTCTGGGACACTTCCTAGAAGATTGGAGCGCTGAACAAGCCGCTCGAGACTCGTTCGACGCGATCCCCGGACGTACCGATGCTTCTTGTTGGTGCATCGCTCTGCGCGCATTCACGAACGGGTCAAGCGGCGCCGAGTTCTTCGGCTCCCACCGCGAGACAACGATTTCGTGACGGGAATCGCCGATGCCAAGCGCGGCAACGACGACGCAATAGTCTCGGCAAGTAGAGCTAAACGACGCATGGTCCCTCCTAGACGGTTGCGCCCAACGCGTCGCGTCCACGATTGTGCTTCGCGAAACAGCGGTGGCGTGGTGTGGCTCAATGCGCGCACGACGCTTGCGGTCCGAGCGTCCAGCAATTTCCGTTCTTCGCGGCCCGCTTGCGCAAACGCTTCGCGGCCAACGTGTGCGCATCTCCCTTGGGGAGCGCCACAATTGCACCTCAACCCATTTTTCGGTGAGAGCGACAGACAATGGCGGTCCAGATAGTCGATTGGTGGAAAGAATTCCTTTCTCACATACATCGTCTGGGGGGCGAGTTTGTGGACCGAGAACACATTGAGCAGCCACGCGGCGACTTCACGTTCAATCATCGTCATCCGCCACGGTATCGACAGCGCAAGCCAATGTCATTGTGCCAACGGCTTCCGCGCTGCCTCGAACGCTTCCTGATCCTTCGGTTCCGCTAGGTCGAACCAAGACTCTGGGGCATAGGTCGCGATCCGCTTGGCCAGGAACGATTGTGGCTCCCAATCGTGCCCCTCGCGCTTCTCGAAAATGATGACATCGCGGGTAGAATAACGAGCCCCCTGGCCATCGCAGTCGACCGAGAGCTGAACGCGCCACAAGCCATCCTTGACTGTTTGTTGCTCGTCCACCGTCGGCAAGTAGTGCACCTTAACACCATCGCCAATACGGCAACGACTGCGCCGTAGAAGATCACCCAGCTTGCCTTGCGCTGTCGTCACGAAGTTAAAGTTAGCGGGATCATGTAGAAAGCGACGGCTCCCCCCTGTTTCGTTGCTGGTGACCTCGTCAGCAAGAAGTGAGAGTGCGAACGCCCGCCAGCCTAGTTCCATGGGTTTTGCAGACGGCGTCACAAGTGTCACTGTGCCATCGCGTCCCACCTCCCAGGTGACCGTATGGTCGTCCGTTGTTTTATCAAACTTGTGTGCGGCCCAGGAAAGCACGACCGGCTCGCCTGTGTCGGTCTTTCGGCCAAGCTCCCATCCCCTGGGAACGAAGTGTGCGACCTTTGCAACCTTGGCGAAGATTTGCTCCGCCGTCTCACCATCTCGCGCTCGCCAGGTTGATCTAACCTGGTTGATCAGGGCGTTGTCTTCTGCACGCACGTCCTCGCTTTGGCCGGCCAGCCCACCCGGCAAAATCCGTAGGCCAAGACTGAAACTGAGTCCAAGACCGAGACAGAGACAGAACCAAAACCGAAGCACGCGCCTATCGGTCATTTCTCTACCCACGCTGCCAGTCCTCATATCCGCTTCGGATTAGTATCCCGATGAGATCCGCGAGGCGCCTACCAGAGTTGGTTGGTCACGATGCCAGCCGCCTGAACACTCCCGGTCCGGGCTGGCCTGGAAATGAAGTTTCAGGAAGCGCTACGGCGTGCGGGTTCTGGTCCCGGCCGCCGAAATCGAGCGCTATCTGGCAACGCTGGCCGATACCGCGGGCGAATACAAACTGCGCCCGGCGTGACCCGCGCGGTGGCTGGTACCCGTCCGAGCCGTGCATCATAAATTCGCCTCATCCGCTCTGCCCACAACAGCGACCGAAGCGCGGACATCAATCCGTATCGGCGTCGACACCGAGACATCGGCATGTCAAAAAGCTGACAGATCCGACGCAAACATGATGCGAACTGTGGATCTGATCTTGGCACGAAGGGTGCAAGACTTGGTAATGCCCGGGGCTGCTTCTCCCCGCAGCTGGTCAGCATCGCGCTCAGCTATCGTTGACTATGGAAGTTAGCGGCGTGTGACGCACACGTGCGGCAGTCATGTGACCGCTAGTTTTCTCGGCAGCGCGGGCGGACAGCGACAGCGTCCTCTCGCCGCGGATCTCCTCCCGTCATGAAATTCGCTCCACTCCAAACGCTTTGGAAACGCAGACGTTCGGCGGGTTCCATTCTCGGAACGCGCGCGTTTTCGGCCATATTCACCCTAAGTTGCAGATGATCACGATTGAGGGTATTGTCTGCTTGTTTTTTGGAACCACAGATTTTCATTAATTCGGATTATGAAATGATTGCTCAAAAGACCGACAAAGTCGTCGTGGGCGCCCGTTTCCAGCTGAGCAAGCTTGGTGCTCTTCGGTGCCCCGATCTCGCTATGAAGACCGGTACGGTCGTCGAAGTCAGTCTTCGTACCACCGGCATCACCGTACGGTTTGATGGCGGGGCAAGACCAACTTGCCTCCACAGGGACTACATAGCCCTCCTAAGGTAGCGGAGGCGCGGGACCGAAGCCCCGCCGAAGGCGCGAACCTGCCACTCTCCCAGGAGACCTCGCTTCGTGGAAAGATCAGGTATCCGAGCCACCTGACCTCGATACGAATTCAAGTACTGCAGTTGCTCCGGACCTCTTCGACCCTCTCAAAAAACTGAAGGTGTATTATGACGCAACATCCAAATAGTCGCGTAAATCTGCTTTCGGCAGCGCCTTCCACTGACACCCGTCCACAACACGTAGAAGATCGCGTTAAAGAACCTCGCGGACATCGACATTCCGCGGCCGGCCGCCCCGCTTGGCCGGCGAAATCCTCGGTGCGATGATCGCCCATTCCGCCTCGGTAAAATCACTCGGATAACGAAGCCCGTGCCGTTCAGCCGCGCACCGGTGTTCAGGCTTCCACATTAGACGCTCCATCCCGAATCAAGCGCCATCACAGAATCACAACCGATTCACCTGACTCAACTTCTTCTTGGAGCGATGGCCGACTGGGCCACTTCGTGATGCCGCGACGATCATGTGCAGTGACTCCGGTTTATCATTCCCCCTCATTTTTGGCAGGTGGACTTTTCTGTTTCAATCGCCTTCGTTGTACATTCACAGGACTAGGGACCGCAGACGGAGCGGGGAATGCTATCCGCCCAAGAGCAGACGCAATGTGCTCACTCGATGCTTACCGTTCATGACCCGAGGCGGTCGCGTGGTTGCGCGGCCTGAGCGCGGTAAGGGGTACCAGTTATTAATACTGCGTGAACGGTGAAGGCTCACTTAGAAATGGCGCAACGAAAACGCATCATGAACCTACGCAATGCTCTGTGTGCCATATGCCTTGTTGGCCTGATCGGCAGCGGCTCGGCGCAGGCCGGAACCAACGATATCCTGATCGGACTTGACAGCAAGATCACCTATGGTCCTGAAGGCCAAACGAAGGGCGCTCCGGGTAACGACGCCGTGCTGGTCATTGATGTTTCCGCCCCCGCCAAACCCAAGATTCGCGCCAGCGTGCCGGTGGCGAACTCCCTGCTGGGGCCGTCCACCAATTTGCAGATTACACCGGACGGCAAGTTGGGCCTAGTCGCCAATTCCGTGGTTCACATTCAGGAGGGCAACGCTTGGAAAACGGTCCCCGACGACAAACTGTACGTGATTGACCTCACTGCGGCCCCGCCGAAGGTGATCGATGCGGTTACCGTCGGACGGCAGCCGTCGGGCCTGTCGATTTCGAAGAAGGGCGATCTCGCGTTGATTGCCAACCGAGAGGGCAAAAGTGTCTCTGTTGTCTCGATCCAGGGTACGACGGTCAAAGCCGTCCGCGAAGTGCCGCTGGAGCAGCAGGCCGCGGCCGTAGTCATCGCGCCTGACGGCAAGCGCGCCTTCGTCTGCCTCAATCTTGCGAACAAAATCGGCGTGTTGGCAATCGATGGACAAGACGTGGCCTACGACAATTCGATGGACATTCCTTCAGCATTCAATCCCTACAACATCGACATCACGCCGGACGGAAAATACGTCATTGCCTCAAACACCGGCGCACTGAAGAACAACGCTGATGCGGCGGTGATTATCGAAGCAACCGGCCCACATCCCCACGTGGTCGACTTGATGAGCCCCGGTGTCGGACCGGAAGGTTTCGCGATAGCGCCCGATGGGAAGACTGCAGCTACCCCGCTGCTGCTTGGCAGTTCGACTAAGAGGGGCGAACTCGTTCTGATGTCGATCGGCACTGGCGGTAGCCTGACGGTAACAGCGCGTGCGCCGCTTGGCCGCCTGCCGGAGGGCGTCGCTTACAGTCCAAACAGCGACTACCTCTATGTGGCCAACTATGTCGACAGGGACCTGCAGGTATTTGACCTCGCTGGCGGCAAGCTGACCGAGACGGGGTCCAGGTTGAAGCTGCCGGAACAACCGGCGTCCATGCGAGCACCAGCTCGGTAGAGCCGTGCACAACCCGTTCTGCCGGCGTGCTTTTATGTGCGCGGCCTTGGTCTACCTGCGAGTTCGGCGCTCCGCGCCGTTATCGGGGCGCATCAGACGCGTTTGGCGGCTTCCTACTCCCAATTGAGGCTCGCTGCTAGTGTTTCAAGACGTGACCATCGGAAAAGCTTTCGCGCATAGTCAGAAAACGATCCAAACGGCCGAACCGGGGCCGTCGCCGGACGCGTACCTATTTCGAGCCGCCCCCGCACGCTCGCCCGCAAACCAGGTTCAGTCGACCGCACAGCGATAACGGTTGTACGCATCCGAGCAATGCCGCCTTGTGAAAAGTTCGGCTGTGTAGCTGACTGTCCTTATGGACGTGCATAAGGACAGTGCGGTGCTGAGCCGCATAGAGGTGGTCGAGACCGGTCGGCGGCGACACTGGACGCGTGCGGAGAAGCTCAGGATCGTAGAGGAGAGCTTGGCGGGACCACGACTGGTTTCGGCGACCGCTCGCCGGTACAGGATCTCACGTCAGCTTCTGCTGAATTGGCGCAAGGCTTTGGCCTCCCCTCATCGGGCTGGCGAGGGTTCGATCGGCTCGACATTCGTCCCTGCGATAGTTGTGCCGGGCACGCCGTACGCATACGACGAAGACCGCCTGATTGACGCATGCGCGCGGGGACGGCGAACTCTATGATGGTGTTGCGTGGAGGTCAGGCGGCCTGGTAATCGGCGGGCTCGCCGGCTTGACGCAGGAGCTTCCATTCCCAGGGCAACAGTTCGTGCAGACGCGATGCCGGAAGATCGGCGATACGGGCGAGGACGTCGGCGAGCCAGGCCTTGGGATCGACGTCGTTGAGGCGACAGGTCGTGATCATCGTCAGCATGATGGCGGCACGGTCGGCGCCACGCTGACTGCCGGCGAAGGTCCAGTTGCGCCTTCCCAATGCGATGCCTCTCAATGCGCGCTCAGCACAATTGTTGGTCAAGCAGATCCTGCCATCGTCGAGGAAGCGGGCGAAGTCGTCCCAGCTGCGTATTCCGATGAAGCCGGCCACTGATTCCGACGCGAAGCCGGCCAGGCGTTCCGATTTCATTCCGGACGGATTTCGGTCTGCGCCTGGATCGCCTTGAGGTTTGGAACGGGAGTGAGCGAAGGTCAAGCGGTCGCTGCCGCCTCGGGTTGCATTGGGCGCTGCTTTCGCATGCTGTCGCCGCTGAGTTCGATGCGGTAGGCATTGTGGACGAGGCGGTCGAGAATGGCGTCGGCGATGGTTGGGTTGCCGATGATGTCGTACCAGTGATCGACGGGGATTTGACTGGTGACGAGGGTCGAGCGGCAGGCGTATCGATCTTCGATGATCTCGAGGAGATCGCGGCGCTGCTCATCGCTGAGCTTCTCCGGCCCCCAATCGTCGAGGATGAGCAGGTCCGGCTTTGCCAGCGCCTTGAGCAGGCGGCCGTAGCGTCCGTCGCCTCTGGCGAGACCCAGCGTGGCAAAGAGGCGTGGCACGCGGTGATAGGCGACGGAGAAATCCTCGCGGCAGGCCTGGTGGCCGAGTGCGCAGGCGAGCCAGCTCTTGCCAACGCCGGCCGGCCCGATCAGCAGAAGATTGTGATGCTGGCGGATGAAGTCGCAGCCCGCGAGCTTGAGGAAGAGGTTACGGTCGAGACCGCGCGCGGCGCGGAAATCGACATTCTCGACCTGGGCGTCATGGCGCAGCCTGGCGGCGCGGGCGCGGGCCTCGAAACGCTTCTGACGGCGTGTTGTCACCTCGCTTTCGATGAGGAGGGCGAGCCATTCGCCGTGTTCGAGACTGCGGGCTTCCGGCTGGATCTGCAGGTTCTGGAAGGCGGCAGCCATGCCGTGCAGGCCGAGATCGCGCAGCAGGTCGATGGTAGGGTTGTTCAGCATTGTCGATTGTCTCCTCAATGGAAATATCCGGGGCCACGCAGGTTGGCGTGCTCCATGACGGCGGCGGCCTCGCCCGTCTGGTGCGAGGCTTTGAAAGTGGCGATGAGCGAGGCGATGCTTTTGCAGGTCAGCCCGCCGATGGCGACGGCGCGAGCCGAGACAGCCTCGGCATGTCTGCGGTCGATGTCGCGGAACAGGCGCAGGACGCCCAGGCACGTTCTGAAGCCCTGTTCGGGATGCGGGCGGCTGGCCAGGATGGCGATGATCAGGTTCTCGGCGTGCGGGCCTATCGTGGCGGCCCAGCGGCGAAAGCGATCGGGCGTCCACTCGGCGTAGCGGCGGTGGGAGGACGGCATATGGTCGGGATCGGTTCCAAAGCGGGAGCCGCCGTAGCGACGCTGATGAGCTGCGATGCGCTGGCCGCGATAGAATATCTCGATGGTGCGGGCCGTCGCGCGCAGATCGACCTGCTGGCGGATGAGCCGGTGCGGCACGGAATAGAAGAAGTGCTCGAACTCGACATGGTAATCCGTCGAGACCCGGGCAAGCCGCCATTCGGCGAACTCGTAGTCCTCTGCCGGCAGAGGCGCGAGCGCAGCGCGCTCGATTGTCTGGAAAAGATGGCGGCGGCTGAGGCCGAGTCGTCGCATGATGTGATCGTTGATGCGGTCGAGCGCTTCGGTGATTGCCGTATTGGCTTCGGCGAGCGAAAAGAAGGTCTGCTTGCGCAGCCGGCCGAGAATGCAGCTCTGGGCAAAGCGCACCGCGTTCTCGACCTTTGCCTTGGCAAAAGTTGTCGACTGCAGGTCATGCGGGTACGACCCAGCAAAAGGTGCGGATCACGCATCCCTTCCATCCGCTTTGCGGTCGCACGTTCGAGCTGATCTGTCGGCGCCGTCATTGAAGACCGGGTGGTCTATGAGGGCCAGAACGGTCGACTTTGCACGATCGCGAGCGCCTGGACCGATATCGATCCACCCGATGAGTTCCGGCTGATCGCTGCGGGTAGAGCAGCCTTTTGCGTGGTTGACCTGTTGGCGCTTTGTGACGCGCTGGACCGGCTCGCGGAGAGCATGGGCGCCAGCGATGCGTAAATATAAATACGCCGCACATGTAAAGATAATAACGCCATGCCGTGGACACGGTGCGGCGTACTTCTACGTTAACATCCACACAATATCTTCATATTGCGTCGACGCCTCCATTGACACTCAATATGTAGAGGCATATTTATATTTACGTAAGGTTGATGCTGAGCATGGCCAGGGCGAAGAAGCAGGATCCGAAGAGCGAGGCGCTGGCGCAAGACGGCGTCCTCAATCCAAATCCGGAAGCCGTCCGCGACCCCTCGTTCGTCAGCAACCCATTCTTCGATGCGAAGGACCTGGTGCAGGTGCGCTACGAGATGGTGCGACGTCACCAGGTCGACGGCGTTGCGATCAGCGAGGCCGCCGAGACATTCGGCGTCACGCGGCCGACCTTCTACAAGGCGCAGAGCGCTCTGCAGACCGCCGGGCTCGCCGGGCTGTTGCCGAACCGGCGAGGCCCCAAAGGCGGCCACAAGGTCTCCGCCGAGGTCGTTGCATTCGTCGCCGCTCTCAAAGCTGCAAGACACGAACTGACGACGTCGCACTGCCTCGATGCGATCGAGGCGCGGTTCGGCATCAAGGTGCACCGACGCAGCCTGGAGCGGGCGCTGGCGCGCAAAAAAAAACGACTCAACCCAGCTTGATCGTCGCGCCTGCGGACGCAGCGGACAGCTACGAGAAGCTACGCGCCGCCGCATTGCGCGCCGAGTTCACGGCCTGCCCGGGTCTCACCATTCTTCGTCGACGGGGATTGGCAGCGTGGATCCGAGCACGCGGACAGGAGGCCGATACCGAGGCGGCCTGCCACGACCATCGGCTCGCGCACTCGGCCCCAAACAATCCGTCGCCCGCAACAAGCGACGTCACGCGCCTCATCGCCGGCATTCTCGTCGCCATCGCAATGGAGCCCTTCCATGCCTGAGCTTAAAGTCACTGCCGACCATCTCAAACGCGACGCTTACCTCTATGTCCGCCAATCGACCCTTCGCCAGGTCGCCGAGCACGGCGAGAGCACCGAGCGCCAATATGGGTTGCGGGATCGAGCAGTTGTGGCCGGCTGGCCGGTCGAGCGCGTTCACGTTATCGATCGCGATCTCGGCAAGTCCGGCTCAAGTACGACAGCACGCGACGGCTTCCAGCAACTGGTGAGCGAGGTGGCGCTCGGCAAGGCCGGTATTGTCATGGGGCTGGAGGTCTCGCGCCTTGCGCGCAACTCGGCCGACTGGCACCGGCTCATCGAGCTTTGCGCATTGACGGCGACGCTCATCCTTGACGAAGACGGTATCTACGATCGATCATGTTGATACCTTCATTTGTTTGCTCTCGGGTCGAAAACGAGGTGATCTCGAGCTCCTGTTTTAAGCTCTCGCAATGCGACAATGCTGGCTTCCGTATCAGGAAAGAGGAATCGCTTGTCCCAAGGATCGCGCTGGATATCAATGGTGCCGCTGCGGATACGTCGCTTGATCCAAGAACTCGAAACTCCCAAACGCTTTGCCATTGCGGTCACCGGCAGCCAGCCAGCAATGTGACGAGCACGCGTTGCGACGCCGTCCTGCAGTACGCGATGGCGCTGCCGCACGATCTGAACGGTTCGTACTGGAACATAATTTCGGCGCGGTGAGCGGTGCCCCTCCTGGGTCAAGGTGTTGGCGATTTCGGCATCATCGAAACCCTGGCGGGCCAGCTCAAGGATCCGTGCTTGCATCTCAGTCCCTCGAGTTAGAGCATGCAGGGCATGGACCCTCGGCTCGACTTCCAATTCGGATATCTCGCCACCACACCAGACGATCCGGACCGCGATTCGATCGCGCGTGATGCGGTGGAGAACAACCTTGTCAATCAGCGTTCGTAATAACTGCTTCTTATCTGCCCGGCTCACATCAGGCCGCCGCCAGAGCTCAGGCAAGTGTGGACCAAGCGCAAGAAACTCATTCTGCTCCTCTGGGGTCAACATGGCTGATTTGCTCTTCGTGGCTCGGCGGGTGGTCAGCGCCTCTTCAGCCTGCCGGAGTTCGCGTAACGCTTTTTCCCATCGTCGCTCCAGCTCAGCGGCGATGAGGCGATTGTCAGGATCGACCCGATTATACTGTCGTTCGGCCAGGAGCGCCTGATAGCGCAGTCGCTCAACCTGCTGCTCTTCGGCGCGATCAAGCGCTTCGTCAGTCTGCTGCCGCGCATTGAGCGCACGCCTCCAGGCCTCCACCTCAGCGGGAGCGATCGCTGCAAAGAATGCAGCCACCACCTGTGCGTCGATCGGATCGGCGGGAAGATGCTGGCATAGCGTCTTGCCTTGGTGGTTCAACAGGGCATTGCAGACGTAGCGAGACCCGCCCTTGTATTGTATCGACATCTTGTGGCCGCACCGGCCGCACCAGGTGATGCCCTGCAAGATAGCGGCCCCCTCTCGGGGCACGCCACGCGTTTGATTGCGTTGGTATTCGGCATGGTTGTCGCGCAACATGGCCTGGATCCGCTCAAAGCCATCCCAATCGATGTATGCAGGATAGCGGTCCTTTACTACTACCTTCCACTCTGCCATTGGGCAGCGGGCCGTCTTCAGTTTACCACTCGCATAGGTCGTGCGGCAGGACTTGGTACGGCCATAGACGAAAGCGCCAGCATAGGCCGGATTCCTCAAGATTCCGGAAATCATGCTGGCCGATGGTGTCCGCCACGCAATATCGCCGAACCGGTCCCGCCGCGGTATGAAGAGCGCACGATCTCGGAATGACCGGATTACCTTGCCTACGGAGCCTCCCTCCAGAAATGTCGTGAAAACCAGTGATATCCGCTGCTGCACCTCCCTGCTCGGATCCTTCGACGCCACGCCATTGGCGTCACGTTCCAAACCCGCCGGTAACAGTAACGTCAGCTCGCCGCGCTCGGCCTTGGCGCGCAGCCCCGCCGTCAGACGGCCGCGCAGTGTGTGCAACTCCACTTCGGAGATTGTGCCCTTTAAGCCGAGTAACAGGCGCCCATTGGTTGAGCCAGGATCGTAGACGCCGTCGCGATCCGCAATGAGGCATTGCCGGTAGCCGCACAGATCGAGTAGCGGGTACCAATCAGAGCAGTTGCGCGCGAGACGCGTCACCTCGTAGGAGAGAATGATTCCGATTTCACCCAACGTGACGCGGGCGATAACGTCCTTGAAGCCCTCGCGATGCGCGGCTGTCGATCCACTCAATCCAAGGTCGGCATCAACGACATCAATATTGGTATCATCCCAACCGAGATCGGTGGCTCGCTGTCGCAGTGCATACTGCAGTCGCAGGCTCTCCTGGTTGGTCATCACCTGATGAGGCGTGGACTGCCGAATGTAAATTACGGCTCTGCGACAAAGGTGGCCCCCCGTCACAAGATCCGACCTCATGGCTCTCCTCCCAGCGAACCACGCGAGCTTGCCAATTTTGATTCGGAGCCGTGCCCTAAAGAATCATTTGTCGGCTGATTCGCCAAGCTCGTCAGCACCACGTCTTTTGAAAGCCGGAGCAAGTCTCGAATGCTTTCGAGCGAAAGCTTGCTTGACGGGACAGACAGCCGCTCGCCATAGAGGTTGGTTGCTGCAGCTCGAACTCTCAGCAAAATGCCGTCGCGATAATGAACGAGAACGCAGCCGCCGGGTCGGAGCGAGCTTCCGGCCGATACCAAATCAAAGCACCGTCCGTATAGTGGATGGGTTGGGTCGGTTACGGTAATCTGCTCCAACTGATCAGATGGCTCCCGAATAGGGGCATCATGCGGTGTGGTCGTACGATCCAGCCAACTTCAACGATCGCCTCTTGCTCGGCCTCAAAGGTACAATGAGCGAGGCCGAGCTGCACATCCTCAAAGCACGCATGCGTGGTGGTCAGCTCAACAAGGCCCGTCGCGGCGAGCTCGAGATGTGTCCTCCGGTCGGGCTGGTTTACCGGAACGATCGGACGATCGGCCTTGATCCCGATCTCCAGGTGCAGAACGCAATCCGTCTTGTGTTCGATACCTTCGAACAGACCGGAAGTGCGATGCAGACAGTCCGATTCTTCCGGGAGCAAGGTTTGCTGTTCCCGCGCCGACTCCGGACAGGACCGAACAAGGGTGATCTCCTGTGGGCGGCGCCGCACCATGCGCGCGTTCTGCAGGTGCTCCACAATCCGCGCTACGCCGGCGCTTTTGCGTATGGCCGAACGCGCATACGGCACCGGCCCGACGGTGGCACCAGTGTCGTCAAGGTTGCCAGGGCCGATTGGCAGTTCGTCATGCCGGGGATGCACCAGGGCTACATCGACTGGGAGCGCTTCGAGGCCAACCAGCGGCGGCTCGCCGACAACGCTCGTGCCTTCGGTGGCGAGCGGCGGTCGGGACCGTCGCGCGAGGGACCGGCGCTCCTCCAAGGTCGCGTGGTCTGTGGCCTGTGTGGCGAACGCATGGGTGTGCGCTACAGCCAGGAGCACGGCAGCACCGTCCCAACCTATCTGTGCCAGGCGAACGCGGTACGCCGCGCGGGATGGACCTGCCAAACGGTTCCCGGGAAGATCATCGATGCAGGGATCGCAGATTTGATGATCGAGCTGATGACGCCGATGACGCTGGCCGTCACCCTTGAGGTGCAGCGCGAGCTTGAGGTGCGCGCCGCAGAGACCGACGCAGCGCGTCGCCAGCATGTCGAGCGGATGCGCTATGAAGCCGAGCTTGCGCGTCGACGCTACATGAAGGTCGATCCGGACAACCGACTCGTCGCCGATTCACTCGAGGCCGAATGGAACGACAAGCTGCGCCGTCATGCCGATGCCGCCGAAGACTACAAGCGCCGGAGCAAACAGCAGGCTGCGGCACTCAGTGCAGAAGCCCAGCGACGCATCCTTGACCTCGCCGAGCAGCTTCCGCGGATCTGGCAAGATCCGCGAGTTGACTCCCGCGAGCGCAAGCGCATCGTGCGTCTGCTCATCGACGACGTAACCTTAATCAAGTCGCAAACCATCACGGCCCATGTGCGCCTGTCTGGCGGCGCCACGCGTACCTTGGTGCTCGACCGGCCGCTGCCCATTGCCCAGATCCGCAAGTTCAAACCTGAACTCGTCGCCGAGGTTGATCGTCTTCTTGACCATCATTGCGATCGCGAAGTCGCCGAGATTCTCAATAATCACGGATGGCGTACATGGGAGGCAAAGGCGTTCAATCTGAAGAAGGTTGCCTTCATTCGCTGCGCCTACAAACTTGCGAGCCGATATGAGCGGCTGCGTCGGCGTGGTATGCTCACGACGCGCGAGATCGCCGCCAAGTTCTGCGTCTCCGAGACAGCCGTACACACGTGGGGTCGCCAGGGGCTCATCACAAAATGCTATACCGACAGCCTGAACCGCGGCCTGTGGGAGGTCCCGCCTGGCATGACGATCCGCAAGGGCTGCGGTGGACGCGGCGCCCGTCCGGCGCAGCTCACCGCCATCACCGCGCCATCAAGGGAATGAGGTGCAGTATGAAGCGCTCGCCTTGTCCTTCGGACGCCGCGGCCGCGCCGGCAGTACGCCGACGCCGTAATGGGCCGCCATCATGCCATAGCTGCGATTGATCTCCGGGTCGTAGAAGCTCGCCCGGTTGACACCCGACTTCAGATTGTCGGGGACGATCAGGCGCGGGACACCGCCGAAGAAGCGGAACATGCGCACATGTGCGCCTATCCAGTCGGACAGTGCCTGGGTCCAGCTTGCCTCTGCATAGGTGAAGCTAGAGGCGCCGAGAGTGCCGATGAACAGCTCGGCCTCGCGGATCTCGCCGGTGCGGCGATCGACGATTGCGATCTTCTTGCCTGAATAGTCGACAAAGACCTTGTCGCCGGCCACATGCTCCGTACGCATCCGAGCAATGCCGCCTTGTGAAAAGTTCGGCTGTGTAGCTGACTGTCCTTATGGACGTGCATAAGGACAGTGCGGTGCTGAGCCGCATAGAGGTGGTCGAGACCGGTCGGCGGCGACACTGGACGCGTGCGGAGAAGCTCAGGATCGTAGAGGAGAGCTTGGCGGGACCACGACTGGTTTCGGCGACCGCTCGCCGGTACAGGATCTCACGTCAGCTTCTGCTGAATTGGCGCAAGGCTTTGGCCTCCCCTCATCGGGCTGGCGAGGGTTCGATCGGCTCGACATTCGTCCCTGCGATAGTTGTGCCGGGCACGCCGCCAGCGACGGAAGCTGTCGAGGCGGGCCAGATCGAAATCGTGAGCCCGAAAGGGTTGCGCGTGGTCTTCGGTTCCGGCGCGGACGTCGAGGCCGTGGTTCGAATTGCTCGTGGACTGGAGCGCCAATGATCCCGACGGGCGTGCGAGTGTGGCTGGCGACGGGCTACACGGATATGCGCAGAGGATTTCCCTCCTTGGCGCTGCAGGTTCAGGAAGTGCTTGGCAAGGACCCGCTGGGCGGCCATTTATTCTGCTTCCGCGGTCGCAGAGGTGACCTGCTGAAGGTGATCTGGCACGACTCCCAGGGTGCCTGCCTATTTACGAAACGTTTGGAACGGGGGCGATTCATTTGGCCGTCGGCGGCGGATGGCGCGGTATCGATCTCGCCGGCGCAGTTGTCTTACTTGCTGTCTGGCATCGACTGGAGGCACCCACAAGAAACCCAACGTCCGACGCGGGTCGGATAGCCGCTTTTACGGTTTGAATCTGCTGCTTGATCTGATTCAATGGCTCCATGATATCGAAGCCGGACGATCTTCCATCGGACCTTGTGAGTGCCCTGGCGGCGCTGCAGGCCGAGCGTGAGGCGCGGCTGCGAGCCGAGGCGGTGGCTGCCAGTGCGCGGGCGGAGCTGTCGGACAACGAAGCGCTGATCGCGCATCTCGAGCTGCGGATCGAGAAGCTCAAACGCGAACTGTACGGGCAGCGCTCCGAGCGCACGGCACGGTTGCTCGAGCAGCTGGAGTTGGAGCTCGAAGAACTCGTCACCACGGCGAGCGAGGATGAGCTTGCCGCGCAGGCCGCAGCGGCGAAGACGCAGAACGTCCGCCCCTTCATGCGCAAGCGGCCGGTGCGTAAGCCATGGCCGGATGACATCGCGTACGCATACGACGAAGACCGCCTGATTGACGCATGCGCGCGGGGACGGCGAACTCTATGATGGTGTTGCGTGGAGGTCAGGCGGCCTGGTAATCGGCGGGCTCGCCGGCTTGACGCAGGAGCTTCCATTCCCAGGGCAACAGTTCGTGCAGACGCGATGCCGGAAGATCGGCGATACGGGCGAGGACGTCGGCGAGCCAGGCCTTGGGATCGACGTCGTTGAGGCGACAGGTCGTGATCATCGTCAGCATGATGGCGGCACGGTCGGCGCCACGCTGACTGCCGGCGAAGGTCCAGTTGCGCCTTCCCAATGCGATGCCTCTCAATGCGCGCTCAGCACAATTGTTGGTCAAGCAGATCCTGCCATCGTCGAGGAAGCGGGCGAAGTCGTCCCAGCGCCTGATCATGTAGTTGATCGGCTTCAGGACCTCGGAGGAGCGCGAGAGGGTTTCGCGCTCACGCAGCAACCAGGCGTGCATGTCGTCGAGGAGTGGTTTGCTCTTTTCCTGGCGCACGGCGCGCCGCTCGTCGGCGCCGCAGCCGTTAATGGCGCGCTCCATCTCGAACAGCGCGTCGAGGCGCCTGACAGCCTCCAGCGCGATCGGGGAGACCGGTTTGCCTCTCTTGCCTTCCCGGGCATTCTTCTCGATGTCGGCCAGCTCGAAGAACCCCCGCCGCGCATGGGCGAAGCAAAACGCCGGTGTGATCGGCCGCACCTTCTTCTGCGGGTCGAACAGCGGCTCGAAGCCGTTGTAGCAATCGGCTTGCAGGATACCGGCTAATCGCGAGGTGGCGATAATGTGAAGGAAGGTCACCGGATCCAGGATTGATGCTGTTTCTGATTGACGTTCCTTCGCATTATTTCAGAGCGTGTCGAGCCAAGCGAGCAGGCTCGTCTCCCGCTTCCATGACGGGGGATGTCGTGCGGTTTCCGGAGGGCTGACCCGTTCCAGTGCCTTTCGTTTCGTTTCGAGATTGGCCCTGGCGTAGTGATTGGTGGTGTCGAGGCTCACATGACCAAGCCAGCTGCGAATGACGGTAACGTCGACGCCTGCCGAGATGAGGTGTACGGCGGTGGCGTGTCGGAAGCTGTGCGGCGTCACATGCTTAATCCGCAACGTTGGCGTGGTTTCGCCCGCCGCCTTCACATAGGCCGCAAGCTTGAACCGAACGCCGGATGCGCTGAGCGGCTCACCATAGCGGTTGACGAACAGCCGCTGGTCCGGCGCTCGCGGCTGTCGCTCCAGCAGCTTTTTCAGCAACAGCACGGTTTCCGGCCAGAGCGGGCAGATGCGTTCCTTGCGACCCTTGCCGGTAAGGCGAACGCAACTTGGGCTATCGAACCGGATCGCCTTGGGACACAGCTCGAGAGCTTCCTGTATCCGTGCCCCGCTATTGTAGAGGAACGAGAGTAGCGCGTGATCGCGCATGCCTTCGAGCGTAGAGCGGTCTGGCTGGGCAAGGATCGCTGCCACCTCCGCCGGGTCCAGATAACAGGGTTCCGATACCGGCGCCCGCTTGACCGGGATGTGAAGGATTTCCACGCACTGAGCGATCGATGCGGGGTCCTTCGTCGCGACGAAGTTGAAGAAGCTGCGGATCGCGGCAAGCCTGCAGTTGCGCGTGCCGATCGTGCCGCCGCGGTCGTGCTCGGCGTGACCGAGGAAGGCAGCCACCTCGCCGGCGCTCAGATCGGCCAGCGTGATCACCGCCACCTTCTTTTCCGTGCGTTGTGCGACGAACCGCAGGAAGAGCCGCCAGGTGTCACGATAGGATCGGACCGTGTGGATGGATGCGTTGCGTTGTTCGACGAGCCATTCGTAGAAGAACGCACGCATCAGATTCGGGAACGCGTTCGCCTTGCTCGTGGCCGCATCTCCTGCCCCAGATCGAGGCATGGGACGCCCAGCACCCGGAACCGCTCGTTGGCGTGATGAAGCAGGTCCTGTGTAACGGTGATGTAGGTAAGGGTGGAGTGGATATCCTTATGGCCAAGATATGTCGCGAGGAACGGCAGCCGGTCTTGCGGATTGATGCCCGAGCGGTACCATTCGACGATACGGTGCACGACCATCGAGTGCCGCAGGTCATGAAGACGGGGCCCCGTTCGCCCTTCTGGCGGCTTTAGCCCTGCTCGACGGATCACGTCGACGAGCAACAAGGCGATGACCTGCTTTGTGTAGCGGGCGTTGCGCCCCTCGTGCCAGAACAGGGCGGAGTGCGGGTCTTGCGGTGCACCGGCCTGCCGCCGCGCATCGAGATAAGCCCGAAGCTCGGCGATCACGCTGTCAGACAACGGCAGGATCCTCGTCTTGTAGAACTTGGTCTGCCGGATCGTGATTGTGCCGACGCGGAAGTCGACGTCGCCAAGATCGAGACGGGCAAGTTCGCCCCGCCGAAGACCCGCGCAATAGGCCAGTAGGAGCATGGCATGGAGGCTCGACGCACGCAGCGGGGCCCGTTGCGAAGGATAGGAACGGGCAATATCGAGCATCTGCCGTATGTCGGTCGGTGTATAGATATGAGGCTTGCGCCACTGCTTCGCTAATTCCGTCTGCGGTCGCGGGTCCGGGCGGCGCGGCGGGAGCGACGGATTCTTATGACGCAGGACCCTCGCAAGGATCCGCTCCAGTTTCTCACATTCGGCAGCGTGATTGAGTGTCGTTTTTGCCTTCTTCCAATGCTCCAGCATCACCTCGATCGGTTCATCTTGCAGCGCAGGATTCAACTGCAGGAACCGATCGAACCGCAAGAACCATGCGAGCTGCGAGGTGTATTTGTATCCTCTGTTGCGCATCAGCGCGACGTGCTCGGCCATGATCCCGCCCAGCATGCTGCCGAACGGCTTGGGCTGGCGGAGTTCGGCAAGGGCCTGTTCGGGGTCATGCGACGCCAGTGCGCGCCAGATCGGCCGACATCGCTTGATATTGCATGCCTCGCACAAGGTGGTGACGGGATTGCGCTCGATCGCTCCGATGTTCAGAAGGTGATCGAGGAACCGATCGATGATGCGGGTTCGAGTCAGCAGCGTCGTCGCCATCCAATGGTCGGACAATGTCTGCAGCCAGGCCACCAGAACATCCTTGCCGAACTCGGCATGGCATTCAGCGACGTCCTGGAAGCTGTTCAGCACCTGCCTGTAAGAGGCGCAGCTGTCGGCGTGTCGCAGGTTAAGGCCTGCCAGATAGCGCGCGATCAACTGCCGTTCGGGATCGGGCCATGTTGTCATGACAGCACCTCCGCTTCCGGCACGTCGAGTGCGATGGCCCTGAGGTCCTCGGTGGCGAGCTTGAGATAGGGTGCCGTGGACTCCGCCGACCGGTGCCCGAGCAGATCACCGATGACCTTCTGCGGGACCGATGCGCGCAACATCTCGACCGCGCGTGCATGTCGGAAGACATGGGCCCCGCTCTTGCCCGGCAGCTTGATACCGGCCTGGTGCAGTCGGCGCCGTACCATCTTGTCCAACATCCTGAGCTTGCGATAGGGCGCACGCGCGCGGATGAAGATTTCGCGGGCGTCGATCGCCGGCCGCCCCGTACGCAAATAAGCAAGCACCGCTTCGCCGATCGGCTCCATCAGGGGCAGGAAGGAACAGGCCTTGGTCTTGGTGTGCCGGATGCGGATCGATTCCGCCCGCCAGTTGATGTCCTCAAGCCGCAGGTTGCAGATTTCGCTCGACCTCAGGCCATAGGTCGCGAGCAGTTGCAGGATCGCATGGTCCCTCAACCCCCTCGGGGCTTTGTCCTTTCTCACAGTCTTCAGGACAGCGGCAACCTGATCTCGCTCCAGAATCGAGGGTCGAGGGTACCCCCTCATAGGCGTAGATCCGCGGACCGATGACATGCGGCGACAGGTCGATCGCGGTACGGCCGACCCGATGCAGATGCCGCAACAAAGAGCGCAAGCGGTGTGCGACGGCGCTCAACGATTTGCGCGTCAGCTTCGGCGCGCGCATATCCATATAGCGGTCGATGTCGTCCACCCCCAGGCTCGTCAGGCTGTTGTCACCGTTCCGCTCGAACTGCCAGGTCAGGAAGTGCCGGGCCTCCCAGATCAAATCCTTGATGCTGGCGGGGGCGAGGCCTCGCGCCTCACGAAGCCAGACCTCGTATTCGTCGCAGATCGCAAATCGCTCGGCCTCGGCGGCGCAAGCTGCTTTCGGAGGGGGTGGCCACTGGCCCTGCGCAAGCTGCAGCAGAGCATGGATTCCGGCGCGCGGGATCGGGGGCTGGTGTGGCCCTGATCGACCATGGCGTTTGCGCAATATCCCCCTCGCACGGCTCATGTATGTCGACACCTGCGCCTCGGTCACGTTCTCAACCTGGATTTCCCGCCGTTCGAGATAATCAAGGAATCTGCGCGCGCACCCGCAGTAGTTACTGATCGTCCTCGGGTGATAGCGCTGGCCGGCCAGAACGGCCTTGAGCTCGGCGATCAGGTCTTCATTGGATTTCAGCATCATCGATTCCTCTGCTGGTCAAAAGACTGCAAAGGTCGCCGAGAAATAATGCGGAGCAAAGCCCGTACCGAATCGGCGGAATCTCTCGATGTTCACGCGCCGAGCCGACGTTCCTTCACATTATCGCCACCTCGCGATTAAAGGGGTAATGGAGAGGTGAACATTAGCCGGCGAAGGCGGCCAGATGTTTCTGGGGATGCTCGCCTCGTCGGTCGCTCGAGGCGTAATAGACCGCCGCCGGTGGCGCGGGCCCGGCGAAGGGCCGGTCATCCCGCACATAAGTCCAGATCCGCCCGGTCGTGCACTTGCCCTTCGCCAGGATACGGATGGTGGTGTCATCGCCATGAAGGCGCTCGGCCGCGAGCAGATGGCGTTCGATCAAGTGGAAGAGCGGCATGACGGCGAAGGTCCCGTGGCCGACCTGGTCGGCCAGCGTCGACAACGGCAGGTCGATCCCCTCGCATTTGAAGCGCGCACTCTGGCGGTTGAGTGGGATATGCATGCCGAACTTGTCGAACAGGATCGTCGCCAGCAATTGTGGGCCGATGAAGCCGCGCGGCGTGGCATGGAACGGCGCGGGCGGCTGGCTGATCTTCTCGCAATCGCGGCAGGTGAACTTCTCGCGTACCGTCTCGATCAGCTTGAAGCGGCGCGGGATCTCCTCCAGCGTCTTGGTCACATCCTCACCAATCTTCGCCAGCCGCGATCCACCGCAGCAGGCGCAGGTCGTTGGAGCCTCAATGATGACGCGCTCGCGTTCCGCCAATTTAGGCAAAAGACCGCGCGGGCGGTCCCTACTTCTCAGCGGCGATGCTTTTTCGGCTTTAACGACGCAGCCGGCGCCGTCATCTCTGCGCGGACATCGCCCAAGCCATTGGGTGACGCCGATGCTACTGGCGTTTCGACTTCGCGACGCGGCCAGGTAAAGTCGTCGGCGCGACCAGCTGGCGGCGACAAAGGCTCACCTTTAATCATGACCCGCGCGGCAAGCGCGTCGACCGGGGCCGGCGGCGCCTCCGGGCCGCCGAGCAATCGGTCGCTGTTAATGGTGGCGGCGACCAGCGGCACGATCGGCCCGGCCAGCGGACGCGGCGCGGGCTGACCGGGGGCCACATTGGAGTCGGGAGTCGCAGGCTCGGTGGGTAGCGCAATCGGTCCCGAGCGCGCAGCGAGAAGACGGCTGATCTCGCGCTCGACATAGTGGGCGAGTTTGCGCGCGCCGGGCTTGGTGAAATAAACGCCATCAGAGGTGCGCAATTGGCGGATCTGGCCTTCGAGATCCGGGCCCTTCTGCAGGAAGGCCCCCGCCTCGTCGACAAATCCGTCCCAGATATCGACATAGGTGATCCCAGCGCGCCCCGCAGCATCGCGGTAGAGCGCGTCGAGAAACAGCATGTCCGAGGTCCTCTTCTGTCCGAAGATCGCGGGCAGTCCCACCCAGACCACCGGCACGCCCTTCGACTTTGCGACCGCGATCAGCTCGTCGACCTTCTTAGTGTAGAGCTCGACCCAGCGGTTGTCGCGAAACTCATAGATGCCATTCGGCGAACGCGTGCTCTTCTCCAGCGCTACCCGCGGCGCGTCGGTATTCTCTGCATCGTCCGCCGGCAATTCGCTGACGGCGACCTTGTCGTCGGGTTTGGCTGCGGTGTTGCCCGAATTGTCCTTCGACTTCGCATCTGCAGGCTTGTTGTCCGGCCTTCGCTCATTCTTGTCGTTCTTGTCGGCTGGCTTGTCGCTCTTCTCGGCGGCCGGCTCGCGGATCGCCATACGATCGTTGAGGCCTAGCATCACCACGATGACGTCGGGTTTTTCGTTGGCGAGGATGTTCCTTGCAGCTGAGGTCCAATCGGCAGGCGCCCCCTTGGGCTGGTACTGGATCAGGCCGGAGATCGTTTTCACCATCCGGATTACGCCGATGGCGGGCTGCTCGGCGTAAGCGTCCTCAAGGCCGTAAGCGAGCCAGTCGGCCATGGCGTCGCCGAGCACGAGCACGTAGCGTTCGGGCACCATGTCGCGCTTCTCAGGCGGCGGGGCCCTCGAAAAATCCTCGCGCACGGGCGGCGGGGCCCTCCGCCGAGGCTGGGGAGCGGGCTGCTGAAACGGACCAAATGTGTCGTTACCAAACCAGCCGCCACCGATCCCGCCGCCACCGCGTTGTGGCGGCGGCCGCTGCTGAAATCCGCCAAAATTGAAAAACTGCGCCGAGGCGGGCCCGCCAACGCTGAGCACCGCCGCAATTGCCAACGCGATCAGCGGACGGCTTCCGGTCAAGACGCCCATTTTTTTGGGCTTGTCGGACATGCTCTTTAACCGCACTAAGACCCCAACATTGTATCACTAAGGCTCTGTGACGCGTCTCAGATCACCGTGAAGTGCGTCTCGTCAATTCGGTAGCGTCCGCTCAAGTCGCGCATGCACATTTCCGCCGCGGAACGTACGGCTTTTTCGGTGAACGCCCGCCCTTGCTCACTTCACCTGATGATGGCTTGCCGCGCGGGCAGAATTATTGTTCATTCGTGCTCTGATTTGGCTCCGATGCATGGGCTGCCTGGCTAGCGACCACGGAACGTACCATGGCTTTCGGCGCGCCGCCGTATCGACAAACTACTTCACCGTCGCCGGATACCTGCGGCCTGATCGGCTAACGCTCTAGCCAGCCTTCTCTCTTTCGTTGGAGTCAAAGTCTGGTTCGGCGTCGTATCGAACGACGATCCATTTTTCCATTATGACCTTGGTCCCAAGGTCTTTTCCCGTCTCCGCCCTTGTTGCGTTGAGAGCTGCGACCGCTTGCGTTTGATCGACAAACGAACCCTGCAAGGTGGCGTTCGGAAGAGTAAACAGGCTGGTGTGCTCGTGGTCCAGAACCCATGGAGGCCATCCGTGCTCGATAGCTTTATTGATAAGCTTTTCGTGCGCGTCTGGTTTGGTCTCATTCAGATCGTACGAGGCAATAAATCTCGGCATCGTAGTTGCTCCGCTCTGCGGCGCACGCGCGGACTGAAGGCAGCGCGGACGTGACTCGGCGCCGTGGGTGAGTCAAAACCCGGCGCTGTCCCTACCGCGCCCGCGCTGCCAGCGACGTTTGCGGCGATGACTCGACGCTCGCGTAGTGGACCGACCCTGAAGCGCTGTCCCTACCACGCGTCGCAAACTTCGTGGCCAGCCTTCGCCTTTGGACTAGCAAGACTGACTACCTTGGCCGCTGGGGTTGGAGTGGCACGTAATCCACGGGGCCCTACCAAGGAGTATCGCGGAGGAGTGCTGCAAGCACCTACCAGGATTGGTTGGTGCCGCCTGGGGCAAATGCACCATGGCGAAATGAACTAGATTCGATCTTTGATGTGATTGAGCATCACCGCGAGCTGCGCGCGCAAGACGATGCCGCGCGCGGTCACGGCCGCGATGACACTGGTGCCTTGATCGTAAAGGCCGTGCTGCCTGAAAGGTGGACCGCGCGCCGCGCCATCTCCGCTTCGAGCCGGATCAGCTCGGGTGCCGTGTATTTCGCCGGCGCCCACATGCCCGTCGCGAAGTCGATCGACTCGCCTTCCAGCCGCAGCGCATCCGGGCTTTGCAGGACCCGCGCCATCAAGCGCGGAAACGTTTCGGCATCGTCGACATAGCGATGCAAAAGCTTGCCTACATCCCGTTCGTCAAAGACGCTCTCCCCCGCGCGAATCATGTCGAGCACGATCTCCGGACGGCGCTGGATCCGCCTCAACGTCTCGGCCCGGTTCTCGTCAAAGACACGCAGCCGTTCGAGCTTGGGATCACGCCCCTCGCGCTCCGCCCGGCGCTGGATGGCCTTGGCCGCGACGCCGATATGGGTGGTCGGCACGACGTCGATCCCGCGCTCGGCATAGGACCGTCCATCGACACGAATCTGGAGGCCGTTCAGGGCGAGATGCTGATTCTGCAAGTCGAGCCAACCGTTTTGCTGATCGAGGAACTCCCGCTTGTCGCCGGCCCCGAGCCGGTAGGCGATCTTATCGGATTTCATGCGCAGCGGCTGCCCGTCTTCACTGATGACCACGACCCGCTTTGGCCCGAATCCGTCCGCGGTGAGAGGCCGCAGCGTCGTCATGAGGTGGACATGCGGATTGTCCGGCTTATTGTGATAGACCCAGTCCGCGACCTGCTCACGCGACAGCACCTGCTCGACCACGAACTGGAATGTTCAAGAGGAGGCAACAATGGCATTTTCCCTTATCGAGAGTATCGCAACGAGGTACCTTGCTTGATTGTCAGTTTAGAACGCTCTCCGCTTAGGCGTTTGTGTGGGACGAACGAAGAGAAAGTTGCGGCTACGCTGGCGGCGGGAGAGCCATGCGCTCACGGCGTAAATTGTGCCGATGACAGCGAAAGCGGTCGACAGCAAAAAGAAGAATAGCATCGCTTGAACCCCTTAATTGTTGAAGGTTGGTCTGGCTGCATGTGTGGACCGACGCGCGCAGCGCCGAATTGTAAGCCCAGAGGCAGGCCAATCTCCATACAACGTGACGTAACGTCAGGTTCAAGCACCGGGCGAGGGAAACGACGTCCTGGCGGTTCGTCTTCACCTGATCCCGGCTTCCTTGGAATCAACGATGGCGCCAACTCTGTCATGGCCAAGCGACCGGGGCAGGCGATAAAGACCATAGCCAGTCGGGCCGCCCTCGTAACAGGTCGCCGACGCATCGCCCTCACCGAAGAAGCGAACCTCTCCTTCCTGGCCTGTTTTCGTGATTGCGACGGCGGACGTCGATTCCGACAAATGTCTGCCACGGCTCGTCCTGCTGTGATGAGGATCGGCTCGGTATGTCCGAGTAACCCTCGGACGCACAGTGTAGGGCGAGCAAACTTCACTGGAAGAGTCGGACGTACGGCCGTGTCACACCGAGCCGCTGGATCGGCCGCTCCTCGTTGAGCTTGGTGAGCAACTCGCCGATCGCCGTGTTGACCTAAGGGCAGTTCTTTCGCGCCAGCGCGCCGAGCGGCAAACGCGGCGACGTCAATCTGCACTATGGCAGCGAACCGGGATCGACGTTTTACAGCCACCTATCGGACCAGTACGGCTATTTCAGCATCCTGCCCATCAGCCCGACGGAAAGCGAAGCGGCCTATGTGCTGGATGGTTTATTCGACCAGGACACGATCCAGCACTTTACCGACACTGCGGGGCAAGCGAAGGCGCTGCGGGAAGTCGGCCGCATCGAACGATCACTGTTCATGATCGAATGGTATTCCAGTCCGGCCTTGCGCCGGCGATGCCAAGCTGGCCTCAACAAGGGTGAGGCAGCGCAGAAACTCAAGCGTGCGGTGTTCTTCCACGAGCGCGGCGAAATCCGTGGCCGATCATTCGAAAGCCAGGCATTCCGCGCTTCCGGTCTTAATCTCGTCGTCAGCGCCATCGTGCACTGGAATACTTTTACCTCGACCGCGCTGTCACTCATCTGAAGCGAGAGGGCAGAAACGTTCCCGACACGCTGCTCAAGCACGGCCGCTCAGTTGGGAACATATCAACCTGGCCGGCATCCTACCTGGGATACTGAGCACCAAATGCCCGAAGGCTTCAGATCGCTTCGGCTGCCAGCGCCAATCCAACGAGCGGCTTGATGTTCATGCCCCATTCGGCCTTACCGTAGGATTTTGAGCAGCTCTTGTTCTGACCCCAATTTGGTTCTGACGACAGTTCACCCCGCGAGAACTTGCGGGGTCGCATTGCGTTCATATTCCGAAATCGGAGTTGCCGATCTCTGCGGGGTAGCGCGTTATCGGCCGCCTTGGCGGCCTCTCCATCGGCGGCGGCAGCAGTGCACTACGCTCGATCTGGTCGGCGATGCGACAACTCGTTGCCCAGTCTACCGGCCAGATCCGAAAATGCGCCTTCCGCCGCTTGCACTTGGCACGAGGGGTCAAGATTATCGATACCAGTCGCCACCACCGAGACGCGGACCGCACCTTCCAGCCTCTCATCGAACGTGGCGCCGACGATGATATTGGCATCCTGGTCGGCCTCTTCGCGAATACGGCTAGCGGCTTGATCGACCTCGAATAGTGTTAGGTCGTTGCCGCCAGTGATAGAGATGATGAGGCCACTGGCTCGCTTGATCGAGGGGTCCTCGATCAACGGATTGGAAATCGCTGCTACAGCGGCCTTAAGCACGCGCGATGCGCCGGAAGCCTCGCCCTTGCCCATCATGGCCTTGCCCTTCTCGCGCATGATGGAGAGAATGTCCGCAAAATCGAGGTTGATCAGGCCCTCCTTGACTATAAGGTCGCTGATGCAGGCCACTCCCGAATGGAGCACTTGGTCGGCCAGGGCGAAAGCTTCGGCGAATGTAGTCTTCTCGGTGGTCACCCGAAACAAGTTCTGGTTTGGGATGATCAGCAGGGTGTCCACTGTCTTCAGCAAATCCGCGATGCCGGCTTCGGCAAGGCGCATGCGGCGCTGGCCCTCGAATTGGAATGGCTTTGTGACTACGCCGATCGTGAGAATGCCAAGCTCACGCGCCGTCTTGGCGATAACGGGCGCTGCCCCGGTGCCGGTGCCGCCGCCCATGCCGGCAGTGACGAACACCATGTGTGCGCCGGTCAAATGATCGCGGATCGTGTCGATTGCCTCTTCGGCTGCGGCGCGCCCCACATCGGGCTGCGAGCCTGCGCCCAGTCCTTTAGTCACCTCGGTGCCCATTTGGATGAGGCGCTTGGCCTTCGACATGGTGAGCGCCTGTGCGTCAGTATTGGCGGCGACGAAGTCGACCCCTTGCAGCCCGTCCGCGATCATGTTGTTGACGGCATTGCCGCCGGCACCGCCGACGCCGAACACGATAATGCGCGTCCTCAGCTCGCGAACATCGGTGATGTTGATCATTTCCGCCTCACGATTGCGTAGGGTATGAGAGGACTCGAATTGCTACCTACAAGCCTTGCGATCTGCTGTCCGCGGCTAGATGGCCCAGGGGCTCCGGCTTGTCCGTCGCGGTGGGACGCCAGCTCGCAGAGAGCCTTCTAAGCCGGCCGTCATTCTCCTTTGGCAGCCGAAGCCTCAGCAGTTGCCCGCAGCACTTCGGCCATCAGGCGATAAGCACGCTCGCGCTCAAAATCTGCCCGATCACTGGCTGCGGTCGCCTCGAGCCGCATGATCTCTGCCTACAATGTCACGATACTTTCCACTCGTAGGGTTCCTTGGCTGTCGTCCGCCTGTTCGCGGTGGCATATGCGTTTCCAGCGAGGTCAACGCTCATCAAAGCTAGCCATTATCCGAAAGTGAGCGCGGCGATTGGCGCCGCTTGGCAGGGGAACGAGCCGCCACAGGCAGAGTTTCGGTGGGCAGCAAGTGCGACATATGTCAGTCTCTCAGTGGGCATCGGCTGTCTTCCTGGGAACGGACCGGGCAATGTGCGCTGATAGCCAAAGGCTAAGCCGCCATGGTTAAGAGAGCGTTAACGCGCCTGCCGACCGATGGCGGGGTTTGAGCGCGGGGCGCCGAGGATGCGTCAAACCAACTGACCTCGGGAGGGGCGCCGCTCAAGACACTCTCCATCGGAATGCCCTTGGCCTGGAGAAACGAGTGGAAGCCCATGACGCCGAGGCCAACGGAGCGTTCGCGCAGGGCGGCGTAGCGGGCACGCTTCATGCCGTCCGGCGCCACCGTGATAAAGTGGGTGAGCACGTTGTCGAGGAAGCGCATGACGTCCTCGATGAAGCCGGGCTCCTTATTCCACTGGTCCCAAGTCTCGAGGTTGAGCGACGACAGGCAGCACACTGCGGTGCGCTCCTCGTCGCGATGATCGATGCCGGTCGGCAGCGTAATCTCGCTGCACAGGTTGGAGGTCGAGACCTTGGTACGCGTACGACCATGACCGCTGAATTGCGCGTTGTGAATTTTGGCGAACAGGTGAGAAATCGCCTGTATGGACGTGCATACAGTCAATTCTGTCAGTCGGCTTGAGATCGTTGATAGGGGCGGTCGACGTCGGTTCAGCGACGAGGCCAAGCTGAAAATCGTCGCCGAGAGCTATTCATTGCCCCGTTTAGGGTCGGCCACGGCCCGCAAATACGGGATCACGCGCTCGCAGTTGGCTGATTGGCGTAACGCAGCCCGGGCCGGGCGTTTTGGTTCGACTTCGGTTGAAGGATTTGTGCCAGCGGTGATCGTGCCGGAGGTTCCGGCGGCGCCCGCGACGCCGATGACGAGCGCGGCCGGCAGTCGTATGGAGATTGTGGCTTCTAACGGTTGTCGGGTGATTGTGGATAGGGGCGTCGATGTTGACGTGCTGATTCGGATCATGCGTGGTCTGGAGACGCTGCGGTGATATCGCTTCCCTCTGGCCAGAACGTGCGTGTGTGGCTAGCGACGGGCTATACCGACATGCGGTGTGGATTCCCGTCTCTTGCGTTGCGGGTACAGGAGGTGCTCCGAATGAGCCCGATGGAGGGCAATCTCTTCGTCTTCCGCGGTCGCAGTGGTTCGCTTTTGAAGTGCATCTGGCACGATGGCCAGGGCGCATGCCTTTTTACAAAAAGATTGGAACGTGGGAAGTTCATCTGGCCTACCGTTGATGGAGGCGCTGTTCCAATATCGCCGGCGCAGCTGAGTTATCTTCTGTCCGGAATAGATTGGCGTCATCCGCAGGAAACATGGCGCCCGACGCGTGTCGGATAGCATTTTGCGATTGCATATTTGTGCTGATCTGATTCGATGGCTTCGTGACATCGAAAACGGACGATCTTCCCTCTGACCTTGCGAGCGCCCTGGCGGCGTTGCGGGTTGAGCGCGAGGCTCTTCGGGCCGAACGAGAAGCGCGTCAGCAAGCCGAGACGAAGGCTGCGAGTGCGCAGGCCGAAGCAGCCAACGCGCTGGCAAAGCTGTCCGGCAACGAAGCGCTGATTGCACATCTTGAGCTGCGCATCGAGACGCTGAAACGCGAGCTTTATGGGCAGCGCTCCGAGCGCGGGGCGCGACTGATCGACCAGCTGGAACTGCAGCTTGAAGATGTTGTTATGTCGGCGACCGAGGACGAGCTCGCCGCGGCCGCTGCAGCGGCGAAGACGCAGAGCGTACGCGCCTTCACGCGCAAGCGGCCGGTGCGCAAGCCCTGGCCGGACGACATCGAGCGCGAGCGCATCGTCATCGATCCTCCAACGGCCTGCCACTGTTGCGGCGGGTCGCGGCTGTCGAAGCTGGGCGAGGATGCAAACAGGACGCTGGAGGAGATCCCGCGCCGGTTCAAGTTGATCGAGACGGTCCGCGAGAAGTTCACTTGCCGCGATTGCGGGCAGGTCAGCCAGGCACCGGCGCCGTTCCATGCCACGCCGCGCGGCTTCATTGGTCCGCAGCTGCTGGCGACAATCCTGTTCGACAAGTACGGCATGCACATCCCGCTCAACCGCCAGAGCTCCCGGTTCAAATGCGAGGGCATCGACATGCCGGTGACCACGCTGGCCGACCAGGTCGGCCACGGGACCTTCGCGCCCTGGCTCCGATCTCCGAGCTGATAGAGAAGCATGTCTTCGCGGCCGAGCGTCTTCACGGCGACGACACCACCATCCGCATCCTGGCGAAGGGCAAGTGCACAACTGGACGCATCTGGGTTTATGTTCGGGATGACAAGCCCTTCGCGGGCACCGCTCCGCCAGCTGCAGTCTATTACGCCTCGAGCGACCGACGGGGTGAACATCCCCAGAAACACCTGGTTGGGTACCAGGGCATCCTTCAGGCTGACTGTTACAGCGGTCTCAATCCGTTGTTCGACGAGCGGCGGAAGGACCGGCCGCTCACGCCCGCCTTCTGCATGGCCCATGCCCGCAGGGGGTTCTTCGAGCTGGCCGACATCGAGAAGAATGCCCGGGACGGCGGAAAGGGCAAGCCGATCTCCCCGATCGCGCTGGAGGCCGTCAAACGGCTCGACGCCTTGTTCGAGATCGAACGTGGGATCAACGGCAAGACAGCCGCCGAGCGGCGTGCCGTGCGCCAGGAAAGGAGCAAGCCGTTGTTCGACGAACTGCACGCCTGACTGCTGCGCGAGCGCGAAACCCTCTCGCGTTCTTCCGAGGTCCTGAAGCCAATGAACCAATGAACTACATGCTCAGCCGCTGGGACGACTTCGCCCGCTTCCTCGACGACGGTAGAATCTGCCTGACGAACAATGCCGCAGAAAGAGCGCTGCGCGGCGTGGCTGTGGGCAGGCGCAACTGGACCTTTGCAGGCAGCGAGCGCGGCGCTCAACGTTGCGCCGTCATGCTGACGATGATCACCACCTGCCGTTTGAACGACGTCGATCCCAAAGCATGGCTCGCCGACGTCCTGGCCCGTATCGCTGATCTGCCCGCCTCGCGTCTGCACGAACTGCTGCCCTGGGAGTGGAAGCGCCTGCTCGAAGCTAAAAAACAGGCCACTGCCGATCAGCGGGCGGCCTGAACCTCACACGCGACGATCATAGAGCGGACTGTTTACGCGCGCACCAGCCGATCACGCGGCCCTCCTCGTGTGCATACGGATCGCTCTCGCCGAAAACCGCCAAGCTGATGGTGTTCAAGTTGATCGACGCCGCATCGAAGACCTGGAGACCTGGCGCCGACTGAAAGGAACAAATCAGTTGCCGAAGGTCATCGCCGGTGTAAAGTTCACCGACGGCATCGAGGTCATTCCGACCGCTGAAAGCCACGCCGCCTGATCAGGCCGCGTCACCCAGAATCAGCCATAGCTCCTGTCAGGCAGAAAATCTACTTAAGCTACTGTCCGAATTTGCCGAGCCACCTCTGACCTGCCCCGAGATCCAGACCCTGAACCGATGCGGGTGGTTGTGGCCGCGGTACCCTTTGTCGACATGGATGCGGCGAGCCTCAAATCGATGCCGCTACAAGGGAAGTGCCGGAATGAAGCGCTGGGTCGGGCTCGGCGTCCTTGCCGACAACCTCATCAATATCGGCCGAGTGATGGAGAAGCAGTCGCCTCGATAACGGTTCGTACCGCCTCTCCCTTGCTTCCATCGCCCCGCCGGCCTTCGGCGGGTTTATTATTGTTGTACGGTTGACCGTCTCTTCAAAACCGCGAATTTTGCGCCGGAAAGTAGCTAGCTATATTGGCATCAATGATAGCTATTGGAACTGCGGTCGATCGCGGTGTTAGGAGCTCCCGTGGATCGCTTTCCAAGCTCATCCAGCGAGTAAGATCGGGCTGGCTCAGAATCACAGGCATTCGCTGGTGCACCCTTGCAATCACTCCGTCGGATTTTATCGTTACGATAGCGAATGTACGCTCCCATGCGTCGGTGTCAGGGTCGCGCCAGTTCTCCCATACTCCAGCGAGACATAAATGTTCGCCATTCTTATGCACGATCATCTTACGCCTACGCTGTCGATCTCTCTGATAGAACTGTTTCATAAGCACGACGCATCGTCGTTTGCGATAAGCTTCGCGAAACATGCGCTGCTGAGGTAGAGTTTCCGCGGGGGCGTAGAGCGGCTGAAGTTCGGGATGGCAGTCAGCGTAGTGCGGGATCAATCCCCAGCGCATTGGCGTTTCTACTTGCGCGCCGGTATCTGGATGTAAACGCAATACCAGCGCCGTTCTTGTTCGACTCCCCGCTGGCGCCCCCGCAGGAACGTGGCTTTCCCGGTGATCTGGGTTCGTTGGGGCCCTGCGACTGATTCTCTTCGGCCAACGGGTGCTGGGAATGCGCATCATCATGACCTCTTCTTGCTTGTTTCCACAAGCCACGCCTTTGATGAGATTCATATACTCCAATCACTTTGTAGTTTCAGAGCGATTTCATGGGCATACGTTTCCGTCTGTGCCGAACCCTTTATTCGGCGCCCGTCGCTGACTGGCCAAGAGCCGTTGATAGGCATCGAGCCAGAACTTGGCGGTTCGCCGGGACATTCATCATAGTTATGTGGTCACCTGGAATTGGAACGGCATGAATGGCCTCCGCACTCAAAATTCGGTCCCACCCCCGCAAAGGCGAGCGTGCTTCTGGACCTATAGAATTTTTGCGAGATCGTGCCCGGTGGCGAAGAGGTTCATTGGCATAGAACTGGTATACCTCGATGGGGAGGGACGGAACTTGATACGAGTCCAGTGCCCGTTGGAACTGTATGGCCCTTTCATACGTCAGGATGTCATTGTGCAGATTGCGATCCAAAGGGATCGCTCCAATTTTCTGTGCCTTTTCAAGGAATTGAGAAATTGAACTTCGCCCAGAGAAGAAGCGTTCAAGTAGTTCGAACCTCTCGTCGTCTAGTTCGAGAGATTCCAGGAGCACTTCTTGTACCATTTGGGTGGGCGATACGCTTGATGGATTCGAAGATAGCACAACGTCAATTAGGGCGATGAATGAAACAGCTTCGTCGTGATCCAGTAACCGTTGCGCAATTGCGTAAGCCAAGATTCCTCCTGATGAGTATCCAGCGAGGCGATATGGACCTCGTGGCTGGATCTTTCGGATTGCCAAATTGAGTTGCGAGGCCATCTCTTTAAGAGTTGGAAATTGAACTTCACTAAATGGCGGCCATGGCAAAGCGTAGACATGACATCCTGTGTCCATCTCCTGCACCAAACTAAGGACATAGGAGCAATCGCCCAAACCTGTGGGAACAAAGAACAGCGGCGGCTGCGATCCGGTTTCTCGAGAAACACAAATCACTCCCGAGCTGCTGGGCTGTGGTTCCAAATGAATCTTTGATGCAAGTTCCTTTAGAACGGGGGCTTGGAAGAGGTCGGCGGCGCTGAACTTTAGCCCGAGATCGACTGCGCGACTGAGCAACTGCACCGCCAAGAGCGAGTGGCCGCCCAGTTCGAAGAAGTGGTCGTGGCGCCCGACCCGCTCCACACCCAGAAGCTCGGCCCAGATCTGCGCCAGCGCCGTCTCGATCTCGCCTTGCGGCGGCGCATAGCTCCGCCGCGCATAGGCCGCATCCGCAGGCGGCGGCAGCGCCTGGCGGTCCAGCTTGCCGTTCGGCGTCAAGGGCAGCGCCGCAAGCCGCACAAACGCGGCCGGCACCATGTAGTCCGGCAGGTGCGCACTTAAGTGCGCGCGCAACGCGCCGGCCAGCGCGCCGCCATCTGCCTCGTCCGATCCTGTCTCGGGCCCACACACCACATAGCCGACAAGGTGTTTATCGCCGCTGCGGTCCTCGCGCGCCACCACCACCGCCTCGCGCACCCAGCCGTGCTCGCAAAGCCGCGCCGCGATCTCGCCGGGCTCGATCCGGAAGCCGCGGATCTTCACCTGCTCGTCGTTGCGGCCCAGGAACTCCAGATTGCCGTCCGGCAGGTACCGCGCCAGATCCCCGGTCCGGTACAGCCGGTCGCCATCCACAAACGGGCTGGCGATGAACCGCTCCGCCGTCAGCGCCGGCCGGTTCAGATAGCCGCGCGCAACCCCCGCCCCGCCAATGTAAAGCTCACCCACCGCCCCAAACGGAACGGGCGCACCATCACCGTCCAGAAGGTACACCCGCGTGTTCGCAATCGGACGGCCAATCGGGACAATGGCCCCATCAAACTCTGCCGGGCAACTCCAAACCGTCGCGCAGACTGTTGTTTCGGTAGGTCCATAGGCGTTGACAATAGATGTTGCAGGCAGGCGTCGGATGAGTTCAGCCTTCGGCAGCTCTCCAGCAAGAATGAGAACTTGCGACGCAAAATATTCCAGATTCTGGCTTCCCTGAAGCAATGCGGGAGGTAACGTGGCATGGGTGATGGCTTCGTTTCGCAGGTAATCCGACAGCTTGTTACTCGCTTGACGGAGCTCATCCGCAGGCAAATGCAATGCGGCTCCTGCGCCGAATGCCATAACGAGCTCCCAGGCGCTGGCATCAAAACCGAAGGAGGCGAACTGCACTACTCGGCTATTTGAACAAACGCCAAAAAGCCTGATCTGAGCCAGCCCGAGATTGACCAGGCTCCGATGCTCGACCATGACGCCCTTTGGCGTGCCGGTTGAGCCGGAGGTGTAGATCACGTAGGCGAGGTGGCGCGCGCTCAGGCCGAGCGTGCGCGGGTCCGGATCGGAGGCCGGCAGGGTCGCCCAGGCCGGCGTTGTTGCCGTGTCGAGATCCACCACGCTCACACCGGCCAGCGCATCGCCGCCCAGTGCGGCGCGCCCCACAGCATCGGCCAGCAGCAGCGGCGGCGCCGCATCCTCGAGCACCTGCCTGAGCCGCGCCGACGGATAGGCCGGGTCCAGCGGCACATACGCCCCACCCGCCTTGAGGATCGCCAGCAGCCCCACCACCATCGCCGGACTGCGCGCAAGGCAGATCGCCACCGGCTGGTCCGGCTTCACCCCAAATGCGATCAGATGATGCGCCAGGCGGTTGGCCCGCGCATTGAGCTCGCCATAGCTCAAGCGCTCCTCCGCACAGACCACCGCCACCGCCTCCGGCGCACGGCGCACCGCGGCCTCGAACAGCTCGTGGATGCACGCCTCCGACGGATAGGCCGCCGCCGTCCGGTTCAGCTCCTCCAGCAGATACGCCCGCTCAGCAGACGGCAGGATGTCCAGCTCCCGCACCGGCGTGTTCGGCGCCCGCTCCAGCGCCTCCGCCAGCTGCGCCAGCGCGTGTTCCATGTAGCCGCAGACCCGATCCGCTGAGACGCCCTCCGCCACCTGCGCCGTCAGCCCGAGCGCCTCGCCAAAATCCTCCACCGACAAGGTCAGCGGATAGTTGGTGCGCTCCTCCCCGCCCAGCCATTCCACGCCGGACAGCACATCATCGGCTGCGGAGGCGGAGATCGCCGCCGGCGTGTTGTGGCGGTAGTTCAACAGCGCGCTGAACAGCGGCGCCGGCGCCGCAACGCCGCTGCAGCGTTGCGCCAGCGCCAGTGAGGCATGCTCATGTGCCAGCAGCTCGGCCAGCCGCGCATGCGTGGTCCGCACGCTCGCCTCGACCCCGGTGCCATCAAGATCAAGCCGCAGCGGCAGGGTGTTGATGAACAGGCCCATGGTGCGGTCGCCACCGGCGCCGCCATGCATGCGGCCGAACAGCACCGTGCCGAACACCACCTGCTCGCGGCCGCTGCTGCGCGCCACCACCTGGCCCCAGGCCAGATGGCACAGGCTCGCCAGGCTCACCCCAAGCCGCCGCGCCTGCACCCGCAGCCGCGCGTGGAGCGCCGGCGGCAGCAGCCGCTGCGCCTCATGAACCCCGCGACCGTCGCCGCGCACCTCGCGCAAGCCAAACGGCGTCGTCGGCTCGTCAATGTCGGCCAGCATCGTCCGGAAGAACTCTTCGTGCGCCTTGGCATCAACGCCCAGCTGCGCCGCCGCCACCAGGTTGCGGAACGGCTGCGGCGCTGCCAGCTCATGCTCTCGTCCCTCCAGCACGGCCCGGACCTCGGCATGCATCACCTCCAGTGTGGTGTGATCCCCGATCAGATGATGCTGCAGTTGCAAAAGCAGCCAGCGCGCACTGCCGGGCTCGCGCGCAATCACAAACCGCAACAGCGGCGCCCGGCCAAGAGCGATGCGCTGCCGGCGCGGATCAAACCGCTCCCTGAGCTGCGCATGGCCCGGACCACAACGCCCATCCAGCGCGACCTCGCTCACCTCCAGTGGCGTCTTGCGCCACACCACCTGGGCCGGGCGCGACAGCCCCTCCCAGACAAACGACGTCCGCAGGATATCGTGCCGGTCCACCACCCGCTGAACCGCGGCAAGATAGCGCTCCAACAGCCCACGGTCGGCGAACGCCATCTGACTGACCAGCAGGTACGGATCGCCCGTTGCCGCCAACAGATGATGGAACAGGATGCCGTCCTGCAGCGGCGACAAGCCATAAATGTCCTGGATGTTGCCGACCCCACCCGGCACCGTGGCGACGATCCGGTCGATCTCTTCCTGCGTCAGCTCGATCAGCGGCAGCATCTCTGGCGTGATCGCCGTACTCTGCTCGCTGATCAGGTTGGCCGGGACCGCCACCTCCTGATGGCTGCCAAGGCTCGCCGCCAGATCCGCCAGCACCGGCTTGGCGAACAGCGTGCGCACCTCGACCCCCAGCGCCAGCCGCCGCAGCCGCTCCATCAGCTGCACCGCCAAGAGCGAGTGGCCGCCCAGTTCGAAGAAGTGGTCGTGGCGCCCGACCCGCTCCACACCCAGAAGCTCGGCCCAGATCTGCGCCAGCGCCGTCTCGATCTCGCCTTGCGGCGGCGCATAGCTCCGCCGCGCATAGGCCGCATCCGCAGGCGGCGGCAGCGCCTGGCGGTCCAGCTTGCCGTTCGGCGTCAAGGGCAGCGCCGCAAGCCGCACAAACGCGGCCGGCACCATGTAGTCCGGCAGGTGCGCACTTAAGTGCGCGCGCAACGCGCCGGCCAGCGCGCCGCCATCTGCCTCGTCCGATCCTGTCTCGGGCCCACACACCACATAGCCGACAAGGTGTTTATCGCCGCTGCGGTCCTCGCGCGCCACCACCACCGCCTCGCGCACCCAGCCGTGCTCGGCAAGCCGCGCCGCGACCTCGCCCGGCTCGATCCGGAAGCCGCGGATCTTCACCTGCTCGTCGTTGCGGCCCAAGAACTCCAGATTGCCGTCCGGCAGGTACCGCGCCAGATCCCCGGTCCGGTACAGCCGGTCGCCATCCACAAACGGGCTGGCGATGAACCGCTCCGCCGTCAGCGCCGGCCGGTTCAGGTAGCCGCGCGCAACCCCCGCCCCGCCAATGTAAAGCTCGCCCACCGCCCCGAACGGAACAGGCGCGCCATGACCGTCCAGAAGATACACCCGCGTGTTCGCAATCGGACGGCCAATCGTCTCAACGACAGCCTCTCCCCGTCGCATGCAAATCCAGGTCGAGTACGTCGTGGTCTCGGAAGGCGCGTACAGATTACATATCTTCTCGATGCGACTGCTCCCGAAGGCCTTCTCTATGAGGCTCGCCTTCAGCCGCTCACCCGCCAGATTGATGATGCTTGCCGAAGCCGGCACTGCGTTCTTGTCGAGCAGAGCGGCGAGCGCCGAAGGCACTGTGTTGATCAGCGTGACATCCAATGACGTTTGCGCCAGCGCCAGCGCATTCTCGACAACATACAGCGTGCCGCCTTGCGACAGCGGAACGAAGCACTCATAGACCGACAGGTCAAAACTGATCGAGGTGGAGAACAGCACGCGGCTGATCTCTGATTCCGCAAACACGGCACTGCTCCACTGCAGCAGGTTCACGGTGCTCGCATGCTCGACCATGACGCCCTTTGGCGTGCCGGTGGAGCCGGAGGTGTAGATCACGTAGGCGAGGTGGCGCGCGCTCAGGCCGAGCGTGCGCGGGTCCGGATCGGAGGCCGGCAGGGTCGCCCAGGCCGGCGTTGTTGCCGTGTCGAGATCCACCACGCTCACACCGGCCAGCGCGTCGCAGCCCAGCGCGGCGCGGCCGGCCGCATCGGCCAGCAGCAGCAGCAGCGGCGGCGCCGCATCCTCGAGCACCTGGCGCAGCCGCGCCGACGGATAGGCCGGATCCAGCGGCAGATACGCGCCCCCCGCCTTGAGGATCGCCAACAGCCCCACCACCATCGCCGGACTGCGCGCAAGGCAGATCGCCACCGGCTGGTCCGGCCTCACACCGAGCCCGATCAGATAATGCGCCAGGCGGTTGGCCCGCGCATTGAGCTCGCCATAGCTCACGCGCTCCTCCGCACAGACCACCGCCACCGCCTCCGGCGCCTTGGCTACCTGCGCCTCGAACAGCTCGTGGATGCACTTCTCCGACGGATACGCCGCCGCCGTCCGGTTCACCTCCTCCAGCAGATACGCCCGCTCAGCGGCCGGCAGCAGCCCAATCCGCCCGACCTCTTGCTGCGCATCGGCAACCATCGCCCGCAGCAGCGCCAGCAGATACCCTCGCTGCCGCTCGATTGTCGCCTGATCAAACAACGCCGTGGCATAACCCAGCGTCCCGGCGATGACTTCGCCATGCTCGCCAAGGTTCAGCTCCAGATCAAACTTGACCTGATCGTAACCATTCCCCACCATCTCCACCATCAGCCCGGGAAGATCGAAGGATCCACCGGCGTTGTTCTCCCAAGCCAGCATCACCTGGAACAACGGCGTGTGATCAAGATGCCGGGGCGGCTGCACGATCTCCACCACCTGCTCAAACGGCAGGTCCTGATACTCCTGCACCGCCAAGACCGTGCGCCGCGTCCGCGCCAACAGCTCCGCCACGCTCGGCTCGCCCGACAGGTCGAGGCGAACCGCCAGGGTGTTGACGAAGAAGCCAATCAGCTCTTCGATCTCACGGCGACCGCGATTGGCGCTCGGCACCCCGATCACGATGTCGTCCTGCCCCGATAGACGCGACAGCACCGCCGCCCACGCCGCCAACACCGTCGTGAACAAGGTCGTGCCATGCTGCCGGCTCAGCCGCCTCAAGCCCCGCGTCAGATCTGCATCGATCACGACAGGCACACTGGCTCCGGCAAAGGACTGTTGCGCCGGCCGCGGCCGGTCCGTTGGCAACGCCAGACGTGCCGGAGCGCCCGACAGGGTGTTGCGCCAATACTGCGCCTGGTTCGAGAGCCGTTCGCCCGAGAGCCACTGCCGCTGCCAGGCGGCATAGTCCGGATACTGGATCGCAAGCGGCGGCAGCGGATCGTCCTCTCCAGCCTCAAACGCCCGGTACAGCTGATTGAGCTCACGCGCCAACACGCCCAGCGACCAGCCATCCGAGACAATGTGATGCTGGGTCAGCAGGAAGACGTGCTCCTCGTCCGACAGCCGGATCAGCCGGCCCCGGATCAGCGGGCCGCGTGCCAGAGCGAACGGCGTGCGCGCCTCTTCCTGGCACAGATCCAAAAGCGCCTCGTCTGCATCCGGCATACCCTGCAGATCGTGCTCTATGACCGGCAGCCCCGCATCCGGCGGCAGAATCTCAACCCGGGGCTTGCCCTCCGAGGCGACAAAGATGCTGCGCAGCGCCTCATGACGCGCCAACACACGGTCAAGGCTGCGCTGCCAGGCGATGCGATCGAGCACGCCGCGCAGCCGCCACGCCAGCGGCATGTGATAGGTCGTGCTATTCTGATTCAGCTGCGCCAAAAACCACAGCCGCTGCTGCGCAAACGACAGCACCAGCGGCGCTTCGCGCGACCCGCCGACCATCGCCGGCAGGTGTTGCGGACCGGAGCGGCTCAACTCCTCCACGACGCTCGCCGCCAGATCGGCTAGCACCGGTTTGGCAAACAACGTCCTCAGCGGCAGCTCTACACCCAGCGCCTGCGACAGCCGGCTCAACAGCCGCACCGCCAGCAGCGACTGGCCGCCCAGTTCGAAGAAGTGGTCGTGGCGCCCGACCCGCTCCACACCCAGAAGCTCGGCCCAGATCTGCGCCAGCGCCGTCTCGATCTCGCCTTGCGGCGGCGCATAGCTCCGCCGCGCATAGGCCGCATCCGCAGGCGGCGGCAGCGCCTGGCGGTCCAGCTTGCCGTTCGGCGTCAAGGGCAGCGCCGCAAGCCGCACAAACGCGGCCGGCACCATGTAGTCCGGCAGGTGCGCACTTAAGTGCGCGCGCAACGCGCCGGCCAGCGCGCCGCCATCTGCCTCGTCCGATCCTGTCTCGGGCCCACACACCACATAGCCGACAAGGTGTTTATCGCCGCTGCGGTCCTCGCGCGCCACCACCACCGCCTCGCGCACCCAGCCGTGCTCGCAAAGCCGCGCCGCGATCTCGCCGGGCTCGATCCGGAAGCCGCGGATCTTCACCTGCTCGTCGTTGCGGCCCAGGAACTCCAGATTGCCGTCCGGCAGGTACCGCGCCAGATCCCCGGTCCGGTACAGCCGGTCGCCATCCACAAACGGGCTGGCGATGAACCGCTCCGCCGTCAGCGCCGGCCGGTTCAGATAGCCGCGCGCAACCCCCGCCCCGCCGATATAGATCTCCCCTACCGCCCCAAACGGAACGGGCGCACCATCACCGTCCAGAAGGTACACCCGCGTGTTCGCAATCGGACGGCCAATCGGGACAATGGCCCCATCAAACTCTGCCGGGCAACTCCATGCTGTCACGTCAATCGCAGCTTCCGTCGGACCGTAGAGATTGTGCAGACCAGCCCAAGGCAATACGCGCCGAGCCTTGTGTACACTGACGGCCGCAAGCGCCTCGCCGCTGCACACAAGACGCCGCAGCGATGTGCAGTGCTCAATCCCCTTCGTATCCAAGAAGCTGACCAGCATGGATGGCACGAAGTGAGCCGTCGTGATGCGCTGGCTAACGATCAAGTCGACCAATGCATCGGGATCTTTGTGCGCATCCGGTGGCGCCAGTACCAGGGTCGCGCCTTCAAGCAAGGTCCAGAAGAACTCCCAGGCCGAGACATCGAAGCCAAACGGCGTCTTCTGCAACACAACATCAGTTGCCTTGAGAGCGTAGGCCCTTTGCATCCAGATCAGGCGATTGATGATGGCGCGGTGCTCATTCTGTGCTCCCTTTGGCGTGCCGGTTGAGCCGGAGGTGTAGATCACGTAGGCGAGGTGGCGCGCGCTCAGGCCGAGCGTGCGCGGGTCCGGATCGGAGGCCGGCAGGGTCGCCCAGGCCGGCGTTGTTGCCGTGTCGAGATCCACCACGCTCACACCGGCCAGCGCATCGCCGCCCAGTGCGGCGCGCCCCACAGCATCGGCCAGCAGCAGCGGCGGCGCCGCATCCTCGAGCACCTGCCTGAGCCGCGCCGACGGATAGGCCGGGTCCAGCGGCACATACGCCCCACCCGCCTTGAGGATCGCCAGCAGCCCCACCACCATCGCCGGACTGCGCGCAAGGCAGATCGCCACCGGCTGGTCCGGCTTCACCCCAAATGCGATCAGATGATGCGCCAGGCGGTTGGCCCGCGCATTGAGCTCGCCATAGCTCAAGCGCTCCTCCGCACAGACCACCGCCACCGCCTCCGGCGCACGGCGCACCGCGGCCTCGAACAGCTCGTGGATGCACGCCTCCGACGGATAGGCCGCCGCCGTCCGGTTCAGCTCCTCCAGCAGATACGCCCGCTCAGCAGACGGCAGGATGTCCAGCTCCCGCACCGGCGTGTTCGGCGCCCGCTCCAGCGCCTCCGCCAGCTGCGCCAGCGCGTGTTCCATGTAGCCGCAGACCCGATCCGCTGAGACGCCCTCCGCCACCTGCGCCGTCAGCCCGAGCGCCTCGCCAAAATCCTCCACCGACAAGGTCAGCGGATAGTTGGTGCGCTCCTCCCCGCCCAGCCATTCCACGCCGGACAGCACATCATCGGCTGCGGAGGCGGAGATCGCCGCCGGCGTGTTGTGGCGGTAGTTCAACAGCGCGCTGAACAGCGGCGCCGGCGCCGCAACGCCGCTGCAGCGTTGCGCCAGCGCCAGTGAGGCATGCTCATGTGCCAGCAGCTCGGCCAGCCGCGCATGCGTGGTCCGCACGCTCGCCTCGACCCCGGTGCCATCAAGATCAAGCCGCAGCGGCAGGGTGTTGATGAACAGGCCCATGGTGCGGTCGCCACCGGCGCCGCCATGCATGCGGCCGAACAGCACCGTGCCGAACACCACCTGCTCGCGGCCGCTGCTGCGCGCCACCACCTGGCCCCAGGCCAGATGGCACAGGCTCGCCAGGCTCACCCCAAGCCGCCGCGCCTGCACCCGCAGCCGCGCGTGGAGCGCCGGCGGCAGCAGCCGCTGCGCCTCATGAACCCCGCGACCGTCGCCGCGCACCTCGCGCAAGCCAAACGGCGTCGTCGGCTCGTCAATGTCGGCCAGCATCGTCCGGAAGAACTCTTCGTGCGCCTTGGCATCAACGCCCAGCTGCGCCGCCGCCACCAGGTTGCGGAACGGCTGCGGCGCTGCCAGCTCATGCTCTCGTCCCTCCAGCACGGCCCGGACCTCGGCATGCATCACCTCCAGTGTGGTGTGATCCCCGATCAGATGATGCTGCAGTTGCAAAAGCAGCCAGCGCGCACTGCCGGGCTCGCGCGCAATCACAAACCGCAACAGCGGCGCCCGGCCAAGAGCGATGCGCTGCCGGCGCGGATCAAACCGCTCCCTGAGCTGCGCATGGCCCGGACCACAACGCCCATCCAGCGCGACCTCGCTCACCTCCAGTGGCGTCTTGCGCCACACCACCTGGGCCGGGCGCGACAGCCCCTCCCAGACAAACGACGTCCGCAGGATATCGTGCCGGTCCACCACCCGCTGAACCGCGGCAAGATAGCGCTCCAACAGCCCACGGTCGGCGAACGCCATCTGACTGACCAGCAGGTACGGATCGCCCGTTGCCGCCAACAGATGATGGAACAGGATGCCGTCCTGCAGCGGCGACAAGCCATAAATGTCCTGGAT
Organism: Bradyrhizobium sp. CCGUVB23; assembly: GCF_024199885.1. NCBI lineage: Bacteria > Pseudomonadati > Pseudomonadota > Alphaproteobacteria > Hyphomicrobiales > Nitrobacteraceae > Bradyrhizobium > Bradyrhizobium sp. CCGUVB23. The sequence continues at coordinate 441,641 of NZ_JANADQ010000002.1, forward strand.
GTTGCCGACCCCACCCGGCACCGTGGCGACGATCCGGTCGATCTCTTCCTGCGTCAGCTCGATCAGCGGCAGCATCTCTGGCGTGATCGCCGTACTCTGCTCGCTGATCAGGTTGGCCGGGACCGCCACCTCCTGATGGCTGCCAAGGCTCGCCGCCAGATCCGCCAGCACCGGCTTGGCGAACAGCGTGCGCACCTCGACCCCCAGCGCCAGCCGCCGCAGCCGCTCCATCAGCTGCACCGCCAAGAGCGAGTGGCCGCCCAGTTCGAAGAAGTGGTCGTGGCGCCCGACCCGCTCCACACCCAGAAGCTCGGCCCAGATCTGCCAGCGCGGTCTCGATCTCGACACATGTATCGCGATGTTCGTAGTCCGCCCCCATGGACGAAACCTCCACGTATGCCACTTGCGTGGCAAACCACTGCTTTCAACTGTTCCGTGATTGACCGCCTAGCTCCGCAAAATCCGCTCAGGACCATAGGATCTGCAACAATTAGCGATCTATCTGGTCCCCTGTGACACGCCTGAGCGTTTGGCCGCCGAGTCTGAACACGGAAAGAGGAGCACGACGGACGCGGCGGCATCAGCATGACGCTGATTTGGATCAATCGAACAAGTTTCATCTGAACTCTTGGGCGGGGGCTGAGAGACCGTCATGGTCGTGACGGATCCCCGCGTCTCAGCAATCGGTGTGCCAAAGACGTTCTGCAAACTCTTCCTGAAGAAGCGATGCGCTTCTCGCCTCGCTGGCGGAATACCGCCGCCTTACTGTCGAGCAAGGGACATTGACGTCTTGAGCCGGACACAGCTCAACACAACAACACGGACCGATGGCGACGATCGCCCCTAACGCCGAAGTTGAATGTCTGCTCAAGGATGATGTACCGAGGGGGACTTCATGACCAAGCCCCGGCGAGCGGGTCATTGTCATGCGATTCTGGAGCCAGGATACCGCCCCATCATAGGCTGTGGTTGCGATCCACAAGTGTGTGGTGCCGGTGTCGTTTCCAGATTACGCTATCAGAATCGAAGGCCTGCATGCCGTTCGGTGCAGCAGACAGGGTGGAGGCTTCATTCGACAGAGCCGTTCTCCAGGCCGCTTCGGGATCAGTGATGGTGTCACGATGGAGCTATGGCTGATTCTGGGTGACGCGGCCTGATCAGGCGGCGTGGCTTTCAGTGGTCGGAATGACCTCGATGCCGTCGGTGAACTTTACACCGGCGATGACCTTCGGCAACTGATTTGTTCCTTTCAGTCGGCGCCAGGTCTTCGATGCAGCGTCGATCAACTTGAACACCATCAGCTTGGCGGTTTTCGGCGAGAGCGATCCTTTCGTTCGCTCCGTGCGATGCCGCACCGTGGCGAACACGCTCTCGATCGGATTCGAGGTGCGCAGATGAACCCAATGCTCGGCAGGGAAGTCGAAGAACGCGAGCAGCACCTCACGATCCTTGATCAAGCACTCGACCGCAGGTCCGTATTTGGCACGGTATTTCTCGACGAAGGTGTCGATCGCGGTTTCGGCTTTCGCCCGGCTCGGCGCCAGATAGACGTTCCGCAGATCGTTCTTCATCGCGCGCTGCACGGATTTGGCGACCTTGTCGAGCACGTTGCTGACTTTGTGGCACCAGCACCGCTGGTGGCGCGTGCCAGGGAAGACCTCATCAAGGGCCTTCCAGAACCCCAGCGCGCCGTCACCGACCGCCACTTGGGGAGCGATCCGCAGGCCGCGCTGCTTCACATCGATCAAGAGCTCACGCCAACTCTGGGCGCTCTCGCGGGCGCCGACCTGGAAGCCGACCAATTCCTTGCGGCCCTCCGGCGTCGCGCCGACCAGCACCAGGATACATTCGCTGTGATCCTCCATCCGGGCCTGCAAATAAACCCCATCGGCCCACAGATAGACGTAGCGCCGCGCCGACAGGTCACGTCGCTGCCAACGCTCGTACTCGGCCTGCCAGTCGGCCGTCAGGCGTGCAATCACCGACGGCGACAGGTTCGGCGCGTCCTTGCCGAGCAGCGCCGACAGCGCCTCCTGGAAGTCGCCGGTCGAGATGCCGCGCAGGTAAAGGATCGGCAGCAGGGCATCCAGGCTCTTCGTCCGCCGCGCCCACAGCGGCAGGATCGCCGAGCTGAAGCGGATCCGATCGGCTGAGCTGGCGCCGCGGTCTCTCACCTTGGGCCGGGCGACCTCGATTGCGCCGATCCCCGTGGCAGCCTTGCGCGTAGGGCCATGGCCGTGCCGGACCACACGGGCGCGGCCACCCGGCAGCTTCAGCTCCGCCGTCGTCTCCAGAAACGCCTGCAGTTCGATTTCGACCGCCCTGGCGAGCAGATCACGGGCTCCATTGCGCAGGATTTCTGTCAGTGGATCGTCAACCGCCGACCGCTGACGGAAGGGGAGAATCTTGGTAGTCTCGTTCATGGCGTATCGCTCTCCTTGAGGTTCTGGCAGGCTCGACACCCGCCTCACATGGGGGCGCGCCGTGTCAAGATCATTCATCGCAAAGCATGAGCAATTCTCCAAAACGGCATTCAAGTTCTGAGCCCGATTGCGTGACGCGGCTGGTTTGCCGAGCCTGGTCAACCTCACATTCGGTCGCCGCTCATTGCGGCTGCACCAATATCCCGCTTGCGCGCGGGCGGGGCTCAGGGTGGCGAAACCACTCTCGAAAAACGGCATTTCGCCAGAGGCGGGTACGGTTCGCCGACCTGAATCCGCCAAGACAGATCGAGTCCTGGTAGATTTCTAGAAGAAGTTGATGTTTGAGCTGCAGCCGATGTTTACTTGTTCTTCAGGACGGCGCCTTCGATAATGATGCCCGCAGTTACATACTTCCAGAGTGCAACGAGTAGCTTGCGCGCGAGCGCTACAATCGTAGACCTCTTCAAGCGACCGCCATTGCGCCGAACACGTTCGTTGAACCACTGAGCCAACGCGGAATTAGGCTGATGTCGTAGCCACAGCCAAGCCATTTGGATCATTGTCGTCCGTAGCCTTGGGTTACCCGCTTTCGATACCCCTTGCTCGTGATCAATTGATCCGCTCTGCCAAGGCGTCGGCGTCAACCCCGCGTAAGCGGCAACTTGACGACGATTGTCAAAATGGCGAAACAACCCTTCAGACCACAAAACGGCGGCGAACTCGGTGCCGACGCCCTTGAGGTCGAGCAGCATCGCGACAGGTTCCGGCGTTGCTGCAGCAGATTGTGCCGCAGCGATGAGCGCATCGCGCTCGTCCTCAACCGCTTTGATCTGTTTTAGCAAGAGCTCGAGCCGATCGATCTCCCGGCAGAGCTGCGCCTTCATATGCGCTGGCAGCATACGTCCATCGCCAGTTTGCAGATCGGCAAGCCGCTGTCGTCGATCCTTGCGCAGCGGCTCATAATTGGCGATCCCCTGCGAGAATAATAGACCTTTGATGCGATTGACGTGTGCGATACGTTCGATGATCAGAGCCTTGCGCTCGCGAGTGATCCTGCGTCTGTCCTCTTCCTCAGGCAAAGGAACTCGCGCCATGGAGCACACGCGCGGCTCTCCTCGCTTGTATGCCATTAGGGTCCGCAACAACGCCTCCCCATCGATACGATCGGTCTTTGCTCGCCTGGATCGGCGCGACGTCGCAATTGAGGCCGGATCCACGACGTGACTTTCAATAGCTTCCTTCTCAAGGACCCGGTGAATCCAGAAGCCGTCCAGGCCGGCCTCTTGAATGGCCACGATCGGATAGGCTTGTCCGGTCCTGGCACGACTTTTCTCGCGCAGCTTCGAAAATAACGCGAACAATCCCGAAACGTCGCCAGCCGACATCGAATATTTTGACATCTTCTCGCCGCTTCCCGGCGACAACGACGTGATCAACCAGGTCGAGCGACTGAGCTCCAAGGAAACGAAAATTGCGCTAAGATCAGTGCGGATGGTAGTCGGTTGTTCGGATCGTGCGGCCATAAGCATGGTCCCTCAGCATGTGTGTTATTGGCAACCACATTCTGCACCAAAAATGCCGGCTACCATCCACCCATGGGATCTCGATACGCCGCCTCTCTCAACCCGTCATCACCCAGTTTCGGCCATAGCTCATCACGATGCAGTCGTGACCAAGCCGTGTGATCTGACGATGGAGACCGTAGACCGTAGACCGTAGCCGGTCGGGCCGGCTTCGTAGCAAAAGGCGAGGTCCCGGTGCCTTTTGGCGAGCTTCGTTATCAATCGCTCCACCGCATCAGGCGCACTGTCGATCTCGATGAAGCGCACGTCGCCATCGCGCCCCGCCTCGGCTACGGCTACGGCTACCGAGATCTTCAGCTTCGACGTATCCAGTCCCACGTAGATTTTGCTATCCTGCCGCACGGCTCGTCCTCCTATGTGAGAGGCTCGGCCCCGGCCCACCCGGCGCAACCCTCGCTCATCGCATACTGCGGACGAGCCACCTCTCGGACAACGAACATACGGTCTGCCAGATCGGAGTGTTCGGCTGCTAAGTGTCGCGGCATGGCCATGCCTTCATCGACCGGGCGCTCTACCTGCCAAAGGAATGGACGGACGACCCCGCTCGCCTGAAGGCAGCGCATGTACCGAGCGATGTGGGCTTTGCGACGAAGCCCAAGATCGCGCGTCAAATGATCACTCGCGCGATCGTCGCAAAGGTGCCGTTCTCGTTCGTGGCGGCGGACAGTGTATGGCACCGGAGAGATCGAAACCCTGCTGCGCAAGGCGGGCAAAGGTTATGTTCTGGGTGTTGCTTCCAATCATGTGTTCCGGTCCTGGGGTAAGCAGCAGCCTGTCGCCGGCACCGCCGCCACGATCGCGCAAAACCTTCCCAAGAAGGCCTGGCGCCGCCTGTCGTCCGGCGGAGGGACCAAAGGTCCGCGCTGGCACGACTGGGCCTATCTCGAATTGGCCGATCTCGAAGTCAGTGAACACAACGACGAGCTTGCCGGGGAATGGACGCGGGGTCTTCTGGTCCGCCGCAATATCGCCGACGGCAGCTTGGCCTTTTTCTCCACATGGTGCCCCAAGGGTACGTCCATACAGAAGCTGGTGTCGGTGGAAGGCCATCGCTGGGCCATCGAGGACAGTTTCGAAACTGCTAAGAACGAGCTCGGCCTTGATCACAACGAAACCCGCTCCTGGCATGGCTGGCATCGCCATGTCTCACTCGTCATGCTTGCCTTCGCCATGATGGCCGTCATCCGTCATCGGGCCAACACCGGGCCATCGCTCAAAAAAACGCGACCGCGGCCTCGACCGAAGCCTCGCTTTTGATCCGCTGGTCGATCCAGGAAATCCGCCGCATCGCCATGAAGCTTGCCCAGCGGCGCATCCGGCACGCCCACATCCTCGCATGGTCGTCCTGGCGCAGAGCCCATCAGGCCAACGCGCGCAAAGCCCATCTCAAGAAAAAACGGTTTGCGGTAGGGACGCTCATTGCTGAGCGCCCCCCGCGCGGATCCGGACGAGCCCAATTAAGGCATCCGGCTCTTACCTTGGGTATGTGACGGCGAAGCGCTGTTGTGGCCAGGGATGGAGGATACGGGGTTGAGGGAGCCATTCATCCGCCAACTTCGTCATGCGGTCCCACGTGAAGCGGTCTCGTTGGCTTCGCCGCCGAAGCGTTCGACGCCAGAGATCGGTCACATAGTAGCGGAACGCTGAGAGCGTCCGCCCATTTGTAGGAACCGCGTAGTAGGCGAAGTGGCCGGCGACGACCTGTCTCAGCCATGCACCCTGGACGAGGATCGGTTGGTGCATCCGACGCCGCAGCTTTTCCTTGATGTCCTGAAGCTTCCTCCGCAGACGGTCGCGACGGGTCTTCCTTTCGAGCAGGAAGTTTCCTCGGCGTGATTTACCGCAGATGTGGGTGAAGCCCAGAAACATGAAGGTCTCCGGTTTGCCAAGGCCGCGCCCCTTGCGGTTGACCGCCGCACGGCGACCAAACTCAATCAAGCGGGTCTTGTCTGGGTGGAGTGTCAACGCGAATGCTTCAAACCGTTCACGCATTGCATCAAGGAAACGGCGAGCGTCGTCCTCATGCTCGAAGCCAGCCACGAGATCATCGGCATAGCGCACGATGATCATGTCGCCATGGGCCTCTTGCCGTCGCCAGCGTTCGGCCCAAAGATCGAACGTGTAGTGCAGGTAGACATTGGCGAGCAGCGGCGAAATCACCGATCCTTGCCCCGTGCCCCTGTCGTCCACGGTAACGACCCCGTCTTCGAGAATGCCCGCCTTCAGCCATTTACGGATCAGGCGGATGATGCGCTTGTCGCCGATGCGGTGTTCCAAGAACTGGACCAGCCAGTCTTGGTTCACACTTCCGAAAAAGTTTTGCACGTCGGCGTCAAGTATCCAGTTCACCTTCCGCGTGGTGATCGCTACCGCCAGGGCGTCCAACCCATCATGTGGGCCCCTACCGGGTCGAAACCCGTAGGAGAAACCGACGAAGTCGCCTTCGTAGATGGCGTTGAGCACCATGACGGTCGCGCCTTGGACGATTTTGTCCTCCAAAGCCGCGATCGCCAGCGCTCTCTCCCGGCCGTCCGCCTTCGGAATATACGTCCGACGTGACGGTTGGGGACGATACGCTCCTGTGTGGACCCGTCGGTGCAGATCCGCAAGCCGGGGCTCCAGATCTGTCTCGAAGTCCTGCCATGTCACACCATCCACGCCGGGGGCTGCTTTGCGCTTGAGCGCGTAGAAAGCCATCCGGAGCGTGTCGGTATTGATATGGTGGAGAAGCGCTGTGAACCGCTCCTTCTTCCTCTGCCTTGCGGCTTGCCGTACGCGATCAAGCTCCTGGATCACACGATCCCGGCCCTGTGTCCGGAATGTGCTTTGCTGTCTCGCGTTTCCCTTGGTCCCCGCCCTTCGCTCCATCGCCTCCGCCACCGTACCTCCGGCTTTGTTCGGCGACTTCATTGCTACTATGGCGGAGTCAGACTTCTCCTGATCGTTCATCGGCGGCTACAGCTCCTCGCCTTCCCGCCGCGGACCAGACTGCTTCCATGAGCATCTGGCCGACCAAGAGACCTCCCGGTTCCCGTACAAGAAGCTTCTGCACATGCCAGGGTCTGTGACCACGCCGCGACTGGGCGCTCGCGATATCGCACCCTTTCGTATTGCCTTCCGCTCAGTTGACAGCGTCGGCTCTCGGGAAAACATTCTTTCGCGGCTCCATGGCTGGCCTATGCGCTCCCCTGCCGACGCTTCGCCGACATCCTCGCGGACGCCTGCGCACGGCTCGGGGCCGATGTGGATCGCTATTCCTTCATCGCAGTGGACTTCCACCACCTACTCCTTGCCGGTCTCCCGGCGCACCAACTGTAATGCTTCTGTAATGGGCCTTTGTTCGTCAAGTCCCTCTGAACAAATCTCATCGCCAGGATCATGCTTCTGTCCGTGGTCGGCACGAAGACCGCCACACCATGCCATCAGATCCAGAGCCGACAGGTCAATCTAGGACGCGTGATCTGCCGCAGCATTCACAGCACTACTCACGACCTTGCCAAGCCCTCGTCCCGGCGACGGGACCCTCAGGAGAACGTACCGTTTCCGGCTCGTTCCGAATCTTCTCTATCTCCTATGCAGCCGCAGCGGTCTTGCTCCAGCGGAACGCGGTCGCGTCCACCCACATGCGATGCAGCACAACGCCCAACTTGCGAGCAAGGGCCACTTTGGCGCGCTTCATGCCGCGCCGTCGCGCAACCTCGAGTGCCCAGCGCTTCAGGCTCGAGAAGCGTGTCGCACGCGTCAGCATGATATGCGCCGCTTCAAAGAGCGCGGTGCGCACCATGGCGTCGCCGACCTTGCTGATGACGCCGTCCCGGTCGGTCTCACCCGACTGATACTTTTTCGGCGTGAGCCCGAAGTAGGCGCCGATCGTACTGGATTTTACGAACCGCGATGGATCATCTACCGCCGAGCGGTATGTCAGGGCGACCAAAGCACCGACACCAGGTGTGCTCATCAATCGCCGGCAAACTTTGTCGGCCCGCGCGATCTTCAGCATCTCGCGATGCAGCCTGGTGAACTCGTTCCACAATGCCATCCTCGCAGCGAGCATCGCGCCAATCACCGTTTCCAGGGTCACGTGCCCCGCTGTCAATTCCCGAATGCGCGCTTCAAACCGTCCACGGCTCACTTCGCCGACCTTCAGCCCATAGCCACGCAGAATCCCGCGGATGCTGAGTTCGACGTCGAGAAGCTTGCCTTGCAGAAGCTTGCGCCCAATGAGAAGGGCGCGGGTGTTCTTGCAAGGCACCGATTTCGCGTGAACCGGACGGTACCAGCCCATCCGCAGCAACTGAGCGATCCCGCGGGCATCCTTCCGGTCGGTCTTGACGGTCATGGCTGAGAGTGCTGCTTTCACATGCCGTGTCTCGAGCAAAACCGCATCGCGTCCGCCGGCCACAAGCCCGGCATGCAGCCACTGCGACAACGGCCCTGCCTCGAGCCCAATGCGGCTGACAGGTAATTCCAGCTCGTCGAAATAGCCAATAAGCACCTCAGGCTCGCTGGCGACCTTGACCTCGCGGACGACCTTTGCCAGTCCCGTCAACAACGCAGATGCTGCTCTCTTTCAAAGACACGTCGATCCCCGCATAATAGCCCATGGCTGTTCCTCACTTGATGCCTGGAGCCGATCATTCGGACTCCGTTTCAACATCATCATTCTGAGGGACAGCCACCTAACCTGGCTAGCCTCGCGAAGGCCGGCCCATTACGGCATCTAGATGATTGCGCCTGCACACGCCTCCATTCCGATCAGACAACGCGGAACATTGGCCAGCGACTGGTCAAGCTGATTTCTCGACCGCTTCTTGCGTAGCGTGATTGCGCCTGTGGCATCGAAACCAACAACATGGAATGTGTTCTTCCCGAGATCGATTCCGATCGTGACAATGTTCGTATTCGACATGGCTTGCGCTCCTGCTGCTGCCCCGCCGGGGCTCCACGTTGCCGCTGAGAGCGGGCGTGGTCCATGCCATTAACTCGTAAGGTGCAGCGGCCTTGCCCTTGCCGATGCACTCCACCTCCGGGGCATGGAAGGAACAGAGCTTCCAGCCGCGCTGGCGCTGCGAGCGGATCTGCAAGGCTCGGCCAAGCGGGAGAGCGAACGCGTTCTCCAGTGCTGGCTGGCCCTCGATCTTGCGCTGCTCGAGGAGATGGGCGAGCCGCTGCTCGACGAGTTGAACCGCATCTTCAACCTCCAACCGGGTCCGACGCTCCGCCACGACGTGGCTCACGGGCCGCTGTCGGAGGGGCAGCGCTGCTCCGCCGATGTCATCTACGCCTGTTGGCTGCTCTATCGCGTGTGCTGTCTGCCACTTTTGACCGGTGGGATGAGTTCGTACGTCCCGGCCTTGCGCTCGAGGAGCCGGGGCGGTAGCGCCTCCAAGGGAGCAATTTACGTGAGGCCACGGTTCAGCATCCGGTAACAATTAAGGCGAGGCAATGCGATGGGCCGTTAGCCGAGCCCTTGCAGCACCAGCCGGTTCAGCTTCGCGGCAAACGCCGCCGGGTCTTCCGGCAATTCGCCGTCCAGAATCTGCGCCTGTTCGAGCAGCAGCAGGCTGAGGTCGTCGACCGTTGTTGAGCCGGCCTGGGCCCTGGTGATCGCCGCCACCATCGGATGGCGCAGGTTAATCTCGAGGATCGGCTTGGTGCGCATGCCGCGGTTCTGCTGCGCCAGGATGCGCTCGAGCTCGCGGCTCGGGCCCTCGGTGCTTGCGACGAGGCAGGACGCGGAGCTGGTGAGGCGGGTCGAGGCCTTGACGTCGCTGACGCGCTTGCCGAGCGAGACCTTGATCACGGCGATGGTCGAAGCCTCATCGGCGGCCGGCTCGTCCTTCTTCGCCTCGTCCTTCTCGTCGAGCCGCGGGATCAGGTCGAAATTGAGATCGCCCTGGCCCAGCGACTTCAGCGGCTTGCCGTCGAACGACATCGGCATCGAGGTCCAGAAGGCATCGACGGGATCGGTGAGCAACAGCACCTCGATGCCGCGGGCAGCCGCCGCCTCCAGGCGCGGACTGGACTTCAGCCGCTCGATGCTGTCGCCGACGAGATAATAGATCTCGGTCTGATTCGGCTTGAAGTCGGCGACGACGTCCTTCAGCGAGCGCTTCTCGCCCGAGGTCGTCGTGAAGCACGACAGCGCCAAGAGCTTCTCGCGGCGCTCGAAGTCCTCGTAAATGCCTTCCTTGAGGACGGCGCCGAAGGCCTCCCAGATCTTCGCAAAATTCTCCGCGTCCTTCTCGGCGAGGCTTTCGAGCTCCGAGACAACGCGGGTGGCGACCGCTTTGCGGATCTGCGCAAGCTGCGGGTTGTTTTGCAGCATCTCGCGGGAAATGTTGAGCGGCAGGTCCTCGCTGTCGACGACGCCGCGGATGAAGCGCAGATTGCCCGGCAACAGATCGGCATCGTCGGTGATGAAGACGCGCCGGACATAAAGCTTGACCCGGCCCTTGCGCGACGGCTCGAACAGGTCGAACGGTTTCGTCGACGGCGCAAACAGGAGCACGGCGTAGGAATAGCGGCCTTCAGCGCGATAATGCAGCGTCATCGCGGGATCGTCGAAGGCGGTGGCGATCTGCTGATAGGCCTTCTTGTAGTCGTCAGCCGAGAGTTCCGATTTCGAGCGCTGCCACAGCGCGCTCGCCGAATTGATCTGGCGCGGCTCGCCTTCTGCCGGCACGAGCTCGATGGGGAAGAGGATATTGTCGGAATAGGCGGAGACGATGCGCTGGATCTCGTAGTCTTCCAGATACTTCTTCGCATCCTCCTTCAGATGCAGCACGATCTCCGTGCCACGGCTCACGCGCGCGGCATCTTCGTCGCTCGCCCGCGCAATCTCGAAACCCGAGCCGCCCGACGAAGTCCAGGTCCAGACGTCGCTCTCGCCGGCCCTGCGGCTGATGACGAGGATCCTGTCGGCAACCATGAAGGCGGAATAGAAGCCGACACCGAACTGGCCGATCAGGCCGAGCCCGTCCTTGGCCTCCTTCAGCTTCGCCACGAAAGCCTTGGTGCCCGAGCGGGCAATGGTGCCGAGATGGTCGATCAGCTCCTGCCGCTCCATGCCGATGCCGTTGTCGGCGATCGTGAGCGTCTGGGCCGCCTTGTTCGGAATGATGCGGATCTTGAGCGCGTCGCCCTCACCCAGCAGCGCCGGATTGGCGATCGCCTCGTAGCGGAGCTTGTCGCAGGCGTCCGAGGCGTTGGAGACGAACTCGCGCAGGAAAATATCGGTTTCCGAATAGACCGAGTGCACCATCAGGTGCAGGAGCTCGGAAACCTCGGCCTGGAAGGGCAGCGTGTGCACAGCCGTATCTGTGGTCGTCATGCGTTCACCCGGTTTATCGAAGAGGAAGAAACCCGGATATAGCGCGAGGAGCCAGAGGATCAAGGGGATGTGATGGGGCGGCCCCAATTTCGAGACGCCGCCCACCGCAACTTCCCCGTCTCCTAGGTGTTTTGGAGCACGCCCGAGCTCGGGATTCAGACGCGGTTGCGTTGCACGTGAAGTCGCGGCGCCGAACTTACCTATTCGCAGCCCAGGTCGGAGTTTATTAGCGTGTTCGGTCTGCAGAATAGCAGTACCCGTCCCTTGCTAATCGCGCTCTGAGCGCCCCAACGGGATTCCATCATTGACGTTGCCTGCGCTCACGAGGAAGAGGATGCTGTAGGTGAAGGCCAAATAGTCCAAGGCGCGGCCCCAGGTCGATATCTTGCCAGCGAATGGTTTCGTGCGATCGCCGAGCAAGAGACTGACCACAATGACATTCGGGCCGCCATTCGCGCGCATCTGCATAACGGCCTCCACGATGACGTCGACCACGAGCCTGTCGTTGTCAAAGATTTCATCTCCCAACGTCGGCGCGTACATCACCGGCCGGAAGTAGACGCGTCGACTGATCGGACTCGGCGGATCGTTGAGGTCGCCGTGGAGCACGATCGACGGGCTACGGCCTAAGCGCCCTGGCTGTTCGGGAAAAGCGCTATATGTTCAGGTCGATCCCATCGCTGGAAAGTGGACGGCGCCAGCGTGCTCGATGAGTTCTATCGGCTCAACAAGGATGATCCGAACTACTCGTTAGTAAGCACGAATTTCCCCGCACCTTTTGCTGTTGAGTACTCTGATGCATGAGGTGTCCACCAAAATAGGTGGACACCTTGTGATGTCAGACGATGATCAGAAACTGCGGGTAAGGCTTGTTGGTCGGAACGGTCGACGCCGTTACGACGCCGCATCGAAGGACCGCCTTGTCGCGGCCTGCCTTGCGCCTGGCGTGTCGGTATCGAGACTTGCGCTCGAACATGGGGTCAATGCGAACCTTCTTCGGAAATGGGTAAAGAAGCGCACGGAGACGCTGTCTGTCCGGCCGTCCTCACCAGCGGCGTTCATCCCGGTTCAGATTGAAGGGACTGCTGATCGGGCACTGTCGGGACAGAGCCGCATGGATGCGGTGGATTTGCCGGCGACTTGTGATGGGGTGCGTGGATCGGCACCGGAAAGGGCTGCGACGTTTTCCTCTCCAGCCAAGGTGAGCGCGTCACTGTCGAACGGCGTGAAGCTGACGCTGGAATGCGGTGATGTGAATGTATTGACGGCGATCATCGGAGCACTGGGACATGTTCAGACTGGGCGCTGACCTGAAAGTCTATCTGCATCGTGAGTCGATCGACTTCCGGGCCGGCATCAACAGCCTTGCGGTTCTGGTCCAGGAAACGATGGCGCTCGATCCGTTTGCTCCGGCGGTTTTTGCGTTCTGCAATCGCCGTCGTGACCGGATGAAGCTCCTGTTCTTCGATCGGTCCGGCTTTGTGCTGATCCTGAAGCGGCTGACCGAGGACAAGTTCCGGTGGCCGGGCCGCGAGGCAGCGGTGATCACGCTTACGACCGAGCAATTGCACTGGATCCTCGACGGGATCGATATCGATGCGATGGTCCGCCATCCGGTGCGGCAATATCAGGTTGCTGGTTGAGGGCCTCGAATTGAGCGGTTGACGCGGCGGCATGCTTTCGATTCAAGAATCTGATGAATCGACCCGGCGAACCGGCTGTTGAAGAGTTGATGGCGCGCATTGCTGCGCTGCAGGCAGAGAACCGTCAACTCACCGAACGCGTCGTCAGACTCGAGGAAGAGCTGGCGCTTGCACGACTGCATCGTTTTGCGCCGCGCAGTGAAAAGCACATTGACCGCCTCTTCAATGAAACCGAACAGGCTGCGGATGAGGACCCCGCCGACAACGAAGATGACGATGTCATTGCTCTGCCGGACACGGGCTTGCCGGCGACCGAGGGGGCGACGGGAAGGAAGCGCGGCCGCAAGGCCTTGCCAGAGAACCTGCCGCGCGAACGCGTCGAGTATGACCTTCCCGACGACCAGAAGGCTTGTCCTTGCTGCCGTCACCAGATGCATCGCATGGGCGAGACCGTTAGCGAGCAACTTCATATCGAGGTGAAGGCGAAGGTTTTGCAGAATGTGCGGTTCAAATATGCTTGCCGCCATTGTGACCGTACCGACATCAACACGCCGGTCGTGACCGCGCCGATGCCTGCACAACCCTTGCCGGGCAGCATTGCTACGGCCTCGACGCTGGCCTTCGCACTCGTCCATAAATATGTCGATGGCACGCCGCTCTATCGTCTGGCGAAGGCCTTCGAGCGCGCTGGTGTTCCCGTCAGCCGCGGCGCTCTGGGCCACTGGGTGATCGGTTCGAGCGAGAAGCACCTCGTTCGTATCTACGACGCGCTAACCCGATCTATTCACGAGAGCACGGTCGTTCTTGACGTCTGACGAGGGCTGGCGGCTGGCGTGGGTGACCGTCCGGCCTTTTGTCACCGGGTTCTACATCAAGCTGTTTTGTACGCGTTGGAGGAGTGGGGCGGGTGAGCGGGCGCAGGCCCGGTCGGTTACGGGCCTAGCGGGAGCAGCGCGCCGGGCAAGCTGCGGAAGAGGTCGGCTTCGGGGCATGCCGCGGCGAACGCAAGGCGAATGCGGCTCGCGGTTTCGACGACCCGGGCTGCGATTTTCAAGAGACGAAGACGCAGCGTCGCGAACTCGGCAGTGGCCAATTCCCGGACTTTGGGAATGGCGCCGCGCACGGTAAGCATCAACCAATAAGCGGCGGTGTGGAGAACGAGACGGACCTGGTTGGCGAGCGCCGAACGGCAACTGGTGCGGTCGGAGGCGAGCTGCGTCTTATGCAGCTTGATCAGATTTTCGGCTTGGCCGCGCGCGCAATACAGGCTGTCGTAGATCCACTCGGCCGAGCCGACATCGAGGCTGGTGACGACGAAGCGGATGTCGAGGCCGAGCATCGTCGCCTCAATACGGGCGACAGTGCGCCGTTCGTGATCCCAGGACTTTGCCTTGTGGCGCGTCTCGGTATAGCCGCGCAGAACAGGCAGGTTCTCGATGGCGCGTCGCGTGCGAATGTCGTCGGCGACCTCGTCGACTTTTCTGGCGAGAGGCTTGGTACCGGACAGACCGAAGATGTAGTCGATGCCGTTGTTCTCGCACCACGTCATGGCCTCCGGCCGAGCATAGTGCCCGTCGCCACGGAACGTAATTCGCGTCTTGTGCCACCGCGTCCGGATATGCCGTATCAGGCGGCGCAGATGGGCACGCACCTCGACGCCGCCCGGCGTCTTGCCGGGCCGCAGCACGACCGCCACGGGCCGGCTCTTCTCCGTGTCGTAGACGTGGATCGGCAGGAAGCAGCGTTCGTCATAATGAGCGTTGAACAGCGAGAGCTGCTGATGGCCGTGGACGACATCGCAGGTATCATCGATGTCGAGCGTGACGGATGCCGGCTCGCGCGGGTAGCTATCCATCCATGCGTCGACCAAAGTGTAGGTCAGTCGGATCACGTCGCGCAGGCGCGGAGCATTCTCCAGGCGCGACAGCGTCGGTTGGGAACACAGATCGCGACCGCTGTCCGGCAGCCGTCCGCAGGCCAGCTTGAATGCGGGATCGGACCGCAGATGATCGAGGTCGTCGGCGTCCTCGTAGCCGCAGCAGATCGCGAACATGCGCGCGCGGAACATATCGACAAGGCTGTGCACGACCCGCGTCGGATCGCGCCGATCCGGGAACACCCGGGCCAAATTGTCGGCCAAACCGAGACGCCGCTCGGCCATCGCCAGAAGCATCACGCCCCCATTCGAGGTTAGGCGTCCACCATCGAAGGCAGCTGTGACTTTCTTGGCGTGAACGGCTGGAAACGAGAAGGGCAAAATCGTATCATCGGTCATGGCGGGCGTGGCGTTCGCGGTTGAGGTGATGGGATTGGCTTCGCAACCGAATCCTACGCCGCATCAGCGCTTTACACCACGCTCGCCAGCCTCTCAGGCGCCCTCTCGCGAATAAGACGGGCTAAAGCTACGGTTGCGGTCGCAGACCGTCATCCATGGCGACGAGACCACCGTTCAGGTGCTGAAAGAAGCGGGCAAGGACCCCACCAGCACCTCGTATATGTGGGCTTATCGCAGCGGCGAGGATAGCGAGCAGCCGATCGTGCTGTTCGATTATCAGCCTGGTCGCGGACAGGAACACCCGCAGGCCTTCCTTGGCGACTATCGTGGCATCCTGATGAGCGATGGCTACGCGGCCTGGCGCACATTGAAAGGCGCCACGCACGTCGGATGCATGGCCCACGCCAGACGGAAGTTTGTCGACGCCCTCAAGGCCAGGAAGAAACCGGGTGGGCCACCGGCCCAAGCCCTCAAGTTCTTCGACCAGCTCTACCGGATTGAAAGACAGGTGCGGGACGAAAAGCCCGGCGACGGCGAAACGCAGGTCGATTACATACGCCGCTTGCGCCAGAAACACAGCCTCCCGGTCCTGGACGCCCTCAAGGCGTGGCTCGATGCAATCGCTCCCAAGGTTGTGCCCGACACCAAGCTTGAGGATGCGGTCTCCTATACGCTCAACCAATGGGAATATCTGACGCGCTACGCCAAGGACGGCAGCATGCCGATCGACAACAACCTTCTGGAACGCGATATCAGGATTTTTGCCTGCGGCAGGAAAAACTGGCTCTTCAGCGCTACCGTGGAGGGAGCCAGGGCCAGTGCCGTCATCTATAGTCTGATGCTGACTTGTCGGGCCTGTCGCATCGAGCCCTTCGCATGGCTGAAGCACGTCCTCGCCCAGTTGCCGACACGCCCCGATGAAGCCGATGTCCAGGATCTTCTGCCCTTCAACTTCAAAAAGTTGCCAGCCTGAGCCGCCACCACTGCCGCCGCCGCATTACCCCGCTCTACGACGTGCATCGAAATCCGCGCTTACGCTTTTCCGGATGACGGATCTGGAGATAGCGCAGCGGCGCGAGCAGTCGAAGGCTCGAGATCAAGACCACCAATGGGCACGCGCGGACGCAGTTCTTGGCTGTCCCGCACCCAGTACGAAGTGGCCGCCCAAAATCCGTCGACCTACCGTGTCCGAAGGGTCTTCCACTTTCAAAATGGCGCCGAGATGTTCGACATCAAGCCGCCCCTCGAATCCGGCCTGCGGCTCATCTGGGACAAGTACGCGGCCGTTCCGAGGTGATGCCGCTCATCTGAGGCGGGGGGCCGGGAAGCGGAGCCGCCGCGAGTCGCGCCGCCAAGCCGCAAAGGAGCTTCGCATATCGCCGCCGAAGCCGCAGCCCGTCGACCTACCCTCCCGGTTCTACCCGCTGCTGACTGGCATCCTGGGACTGCTCGCTTTCGTCGCCCTGCTGATCATGCTGTGGCGGTAAAGCCCGTGGCCGCGGCGGCTCGCGCCGCCTTCTCTTCGGCGATCGCCATCTCGCACATCGTCCTGAACTGCTGGAACGTGTTGAGCAGCAACCGGGCGCGCCTCATGAACTTCTCGAACCGCCAGTAGTCGAACGATTCCGCCGTTACGAAGTCGTCGCTCTCAAGCATCTTCGAATGCTAAAGCACCATCGGCAGGCCCTCCGGAACCGGCGCGGTCTCGCCCGGCGCAGCTCGCCGATCAAGGCCGAATGAGATGCGTGATCCGAAGCACTTTCGGCGCCTCGATCGACGGGAGCAAACGTTCGTATGTATGGACATGGCACGTTGCGCACTTAACTTATGAATCAATATTTTGCGAGCCTGAACCAGCTAACCAATCGATACTCTTTCCTGATACAGTCATGCCCTTCGACAGAGAGTCTGATTACGCAATCTGCAGGCATCCTTCCGGTCGCTATATCATCCAGGAGCTACGGGCTGATGGCCGTTTGGAGCTATTAGTTGGGAGCTTTGATTCTGCCGCTGCCGCTGAACGATGGGTTCTGGGCAGGAGCACCAAATGCTCCGGAGCGGCCAGGATCGCCGAGTTGCCGTCGGCGATATCCAGCGGGCGTGACAGAAAAACCGTGCATGCTCCGAGTGGATGATCGCATTCCCCAATGTCGACGACGGCATCAGGGAATCACGAATCGCCCAAAGGCAAAATCCAAAAACGCCAGAAAGCGTGGTCCAACACCCCGCTTTCCTGCAAAAGCGAATACTGTATCAAGACCAATTCTGCTTATTTCTCTTACCGATTCGTATTTCTTCACGGACAAGAACCGCATTCTGCTCGACAACTACTACCCTTCTCCAGCGACCTCGAACGGAAGATACAGGTCTTCGTCGAACCTACAATCACGTCCACTATGACGAGAGCATCAACAACCTCCCGCCGGCCGATGTTTACTTCGGTAGGACTGAGGCGCTCCTAGCTGAGCGAAACCGTATCAAGCGCAACACCACTGCCAACCGTGGCGTGCAGCATCAATTGCAAGCGGCTTAAACTCAACCCCCTGATGAGCCAGAGCCTCCGTTTTCGAAACGCCTGATCCGTCTCGAATTAGCTGACGACTCCCCGTAAAAGTACGGGGCATCGCTCTTGACACGATCGCGCACATGGAGCACGCCGGGAAACATAAACTCAGAAAAGAACAACTCCGCCGTAGTTCGGATGGGTTTTCGCTTTTTGACGATCGCCCCTATTAATAACTTCTTTCTGCTTTTAACTGCATTCTTTGCTCGGCCTGATCCAGGATCTGCATTTTTCGGATGCTAGCCGATACGCAGCGATAAATAGTTAGAGAGACACGATGCGAAGCATTCAAAATCTACGGATTGGTACGAAGCTTGCGATCTCCTCACTTATCAGCCTCCTTCTGGTCGGCGGGATGATTTGGGTCCAAGTCAACGGCAACACCTCAACGCGCAGAGCCGATGAATATGTTATCGAGCAGTCCACGATCGTCCAAAATGCGATCGACGCAAAAGCCTCTGCCCGCGGTATGCAGATTGCCGGCCGCGACGTGAGGCTGGCGAAGACGCCGGAAGAGCTTCAGTCCGCGCTTCTGTACCTGAACGAACGGCAAGATAGCGCCACGAAATTCGCTAATGAAATTCTGAAGCTTGCGCGATCGCCGGAGAACCGCGGGCGAGCCGAGAAGATCAAGATTTTAACACAAGAATACGTCGAAGGCGTGAGAGAGAGCGGAGGCCTTCGCTCTGAAATCATCAACCTTCATCAACAACTCTCGGTTGCCAATGCTGATCAAACTGGCCTCATCCCAAAGGCTTCAGCGCTCGATGAGAAGGAGAGCCGGCTTGCGAAGCAGAAGACCGGCCCTCTCGCGGTCGAGCTGGGCGCACTCGCAGACAAGATCGTCGAATTTGCCAAACAGCGGGCCGAACAGGCTCGGACGATGTCGCGGCAGGAGATGTCATCGGCTGAACGAAATTCCCTAGTAATTGGGGCCGCGGTCACTTTCCTACTCATTGGTGCATGTGTCTTTTCAGTTGTCACCATCGCACGGCCTCTGCAAGCACTGACGGCGGCCATGCGTGAACTCGCCGGCGGCAATTTTTCTGTTGTACTGCCCGGGCTCGGAAGGAAGGATGAAATAGGAGACATCGCGAACGCCGTTGAGTCGTTTAAAGTCCAGGCCGAACAGAAGGCTCATGCCGAAGCCGACGCCAAAGCGGAGCAGGATCGGATCATGGCAGAGCGACGAAAGGCTGACATGAATCGTCTCGCTGATCAATTTGAGAGCGCCGTCGGCGAAATCGTAGAGACGGTCTCCTGTGCTTCGACAGAACTGGAGGCGTCGGCCGGCACCCTGAGCGCAACAGCGGAGCGGGCAGGGGAAATGGCTGGGGTCGTCGCCGCCGCATCAGAGGAGGCCTCGACCAACGTCCAATCCGTTGCATCCGCAACGGAGGAGCTGTCATCATCGGTCAATGAAATCAGCCGCCAAGTCCAGGAATCCGCGCGTATGGCGGGCGAAGCGGTGGGCCAGGCCCGGTCCACAACTGACCGTGTGAGCGAACTGTCGAAGGCCGCCGCGAGGATCGGCGACGTGGTCGAGCTCATCAACACGATCGCCGGACAGACCAATCTTCTCGCGCTCAACGCGACGATCGAGGCTGCTCGCGCCGGCGAAGCAGGGAGGGGTTTTGCCGTCGTCGCTTCGGAAGTCAAGGCGCTCGCCGAGCAGACCGCGAAGGCGACGGGTGAAATCGGTCAGCAGATTTCGGGCATCCAGGCTGCGACGGCAGACTCGGTGGCTGCGATCAAGGACATCTCGGGAACCATCGAGCGCTTGTCAGAGATCTCATCGACGATCGCCGCTGCCGTAGAGGAACAGGGGGCTGCTACTCAAGAGATCTCCCGCAACGTTCAGCAGGCGGCCCAGGGTACCATGCAAGTCAGCAGCAACATCGTCAACGTCCAGCAAGGCGCGTCGGAGACCGGATCGGCGTCAGCTCAAGTGCTGTCTGCGGCCCAGTCGTTGTCATACGACAGCGGCCGCCTGAAAGATCAAGTCGCGCGGTTTCTGACGAACGTGCGTGCAGCATAATTTCGAGAGCTGGGGACCCGCTATGGGACAAGTCATTCGGTTGCAACGCGCGGACCTGTTCTCTCTCGCGCCCGACGAGGATATTCCGGAGGACTATCACCGCTTATCGAAGGAGGAGCTGAAGCGCGCCATATCCGGCTGCCTTGAGGTTCGCCATCAAATCGGGGTGCTGATCGAGCTCGCAGTCCAGGCCGAAAGGATGATAGACAACGTTTCCGACGAGAGATTGCAACATGCGTTGCGCGAAAAACGAGTCCGAGCGCATGTTGAACTGGTCAGCGTGCTTTCAGAGGTTTCGAGGACAACCATGACGCTCGTGACGACCCTTGCGGGGAACGCTAAATCCGATGAATAACCGGCGCAGGGAATAAGGATCTGCCGCCGATCTTGATCGGACCGGTTCCTGGCTCGCAGGGCACGACGGTCGTGTGGCTGACTGACGCGTTCGAGCCCGTCCGTGGCCCGCGCGGTCTGTGCTTTACCATCCGAAGCGCATGCGGGAATGTTGGCTCTAGCAATTGCCCCAGCGGCGCAACCCGCACGCCCGCGTCCTCGCATGATCGTTTTGGCGCAGGGCTCATCAGGCAACTGCGCGCAAGGCCTCATAACAAGCAATTGCAACTGCAATGCTCGGCGGCCTAACGAGGTCAAAGACTCATTTGGAGGTAAAGCGAACCGCCAGCGGTTTCCCAGCCAAGGCATTTGCGAAGCTGTCAGTTAGTGGGATCGGGAGCGCGCGATCGAGCGCCTCGAGTATGGAAGCAACGAAGGCGCGCTGCAGTGATTCGTCGCCATCAAGCTTCGAATAGCTTATGCGCGGCTTGCCAATCAGGGTTCCGTTGCGTCGAAGCGAAAAAACCAGCGTGATCTCCATACTTTCCGTACCTGCTGGAGCACGCCAGCAAGGCGCCAGGGAGGGCCACAGCTCCGGAATCGAGTTCACCGGTTGCTCGCTGCGACACGGTGTGGTTTGAGCGTCATCCTGCGATCGCTTGGCCTTGGTTTGTGCTTCAGCTTGCGGCTGCCTCAGCGGATAAATACGATCGAATCTGATGAGATCGCTGCTACCCCACGCTTTGGCCAAGATCAGTTTGAGCTCTGGAGAGTAATAATCGACAGAGACAAGCCGCGGGTGGGCAGTGGTGTCCGATTGCCGGCGCTCGATTTTGAGGACGGAATATTTGCAGGCACCAACGGAAAATTGCTCTTCGCCTTTCACCGCCAGCTCAACGTGCAATTGCCCCCGCTGGCCGTCGCTTTCCGTGGTGAACTTTGCGCTGACATCCTGACCTGACCTTAGCGGAAAGAGCTTTTTCAGATCCGATTGCGGCTCGAACTTGGTTCTTCGGCCGCGGTCCAGCCGATCGAGTTCAAACAAGCCTTCATACAGGACAAGCTCGAGCAGAGTCTCTCCGGCGTAGCGCATGACATTTCGGACGACGCCATCTTCGCCGTGAAAGATTTCACTCTTTTGCTGCTCACCGCGCTCGACGACGAACCCATGCTGACCCGATTGTCTATCAGGGCAGTCTTGTGCGAGTGCATAGGTGTGAATGCTGATCGAAAAATGACCCCCATCGGCGTCGTCGGGACCCCTTCAGGCCATTGATTTCATTAAATTGAAATGATGGGACCCCCACGCCGATCATGGTTGAGACCCCACGCCGAAACACAGCCAATACGCGCAAATGCTGGACGAGACCTTCATTCCGTCCGACCGTGCGAGCCTCCTGACATTCGTTGAGCGGGAGGAAGGCTCTTGCACTGCCGATTCTCGGGAGTTCATGCCGGACAGCTATTGTCAGTGGATAGCTTCCACCAGATCCTTTCTTGCCAGCAATCCCAGCCCGGCCAATCTCGATCTGCGGATAAAAGACAGCCAACGCGTCATCGACAAGGAGGGGTGGGATAGCTGGTGGGCCCTCTTCGCATCCTTCGTTATCTCGTTCCAGGATGAAAACCCCCGGCGCAATGTCGTCGATACCAAGTCAATCACAGGCCGCGCACGCCTGACGCTCGATCTGCAAAGAATGGCAGGCCACGCGGCACGTATCATCGTTCGGTCGATGGAAAAGATCGTCCGGACCGAAGGGGCCGCGCCGTCAGGGAAGGGCACAAGCGTCAAGGCCGCGGAGCCAGCCGGATTCGTACCCGCCATTGAGGGGCTCGGCCGTTATGCGCTCTGGCCGTTGCTCCTCATATTCGCTCTGGCGGTGCGCTTCATCAAGGTCACAGCCGAAGTGACCGGCTGGGTGAAGTAGCCGACGGTCGGCTCTTCCAATGGTCCAGCTCGGGCGAGTTTCAGTGGCGCCCGCTTCTCGGGGCAGAACCGCCAGGTGTGGCGATCTCTCATCGTTACCGTTCAGCCTGCAAGGCGGCGCTCGCCGTCAAAACCGAATGGTGCCCGCCTACGGCCTGCCTCCCATTACGGCGAGGCGCTACGCGCTTTTGACCGCTTCGCTCATTCCGCCTTGCGCGTCCGAACGGCAACGCGATCGCCAATCACGGCGGTCCGTAGCCGAAGGACCGACCATGAAACTCCTCACTTCCGCCCAGCGCCAGAAGCTGATCGACAATGGCCGACGTCAGGTCTCCGTCAAGGGCACGCCTGACGAGATCGACTTCGAGCCCGTCGTCAAACTGTTCAATCCGTGTGGCGCCGCCACCTGGCTGCTGACCGAGATCGATCCGTCTGACGAGACGGTCGCCTGGGGCCTCTGCGATCTAGGTATGGGGTTTCCGGAATTCGGGACTGTCAACCTGACCGAGCTTGCCGCTTATCGCGGACGCCTTGGCCTGGGCATCGAACGCGACCTGCACTTCAAGGCGCGCGGGCCGATCTCGCGCTATATCGAGGCGGCGAGCAAGGCTGGACACATCGTCGAAAATATCGATCGAGGTGACGCAAAAGACGAAGCTTGATCTAGCTCCTGAGATGGCCGCGACCAATGGTGTCGCGGCCATTTTTTCTTGCGACAGACGCCGACGAAGGCTACGTCCGCTTTGTCGCGGATAGCGACCAGCGGTCGGCATCTCATCCGACCGTCTCTCTTGAGCCTATCGGCGGCCAAAGTACGGGACTAAACACCTAGATCCTTCCCCGGCTGACAAGGTGGCGCTCGTGGCTCGGCCGAAGTCAGCGGTCTCGCTCAGTCCTTGTTGCGGCTGTCGGACGGGTCGCGGCCACAGCCATTACGTGCGACGCGCTAGGAAGACCCGAATGTCGTTTTGCTTACGTGACGGGCCCAACGTTGCCGTGTATGGCACGCCACCAATGGTGAAATTCGTCTGCTGCCGGTCGTCGTTGTTCGGCAACACGCCCATGTAGTGCATTCCACGCATGAGATGCTCAGGCGCCCGTTGATCGCCGTGTTGCCAGGCCGGGACGTACATTGTTAGATCCGGCGCGGCTGGCTGCGCGGGAGGCATGTATGGAGCCCCAAAAATCGATGCCTCGGCGCCTTGCTCCCACGATGGGCTTGGCTGATTGACGCTTGGTGCTGGCGAAGGTGCCTCCATTCCGCGCCAAAAACTCGACGTGTTGCCCCAACTCTCGGCAGGCACCTGGCCCCGCTGATCCACCCCCGCCCAAAACTCCGCCGAATTGTAACTGGCCGCCGGAGAAGCGCCGCGCAGCGGCACCGTATCAGCCGCTTCCCAAAGCTCGTCCTGGTTGTAACTTGAGACCCGCGACGGAGATGATTCATGCACTGGCGACGGGGGTGACTCATGGACTGGCGACAGGGATGGCTGCTGCACTGGCTGGCTCGCACTCCCCTCCGCAGCACCCGAGGTGCCTTCTCCAAGAGTCTCACGGTACTGCTTAAGCATGCGTAGCCCCCCTCTGACGTGGACGTCACCTGGACACAGCGTCTCAGCATAGTCCTTCAGCGTATCGTCGCTAAGCGCAGCGAGAGACAAATTGTAATTATCGCGGAGCCTTTCAGATAGCTTACGGAGGCCCGAACTGTGCTGCTGTATGGAGCTCGTCGCAAGCCCCCCGCGGATCCGCCGCATGATGCTCGTCGATCGCCTCTCGCGCGCCGCATTACCTGCCCTCTCGATGAGATCGGCGTCTTCGGGAGTTACCCGAGTACCAGGAGTCCCACGGTACAGCCGAAGCATGCTCAGCCCCTTCCTGATCTTGGCTTCACCCGGGAATAGTTGCTCGGCATAAATCTTCAGCGACTCGTCGTCGAGCCGAGAGAGAGACAACCCGTGAAGGTCGTGAAGCCTTTCAGATAGCATACGGAGACCCGATCTGTTGTGAACTAAAGTTGGTTCGCTTATGGTTCTGTTCGGTGCCGTCCGTGCCGCATGACCCGCCCTCTCGATGAGGTCCTCGTCTTCAGGTGTTGCCCTATACCGCCTATACCGCCTTCCATCATCCGGAGCGCCCGGCTGGGCAGCCTCTTCGAGGTGCTGCTCAAAGTTGCCTTGCGCAGCCTGCTCGGGTTGTTCCGCCTGCCGCTCCTCCTGCTGTGCCACCATGGCGTAGTACGCATTTGGGTCGAATCCAAATAGATTGAAGTTGTCTCGGTCCATCTTAGTCTCCTACGTTCGTCGATCACGTAAGCATGCGGCCAAGATGCTACTCGGGCCGGCTGTCGGGGAGCTGACAAGCAGCCTACGCAGAGGGAGCGCTGAACCGGAGCGGCGGCCGCTCGGCAATCAGGGTCGTTCAGGTTGTTTCGAAGTGGCCTTCGCATCTACACCAGCTTGAGCTTGGCACCTTCATCAATTCCGTTCTTGGTCACCCGAAGTCACCAAACGGTGCGCATCCTGCCGACAGGCGTGACGAGCTTAAGCGCGCTATTCGGGAGGCCTGGTACTGGCTGGAAGGTGCCGCCCTTCCGATCCCACATCCCGGATACCTTGAGCCCAATACGCTTCGTGTGCTCAGTCGCCGCGCGCTGAAGCCTGGGAGAAGAGCCCGACCCTGTTCGTTCCTTCGGCGCAAGGAGGCTGCCCAAGGAGTCCTTGCATCTTGCGATCAGAGAAGACGTTTGGGCCCATCATCACGGGGGAAAATTCGATACGGCCGTGTTCGAAGCGATGAACGCGGTTGAGGTCGCCGTGCGGGATGCCTCGAAACTCCCAGCAGGGACAAGCCGCAGAATGATCGTGCCGGCAAAGCTTACGAAATTCGCTTGATGTCGCACTCGCCAGTTCTTCGACGACCGGCACCGAGAATCCGATGCGCCGTGTCAACACACAGCATCAAGCCCGCGCCTGAGCATGAGCTGACACGTCGAGAGTATGCTGCAGCTTCTGGCAGAACTCATAGATTCGCCATCGTCATTGGTGGATCGCTTTCAGACGCGTCAGCTTCTCGAAAGCTAGCTCTCCTAACATGAGAACGTGGGTCTCTAGACGGCGCTGTCGCCTATTGACCGTAACGGAAATGAACGTCGGGCCTGACGCGCAGGACATGGTGGCGACATTTTTGGTGAGCCGACAGGCAGTGGGCCAGGTCCCGGTCAACATTTCCATCAGGTCTTGCGTGTTGTTCGTCGTGAACACGGCGGCGCACAAGACGCACTTGTGACGGTCATCAATGTCACATCCGGGGATGCACCATGTCGCTCAGTAACCTTTCGCCAGCCAGCAGCCGAAATCAGCCTCAGCCGGCGTTTACCCCGGGGCCACGTTGGCTCTGGGACCTTCTGCGCAGACGCCGGGCCTGACCCAGCAAAGCGCATTTTCGAACTTTGGATCGCGAGGCAGTTGAGTGAGCGCCTTACGAAATGAACAGTCGCTCAAATGTCGACGTAACCCAAAAGTTCGGCATCCTTCTGACCGATAGGTTGGACTCGGGCTCCTCAAACGACCTCCACCCTCACATCCGAGTATAGTGCTATGCAGCTCAACACCTCTTCGTCATCCGCCAGCGCGGTTCCAGCTCTGTTCGTGCTTGCTCCGGAAACTACGGCCTTGGGTCCTTCCGTGCAGTCGCCCGGTGAGCAAGGCGACCCCTTCGAGGCCATGTTGTCCAGTTGCGCGCGGGAAGCCAAATCCGAGCTGCCGTCCCCACCACCGGAACTGCTGGACCCAAAGTTGCCTGTGCCGGAGGATCCCCTGGATCTGCTGCCGGCGAATGTGAAGGCGGCGGTTAAGGCCGCGGAGGAGGGCGTTCCCGCACCGGAAATGTCGAATGTCACGTGGAATGACGGCACGCTAACCAATGCCGAGTTGCAGATCGTGGCAGTGCTGAACCGCCATAAGGATCAGTTGCCCCTCTGGTGGGGACACATCACGCCCACCGACTTCGATCCATCAGTGCCGCCGGATCTGAAAGCCGCAATCCAAGGATTGCACCAGGACCGCAAGCTCTTCGCTGCGCTCGGAGGGACATCCGACTGGAGGTCCTATAGAGTTGCCGATCGTTTGTCCAGCTTCTGCAGCAATCATCCGCAAGTTGCCGCATTCCAGGAGCAGCAGGCGCACAGCTACGAGCAGAACTACATCCCCTCCGATGCTACCGGAAATGGCCAACCGTCAGTCATGACCGTGAACGACGCAATGCGCGAGCTTTACCGGTATTCCGACTACCTGCCCAAGAACCTGAGCCTGGCGGATTTCAAGCAGATCGTCGACGGCAACGCGCATACTGGCAAGAGCCCGCCGCAGGTGATCGCGGCGGCTCAATACTTCCTCGACCACCCGGATGCCTGGAGGCAGCTGTACGGTGGTGCGATTGATCAGGTCCACAAAGAGGATTTCCTTCAAGTCGCTTCATCGTCGATGGGCCTCACGCGAACCGAGCTGAGCACGCTCGACACGATCAACAAGAATCAGGGCGCCTTCTTTGGAGGCGGCGTGCTGACCCGGGACAAGTTGGCGAGCATGGCCGAGGACAAGAGTCTTGATCCGAAGGTACGGCAAGCGGCGTCGCAGCTGCTCTCGGATCCGCTGTTGTTCGCACTGCTGAACAATTCGATTACGGGCTACAAGACCCATCATAAGTTCTTCGACTTCGGTGGCGGACATAGGGTCGATTCCGGTAACATCAGCAACAACGACTTCACGAACTTCTACAGCAACATGTCGGCTGCGAACCGCACCGTTCAGCAGACCAAGACCCATGTTCCCAAAACCGCGGCCGAGCAGTCCGCGGTCGCGGACATGATGATGGGCGTGGCCGACCAGCCCGATATCAAGTCTGTGAAGAAGAACGGCGGCGCCCTCATGCACGCCCTCGACGACGTGATCATTGCTGGATCGAAGACGCTTGCCTGGGCCGCCAAAGAGGTTGGCGTGCTCGACTTCATTCCAGCCCTGGGTCAGGGTTTCAGCCTTGCATCCTTGACCCTCGAATGCGAGTCGGCAGCGGCGAATCTTCTCCACACCGCCGTTAACGGAGACAATATGAAGCAGGCGATGAAGCAGGGGCTCAACGACGCGAAGACTACACTCGACCACGTGCTCACTTCTCAAGCGAAGGCGTTTCACTGGGCCGCCACAGCGGTTGGCGCGCTCGGCTTCATTCCGGGCCTGGGCCAATTGGCCGATCTTGCATCAATGGGCCTCGAATGGGAGTCGCAAGCGGCGAATGTTCTTCACGCCGCCATTAGCGGAGGCGATATTACACAGGCGCTCGAAGAGGCCGGCTTCAGTGACGCGGCGCAGGTGGTGGGCTGTATCTCCGGGCCCGAGGTCAAAATCGCGATGCGCGAGGGGCTAGCGAAAGAACTCATTGAAAGGGCCGCGAATGCCGGGGTCGATTTGGCGGTCTCGCAGGCGCAATCCTATGCCGAGGACTATTTGAATAACCTGAAGGAGCGCCTCGAGGCCAGTCCAATGCAAGCCGCATACGCTCCGAGCCAGGTTGGCACGACGGCATCGTCGCAGAAGGTGGCCTGACGGGCGCATTGCACTCCTCGACGTGGAGGGCTGTGCACTGCTGATGATTCAGGTTAACTCGCTGTGAGGGAGAAAGCGCGAGAGCGTTAGTTTTCCTTGCGTCGAATCTGAATTGGCTTTCGCGTTCAAATCGTCCGTCGGCGCACCCAGCGTCTCCGACAAGAGTGACATCGGGACCGACGCACCATATGGACTCGTCCTGGGTTGCGGGTCCGCCACGTTTCATTGCGCGCTCGAGGGGACCATGTGCTCAACGGTCGCCGCGCCGCCCGCGGAGGGGGTGGGCTGTCTAATTTTAATCACCAGGACGTGGCGAACTTGGTGAACGGCTTCAGCAAATGGCCGGAAGAGGCGGTCTGTCGCCAAGCCACAGCCAACATCGCCACAGAACTCTGTCGCCGCGCCCGCGAGCAAGGGCTCTCTCATTTTAGTCCGCAGGAGCTGGCGAACCTAGAGCATTCGTCACTTAAGTTGACGCATAGCCTGCGTGTCGAAAGTAGTTTGCACATTCCTGTGCTGAGAAGGCATCAAGTACCTCGCCGATCTTGTCCCAGAGTGCGTCGCGGGTTCGCGCGGCGGCCTTGCGCAGGAGAGCCTTGAGCTTGGCGAAGAGCATCTCGATGGGGTTGAGGTCGGGTGAGTAAGGCGGCAGGAAGACCAGCGTTGCGCCCCTGGCCTGGATGATTTTCTTCACCTCTTCGCCTTTGTGAGCTGGCAGGTTGTCGATCACCACCATGTCTCCCGCCGCGAGGGTGGGAGCGAGCACTGCCTCAACATAGGTGAGGAAGGCGTCGCGATTCATGGGGCCATCCAAGACCCAGGGGCGCTGATGCCGTCGCAGCGCAAGCCAGCGGTAAAGGTGGTTGTCTTCCAATGTCCCCAAGGCTGCTTGCCGATCAGCCGCTGGCCTCTGGGACAGCGTCCATAGCCACGGACCATCTTGGTATTGGTCCCAGTCTCGTCGACAAAGACCAGCTTCTTGGGATCAAGGCCTGTTTGGCGGACCCGCCATTGCTCACGCGCCTGAGCAACGTCGGGCCGATCCTGTTCGGCGGCGTGCAGGCTTTCCTAAGAAACGGCCACGCCGGGGGGTGGGCCAACGGGCTGGAGTACGAAGCCGAAGGCCTTCGCTCGCCGATGCAGATTGTCAATCACCCGCTCGCGGTATCGGGTCTCGTAATAGGACGCGCCAGGGTCTACATAGTTCATCCCGTGTTGCACTGCGTTGTAAAACAGCACTGCAATCTTGCGCGCTGTGGCGGTCACTGCTTTGGCTTTGCCGATGCGTGCCGAGAGCCGCCTGTAAAAGGCGCCTAGGGTCTGTACTCAATAAGGATTCCGGCTGAGCCCGGTTTGTGATTCAAGGTCTCCGAAGATGATTTGGAGGCCGGGATGGCGAAGGCGCTCTACCTTTTGAACGATGCGGAATGGCGGCGGATCGAGCCGTTGTTGCCCCGTGGTCGGCGTGGAGCGCGTCGCGTCGACGATCGCCGGGTGATCAGCGGGATCGTCTACATGCTGCGTTCGGGCGGTCGCTGGCGCGATTGCCCGGCGGGGTATGGTCCCTACACGACGATCTACAATCGCTATAATCGCTGGAGCCGTCAGGGGATTTGGCACGACATCTTCAAGGCTCTGACCGGTCATAGCGGCATCTTCGGCACCGTCGCCATCGACAGCACCCACGTCAAAGCCCACCGCTCCGCCGCTGGCGCAAAAGGGGGGACTTCGCGCAAGGTATCGGCCGCTCGCGGCCTCGGGTACTTTTGCTCACCGCCGGCAATGTCAACGACATCACCGTTGCCGCCGATCTGGTCCGCGCTATCGGCCCCTTCCGCCGCCTGATCGCCGACCGCGGATACGACGCCGATCACCTGCGCCACCTGATCAAGGGCCGCAAAGCTGAACCGGTCATCCCCTCGACCACATCAAGGCGCAGCCCTATTCCTTACGACAAACGCGCTTACAAGCAGCGAAACCGCGTCGAACGTATGTGGTGCAGACTCAAAGACTGGCGTCGCATCGCCACCCGATACGACAAACTCGCCAGGAATTACCTCAGTGCAGCCTTCATCGCCGCCGCAGTCACCTATTGGCTCAATTGAGTCCGGACCCTAGCGCGGTAGCGGTTCGTCCCACAGTTGCCGCAGCAAGCCGCAGAAGCGCCGCGGCCCGACTCCCCGAGCGGCGCGTGCGCGCCGAGAGCACTTTGCCACCGGAGATCTTGTTGCTCGGAGCCAAGCAGAGCCAGGACGTAAAGTGCTTCGCGCTCGGCCAAGCGGAGAGGTCGTCGCCGCACTCGGCGATGAGCTTGAGCGCGAGATAGGGGCCGAGACCATTGATCTGGGTAAGGTCCTTGCCCAGTAGCGCGAAGAGCGCTGCGCGAACATCAAACAGCAATGAATTCTGTTGCCGGGATCTGTTCTGACGGGCCGCAGGCAATTTACCTCCTTTGCGACCGCGACGGACGCTCAGTTCTTTCAAGACGGCCTCGATCCGAGCGTCGCAGGCAAATGCCTTCTGTTGGTACGTGTCGTAGAGAGCGAGCGCCTGTTCGAGGGCGAACAGGTGCTCAACGCGGTAGTTACCGGCGAGCGCTTTCTCAATTGTCTCGGCAGTGGCGTGGCAACGCCGATCCCGCATGCACGCCAGCACTGCGGGATCGCGTTCACCGGCAAGGATCGCGCGGATAATCCGCAAGCCGGTCGAACCGGTAATATCGGCGACGACGTGATGGAGCTGCACGTTCATCTCAGTCAAGGCCTTCTGCATATGTTGGATATGAGATGCCCCATACTCCAGCAGGCGCTCACGCTGACGCAGGTAGGCACGCAATTCAGCTATCTGACCCTTGGGCCGAAAGCTTGCGCGCAGCAGACCGAAGGAGTGAAGTCGCTGCAGCCACTGCGCATCACTGACGTCGGTCTTGCGTCCGGGCACATGTTTGGCATCGCGCGCATTGACAAGGAACCCGCAAAGCCACGAGCGTCGAGGAGCTCAAAGATCTGGATCCAATAGACGCTGGTCGACTCCATGACGACCGTATCGACGCCGCACTCTACAAACCAGTCAATCAGCCGATGCAGATCAGTTGTGAAGGTACCGAAGCTGCGTACCGGCTCAGGTGTGCGATCTGCATTTACGGCGGCCATGTGCATCGTGGCCCCGACGTCGATCGCGGCCGCATTTGGATGCACCACCGACATCGTGCCGCGACCTTGGTTGTTCGATTTGTTCCGTCGCATTGCCAATCCTCCCATGAGACCGGAAGGGCTGGGCTGCACTGATGATCAATTTCCTAAACGGGATCGCCTGACGGCGTCACCACTCTCACGTGCGCAACAACCCATGGACCATGTTTTTTTGCGGGGTAACTTGCCACCAAAAAGCCGCCGGCCGCTCCCTTCCGTGACGAGGATGGACCTTAGCCGTTTCTACGCCCACAGGCGGACGCTGTCCGAGATGGTGTTTTTGAAGCTGATGCCATGGCGCTTGAAGAAGCGACGGATCGAGCCCTCCGTCGTCTGCAGCCCCAGCGCCTGCTGTATGCGCTGCGCCAATTCTACCAAGGTCAGATCCGGTTCCTTGGCGTTGAGTTCCAGCAACCAGGCTCGATGCGGCTCCAACGGAGACCGGCTTCTGCCACCGCGCGGCGTCGGGCTGATACTGCCGGTCGCATCGTTCCGCTCAACCGCGCAAAAGGCTGCTCTACCCGTAGCGATCAGCCGGAACTCATCGGGTGGATCGATATCGGTCCATGCGCTCGCGATCGTACAAAGTCGACCGTTCTGACCCTCATAGACCACCCGGTCTTCGCCCCAATGACGGCGCCGACAGATCAGCTCGAACTTGCGACCGCAAAGCGGATGGAAGGGATGCGTGATCCGCACCTTTTGCTGGGTCGTACCCGCATGACCTGCAGTCGACAACTTTTGCCAAAGCCAAGGTCGAAGCGGCGGTGCGCATTGTCGAACGCTGGCTTCTGGGTCGGCTGCGCCACCGTGTCTTTTACAGCCTGGCCGAGGTCAATGCGTCGATCTTCGCGCTTCTAACCGATTTGAATGATCGTCGGGTGCTGCGCCGGGTCGGCTGCACCCGGCGGCAGTTGTTTGAGGAGATCGACCGGCCGGCGCTTAAGCCCCTGCCGGCGGAGCGCTATGTCTACGCTGAACGGCGGATCCGCCGGGCTGGCCTCGACTATCATGTCGAAATCGACCGTCATTATTACTCGGTTCCTTGGCGCTTCGCGCGCGAGCAGGTCGAAGCTCGGATCACGGCTAACACGATCGAGCTGTTCCGCAAGGGCGAGCGGATCGCTGTCCATCGGCGCTCCAGCGGCAATGGAAAGCACAGCACCGTGGCCGAACACATGCCGTCGGCGCATCGGCGCTTCGCCGACTGGACCATCGAGCGGATCAAGCGGGAAGCGTCGGCCATCGGCTCCGATACGGCGCTGCTCGTCGAGAAGATCTTGGCCGAGCGGCCACATCCCGAGCAGGGCTTCCGCGCTTGTCTGGGCATTATCCGCCCGGCCAAGGGCTTTGGCCGAGAAAGAGTCGATGCTGCCTGCGGACGCGCACTCGAGATCGGCGCACGAACCTACGGCTCGGTACGCTCCATCCTGGACAACCGTCTCGACCAGGCGCCGGCGTCACGCGCGACGTCGGCCAAGCCGATCGAGCATCCAAACATCCGCGGTCCCCGCTACTACCATTGACAGGAGAACAAGCATGCTTACCCATCCCACTCTCGATCGCCTCAACGCCATGGGCCTGATCGGCATGGCCAAAGCGTTTAATGAACTGATCGCCAATAGCGAGGCCGAACAGCTCAACCATGCTGAATGGCTGGGCTTGCTGATCGATCGGGAATGGAGCTCCCGCCACGACCGTAAGCTCGCCGCCCGCCTGCGCTTTGCAAAATTGCGTCATCAGGCCGCCCCCGAGGATGTCGACTATCGCAGTGAGCGCGGCCTCGACCGAGCTCTGTTCCTCAAGCTCATCGCCGGCGATTGGATCGACGCTCACGACAATCTAGCCATCTGTGGGCCATCAGGCGTCGGCAAAAGTTGGTTGGCCTGCGCGCTCGGCCATAAGGCCTGCCGTGACGATCGCTCCGTGCTGTATCAACGTGTGCCGAGGTTGTTTGCCAATCTGGCGCTCGCCCGCGGCGATGGCCGCCACGCACGACTGCAGCGCAAGCTCGGCAGTGTCCAGCTCCTAATACTCGACGATTGGGGTCTGGAGCCGCTCGACGATCCGGCTCGTCACGACCTCCTTGAAATACTCGAAGACCGATACGGTCGCCGCTCCACCATTGTTACCAGCCAACTCCCCCCGACGCGATCCTCGACCGACTGGTGCACAACGC
Organism: Bradyrhizobium sp. CCGUVB23; assembly: GCF_024199885.1. Classification (NCBI taxonomy): domain Bacteria; kingdom Pseudomonadati; phylum Pseudomonadota; class Alphaproteobacteria; order Hyphomicrobiales; family Nitrobacteraceae; genus Bradyrhizobium; species Bradyrhizobium sp. CCGUVB23. The sequence continues at coordinate 474,732 of NZ_JANADQ010000002.1, forward strand.
CCACCGCATCGATCTTGCCGGCGAAAGCTTGCGCCGAAAGCAAACCAAGAAAGCTTGACACCTCATGCGAACGAAATAACAAAAGTACGCCAGCAGAGCCTCGTACCCCGGGGGCGAGATCATCTCGGAATCCGGGGGCGCGATCAAATCGGACTAAAGGGGCGGCTTCGTCGGAATCAGCACCCAAATCTGGTGGAGCCCAGCGACTCATATTCGCGGCAGTTCGGGAATCCCCCCGGCCATCACAATCGATTCAACTCAGCCGCCGAATGCTCTAGCCCGCACATAGGCCAGTCACTCCTGCCGGCTAGTCGATCTCGCCGACGGCACGCCAAGCTTGATAGATCGCCGCTTGGGTAAGGGGTTCCCAGCCGGAATCGGAATTGGCAATCGCAACATTGCCGAAGGGGCGCCGCGCCACCGTCATCGTGTGCGCCATCTCATTCGGGTCGTCGAATAGGCTGTTCGGAGAGTAGGCATAGCCATGGGGCCAGCGATTGACGGTAATGCCCTGGATATCCCGTCCTTCATCGAAGCTGCTGCCAGCGAGCTGGCGACTGAGCTGGTCGCGGATATCGTGCTCCAACTTCTCGAAGGGCGTCTCCAGCAATCTCTGGCGCCCAAGCCTCGACTGGTCGCGTGCATCTAGACCCTGATTCGGCGTGGTTGGAGCACAGTACATGTGAACGCACATTGTCTCTGACGGATCCTTCGGATGTTGGTATCCACCGAGCTTGACTGGAAAATCCATCTTGACGCGGGCCCATGTTCCGGTCGGCGCATAGAGTTCGTGAATGCCGAGCTCAAGGAACGCCTTCCAAGTCCGCACCACCACGTTTGTAGAGATCAGTGGCATCTTGACGTTCTTTCGGAGCGCTAGCTTCTGTTCCTCCGGCAGTTCAGGACAAAGGAATGGGATCATCATGTTGTATCCGGCGAGGATGCATTTGCGTCCGCGAACCTTGCGTAGCGTACCTCCTTTCACGTAGCTGACATCTGCATGATCATCGAAGTTCCTAACATTCACCGCGATGCTATTGAGGCGGAGCCGCACCGGCGAAGTGGCTTCATCGAGCCTGCTATAGTCGAACCGTGCAAGGACAATGTCATCCATTGTCGTGCCCGGCGCCGCACCAGGGATGAGGCTGCGGACCAGTAGGCGGGCGATGGAGGCATTGCCGTCCGGGAAATGGCAGATATAGGGATCATCCGCGTCCTTGTCGGTGGCCCGTTCGGTATTCATGCCTAGGCCATCGAAGCCCGGAAAGCCGGTGTTCATTGCAGCCAGCGCCGACACTGCGTCGGAACTTGACGCGAAGAGGTCGTTAAAACGTCCTTGGAAGTACTGCGCAGCCCTCTCGCTCAGCCCGGCATGCTTGATGAGATAGTCCCGGTAGCTGGTTCTGGCGAGAATCTTCTCCTTGGCATCCAAAGCCATTCCCTTGAGATAATCGATAGGCGCTTCATGGAAGGCAACAAGAGCCGCCTTGTCAGCTTCCGCGAGTGGAAAATCAGCGATGAAGTCTTTTAGCGGGCGGGCGTTGAGTCGATTGGGAAGTTGGTCGTCATCTGCCATCCAGAACGGATCGCCGGTTACGAGCTTGTCCTCGCCCCAGTTTTCCTTGTTGAAGAAGACACCGCGGCTCAGATTCCTGGATGCGTAGAAAGTACGGTCGAATGCCGCGGTGAATCGATCGAGATCGATGCCCAGCGATTTCAGCAGGCCGGCTGCGACTTCGCCATAGCCGGTGCGCGGAGAATCGATGGTTTCCGTGCCACCATAGCCGATGATTAACCGGCCACTGAGTGTGAATTCGTTGCGCTTGGCGTGTCCGCCGAAATCATCATGGTTCTCAAGGATGAGAATTGACTTGTCCGCACCGTGTTTCCGTCGATAGAACCATGCGGCAGACAAGCCGCTGATGCCGCCGCCGACAACGACCAGATCGTAAGTTTCCTCCACAGGCGTTTGTGCAGCTTGGAAACCCTTACCCTCGCGTCCAAGTGCGTGTGCCGCCTCGAATGAGCCAGGATGGCTGCCGCGTAGACCTGTCAGAGATGGTGGATAGTAGGGTGAGAACTGTTGAGCCCGAAGGAAGTCGATAGGGGCCATACCGGCGACGATGGCAAGGCCAGTACCTGCCAGAAAATCGCGGCGCGTAATCATTCGAATACTGCCGAAGCGCGAACATACTGTTTCATGCTGCCCTCGTCCGGTTTGGAAGGAGCAATTCATGGGTGTGGTCAGCGCGAGTTTGAACTGGATTATTCATTCAGTGGCCATGGCACCCAGCAAGCGCCGTGCCAAGGGCAAAAAGCCGCCGCCCTTCCGCACGGATGCGTTTAGAGACATAACGCGGCCGTGTCGGTAATAGTTCAAAATCAATACGCGTGAGGCATCAGACTTCCAAATCGCATAGCTAAACAATCGACGAGAACCTGAACGCGGCAACGGGCGCACAAAAATAACCTGCAGATGTCATCAGAGCATTCCGCGCGGCACGCTGTGCGTTCTCGTGTTGTCGCTGCGTTTTGCAACATCCGCACCGCGGTCCGCTCAAGAACCTCTCGCATCGAGGCCATCAACCCTCGGAGGGAGGATGGTTGGGCCGGTCGCCGCTGTAACGGCTGGCCTGCGGCCACCGCCTTCGGCGGCTGGCGGCCTTGACAGCAGCGGCCAGCCCAGCCGTCGTTGGCCACCATCGGTTCGACGACTTAGACCGCCTGGATGCTCTGCCCGCGTCCGATGTCGCCAGATTTACGCGGTTCTCGACAGCCATCGACAGCAGCAACTCTTTCGCGTGCGGCATGCCGATTGCAGGAACGAATAACCAGCAATTGAAGGACGTCGCACGCATCACCGCGGCTCACGATTACACAATGAGACTTGCTCGATTGATCCTGATCAATGCGAGGTTGAAGCTGTAAAATTGTGGGCTACGGGCATCGAGAAGCGCCGCTCCCTTGCATTCCCTTTGTTTTGGCGACCGGAGAGACGGCATCGATGAACCCAGGACAGGACCAACAGGAGGACGGCGTTACTGCTGTCTCTTCCGAACGAGACCAACAGCCAGGCTGCCTATCCACGCTCTCCCGGGCCGCAACGCAGTGGGTTGGATCCTTGACCAGGGCGCGCATCTCTGCCGCTGGCGATCCGACGAACCGCGAGGCTCGGGCTTCTCGCGAAACGGCGCAGGACCAGGTTCTGGAGGGCTGGGCTGCCGACGACGGACAGGGTGAACAGGAGAATCGGCAAGAGGCCGTAAGACGAACGAGAGCCTGGCTTGATGCCGCCGCGGCCCATGCGCCGCTGGACCTTTCGTTCCTATCCCTGACAGCCTTGCCCGCCGCCTTCCCGGCCGGGCTCTTGCGCCTCGAGGTCCAGGACAATCAGCTGACCAGCTTGCCCAACGTCCTTCCGACCGGCCTCCATGTGCTCTACGCCATGCGCAACCAGCTGAACAACCTGCCGGCCGCCTTCCCGGCCGGGCTCTTGCGCCTCGACGTCCAGGACAATCAGCTGACTACTTTGCCCGATAACCTTCCGGCCACGCTTCTGGAGCTCAACGCTAGCTTCAACCGGCTGACCAATCTGCCGGCCCGCCTCCCGGCCGGGCTCGAATTTCTCGGCGCAAGCAACAACCAGCTGACCAGCCTGCCCGAGACGCTGCTGACGCGGCTCGGCCCTGAGTGCGTCGCTGATCTGACGGGTAATCCGCTATCCGAGCGGGTACGGACCAATCTGGCGGCAGCCTGCGACGTCCCGGGCTATGCCGGCCCATACCTCTTCTTCTCGCGAGGCGAAGGATCGGAGCAAGCGCCGCCGCGGCCTCTGCCCGAGGTCGTCGCGGACTGGCTGGAGGGCGAGCCGCAGGTGGTGGCCGCCTGGCAGACCGTCACTGATGAACCGAGCGCCCAGCAGTATGCCTTCTTCCTCGACAGGCTGCGGCACACCGTGAACTATGGCAACCCCGAGTTCCGGCAGGCGGTGGCCGAGGATTTGCGGCAGGCGGCAATCAGGCCTCGGTTGCGCGAGCAGTACTTCGAACTGGCCTTCGGGGCGAGCGAGACCTGCGAGGATCGCATCACTTTGACCTGGAACGGCATGCAGTCCGTACGTCTAAACGCTGATGTCGAGGACGGGGCCTATGACGAGCGGCTCAACGAGCTCATCGAGCAAGCCCGCGTGCTGTTCCGCTTGGACCAGCTCGAGAAGATCGCCCGGCAGAAAGTCAGCTCGCTCCGCTTTGTCGACGAGATCGAGGTCTATCTCGCCTATCAGATCAAGCTGCGCGAGCGGCTCAAGCTGCGGCATATCGCTCCGGACATGCGCTTCTTCACCGTCTCCTACGTCACCGAGGACGACCTCATTGCGGCCGAGACACGCGTGCGAGACGAAGAGGCGGCAGGATTCGCCGACTATCTGGTAACCCGCTGGCAACCCTTGGAAACCGTGGTGAGCCGCATTGCACCCGAGGCTTATGCAGCGATGCAGGAACGGCTCGCCGATGCGATGGGCGAGGAGTTCGAGACGCGCCTGCAGCAACGGCTCGCCGATCTTCACCTGACCGATGCCGCGCCGCAGCTCATAGCCGAAGCCGCGCAGGGGCTCGGACCCGATCTCCTCAAAGAAATCACCCGCGAGATCAAGGGCGCGTTGATGCGCAAGGTGCTCGGGGACCGCGGTCTCGAGTTATGAAGTGGCGCTCCGTATGCGGGGGGATCCTGTTTCCATGCGATCGGCGGCGCAAGGGGGCATTCCTGCCGAAGTTGGATCCGGACCAAGCCGGAGATCGCGCTAGTCTTACTGAGTGTGCGCGGGAAGGCCGGCAAGGAATAGTGCCGGTATGCAGTGCGAAGCGACCGGTAAGAACCTCCAATTTCAAGCGGCACGTTGATTGCGTCGTTCGGGGGGCGCCGGCGGACGCGGTTCTCTCCGAATGTCCGCTCTTCGAAACCGACTTAGCGTTCATGAGAACGTCGAAACTTTCGAGGGGAGGTAGGCCCTCATCGCCAGCCATTGACCAGCGCGGCCTACAAATTCTTGTAGTTGACCAGTGCAACGTTCTTCGGGCCGAATCGCGCTCACGATGAGCACTACCTGTTTAGGGGCATCAAGCGCAATCAGACCGTCAAGAAGGAGAGCCAACGTGATGTCTCCAATTGAAGCAATCGCTAGTTGGCTGGAATCGCAAGATCTGGACCTGCAACTCGATGTCGCGTCATTCGCCTCATTCGTGATCTTCGAGGACGGCGACGTTTCCTCGCTTAGCATGCCGGACCAGCTCGAAGCGCTTCGTCAATGGTTGAACGAACCCGAGTTGGAATCGCACGCCGCCGCAAGCCGTGCTCTGACCTTCCGTATCTCCATGGATTACTTCGTCGAGGGCAGAACGACCGGCTGCGGATGGAAACAAACCGAAGCAAAGCTGCGCAAAACCCTGGACGAGGCTAAGCGCGTCGGGAAGTTCCCGGCTGCACGCAAGGCGCAAAGGATGCTTGAGCTATTGCCCACACGACAAGCAAGATGGCGTGAGGTGGCGAGATCCTGGAATGAACTGGCTTCGACTCGCCTGACGCTCAAGGCTCTCACTGACGGAAAGGAATTGAGCTATGGCTGATTCTGGGTGACGCGGCCTGATCAGGCGGCGTGGCTTTCAGCGGTCGGAATGACCTCAATGCCGTCAGTAAGCTTCACACCGGCGATGACCTTCGGCAACTGATTTGCTCCTTTCAATCGGCGCCAGGTCTTCGATGCGGCGCCGATCAACTTGAACACCATCAGCTTCGCGGTTTTCGGCGAGAGCGATCCTTTCGTTCGCACCGTCCGGTGACGCACCGTGGCGAACACACTCTCGATCGGATTCGAGGTGCGCAGATGAACCCAATGCTCGGCAGGGAGGTCGAAGAACGCGAGCAGCGCCTCACGATCCTTGATCAAGCACTCGACCGCAGGCCCGTATTTGGCACGGTATGTCTCGACGAAGGTGTCGATCGCGGCTTCGGCTTTCACCCGGCTCGGTGCCAGATAGACGTTCCGCAGATCGTTCTTCATCGCGCCCTGCACGGATTTGGCGACCTTGTCGAGCACGTTGCTGACTTTGTGGCACCAGCACCGCCGGTGTCTGCGCGCTCATCGCCGTCGCATGCGCTGGGGCTGCAGTACCGAGCTCGCGCGGGCTTCGGCTTTTCTTTCTTAGTGCCGAGGCCACAGCGGCTGGAAATGCCCCGGCGTGTGCAAAATGTGCACCAGTCGACCTTCCTGACCCAGGACAGGATGCACGGTCCACCCGCCATTCGCATGTGCCTCGATGGCTTGAATGCGCAGGCCAAAACTGGTCGCCAGCACGACCCCGACACCAGCGCCGTAAAGGTCGATTTCGCCATGCGGATCGACCGTGCCGTCTTGAACCAGGCTATTCCGCAACAACTGAGCCTGTTGCTGAAGTTGCTGAGTCTGCGGCGTTTCGTCGTCCTGTCGCTCCGTGTTGCTGGCCAATTGAAGAACCGTTTCCAGCAGGCAATTCAGTCCTTGGCCACTGGCTTGTCCCACGTAGGCATTGAATCGCGCCAAAAATGCTTGGAGCGTGTCGCTCAACGGGCCGACAGACAAGGCAGGCAGCGATGCGCCCGCGAGTGCCTGTGAGGGCGCCTGGTGATGTGCCGCGGGCGGCCCTCCGATGGCGGCGGCGCTGTGCCGATCGGAGCCAGAAGTACTGGTGTGTTGCCAAGGATCGCTGACGATGTTCTCTTCGAAATGACGCCCCCAAAAGCCCGTGGGCATCTCTGATGGTCCCATGCTTTCGGCACCGCTGGTGCCACCCCAGTCCTGTGCGCCAATCGGTCGTGTGTCGCTGGCTTGGTAACTCGGCGCGCTCCACGATTGTGCGCCGTGCGCGTAGCCGTGCTCATTGCGGTCCGACTGCGCGGACTGCAATGGCCACGCTGAGCTCCAGCCGGCAGGTACCTGTGCCGCGATCTGGTTCGCCTCGCGCCCAAGCTGCGACTGATCGCAACTTGCCACTTGCGGCTCGGCATGGTTTGGGAGCCAGCTTTCGCCGTGCTCCCATCCCGCGCGGATGAGCGGCCCGATATCCGCGAGCGGCGGACGGGATGCTCCACCGGCCGAGGATCCGCCAGGATCGTGGACCGGCTGAATAATAACTTGTCTGCCTAGCGGATTGTTTACGGCCGGCTCCCACGCTCGGCTATCGAACGATGCCGTGTAAGGCTGAGTGTTAATAGACAAATTCGTCGGCCACTGCGACGGCCTCGGTAGGAGCCCTGCTCTGTCCAGTGCTCCGATCAGGACGCCGGGGGCCGGTTGGGGGCCATTGAATTGCGAGGGATCAAATTGCAGGGGAAGGAGATATCCGAAATCACGCGGCGGCGGCCGAGCCGGTAGGGCGGCTGCCGGAGCGGATGATTGTTGCGACAGGCTTAAGGAAGACGGCATGCCTGCCCAAAAGTTCGCGAGGTCCCAACTGTCGGCGGGCAGCTGGCCAGCTTGGTCCACTTCCTGCCAGAGTTCCCCCGGATCGACAGCTTGCAATGGCGAATGGGCTGCCTGTTCCCCCATCTGCCAGGAGCCGACTGCGCCCGAAGCACCGTCCCCGAGGCTACTGTTGCCGGACTCACGTATCAGGCCGATAGACGGCGTAGTCGCTGTTCGCTGGTTGGAACGAGCTGCATCATCGATGATATGTCCGCGTTCTGCCGTGGAACTGTGATGTGGAGGCCCGCGCTCAGCTAATGTGTTTGAGCCACGATACTCACGAAGCGCTTGCAAGGCGGTTTTCAGGTCCGTCAGGTGGCGGGCACACCGTGATACCCTGTGGGCGTGGTCGAGCAGCGATTCGTGATCGAGTGCAGTAATCGTTTGACTTGGCCCGAGAGAATTCGCCAAGTTACGCAAAGTGCGATTATACCGCCGGGCGGTCTTGCTGTGCCAGTCTCGGTGCCCAGCAGCTGCCTCGATGGCCCGGTCGATGAGACTCTCGTCTTCCACAGAGAAAGGCTCGCGATGCCTCCGAAGGATCGTCAACGCGGGACCCACATGCGGGTCTTTCGGAAAAAACTCGTCGGCGTAAGCGACCAAGGAAACATGATCGAGTGCATCAATGGTTTGGCCTCGCGCCCCTAGACGATTGCCCAATCGACGAAGAGCGCGAGCGTAAACGCATACTGTTCCTTCTGTTAGATTCCCGCGCTCGGCCTCGAGAGCCGAGTTGATGAGGTTCTCGTCGTTATCAGACAGATGAGGATAGTTAGGGTTTGAGCGCGGTGGGCGGCTCCCTGCGATGGGGGCAGCACCCACATCAATTGGTCCAAGCTCACGATATCTCCTAAGGGACGTCAATGCGGAGCCAACATGAGAGACATCCGAAAAAAACTCTTGGGCGTGAGCGACCAAAGAATCATGATCGATTGCATCAATGGCTTGCCCTCGCGCCCCGAGATGATCGCCCAATCGACGAAGAACGCCAGCGTATTTGCGTACTGTTCCTTCTGTTAGATTCCCGCGCACAACCCCGGCCTCGAGAGCCGAGCTGATGAGGTTCTCGTCGTTATCGGACAGATGAGGATAGTCAGGGTTTGAGCGCGGTGGGCGGCCCCCTGCGATGGGAGTAGCACCGCCTTGGCGCTCCTCGGCCAAGTGCTGCTCAGAGTCCTCGTGCGCGACCTGGTCTACCGCTCCTGGCGCGGCCGGCTCTGCCTGTTGTTGCAACATGGCGTAGTACGCCTGCAGCCAACCTGGATCGAATGGATCGAATGGATTGAAATTGTCTGGGTCCACGCCAATCTCCCGCGTCCGAAGCTAGATCGTCGCAAGTTCTCCACTTCAGCGCCAAAAGTGTGTTTCGGCGTGGGGTCTCAACCATGATCGGCGTGGGGGTCCCATCATTTCAATTCAATGAAATCAATGGCCTGAAGGGGTCCCGATGACGCCGATGGGGGTCATTTTTCGATCAGCATTCACATCGTCATTCTTGCTCTCTGGTCAGCTACAGGAAGATGATCTGGTCCTTTTGTATGACTTCCTTCTTACCGGTGCTGGACATGGTCTCTGCTGCTCGGGTGACAAGCTCGTGCTGCGCCGTGCTTGACTTGCCCTGCCTCACATCTTCTTCTGTAACGGACACGCTGGTCTTGCAGACCTTGGTGTCGCGGCCGACCACCTTCAGGTCCTCAACGGGTACGTATTTGAAACTGCTTGTTTTGAGAATTGTTTGACTACTATCTGCCGACTTGAAGTCGGGTCCCATGAAATGGACCCCGATTTTGGGACCACGTGCTTAGTTGGAAGGGGCTGCTCCGTTTGATAGACGGAGCGCATGATGACGACGAAGACGAGACGCAAGATCGACGCGGCACTGAAGGCAAAGATCGCGCTGGAAGCCGTGCGGGAGCAGGCGACGGTGGCCGATCTGGCCCAGCGCTACGAGGTTCACCCGAACCAGATCTATGCCTGGAAGAAGCAACTGCTGGACCAGGCGGCCCGGGCCTTTGACGCGGGTGTCGGGCGCGAGAGCGAGGACGCTCGCGAACGCGAGATCGAGAAGCTACATGCCAAGATTGGACAACTGACAATCGAGCGCGATTTTTTAGCGCGGAGGTCCGGAAGATGAGCACGCCGGACCGTCGAGGAATGCTCGATCGCGCCGACATGGCGCTGTCGATCCGCCGGCAATGCATGTTGCTTGGTATCGCGCGCTCTGGGGTCTACCGGCCGCCCCGGCCGGCCAACGACAACGACCTTGCCCTGATGCGGCGCCTCGACGAGCTGTTCACCGCCTGGCCGTTCCTGGGCTCGCGGCGAATGACCGCGATGCTGAAGGCTGAGGGGCTTCAGGTCAATCGCAAGCGCGTGCAGCGGTTGATGCGCAAGATGGGCATCGCGGCGCTGGGACCAAGGCCGAACACGACGAGGCCGGCGCCAGGCCACAAGATCTATCCCTATCTGTTGCGCAACATGACGATCGACCGGCCAAACCAGGTATGGGCGGCCGACATCACGTATCTGCCCATCGGCCGCGGCTTTCTTTATCTCGTCGCCATCATCGACTGGGCGAGCCGTGCGGTTCTGGCGTGGCGGTTGTCGAACACGATGGACGTCTCGTTCTGCGTGGCGGCTCTGGACGAGGCGCTGGCGAAGTATGGCACGCCGGAGATATTCAACACCGATCAAGGCAGCCAATTCACCAGTGCGGCCTTCACCGGCGCGTTGGCGAGCGCAGGGATCAAGATCTCCATGGATGGCCGCGGTCGTTGGATGGACAACGTCTTCATCGAGCGGCTGTGGCGGTCGCTCAAGCATGAGGACATCTATCTCAAGGGCTATGCCGACGGCCGCGAGGCCAAGGCAGGGGTCGCGAGCTGGATCGCCTTCTACAACCATCGTCGCCTTCATCAGGCGCACGGCTATCGCACGCCGATGGCGGTCTGGCGCGAACGGATGCAGGCCGCGAAGTCTGTGGACATGGTGGACAACGCTGACGCGTTGACCACATGCCCACAGCAACTGCAGCAGACAGAGTCTCTGGCAGCGTGATAGAAAGGGGTCAGGAGCGGTCAGTTTCCAACTAACAAACCGGTTCAAGCGGTCCCGCTCCGCGGGTCCATTTCACCCAAGACACACTTAATCGAGTTGCCGATCACGTGCTTGACGTCGTCGCCTTGGACAATGTTGAGGTTGTTGCCAACCGTGACAGATTGCTTATCGCTCAGATTAAATGCACATTCTCTTGAAATCTTATAGGCGAACGCTTCTCCAAAGAAGATTGATACTTTCCTGGCCATCGTCAGCTGGGTAGCCGCGCCGCGCATACAAGTGAGTTTTGTTCCGTCGAAGAATTCCTCGGTATTGCCCATAATCCGCTTTTCGGTGTTGCCAGTGGTCGTTTCTACTTTGTCACCCTTATTGACCAATTTGACCCGGTTCGAAGCCGTCAGGGTGATGTCTGCGGACGTCGCAGCGCTGCCAGCAGTGATTGACACGCCATTCTCGGCGGAGATCTCATAGATGCCTTTTGGCACCTTGTGCTGGACGTTGCCGTTCGTGACCTCCATCGTTTGGCCGCACCCGATTTTCAACAGTGCCGCGCCTTCGACATTTGTCTGGAAGTCCTTGTTGGTGAAGGCAAGTATGCCAACGTTGTCGCTCTCATGCTCGCGGGTCACTGCCGGATCATCGTTGACCGTCGCCGCGAGACCAGTGACAAGTTTTGCCTCTTCGTCCGAATAAGAGCCGAGGCGCAGATAACTCGACTTGGTCAGAGGAGAAGAAAAAGCTTCTGGAACGGTCAGTCGCATGTTGGCATTTGACATCGTTGAATTCCCTAATCGTTTGGCCGTAGGCGCCTGGCTGTACGCCCGGGCGCTGCGTCATCGAGCGGATTTGAGAGGTCAATATCGAAAGCCGAAGGCATTCGGGTTGGCACCGTTGTGCTTGGTTGGCATGCCCACTCTGGTTGCCGCTGACCCGCCGATTGACAAATCTTCAGATCCAGCCTTGGCGCGGCCCGGACCAATGACTAGACCAGAGATGACGCCCAGCGCCAGCTACGCTGGCTCCATTCATCAACAGGCCCACATTCACACAGACCGTAGAATTGTCGACCTACCAAAGCTGGGCGGCGGCGATCAGGGTGAGCACACTCCGTCTCGTCTTCGTCGTCCGACAAGCGCCAAATTGTAAGTTTGGATGCTCAGATACGGATCATCCATCAGTTGAAAGGAGTCGAAGGCACCCACAAGCTCGTTCATTCCGATATCGGCGCGGTCGCGATACGGTGGTACGTCGTCAGGATCGTCAAAGTCATCGCTCATGGAAACTGTGCATTCTCGTCGAGATCCGCTTGGACAGGCGAACCGATCTGACCCGTTGTCCTGCGAGTCGCTCCCAAACTATCCTTGTCGCCCTCGTGCATCATATTCCTCCTCAGTGCCGGGGAGTGTCGAGGATGAGCCGATGGGGGTAGAGCTGGCTCCGCAAATTCGGACAGTAGCTTGAGTGGATTTTCTGCCTGAGAGCGGCGAGGCTTCTTGCCGCGAATCAGGAGCGAAGATGACGAAGAGGAGTCGCCGGACGCATTCTCCGGCATTCAAGGCAAAGGTGGCTTTGGCGGCCGTGAAGGGGGAGAAGACGTTGGCCGAGCTGGCGCAATTGTTTGATGTCCATCCGAACCAGATCACGACCTGGAAGACCCAACTCCTGGAAGGCGCCGCCGGAGTGTTTGGGCAGGACAACGGACCGGCCGAGGCGCCGGTCGATTTGAAGGCGTTACATGCCAAGATCGGCGAGCTTGCGTTGGAGAACGATTTTTTGTCCGGCGCGCTCACCAAGGCGGGCCTGCTGAGCGCAAAGCGATGATCGACCGCGACCATGATCTGTCTGTCGTGCGCCAGGCGAAGGTCCTGAACCTTGCCCGCAGTACGGTTTACTATGAACCTCGGCCGGTTTCGGCCGAGGACCTTGTCTTGATGCGCCGGCTCGATGAGCTGCACCTCGATTATCCCTTCGCAGGGGCGCGCATGCTGCGATCGCTGTTGCAGCGTGAGGGCATGCAGATTGGCCGCCGCCACGTCGCGACGCTGATGAAGCGCATGGGGATCGAGGCGATCTATCGCCGTCCGAACACGAGCAAGCCCGCACCGGGCCACAAGATCTACCCGTACCTATTGCGCGGATTGAAGATCGAGCGGCCGAACCAGGTCTGGGCAATGGACATCAGCTACATTCCGATGCGACGTGGATTCGTCTACCTCGCGGCGGTCGTCGATGTGTTCAGCCGACGGGTGTTGGTCCATCGCGTATCGATCACGATGGAGACGATATTCTGCGTCGAAGCGCTCCAGGAGGCGTTGGCGAAGCACGGCAGGCCCGAGATCTTCAACACGGATCAGGGTAGCCAGTTCACCAGCCTCGACTTCACCGGCGTGCTGCTGGACGCGAACATCGCCATCAGCATGGACGGCAAGGGTGCCTGGCGCGACAACGTGTTCGTCGAGCGGCTGTGGCGCACTGTCAAATACGAGGAAGTCTATCTGCGTGCTTACGACAGCGTGCTCGAGGCGCGAGCATCGATTTCCAAATATCTGGCGTTCTACAACCGAGGACGTCCTCACTCGAGCCTTGACGAACGCACGCCCGACGAGGCTTACTTCGGCGCGCAAACGATGGTGACGGCCGCATGATCGTCGCCAACGATTTTGCTGCGGCTCTGGTCGGGCTTACGCCCTCCCGACGCCACAGCAAAATCGTAAAGCCCCGCCTTCAGCATAACCCGGCAGGAATCCACTTAATTTTCGCGGGGCGCTGTCCAAACAACCGGGGCCAGCTCTGGTCAATGTTCGATCAGCATTCACACAGATGGCCAACAATCTGATCCGCAGGGTGCCCGGAAAAGACTCTCAACGCCTCAAACGCATGACCGTAGCCTGGGACGACGACTTCCTCGCAAGCCTCATCGTACCCTAAAATCCTTCACCCGATTCCCCTGGGATGTGGGGAACGATCCCGTGCTGGTTTCCTCAAGGGCGAAGCGTCCACCATTGGTAGGACTGGGATGCACACACATGCTGGGCCTCCTCACCTACAAGTTCTTGTAGTTGACCAGCGCAGCGTTCTATGGGCCGAATCGCTTTCAAGCCCCCTTATGCCAGTCGCGAAGCTCCAACCAGGACTGCAAAGGAAGGAGATAAAGCCATGTCTCCATTAGAAGCAATCACCCGTTGGCTGCAATCACAAGACTTGGATTGAGCTGGTCCCGGTTGTCTGAACAGAAACTCCGCATCGATAAGTGGAGCCTCTGCCGGGTTTAGGCTGCCGTGCGGAGCGGCAGCGAGGTGAAGTAGGCTTGATCCGGCGTGCTGCCGTCAAGGCTCGAATGTGGACGGCGGCAATTGTAGAAGTCCAAATAGCGGCCGATCGAGGCGCGAGCTTCGTTGACGCTGTCGTAGGCCCGCAGATAGACCCCCTCGTATTTGACGCTGCGCCACAGCCGCTTGACGAACACGTTGTCCCGCCAGGCGCCCCGGCCGTCCATGCTGATGGCGATGCCGTTGCCGGCGAGCACGCCGGTGAACGCCGCGCCGGTGAACTGCGAGCCCTGGTCGGTGTTGAAGATCTCCGGCTTGCCGTGACGGGCCAGGGCATCTTCCAGTGTCGCGACGCAGAATGCAGCCTCCATGGTGATCGACAGCCGCCACGACAGCACCCGGCGGGTCGCCCAGTCCAGCACCACGGCCAGATAGACGAAGCCTCGTGCCATCGGGAATGGAGTAAGAAGCGCATAAGCGCTTCTCCTCCCCGAACCGTACGGGCACCTTTCAGCGCATACGGCTCTCCGTTCAAGTCTGGCCCATGGCCATTGCGACATCCTGATATCGCGAGGTGATGGTCTTCCTGGGCTCCTCCCTGTAGATGTAGGGATTTGCTTCCGGGTTTCTCCATCGGAACTGCCCCTTTGGACTGGATACCAATCGGTGCAATGCTTTCCCGACACGATGGCCTCGTTCACTGACCCCGTAGACAAACCAGGTCTTGGCCTGCCCAGCGACTGGTGCTCGATACCAGCTCCGCATCAATGGTTTGATGCGGCTCCGATACTTTCTCGCCAGCCAGTGCGCCAATTTCCAGAACACGACATGATCGACGTGCCGGAACGTGGTCGCAGTGAAGTCCGTGTATTTGTAGAAGGCCGCCCAGCCCCGCAGTTGGCGGTTCAGGCGGTCCACCATATCGACCTTGGCAAGATCATGGTCACCGGAGAGGACCTTCGACAATCTTCGCGCGAATGCCTTGGCCTTCTCTTTGGGTATGGTCGTGACGACCGCCATCCGTCCGCTTGATCCCCGCTTGCGAATGATCCGATGCCCCAGAAAGACGAAGCCGTCATTGACGTGGGTGATATGGGTTTTCTCCATATTCAACGTCAACTTCAGCTTGCCTTCCAGAAAGGCACGGCACTCCTCGCGGACGGCCTCGGCATGGGCCTTCGTCCCTTTGACGATGACAACGAAGTCATCGGCATAGCGACAATAGGCTACGGCAGGTTTCCACTCGCGGTTCTCTCGAACCGTGATCGGACGCCCCTGTTGAATGCCGAAGTTCCACGCCCAACGATCCTTCCTCGCTTTCTTGTTCAGGTATTTCGCCTCCAGCCAGCAATCAAACTCATGGAGCATGATGTTGGATAGGAGCGGCGACAGAACGCCGCCTTGCGGAACGCCCTCACTTGCTGCGAAGAATAAGCCACGATCAACGTGACCGGCTTTGAGGATTCGCCAGAGCAGATCAATGAATCGCAGGTCCCTGATGCGACGACGTACGCATTTTAGGAGCAGCCGATGATGGACAGTGTCGAAGTAGCTCGCCAGGTCACCTTCGATGATCCAGCGGCCCTTCGAGTCAGAGCCATCCTGCAACTGCATCCTCACTGTACGAACCGCATGATGAACACTGCGCTCGGGACGGAAGCCGTAGGAGCCAGAGTGGAAGTCGCTCTCCCAGATCGGCTCCATGGCCATCAGCATCGCCCGCTGGACGATGCGGTCCAGCAGGATCGGCACGGCTGCTTCGAACTGCACTTCGGCCTGGTCAGACTTTGGGATCGGCTGAGATCACCCATCCTTTTCATCCGCTTCGCGGCCAACGGTTCGTTGTTCTGAAGATCAGAAGGATGTCCGGCGTTGAGACGTTGAGCCTGCGTCATGCCTCGATGGGTTCTTTTGCTGTCCGTCGCGATTGGACCGACTGGGCACCCCCTGGCACCCCGAGTGAGCCCACCGAGGCAAATTTGCCGCTGCTCATTGATGTCACCGGACTGTTAGCACTCGCGGATCTCGTCGTCTCGATAAAGCACAAAACGAGAGCTTGACCGATGACTCCAGCTCTGAATCAATCGGACATAAAATTGATTCGGTCCGGCAGATATGGAAAAGGCTTCCTCCGCTGCTTTACGCCGACGCCGACGCAAGCTGGTGCGGGATTTGCCGTCAATCGAGCAGATCGTACGTGGCTCTCTGATCGAGACCTACAAGCGTTGTGGCCGTCCCAGTTGTCATTGTATCGACGGACCTGGACACGGACCCAAGCGATATTTATCGACAATTGCGCGAACCGGCGAGCGACCACGGCTCGGCTATGTACCAAATGCGATCTACCCAAAAGTCGCAGAGTTTCTTGGCAATTACCGCACGCTTCAGGAGATGCTCAACGAGATTTGTGCGATCAATGCCGAGCTTCTGCGCCGCCGCGAGAGTCTCGACTAAATGGACCCGGCGATCGCAGCCCTCGATATTGCCAAGGCGGGCGCCATCATCGCCAACATGATCGAATCCTATCTTGCTGCCGGCGCCTCGCCGCTCAGTGCGGAAGGAGCCGAACATGCTGTTGAATGCGAAGATTGCCGATCATCATCTGACGCGGCACGCTTGTATCTACATTCGCCAGTCGACGATGGCGCAAGTGCGGTTCAACCAGGAGAGCACAGAGCGTCAGTACAATCTGGCAGACCAAGCGAAGTCGCTCGGCTGGAGCCCAGAACAGATTCGGATTCTCGACGGGGATCTTGCCCAGTCGGGGCAACAGACAACCAAGCGCGACGACTTCAAGACCCTTGTGACCGACGTAGCGATGGGGCAAGTCGGTGCCATCTTCTCGTTGGAGTCGTCGCGCCTGGCGCGCTCCAACAAGGATTGGCACCGATTGCTGGAACTATGCGCCATTACCAAGACCTTGGTGTTCGATGGCGATGGTTGCTACGATCCATCCGACTTCAACGACAGCCTCGTTCTTGGGATGAAGGGCACGTTCGCTCAGGCCGAACTGCACATCATTCGCGCGCGTCTCCACGGCGGCAAACTCAATAAGGCGCACAAAGGCGAGTTGCGTTTTCCTCTGCCGGTTGGTTTGGTATTCGACGGCGACAAAATCGTTCTCGACCCCGACCAAGAAGTGCAAGGCGCTGTTCGAGCGGCCTTCGAACTGTTTGAGCAGGAGAACAGCGCCTACGGTGTCGTTCAACGCTTCCACCAACTCGGCCTTCTCTTTCCGCGTCGGTCGTACGGCGGTGTCTGGAATGGCAAGCTTATCTGGGGTCGGTTGACCCATTCACGAGTTCTCGGCGTTCTCACGAATCCGTCTTATGCCGGCACCTACGTATTTGGTCGGTATCAATCCTGCAAGAAGATCGGTCCCGCCGGCGAAATCTCAACTCAATCGCGCCAGATGCCACAAGATCAGTGGCGTGTAGTTATTCCGGACCACCATCCGGGCTACATCACCTGGGCTCAATTCCTTGCCAATCGTAGTCACCTCGCAGCGAACCGGACCAACAGCGAGGTTCTCGCTGGGCCTGCTCGCGAAGGTCTCTGTTTGCTGCAAGGCGTATTGCTTTGTGGCATTTGCGGGCGGCGTCTGAGTACACGTTATGCCGGCAACGGCGGTCTCTACCCGAGCTATGACTGCAATTCGAGAAGTCGGGACGCATCGCCGCTTCGCCACTGCATGTCTTTGCCGGCAAAGCCGTTGGATGATGCCATTGCGGCGCGTTTGTTGACCGCCGTTACGCCACTGACAATCAAATTAGCGCTCGAGGCGCTGAACAACTTGGAAGTGCGCGACAAAACGATTTCTGCGCAATGGCGTCGAAGAATCGAGCGGGCCCGCTACGAAGCTGATTTAGCGGAGCGCCGTTACGAGGAGTCTGACCCCAGCAACCGGCTCGTCGCCGCTACACTCGAGAAACGCTGGAACGACGCGATGCAGCGGGTGATTGAACTGGAAGCCGAACTGGCGCATTTCGAACGCCAATCAATGCGCAGCGTTACGGCTGAGCAGAAGCAGCAGATTCTGCGGCTCGGTCGAGACTTTCCTCGACTGTGGAAGGCACCAACCACCTCGGCTCGCGACCGCAAGCGCATACTCCGTCTGCTGATCCGCGATATTACCGTCAGCAAGGCCCCACAACCAAAGCTGCTCCGCTTGCAGATCTGCTGGCAGGGAGGGGCGACGGAAACAACCGAAGTTCAGCAGCGGCCGAGCTACCCTGATGTGCTCCGCTATCCCGACGCATTCGTTGCTAAAATCCGCACCATGGCGGAACGATACGATGACACGGAGATCGTTGCGCGCCTCAAAGCAGAAGGTTTGACGAGCTCGACCGGTAAACTATTCACCGCCAGCATGATAAGCTGGACCCGTTACAAGCATCGCATTTCCAGACCGCTGCTTCCCGATGGAACACTCAATGTCCGCCAGGTCCGCGCGAGATATGGCGTCAGCCTGTGGGTTGTCCATTATTGGATCGAACGTGGCATTGTCTCGGCGACACAACGAAAATCAAATGCGCCATATGCCATCAAAATCGACGACAATGTTGATCAACGACTGCGAGAATGGGTCGCAAACTCGAGCCATCTCCACCCAGCATCCCCAACGTAAACTGTGTGAGGTGCATTATGCCTGGACACCCCCAGCTAACTGCACTTCTTTCCAAACAGCCTTTGGGATCGGCGGAGGTCGTTCATCCGTTTCATCCACGCGCCTACCACGACCGCCTGCTGTTGGGCTTGTCCGGCATCATGAGCGAGGCGGAGTTGCATCAACTTCGGATGCGCCTTCACCAAGGGGAGCGCCAGAAGGCGGCGCGGGGCGAACTGCGGCTACCTCTGCCAGCCGGGCTCGCCTACGATCGAGCAGGCATGATTATTCTCAATCCCGATGAGGAGGTGCAGGCTCGTCTGCATCTCGTGTTCGCCAAGTTCCGGGAACTGCAAAGCGCTCGCCGTGTGATGCGTTACTTGGACAGGAACGGATTGTTCTTGCCGGCTCGACCGCTGCTTGGACCGTCTCCACACGAGATCGTCTGGCGTGCGCCAGATAGTACACGCGTCCTTAATATCCTTCAGAATCCGGCCTATGCTGGCGCTTATGTTTATGGCCGCCGGCAAAAGGATCCGAGCCGATGCCGGCCGGGATCGCTGACGGGAACGGTCAAGGTGGCGATCGCGGATTGGGCGGTATGCCTCCACGCCGCTCACCCAGGCTATATCGGCTGGGAGGAGTTCATGGCCAACCAGGGGCGACTGGCGGATAACATCTGCCGCTTTGAGGCAGGACACTCGGGTGTACCGCGCAAGGGGGCCTTCCAACGTCCGTCGAGATTTTGACCTGCAGTCCCATAGACAAGTCCGGTCTGCCCAATTGAGAAATTCCCCCAATTTCGGTTGGCGGACCCGGAGCACAGCATGACTGTCTTGGCGTCGAGATTTCCCTTCTCGACGGAGAGAACTTCGACCAGGGCGGAGTCGTTGGGCTCAGTCTGACGCGATTGCTCGATCGGATGGTCCAGATGCGAAATGCTGCATTCCGACGTGGTGATGAAGCGGATGACCTTCGCTTTGAAGACCACGTGCCTGCCGATGTCGCCTGTGGGGACGGAGCCCACGAAGAGCGGCACGTCGTCGATCCACGGCCACCGCATCGCCTCCTCCTCGAAGTCCGGAGGGTGGCGGGATCTGCTCGTATTTGCCGGTTTGTTTAAGAGATCGGGATCGACCGTGGCTAAGGGCGCCAGCTGGTGGATGCCCGAGGCTCGTCGATCATTTGGGGGCTCCCCCTCCAAAACAGGAGCGCGCGATGCGGGCGAGACTGATGACGACACCTCCGGACCGGCCGGACGACTGGATGAATCGGCGGTTTGCGCCTGAAGACTGCTTCGCGTCACCGTCGCGACAAGCGCGATCACGCAGGCAATCAAGAAACCTCGAACGGGGGACATCCCTCTTTCCACAAATTCGGTTGCATTGTCGCGACGCGGTACGGAGCGAAACACAACGGAATTCGCGGAAGCCATCGCCGGAGCTCCGCGGGCAAATCCTGCAGGATCTGGGAATCGAATTTCAACACAAAAGAGCTTCCCCTAGGTCGCTCTACGCAATTTTCTCCAGCGGTTGGGAAGCTAACTTTTCAAGACGACGGTTCCGGTCAACAAATTTGGCCGCAGAGCTCCGGGTGAGACCCATGTGAAACCTTCGGCGGCTAGACGTTCCGGATCGAAACCATGGCGCACGTGATGACAAGCCGCCGAAGAACCGAATTCGCCGCCTTCGTTCTCGACCTTCTGGACTTCATCGAAGAGAAGATTCAGGAGGCCCTGGACGACGAGACATCGAGGGCTGCCGCCATCGGCGAGGCCGCCGGAGCGGTGCCCGTGCTGCGCGACCGGCTCCGCGAGCATGACGTCGTGAGCACGCAGTTCGTCCTCGCGCTCGGTAACATCGTCGAGCCGCGCTGGGCAGCCGAGTGGTGGGACGGCTTCGCCAAGATGAAGCGTCAGGAATTCGAGGTCGCCGCCGAGGATCTCGTCGGGCCCGACGGTCGGCTGGCCATCTTGCGTAGGCTGGTCGCAGAGGACGGCGCGTAGGCCGCTTCGCGCCGGCGCGGCGACTCGGATAACCTGCACTCCGCTAAAAGAAGCGGCGATAAGCATGGTCACCGAGCCGAAGCCGAAGACGTCCAGGAAAGCGAAGCGGCGGCGCAAGCCGCCCGGGGAGATCGTCGAGGTTGACGGCTGGGACTTCAACTATTGGCTGGCGTTGAACACGATGCGGAACGATCCCGATCCCTACCATGAGCACAGGGACGTGGAGATGAGGGGGCGGCTGCTGCGGCCGGCCGGTCTGCAGACCGATAGCGTCACGGTGTCCCTTTTCCCGTCGACGAACCTGCTGGAGGAGCGACGGAGGGAGCTCAAACCGATCGCGGTCGGCTCCATCGAATCCTATCCGGACAGGCTCGACGCGCGCATTTCGATCCCGGCGGACATGCTGCCATCGGTCCTGCAGGTCCTTGGCGCCAGCCGTCTGAAGTATCTGGTGATGAGGGGCTCGAAGTTCCGCTACCGCAGTGCCAGGCTCGTCAGCTACAGCCTCGGGTCTAAGCTCGAAGAGGACGACGATTCCTCCGGCGTCAAACCCGCGCCGAAAACCGCGTGAAGGCCGTCAGCGTCTGCCGCGGCAGGTCGACCTCGCGCAGGTAGATCTCGGCCCTCAGGAAGGCAATCTCGTCACCGACCGCTTCCTCGCCGAGGTCGACGTACCAAGATTTGGGGCGGCCATCCGTGCCGTCGCTCCAGCGATAACCGCGCTTCTTCAGCGCATCCTTCAGTTCGAACGGCGACTGCTCGGCCCAGACGCGGACGGTCCTTTTGCGAGCCGTCTCCAGCAGGAGCGCGAGCGCCGGCGCCCCCGTCGTCGGCAACGTGAAGTCCAGGATTTCCAGCAGGGCGTGACAGTCGTCGACCGCTCGGTGCGCGTGGTGGAAGTAGCCGGCACCATTCAGTAGATACCCAAGCTTGGCGCCGTCGAAGCCGTGCTGCCGCCAGTCGACCTCGGTCGCGCTGCATGCCCATGCCTTCCGCTCGAAGACCGGCCAATAGCGCTCGGAGAATTTCCGATCGAACCCGGAGTTGTGCGCAATGACGATCACGGCGTCGTCGACGAACGCGTCCACGGCGGCTTCGTCTATCCGATGTCCCGCGACCATGTCGTCGGTGACGCCGGTGAGCGCGATGATCTCTGTCGGGATCGGAAAGGAAGGCTCGTTGAAGGCGGAGAACGTGTCGCGGACGCCGGCGATCCGCCCGTCGGCCAAGTAGTCGAATTTGACCATCCCGAGCTCGATGATTTCGTCCTTCGCGTGATCGAGGCCGGTAGTCTCAGTATCGAGCAAGATGCCGGTCTTGACCTCCTGCCCGGCCATCGGCGTGTACGGTGCTCGGGCAACCAAGCGCCGAAGGACTCGATAGTCCTCCGACCGGCCGAGCGCTTCGGCCATGGCGGCCAGGTCCGGAAAATGCTCGTCTCGGAGGGGCTGGGTCAGTGCATCCATCGGCCCCCACAATACCGATCAAAACCTCCACGAGGTACCTGTAAAACAAGCGATTCACGGCGTTTTCGGACATGCTCGGGCGCGCTACGGGCAACCCGGCGATTTCCTATTGGCAAAGGACGCGCTGCGCCGCGCATGGAAATAGGAGGAACGTTCGGCCCGGCGTACCGCGGCGCGGGTCACGGCCGACGGCTTGAACGCGCGAATCCGCTCCTGCGGAAGCTCTCAGGAAAAGCCCGGCGGACGCGTGAGCTCCGGATCTTCCTCCGGCTCGTCGTCGACGTCGCTCTTCAGATTCCGCAGCATGTCGCGGCAATAGCCGGCGACGCAGTCGGAGATACGCTGATAGACCGGGGACTCCTTGAGCGCGTTCAATTCCTCGACGACGGACGGCAGCGCATCCATCACCGCCTGGGAGAGCTCGCCGACGCGGCGCCTGACCTGAGCGCCGGAGAGTTGGTTCTCCTCCGCCATCCGGTCCCAGTGGCGCGCATGGATGTAGTGTCCGCGGTTCTTGCCGGCGATCTTCATGGCCAGATTCCGCGTCACGTCCGGATAGATGTCGCCGTTCATCACGTCGTAGAGCGGCGCCATGGACACGCCGCCGCCGGGCAGCAGTAGCAGCGAGTAGTTCTTGGAGTGCGCGTCGACGTTTCCGCAGAGGACGTTGAAGACGAAGAAGTCCAGGAAGCGCGCTGCGTTGGCCGCACCGTTCTCCGTCTTCCGGATGACGTCGAAGCAGTCCTTCAGGGTCGGACCGCGCAGCCTCGTCGCCGGATTGGCTTCGTACTTCGTGGAAGGAATGTGCCCGGTGGCCTGGCAGAAGTCCTCCTGATGCAGCCTGCGCAGGCTGCGTCCCTCGGGAACGCGGTCGTAGCGCTTCACCAGCAGGTAGTCGAGATCCTCGGCCTTGCCGATCGTGCACTCGGCGACGTCCAGCTTCATCTTCGCCGCCAGGCGGAGGCAGAAGGCTTCGTTCTCGACCGCGTTGTTGAAGTGCTTGTTGGCCGGCTTGAGGATGTGCGTCGTCGGCGCACCGTCGAGCGCGAGGCCGATCCCTCCGTCCGGATACCGGACCACGGGAAGCTTGTCCTGCGCGCCGGCGAGCGACATGTGGATGCCCTCCTCGCCGACCAGGAGCGGTTTCTCGGGAAGGCGGCGGATGGCCGCGGCGAGCTCGGCTTCGGAGAGACGCTTGTAGCGCGGCGTCCGCTTCGGCCTCTGGTCGGCGGGCCGATAGACTTCGAGCGCGCCGGGAAGGTCCTCTCCTAACTCTTCAAGAAGCGCGAAGACGTTGGCCTCCGGAATCTTGAGGATCGTGCCGACCGTCTTCAGCGTGCGGCCTTCGGGCAGCAGGTTCAGGAACCATCGGTACACGACGTCCGGTTCGTGGACGCGCTTGGCGAGCGACATGCGGGTCGACACGGCGAACGCCTTCGGATCCTTCGTCCACGCTTCGTCGTAGACGAACTCGATGTCCTGGATCTCCTCCGAGCACCGGCGCAGCAGGCCGACGAGCAGACTACCGTACCGGACTTCGAGGGTCTCGCCGGCCTCGCCGGGCTTCGGGTTGCCGGTCATGGTGTGGGCAAGAAATTGTCGGGGTCGAACGGTTCGGAGTCCTCGTCCGTCGGCCGGGCCGTCGGCACCGGGCTCATCTCCGGATTCAGCCGGATGCCGAGCGCCTGCAGCAGGCGCAGAACCAGACCGACCTGGCTGGTCTCCTTGCCGTTCTCGATGTCGACGATGAAGCGGACACCGACGTTGGCCGTCAGGGCGACGTCCTGCTGCCGGAGCCCCAAGGAGGTACGCCGGGCCCGGATCAGTTCGCCGAGTTCTGTCGTGGTTGCGATCGTCATGACAATTTCCCGAGCGGGAATATATGCCCGGAACTGGTGGAATGACAAGTTTGATTTTCCCGAGCGGGAAATTTTAGATGCTGGAAGGAGTTCCGATGCCGCAAATTTCCCGAGCGGGAATTTTATGCGTCCAACAGGCCGTTCAAAAGATGAATTTACCGATCGGTAAATCCCATCAGCCTCGGGGCCTAGGATGTTGCGGCGCCGGCGACCGTAGCAGTTGCTCCAGAATCTGGTCAGCCGCAGCAGGCGTCCGGACGGAGCAAAACCCGGTCGACCGCCGTCGGCGTGTGAATGCTGATCGAACATTGACCCCATCGGCGTCGTCGAGACCCTTTCAGGCCGTTGATTTCATTGATTTGAGATGACGGGACCCCTGCGCCGATCATGGTCGAGACCCCACGCCGAAACACAGCCTTCTCTATGAGGCTCGCCTTCAGCCGCTCACCCGCCAGATTGATGATGCTTGCCGAAGCCGGCACTGCGTTCTTGTCGAGCAGAGCGGCGAGCGCCGAAGGCACTGTGTTGATCAGCGTGACATCCAATGACGTTTGCGCCAGCGCCAGCGCATTCTCGACAACATACAGCGTGCCGCCTTGCGACAGCGGAACGAAGCACTCATAGACCGACAGGTCAAAACTGATCGAGGTGGAGAACAGCACGCGGCTGATCTCTGATTCCGCAAACACGGCACTGCTCCACTGCAGCAGGTTCACGGTGCTCGCATGCTCGACCATGACGCCCTTTGGCGTGCCGGTGGAGCCGGAGGTGTAGATCACGTAGGCGAGGTGGCGCGCGCTCAGGCCGAGCGTGCGCGGGTCCGGATCGGAGGCCGGCAGGGTCGCCCAGGCCGGCGTTGTTGCCGTGTCGAGATCCACCACGCTCACACCGGCCAGCGCGTCGCAGCCCAGCGCGGCGCGGCCGGCCGCATCGGCCAGCAGCAGCAGCAGCGGCGGCGCCGCATCCTCGAGCACCTGGCGCAGCCGCGCCGACGGATAGGCCGGATCCAGCGGCAGATACGCGCCCCCCGCCTTGAGGATCGCCAACAGCCCCACCACCATCGCCGGACTGCGCGCAAGGCAGATCGCCACCGGCTGGTCCGGCCTCACACCGAGCCCGATCAGATAATGCGCCAGGCGGTTGGCCCGCGCATTGAGCTCGCCATAGCTCACGCGCTCCTCCGCACAGACCACCGCCACCGCCTCCGGCGCCTTGGCTACCTGCGCCTCGAACAACTCGTGGATGCACTTCTCCGACGGATACGCCGCCGCCGTCCGGTTCACCTCCTCCAGCAGATA
Organism: Bradyrhizobium sp. CCGUVB23; assembly: GCF_024199885.1. Lineage (NCBI taxonomy): Bacteria > Pseudomonadati > Pseudomonadota > Alphaproteobacteria > Hyphomicrobiales > Nitrobacteraceae > Bradyrhizobium > Bradyrhizobium sp. CCGUVB23. The sequence continues at coordinate 499,787 of NZ_JANADQ010000002.1, forward strand.
CGCCCGCTCAGCGGCCGGCAGCAGCCCAATCCGCCCGACCTCTTGCTGCGCGCCACCAGCGGTGCTGGTGCCACAAAGTCAGCAACGTGCTCGACAAGGTCGCCAAATCCGTGCAGCGCGCGATGAAGAACGATCTGCGGAACGTCTATCTGGCGCCGAGCCGGGCGAAAGCCGAAGCCGCGATCGACACCTTCGTCGAGAAATACCGTGCCAAATACGGACCTGCGGTCGAGTGCTTGATCAAGGATCGTAAGGCGCTGCTCGCGTTCTTCGACTTCCCTGCCGAGCATTGGGTTCATCTGCGCACCTCGAATCCGATCGAGAGCGTGTTCGCCACGGTGCGGCACCGGACGGTGCGAACGAAAGGATCGCTCTCGCCGAAAACCGCCAAGCTGATGGTGTTCAAGTTGATCGACGCCGCATCGAAGACCTGGCGCCGACTGAAAGGAACAAATCAGTTGCCGAAGGTCATCGCCGGTGTAAAGTTCACCGACGGCATCGAGGTCATTCCGACCGCTGAAAGCCACGCCGCCTGATCAGGCCACGTCCCCCAGAATCAGCCATAGCTCGGAATAGATTGGCGTCATCCGCAGGAAACATGGCGCCCGACGCGTGTCGGATAGCATTTTGCGATTGCATATTTGTGCTGATCTGATTCGATGGCTTCGTGACATCGAAAACGGACGATCTTCCCTCTGACCTTGCGAGCGCCCTGGCGGCGTTGCGGGTTGAGCGCGAGGCTCTTCGGGCCGAACGAGAAGCGCGTCAGCAAGCCGAGACGAAGGCTGCGAGTGCGCAGGCCGAAGCAGCCAACGCGCTGGCAAAGCTGTCCGGCAACGAAGCGCTGATTGCACATCTTGAGCTGCGCATCGAGACGCTGAAACGCGAGCTTTATGGGCAGCGCTCCGAGCGCGGGGCGCGACTGATCGACCAGCTGGAACTGCAGCTTGAAGATGTTGTTATGTCGGCGACCGAGGACGAGCTCGCCGCGGCCGCTGCAGCGGCGAAGACGCAGAGCGTACGCGCCTTCACGCGCAAGCGGCCGGTGCGCAAGCCCTGGCCGGACGACATCGAGCGCGAGCGCATCGTCATCGATCCTCCAACGGCCTGCCACTGTTGCGGCGGGTCGCGGCTGTCGAAGCTGGGCGAGGATGCAAACAGGACGCTGGAGGAGATCCCGCGCCGGTTCAAGTTGATCGAGACGGTCCGCGAGAAGTTCACTTGCCGCGATTGCGGGCAGGTCAGCCAGGCACCGGCGCCGTTCCATGCCACGCCGCGCGGCTTCATTGGTCCGCAGCTGCTGGCGACAATCCTGTTCGACAAGTACGGCATGCACATCCCGCTCAACCGCCAGAGCTCCCGGTTCAAATGCGAGGGCATCGACATGCCGGTGACCACGCTGGCCGACCAGGTCGGCCACGGGACCTTCGCGCCCTGGCTCCGATCTCCGAGCTGATAGAGAAGCATGTCTTCGCGGCCGAGCGTCTTCACGGCGACGACACCACCATCCGCATCCTGGCGAAGGGCAAGTGCACAACTGGACGCATCTGGGTTTATGTTCGGGATGACAAGCCCTTCGCGGGCACCGCTCCGCCAGCTGCAGTCTATTACGCCTCGAGCGACCGACGGGGTGAACATCCCCAGAAACACCTGGTTGGGTACCAGGGCATCCTTCAGGCTGACTGTTACAGCGGTCTCAATCCGTTGTTCGACGAGCGGCGGAAGGACCGGCCGCTCACGCCCGCCTTCTGCATGGCCCATGCCCGCAGGGGGTTCTTCGAGCTGGCCGACATCGAGAAGAATGCCCGGGACGGCGGAAAGGGCAAGCCGATCTCCCCGATCGCGCTGGAGGCCGTCAAACGGCTCGACGCCTTGTTCGAGATCGAACGTGGGATCAACGGCAAGACAGCCGCCGAGCGGCGTGCCGTGCGCCAGGAAAGGAGCAAGCCGTTGTTCGACGAACTGCACGCCTGACTGCTGCGCGAGCGCGAAACCCTCTCGCGTTCTTCCGAGGTCCTGAAGCCAATGAACCAATGAACTACATGCTCAGCCGCTGGGACGACTTCGCCCGCTTCCTCGACGACGGTAGAATCTGCCTGACGAACAATGCCGCAGAAAGAGCGCTGCGCGGCGTGGCTGTGGGCAGGCGCAACGTAAGCGGTACGAGAGGGCCACGGACTTGGCGCGGACGGCCTACGCGCCACGCTTGAAGCGTATAGGCATCCAGAACTGTCGCAGGGCCTCGACGGTTGCTGGAATGTCGCGCCAGGCGTTTTGGACGATGGGTTGTGTTCCCAGTGTGCGCCGGGCCGGGGGCAGCAAGGGCCGACCGGCGTCATCGATGCAATGGACCAGGATCGGCCGCAGCATAAGGTGTTCGGTTCCGTTCGGGGAGAGAAGCCGCGACCAGACGAGAAGCCGAAGCTTCATGACGGCGTAGAAGCCCATGCACCAAGGCTGCGGGTCGACGTCGCCGTCCGGCGATCGCACGAACAGCGGCTCGAAGCTCTCCGGTCTCGTCGACAGCGTCTCGCTGATCGCGTTGTGGCGCATCAGCGTGGCAGCGATCGCCGAGAACTCCTCGGTGTCGTGATTGAAGGCGTCGGGATCGACGCCGAGGAGCGGGCACACCCATTCCTCGGAGGCCATCGAGACCGGCCCGGCGACGACAGCGGCCACTGCGCCGTCGAGCATGGAGAGCGACGTCGCCCGCGGATGCCGAAGCGTCGGCGACCTGGCGCGCTCGCTCATCCATTGCCCGAGCCGCTCGAATGACATGGCATAGTCCGCCATCGTCCTCTTGACCGGCTTACGCGTTACTCGCCGTTGCTTCCGCTTCGTCATGCCACGGCACGCTTTTCGGCTTCGCGCGCGGCCTTCCAGTTCCAGGCCAGAAGTTCGTGAAGCTGGTGGGTCTTCGTGGCGCCGCTCACCATGCGTTCGAGAACGTCGACGAGATAGGCCTCGGGGTCGAGGCCATTCAATTTGGCCGTGTTAAGAAGCGAAGAGAGTACCGCCCATGTCTCGCCCCCGCCTTCCGAAGGGGCCGCATAATGCAGGGATTCCGGGCAACGAAGTTCGAGTAACATATCCATTCCATCCTGACGCTGGCCGAGACCTGGTCGTGCTCGGCGAACAAATCCACGATGGTCATCGCCACTTCACGGTTCGCCGCGAGAACGGCCGTCTCCATCTTTTGCCGGCATGGATGACAGAGCCCGAATCAGCATCGGCTAAAATTGTAGCTGATCCGTTTCTCCCGGTGGACCGGCTTCTTGAGCTACGCACGTTCCTTGACGTCCTCGTAGCCTCGCGTTGGGAGGAATCACCTCCCGTTGAGGGAGGAGGAGCCCATGTCCAAGGCGATGCAAAAAAGACGGCAACCGGATCTGTTCGCGACGGCGCGAGCGGAGCATCTGCCTCAGGTGGTGCAAGCCGAGGCCGCCAAGTTGCTGTCGCTTCTGCTCAACGAAGCCGTAGCAAAGGTGTCTGCCCCACCCGCCCACAAGTCAGGAGGTGGATCATGACGAAGAACACCACTGATCACCTGGCGCGTAGCGCCGTGGTTTACGTTCGACAGTCCTCGGTCGACCAGGTTGTCCACAACCTGGAGAGCCAACGCAGGCAATACGGCCTTGAGGCACGCGCACGCGCACTCGGCTGGAGCGATGTCGAGGTTATTGATGATGATCTCGGCAAGTCCGGCGGCGGCGTTGCAAGACGTGGATTCGAGCGGTTGTTGGCGTTAATCTGCGAGGGGCGCGTCGGTGCGGTGTTTTCAATCGAGGCTTCCCGCCTCGCTCGAAACGGTCGAGACTGGCACACGTTGTTGGAAGTTTGCGGCTTGGTCGGCACGCTCATTATCGACGAAGATGGCGTCTATGATTCTCGGTCGATTAACGATCGATTGCTCTTGGGGATGAAGGGCACGATGAGCGAGCTGGAGCTCAGCGTCATTCGACAGCGATCAGTCGAAGCCGTCAAACAAAAGGCCCGGCGCGGCGAGCACTTCACGACGGTCGCGGTCGGGTATGTGAAGACGAAGGATGATCGAATCGAGAAAAACCCGGACGTACGTGTCCGCGAGTCCCTGGATCTTGTCTTCAGGAAGTTTGTGGAGCTCCAATCGATCCGGCAGGTCTTGCTCTGGTTGCTCCAGGAGAAGATCGCACTACCCTTCGCCGCGGGAGGTTCGCACGATCCGAAAATCGAATGGCGTACACCAAGCTACACGACGTTGAATCACATGCTCACCAACCCTGTGTATGCCGGTGCCTACGTGTTCGGACGACGGGGTGTCCGGATGACGGTCGAGAACGGTCGGAAGAAGGTAAAGCGAAATCCCCAACGAGATTGGAAAGCCTGGGACGTGCTGCTCCGCGACCATCACGAGGGCTACATCTCCTGGGATGAGTTTGTTCGAAACCAGCGCCTCATTGCGGACAATGCCAACGGCAAGAGCTACCTGGGTCGAGGAGCCGTCCGACGCGGCGAAGCACTTCTCCCTGGGCTTTTGCGCTGCGCGCGATGTGGCCGGCGGTTATACGTTCAGTATTCCGGCAGAGGCGGCGACACGCAGAGATATGTCTGCCGCGGAGACTTCAACAAGGCGGCCGTCGCAGCCTGTCTTGGCTTCGGTGGAATGCGCCTCGATCGGATGGTGGCGCGAGAGGTGCTGGAGCGGCTTCAACCGCTTGGCGTTGAGACTGCGCTAAATGCAATGAAAACTCAGGGCGCCGAACAGTCGGAAAAACTGCTTCAGCTCCAAAGGTCTCTTGAACAGGCGCATTACGAAGCAAACCGAGCGTATCGCCAATATGACGCGGTCGACCCCGACAATCGTCACGTCGCTGGTGAACTTGAGCGTCGCTGGAACGAGCGCATCCAAGCTGTGCGTACAATTGAGCGAGAAATCGAGAGTTTGGCCAGTTCGCCTTCTCCTGGACTTAGCGCCGGCGATCGCGAAGCGCTGCTTAAGCTCGGGGACGATCTGAATAGAGCTTGGCAGCGCCCCGGTGTTACGTCGGAGATCAAGAAGAAGATCCTGCGTACAGTGCTGTCGGAAATCGTCGTCGACCTGGATCAGGACAATCAGCATCTGGACCTCATCATCATTGGCAAGGTGGCGATCACACCCGCCTGAAAGTTAAGAAGAACCGTGTCGGCGTGACGCGTTGGACGACCGACATCGAGGTAGTGGATCTTGTGCGCATGCTCGCACGTCAAATGCCTGACTACTCGATCGCCGCCTTGCTTAATCGCTCCGGAAAAACAACCCCGCACGGGGCGTCCTGGACGAGGACGAGCGTATGTTCGTTGCGCAGAACCCGCGAGATCGCCCGTTATCGTGAGGGGGAACGCCAGGATAGAGGTGAGCGCTCGTTAATCGAAGCAGCAGAGATGCTCGACGTCAGTCCATCGACGATACGTCGCATGATCATTGAGGGACGATTGCCTGCGGAGCATTTATGCAAGGGCTCGACATGGATCATCAAACAATCTGATCTCACGCGACCGGACGTGCGCCAAGATGCCTCTCGCAGGCGATCGCGCCGCAGTCCGCCGTCTTGCGACGCCAACCAGAAATGCCTTGAATTATAAGGAGATAGACAGATGGGTAGTATGAAGCGCCCTCGTCGTGGCCGCTGAACAACGAGTTCTTTTTTCCGATCGCAATCGGCCTGATCGATCGCTCGACCGTGTTGCTGTCCGGCTCGATCCGCCCGTCATCCAGGAACGCCATCAGACCCTGCCAACGTTCGAGCATGTAATCAATCGCCTTGATGAGCGTCGAGCGGCGGGAGATCCCGTCCTTCACCGCGATCAGACGAGCCTTCAACGCCTCCATGAGCGGCTTCGTCTCGGCCTGTCGCGCCGCGCGGCGTTCCCCGGCGCCGAGACCGCGGATCCTCTCCTCGATCGCGTAGACGGCTGCGATGCGCTCGATGACCTCCGCGGCGAAGGGTGAGTTCGTCGTCTTGTGCACCCTCACGAAGTTGCGGCGCGCGTGAACGAGACAATACGCCAGCTGGATCTGGCCCGACATCTTCGCATCGCCCACCAGCGAGGCGTAGGCGGCATAGCCGATGGAGTGGACGCCCCCCGACGGCATCAAATGTGCCAAAGTGCGGGTGTTTAAGACCCGGTAAGGAGGACGTCCATGAACGAGATTAGCATCATTGGTTTGGATTTGGCAAAAAACGTCTTTCAGATCCACGGCGCGGGGCCAGACGGGAAGGTTGTTCTACGCAAGAAGCTCAACCGCGGCAGATTGCTCGAGTTTTTCGCCAGCTTGCCAAGCTGTGTGGTCGCGATGGAGGCCTGCGCCAGTGCTCATTACTGGGGACGGGAGATCGGTAAATTCGGTCACGATGTCCGGCTGATCAATCCCTCCTACGTGAAGCCATTCCTCAAGCGCCAGAAGAACGATGCTGCAGATGCGGAAGCGATCGCCGAAGCCGCGTCGCGCCCAACGATGCGCTTCGTCGGCGTCAAGAGCGCCGAGAAGCAGGCTTCTTCCATGGCATTCAAGGTTCGCGACCTGTTGGTTCGGCAGCGAACACAGACGATCAATGCGTTACGCGGACATCTGATGGAATACGGCTTGATCGTCGCTCAGGGTATCAGACACATCCCTCGTTTGAAGGAGCTGATGGAAACATATCACGACCTGCCCGATCTCGTCCGCGGCCTTTGCCAGGATCTCCTAAAGCATATTGAATCCCTGTCGGAGCAGATCGCAGAGCTGGAGAAGGGACTACGGGTTCGTGCCAGAGAGGACGATGTCGCCTCACGCTTGATGACCATTCCGGGCATCGGCGCAATCTGCGCCACAGCGATGGAAGCCTTAGCGCCCTCGGCGGAGACTTTTTCCAAAGGCCGTGATTTCGCGGCCTGGATTGGTCTCACGCCTAAACAGAATTCATCCGGAGGTAAGGACAGGCTCGGCCAAATCTCCAGGATGGGCCAACGAGATCTTCGACGCCTCCTTGTTCTTGGTGCAACCGCCGTAGTGCGCTGGGCAAGACGATATGGAGCGCCAGCCGGATCCTGGCTGGCGAGAATGGTTTCGAAGAAGCCCCCAAAGCTGATCGCAGTCGCTTTGGCAAACAAAATGGCGCGTATCGCTTGGGCCTTGATGGCCCACGGTGGCGTCTATCAAGCTCCGGCTTCTGGTACTGCGTAACGCAGAATCAGGGGACGCGAGACGTCGGGAATGTGGTAAGGTCTACCGGAGGATTATGGGCAAACGGTCAGAGACTGGATTGGAAGAATCATTAAGTCGATGAGTGCCAACAAGCACGCTTAGCCGAATTGGATCCGATCCACGCATTCCATAAGGGCCCGCGACGTGTCGAAGTCGCATCACGAGGCCGGACACACGTCAGCACCCGACCACATGCCTATACCGAAGTGAGATTTTGCTTGCATTTACCGGGGCGTCCACACACGTCGACTTGCAGCACGCCTTCGAAGCCGGCCAACTGCGCCACGATCTCCTTCTTGCCGCGACCGCCTGCGAACACGTAGGCGACCGCCGGCGGCGCCGGCCCCTTCCACGCCCGATCGTCCGTCGCGTGCGCCCAGAACTGGCAGATCCTCGTACGACCGCGTCCCGGATCGAGAACTGGCATCGGCGTCTCGTCGCAGAACAGCCGCTCGAAGCCATGCATGGTCTTCAGTTGCAGATCGTAGAGGCCCCTGACCAGCCACGCCGCGCTCCCCATCCAGCGCGCCAGCGTCTGACGGTCGACGACGACACCCTGGCCCGCCAGGATCTGCGTCTGGCGGTAGAGCGTCGATTGCCAGGCATATTTGGCCGCGGCGATATGCGCGATCAGCGCCGTCGTCGCCATGCCGCCCTCGACGAGCCGCACCGGTGCCGGGGCCTGGACGATCGGGCCCTCACAGGCGCGGCAGGCATATTTGGGACGGATCGTGCGGAGTACACGCAACCACGCGGGAACCCGATCGAGCGCTTCGCTGCTCTCCTCGCCGATCCGATGCATCTGTCCCGTGCAGCACGGGCAGAGCGTGGACGCCGGCTCGATCACCCGCTCGACCCGGGGCAGATGCGCCGGTAGCGCGCCGATGTTGCGCCTGGGTTTGCGCCGCTTCGGTTTCCGCGCGTCCGGTTTGTCGTCATTGGCCGGAGGCTGCGCGCCCGCAGTCCGTTCCAGATCGAGCGCGATCTGTTCGGCGCAGACGATCGCCGAGCGCTCCGATCGCGCGCCGAAGATCAGGCTCTTCAACGTGGCGATCTCTGCGCGCAGATCGTCGTTCTCGCCTTCGAAAGCCAGCACCATCTCGGCGAGAGCCGCAGGGTCAGAGGGGAGATCTTCAGGGCGAAGCGCCATATCGCAGAGCTACATGAACACACTCGCAATCGCCAGCAAAACAAGACGATTCAGGCAACTTTCGTCGGCCGCTTCGTCACCTTCGGGACCACACGCGACCACTCCGCAAGACCTTCGATCAGCATCACCAGTTGTGCCCCCGTCACCGGCATCGTACCCTCGCGAACAGGTGGCCAGGCGAAGCTCCCATTCTCGAGCCACTTCGTCGCTAGAACCATTCCCGAGCCGTCAAAAACCAGTAGCTTCAAACGATCCGCCCTCTTACCAACATTCAACATACGCTTTGCGTCGCGACACGATCGCGTATCCGTGGCATCCGCTTTTCGGAGTGGAACTACAGGTCGCGCCTTTCCGCCGTGGCAAGCAACTGAAGCAGCTCATCACCGAGCAGTTGCCGGGTTATTCACGAGAGGCGCCGCTGTGGATGTTCGATACCGAGTATTGCGGAAGCATGGTCCAGGGGCCTCCCGAGATTAGCATCGACGGCCTCACAGAGCTGGCGAAATTACTGACGGCGTTAAGGGAGAATCGGAAGCGTCGGGCATCATCGCCTCCTTCGAAATCGAAGGAGAAACAACGTGCGAGCAATCCGAGACCAGAACAGGTTGCAGTTCAAGCTGCAGTTCGACCCGCCGGCACCGAATCCATTGGATGGCATGCGTCCGAAGGGCGTGGTGGAAACGCTGGCCGATCTTCTGCTGGAAGCGGCCGGAACAACAATGGTCGAGGGAGGCGTGGATGACGAACAAAATCACGCCTGACCACCTCTCACGTGGCGCCGTTGTTTACGTACGCCAATCGACCATGTCCCAGGTGACAGGCAATTTGGAGAGTCAACGTCGCCAATATGACCTTGCCGGTGCGGCGAAGAGTGCGAGCTTTGCATCGGTAACGGTCATCGACGCGGATCTTGGTCGCTCGGGTTCGGGCAGCATGGAACGGCCCGGCTTCGAAAAGCTCGTCGCGATGGTCTGCGCTGGAGACGTCGGGGCGGTCTATTGCATTGAGGCTTCGCGCCTGGCGCGCAACGGTCGCGATTGGCATCATCTGATCGATCTATGCGCGCTCGCAGGCACGCTGGTTATCGATCCCGATGGCGCCTATGATCCTCGGCTAATCAACGATCGCCTGTTGCTCGGGTTGAAAGGGACGATGTCGGAGTACGAGCTTAGCCTGATCCGGCAGCGTGGTCTGGCTGCGCGCGACGCCAAAGTAAGCCGGGGCGAATATAGGTTCGCCCTTCCGCCTGGTCTGTGCTGGAATGAAGCTGGCATGATTGAGATCGACCCTGACGAGCATATGCAGGAGACGGTCCGTCTGGTGTTTGCCAAGTTCAGAGAACTCGGTAGCGCGCGTCAGGTGTTCCTCTGGCTTCGAACGGCCAACGTCAAGATGGCGGCGATGCGCCGGAATGTCGATGTCTGCAAGATGGAATGGAAGGCGCCGGCCTACCACAGCGTCATGCAAATCCTGCACAATCCGCTCTACGCTGGCGCCTACGCCTTTGGCCGCGTGGGACAGCGCACCAGTATAGTCGACGGACGGTCGCGAAAAACTAACGGCCACAAAAAGCCGCGGGGCGAATGGTCAACGCTCATCCGTGATCATCATCCAGGCTATATTAGCTGGCAGGAGTATGAAGAGAATCAGCGTCTTCTCCTTGAGAACGCCCACATGAAAAAGAATTGCGACCGAAAGTCGGGACGCGGCGGACGGGCCTTACTGACTGGGCTGATGCGCTGCGGCCGTTGTGGACGAATGATGCGCGTGTTTTACGGTATGGCAAAGGGTAATGCGCATCGCTACCAATGCCGCGGCGACGACGCCCATGTCGGCGCAGGGCTTTGTATCGGCATCGGCGGCGTGCGCGTTGACAAGGCGATCGCATTAGCTTGCCTTGACGCTGTCTCAGACCGGGCTGTGGAGGCAGCGATTCTTGCGTCAGACCAAGTAGCGCGTTCGACCAACGACATCATCGCTGCGATTGAACGCGATCTTGAGGCCGCACGTTACGAAGCGGGACTTGCCGCGCGGCGATACGAGTTGGTCGATCCAGCCAAGCGGCACGTCGCGCGGGAACTTGAAACGCGTTGGAATGCCGCCCTGGAACGCATTACGGAGTTGGAGAAGCGCATTGAAGAGAAACGTGCCAGCCTGGCGAAACAACCGAAAATCGATCGTACAATGCTCCTCCAGCTCGCACAGGATCTACCTGCCGTCTGGAACATGCCATCGACCGATACACGCACGAAGCAGCGGTTGATCCACACGCTGGTCAAAGAGATCATCTTCGAACTCGATGACGCCACGAACGAAGCTCTGCTTCTCGTCCACTGGGTTGGAGGACGCCACAGTGAGGTACGGGTGGCCCGGGTTAAAACCGGTCGCTATCCGAAAGACAATGTCCCTACCGCGGTCGAAGCACTTCGCAAGCTGGCTGGGCATTGGCCGGATCGAGAACTCGCCGTCTCGCTCAATCGGATGCTGTGCAGAACCAGCGACGGAGAAACCTGGACGACCGTGCGAGTGCGCGACATGCGTGAACGGCTCGGGCTACCGGAATATGACCCTAGCAAAAGCGATGGGAAGTTCATCAGCCTCGCCAAGGCCGCCGAGCGCCTCGGCATATGCCTTGGGTCGGCGCGAACCTTGGCTGAAAAGGGCGTCCTGCCAGGCAAACAGATCATGAAGGGAGCACCATGGCTTGTACCAGTCGAAGTCCTCGACACCGAAGCGGTTCGGATAGGAGTGCAGAAAGTGATCGAGCGACGCCCGAAAATTTTTGAAGACTATCAATATGATAAAGTTGTCCGTCTTCCCGGCATCTAACGGAGTGATGCTTTATGAAACGCAGTGGCGAGATCGCGTGAAGATCCTGACTTGGGACGGAAGCGGCCTTGTCCTTTACTACAAGAGAATCGAGGGGCAGTTCACCTGGCCGCCGATCAAGGAAGGCGTCATGCCGCTATCTCATGCTCAGCTCTCGGTGCTGCTCGAATGCATATGGGGATATCCCTGCTGGTGAGTCTGATGAATCATCGGCTGAGGTGATCCAGGTTCTGGATCCGCGACATCCTCTGTATGGGCGCACATTCCGTGTGATCCGCCGTTCGACCCATGTGGGCGGCAACCTACCGCCATCCTATGAAGTCGAGCACCGGAGAGGGTCGAGTTTATTCATCTCGATTGCGGCGACAGAACAGTGTGATTTAGCGAAGAATCAGACCAAACTGAGCATCGAGTCGCTGCAGGATCTGGTTTCAGTGGCTGAATGTCTCAACGAGCATGAGTGTAGACCCAAAGGATCTCTGGATGCTGCTAACGCCGGCCTTGCGGCGTCAGATCATCGACGATGTCGCCGCGGTTCTGGCGGAGGTCTTTCATGAAGTCCGAACTGGTCAAACCGATGCACCTGGCGCGCAAAGCGGTCGTTTACATTCGACAGTCGACGCCCCACCAGATGGTGAGCAATCAGGAAAGCCTGCGACTACAATACGCGCTTCAGCAACGCGCTCACGAACTTGGATGGCATAAGGCTGATATCGAGGTGATTGACGCTGATCTCGGTCTGAGCGGCGCGTCTGCGGCTAAGCGGAGTGGCTTCAAGGAGCTTGTTGGTCGTGTCGGGCTCAATGAAGTAGGTTTGATCCTGTCGATCGACGTGACGCGCCTGGCGCGCAACTGTTCCGACTGGTATCCACTCCTGGACATCTGCGGGCTGCAGGGTTGTCTCATTGCGGATCGAGACGGTGTCTATGATCCCGGCAGTGCGAATGGTCGCCTGCTGCTTGGGTTGAAAGGGACGATATCGGAGCTCGAACTACACACGATCCGTAGCCGCCTGACGGCCGGACTTCTTGCAAAGGCCGAGCGCGGCGAGCTCGCGCTCACCTTGCCGATCGGCTTCATACGTGATCCGAGCGGTGTGGTCGTTAAGGATCCCGACATCGCGGTCCAGGAGCGGCTTGGGCTCGTGTTCCAGATGTTCCTGAGCTTCCGTACCGTGGCCAAGGTCATGCGTGTATTGAACGATCGCAAACTCGACCTACCACGCCGCGACCGACATGGCGATCTACGTTGGGCACAAGCAACACTGGCGGCGGTATCGACGATCCTGAGGAATCCCGCCTATGCTGGCGCCTTTGTTTACGGACGAACCCGCACCCGCGCTGGGAGACGTGAAGGTCGTTCATCAATCAAAATCGCCCGACCGATGGAGGACTGGCGGATTGTCGTTAAGAATCGATATCCCGCCTATATCGACTGGCTGACGTATGAAAAGATCCGCTTTATCATCAGAGACAACCGAGCCGAATACATGCGTATCAAAACAAGAGGAGCTCCTCGCGACGGTGATCTTCTGCTACATGGCATTGCCTGGTGTGCACGCTGTGGCCACAAACTGTACGTGCGCTACAAGAGTGGCGGTGAATACGTCTGCAATCACCTGCACACCCACAAGGGCTTGCCGGCATGCCAGCACATCCGTGCCGCGCGCATCGACGCGGCTGTGGCTGATGCGTTTTTGACGGCGCTCGCACCGGCCGAACTTGACGCACTCTCGAAGGCCAGGCGTGCCCAGCATCAGACGGATGCGGCGCTGCGCGCCAGCGCCGAACGCCAACTCGAACGGAAGCGTTATGCTGCGGCACTGGCCGAGCGTCAGTTCAATCGGGTCGATCCCGACAATAGGCTTGTTGCCAGTGAACTTGAGCGTCGATGGGAGGCAGCCTTGAACGAAGTCCGGGCGGCCGAGGAAGAACTCACCCGACAAGCTCCTCCCCAGCCCGTCGCTTCAATGGTGATAGGCAAGGTCCTCCACAGCAAGGTTGTTAGTCTCGCCGGCCGTCTGCCGCAGATATGGACGGACGCATCGACGACCGACGCGCAGCGCAAAGCTCTGCTGCGCTGCCTCGTTGAGAAGGTCGTTCTTGATCGCGGTGAACGTGACATCGCTCGGGTCAGGATCGTCTGGCGCGGCGGCGCAGTAAGCAATCTCGAAGTGAAGATGAAGGTCAACTCCTTCGCTATGCTCACGCGGGGGATGGAAATGCGCAATCGTCTGCTCGATCTGGCCCGTGACGGTATGCCCGACGATGAGATCGCCGCCGTCCTAACCAGCGAGGGGCATCGCTCGCCAAACTGTGCCGACAGGGTTCTGCCAATCACGGTGCAGCGGACTCGGCTTGCCGCCGGAATCAGGGTCGCCGTGCAGCGCAATAGGTGGTCCCACGCATCCAACTTGCTTAGCCCGCCGGAATTAGCTGCCAAGCTGAAGATTCCCGTCAACTGGCTCTATGTGCAGATCAGGCACAAGCGTCTTCTGATCGATCGTCATTCAACAGGAGCCTACCTCTTCCCCGACAAGCCGTCAGTGCTCAAGGCAATCCAAAACCTGCGAAACCACACTCTCAGTCGCGTAGATCTCAGAATCTGTCCGCCTCACCAGGAGGGGCATCAACATGCGTAATCGCTCGATGGCTCAGACTGGAAGCGTGTGCCGATGCGGGTTGTGGATCAGCCAGCACGAGCTGGTTGATCCGTATCAAGAGTAGTTCGTCACTCATGCGGAGTTGTTGTAGAATCACTCTGCATGAGTGATTTGCCTTCTGATCCAGCATTGCTCCGACAAGCCGTGATGGCGCTGTCGTCACGGCTTGCGGCGTTGTCGGCGGAATGCGGCACGCTGGCGGCCGAGCGTGATGCGGCGATTGCCCAACGCGACGCTGCGGTCCAGGAGAACGACAAGCTCCAGATAATCCTGTCCCAGTACAAGCGCACGATCTTCGGTCCCCGCTCTGAGACACTGGATCCCAGACAGCTGCCTCTCTTCGCCATCACGGCGCAGGCGGCTGGTGCCGCCGCCAACGACGACGTTACCGGAGACGGGCTGCCTGACGGAGCGGAGGGCCGTGGAAAGCGACCGGCGCGACGCAACCGGGGGAAGCTTCCGGAGCATTTGCCGCGCATCGACGTCGTGATCGATATCGAGAGCCACATCTGCCCTTGCTGCGGCGAGCGGCTGCACAAAATCGGGGAGACCGTCAAGGAAGCCTTCGACGTCATTCCGATGCAGTACCGGGTCAAGCGCATAGTGCGTCCGCGGTACGGCTGCCGGGGATGCCGCCAGGGTGTGCTGCAGGCACCCGCGCCGGTCCAGGCGATCGACGGCGGGATGGTGACGGAAGCCTTGCTGGCCCACATCGCGGTTGAAATACGGCTACCAGTTGCCGCTGTATCGGCAGGAACAGATGTTCGCTGCGCAAGGCATCACGCTCGACCGGCAGACGCTGGCCTCATGGATGGGGCGCGCCGCCTGGTGGCTGAAGCCGCTTCACACGCTGTTGCGCGACACAGTGATGTCCTACCCGCGGCTGTTTGCCGACGAGACGCCGCTGCCGGTTCTCGATCCCGGCCGTGGCCGGACCAAAGTCTGCCAGTTCTGGGCGATCGCCACCGATGACCGTCCGTGGGGTGGCCCAGCGCCGCCGGCGGTGGTCTACATGTTTGCCGAGGATCGCAAGGCGATCCGCGCCAAGCAGCTGTTCGGGGACTACCACGGCATCCTGCAGGTCGACGTGTGTGGACGCCCCAGTAAATGCAAGCAAAATCTCACTTCGGTACAGGCATGTGGTCGGGTGCTGACGTGTGTCCGGCCTCGTGATGCGACTTCGACACGTCGCGGGCCCTTATGGAATGCGTGGATCGGATCCAATTCGGCTAAGCGTGCTTGTTGGCACTCATCCACCTAATGATTCTTCCAATCCCGTCTCTGACCGATTGCCCATAATCCTCCGTTAGACCTTACCACATTCCCGACGTCTCGCGGCCTCTGGCTTTGCGTTATGCAGTGACAGACGCCGGAGCTTGATAAACGCCACCGCGGGCCATCAAGGCCCAAGCGATACGCGCTAATTTGTTTGCCAAAGCGACTGCGATCAGCTTTGGGGGCTTCTTCGAAACCATTCTCGCCAGCCAGGATCCGGCTGGCGCTCCATATCGTCTTGCCCATCGCACCACGGCGGTTGCACCAAGAACAAGCAGGCGTCGGAGATCTCGTTGGCCCATCCTGGAGATTTGGCCGAGCCTGTCCTTACCTCCGGATGAATTCTGTTTGGGCGTGAGACCAATCCAGGCCGCAAAATCACGGCCCTTGGAAAAAGTCTCCGCCGAGGGTGCCAAGGCCTCCATCGCTGTGGCGCAGATTGCGCCGATCCCCGGAATAGTCATCAAGCGTGAGGCGACATCGTCCTGTCTGGCACGAGCCCGTAGTCCCTTCTCCAGCTCTGCGATCTGCTCCGACAGGGATTCAACATGCTTCAGGAGATCCTGGCAAAGACCCCGGGCGAGATCGGGCAGGTCTGGATAGGTTGCCATCAGCTCTTTCAAACGGGGGATGTGTCTGATGCCCTGAGGGACGATCAAGCCGTATTCCATAAGATGTCCGCGTAACGCATTGACGGTCTGCGTGCGCTGCCGGATCAACAGGTCGCGAACCTTGAATGCCATGGAAGAAGCCTGCTTCTCGGCGCTCTTGACACCGACGAAGCGCATCGTTGATCGAGACGCGGCTTCGGCGATCGCTTCCGCATCGGCAGCATCGTTCTTCTGGCGCTTGAGGAAGGGCTTCACGTAGGAGGGGTTGATCAGCCGGACATCGTGACCAAATTTGCCGATCTCTCGTCCCCAGTAATGGGCACTTGCGCAGGCCTCCATCGCGACCACACAGATCGGCAAGCTGGCAAAAAACTCGAGCAATCTGCCGCGATTGAGCTTCTTGCGCAGAACGACGCTCCCGTCTGGCCTTGCGCCGTGGATCTGAAATACGTTTTTTGCCAAATCCAAACCAATGATGCTAATCTCGTCCACGGACGTCCTCCTTGCCGGTCTTAAACACCCGCACTATGGCACATTTGATGCCGTCGGGGGGCGTCCACTCCATCGGCTATGCCGCCTACAAGGGCCTGATCAAGAACGGCGGCCATCTGGTGCAGCTGGCGTTCTGCTTCGCGCATGCGCGGCGGAAGTTCTGGGACGTTCACGTCGCGACCAAGTCGCCGATTGCCGCGGAAGCGCTGCTGCGGCGCGGCGATCAAAGTGAGAGTGCAGCGTCAATCAAGATGAGAATGCCGCCGCTGGACGGGAACGTAGGGAGGGCGTAGCCCGACCGGAGTTTCCGTCCAGCGGCGGCGGCCTTTTCGAGGCCTTTCTCTGGTGGTCGCGGTCGGCCGGTATGCCGGTGGTTTTTCCGATTCGGAGGAATCACTTTTGTGCCCGGCCGCCACATAACCGACCATCAATTGAGGCTCTACATGAAGCTCAGGAAGACCCATCCGACGCCTGTCGCCGCGGCGAAGGCGTCGATCAGCGTGGCAACGGCCTACCGGATCGAGAAGGATCCGATACTACCTTCGCAGAAGAAGGAGCCGCGCGGACGACGGCGTCCCGATCCGCTCGCCGACATTTTCGACGCTGAAGTTGTGCCGCTGCTGCGGGCAGCGCCCGGCATCCGGCCCGTGGCCATTTTCGAGGAGATGATGCGGCGCCATCCCAAGTTGGGCGAAGGAGTGCGCCGGACGCTGGAACGGCGCATCCGAGGCTGGCGTGCCGTCCACGGTGAGGAGCAGGAGGTCATCTTCCGCCAGGCGCACGAACCCGGCAGGCTCGGTCTGTCGGACTTCACCGACGTGGCCTCGTTCGGCGTCGCCATCGCCGGTCAGCCGCTCGACCACCGGCTCTATCATTTCCGGCTCGCCTATTCGGGCTTCGAGCACGCCCATGTCGTGCTCGGCGGCGAGAGCTTCGTGGCGCTGGCGGAAGGCCTACAGAACGCACTCTGGTCCCTCGGTGGGGTGCCGCGCGAGCACCGCTCGGACAGCCTGTCGGCCGCCTTCCGCAACCTGGACAAGGACGCGCGCGAGGATCTCACCCGCCGCTATGACGAGCTGTGCAGCCATTACGGCATGATGCCGTCACGCAACAATGCCGGCATCGCCCACGAGAACGGCTCGATCGAGGGCCCGCACGGCCATCTCAAGCGGGCGATCGAGGATGCACTGTTGCTGCGTGGCACCGTCGACTTCGATGATCTCGCCTCCTATCGCCGCTTCGTCGACGAGATCGTCGGCCGCCGCAATGCCCGCAACGCCAAGCGCATCGATGCCGAGCGCGCCCAGCTTCGGGAACTACCTGAGCGGCGCACCACCGACTATGAGGAACTCAGCGTGCGCGTCACCTCCTCAGGCGGCTTCACGCTGCGCAAGGTCTTCTATACCGTGCCCTCGCGCCTGATCGGCCATCGCTTGCGTGTGCGCCTCTACGACGATCGGCTCGATGTCTTCATCGGCGGCACCCATCTCATGACGCTACCGCGCGGGCGTGCTTCCCCGTCCGGCAAGCATGACCAGGTCGTCAACTACCGGCACGTCATCCATTCGCTCAGAAGGAAGCCGATGGCGTTGCTCAATCTTGTCTATCGCGACCGGCTCTTCCCGCGCGAGGCCTACCGGCGGACCTTCGATCTCCTCGTCGAGCGTCTGCCCGAGCGCCAGGCCTGCCGCATCATGGTCGAGCTTCTTGGCCTCGCCCACGAGCGCGGCTGCGAGAGCGAACTGGCCGAGGAGCTGTCCATCTGCCTCGACAATCACCGGCTCCCCGACATGGCCGCGGTGCGTGCCCGCTTCGCGCCCGATCCCGCGCGCCTGCCCAACGTGGTCGTCCGCCTTGCGCCGCTTCAGGCCTACGAAGCGCTCATCGGCGCCAGCCTGGGAGACGCAGCATGAAGAGCGCCTCGATTGACCCCGCCAAGCTCAGCCTGCTCCTTAACGAGCTGCGACTGCCCGCCAGCAAGGTGATCTGGCCACAGTTCGCCGAGCAGGCCGACAAGGAGGGCTGGCCCGCCGCGCGCTTCCTCACTGTGCTCGCCGAGCACGAACTGGCCGAGCGCGATCGCCGCCGCATTGAGCGGCACCTCACAGAGGGCCGCCTTCTGCCCGGAAAGACCCTCGACGCCTTCGAGTTCGACGCTGTACCGATGGTCTCCAAGGCTCAGGTCATGGCCATCGTCGCCGGCGACACCTGGTTGGAGAAAGGCGCAAACCTGCTCTTGTTCGGCCCGCCGGGCACCGGCAAGAGCCATCTCGCCTCGGCGATCGGTCTCGCCCTCATCGAGAACGGCTACAGGGTGCTGTTCACCCGCACCACAGATCTCGTCCAGAAGCTGCAGCAGGCCCGCCGCGACCTCGTCCTCGAGAGCGTGCTGGCCAAGCTCGACAAGTTCGACCTGCTCATCCTCGATGATCTCGCATACGTCACCAAGGACCAGGCCGAGACCAGTGTGCTCTTCGAGCTCATCAGCGCCCGTTACGAGCGGCGCTCCATGCTGATCACCGCCAACCAGCCCTTCGGCGAGTGGGGGAAGATCTTCCCAGACCCCGCCATGACGCTCGCCGCGGTCGACCGGCTCGTTCATCATGCGACCATCTTCGAGATGAATGTCGAAAGCTACCGGCGCCGCCAGGCCGTTGAGCGCAAAAAGGGGCCCGGGCGCCCAGCGTCATACGCCACACCCGCCGATATCGCCCCTGATTGACGCGGCGCGACAATCAACCTGACAAAGCACTTGCGCGCGTCAATCAAAGCCGCGATCATCACACCCGCCGCGACACCAGATTCTCATCCAGATTGTCGCGCACCTCTCTCCCAGATCGTCGCGCTACACGCTGCAACGGATCGCGATGTTTTACGCCATCGAGGATCGCATCCGCGGTCTGCCGGCGGCGCATCGGGCTGCTATGCGGCAAAGCGACACCAGGCCGTTGATCGAGGACTTCAAACCCTGGCTTGAGGCGCGGCTGCTGGAAGTCTCGAAGAAGTCCGGTCTGGGCAAAGCCATCCGCTACACCCTCAACCATTGGGACGGCCTGACCCGCTTCATCGACGACGGACGCATTGAAATAGACAGCAATACGGTTGAGCGCAGCATCAAGCCGATAGGCCTGGGAAAGAAGAACTACTTGTTCGCCGGCAGTGAAGGCGGCGCCGAGACATGGGCCATTCTCGCCTCGCTCATCAACTCGGCAAAGCTGCAAGACATCGACCCGCGGCACTATCTGACCGATGTTCTCGAGCGCATCATCTCTGGACGTACCAAGATCAATCAGCTGCACATGCTGCTGCCGTGGAATTGGAAGGCCGAGCGCGACAGTTCGCCGGCAAAGCTCGCCGCCTGATCAGTTCGACGGCAGGGCATCTGGAACTTCCTGCGCATCGCTGGTGTCGTCATAGATCTCCTCGCGGATCACGCGCAGTGTCACCTCGTGCAGATAGACTTGCAGCGCCCTCTCCAGCTCGGTGAACTCCGGCAGCAGCACTTTGTCGACGAAGCCTCGTGACGCGCGGATCATCACCGTGTTGCGTCGCTGGCGGTGATAACGAAACGGCCGCAGCCCGCAGCGACGGCAAAGCGCCAAGAACAGGTGCCGCGACCATTGGTCGGGAAGTGAGAATTGCTGTTCGATCGGTGGATCGTGGCGAGCGAGCTCCTCGACCCGGGCCCGCACCCGCCGCAGCGCGGCTTCCGCCGCAAGGCGCTCACCAGCAGTGCCCGCACCCACGAACAACGCCTCGATCTTCCGAAGCTTCTCGCGCAGCTGAGACTCGCTGGTCATTCTGATTCCCGTTGCCCGCTCCGAACCGGGATCACCCCATCACCGCGTGCCTGCGGCGTCAATCATCCCGACCGCGCTATCCAGAGCATTCCGCGCGAGTCAAGGCCCGGCACGGTGAGCTTCCCGTGACGCTCACATACGGTACGCCATCGACGCCTCCAAGCTCGAACGCGATCTCGGCTGGAGCGCTGTGGAGAACTTCGAGAGCGGCATCGACAAGACGGTGCGCTGGTATATCGAGCAGAAGCCGTGGTGGCACGCGATCCTGGAGCGTCGGTATACCGCGAACCGGCTGGGGTTGACCGAGTAGCTGCCGTAGGCTTCCCGCGTGCGGCGAAGCGAACGAGACTGGCAGGCCAAGTCCTCCCGCGCTTGCCCAAGTCGTCTAACGCTTGAAGATATAGGCCAACAGCTGTGCAGGTCTCGGCATGCAAGCGTGCGGCTGAGAATCGGTGCAAGATCGAGGAATGTCTGAATGCGGTCCTTGCGAGACCCAGCGAAAAACGACGTCGTACCTGTGCGGAGGATAGGGCTCCGCAACTGACGAAAGCGTTACTGGCTCGTAGAGATCGTCGGTCGATATTGCGGGAAATTGGAACCTGGGAACATCGTTTGATTTGGTATCGGCAAGACCGAGAGCGCTTGCGTTGAAGCTCACGTCAGCGGCTGCCTCACTCGGAAAGTTCACGCGAATCTTGCCAACTCCGCCTGCGATGGTAGGCGCTGAGAACGATGGAAGTCCAGGGAGCGATCCCCTCCCAACAATATCGGTTGAGCTACTGGAAGAAATCAGCTTTACAGTTCTCCAACCTCCCATCTTATACGCAAGGTATATACCATTTCTCCGGCCTTCATCGAACTTTGTGTAGACAATGAGCGGAGTACCCTCCGTGGTTACGTTCAGTTGGGCATTGTTGACTAGGCCTTGCCCCTCACCCACATCATCTACGACATCGCAATTCGTTGGATTGATTGAGCCGAAGAGTGGATCACCGTTAGCTCTGTTCCAAGCAGCAAGGTCGCCACTTTTGACAAAGCAAACTCTGAAATTTGATGCCACGTCCGGGGTTTTCCGCCAGACAATCGCGACATTGATCTCACCGTTCGGCCCTGCTACGAACGGCGTCGGGTATGCACTCACGGACTTATCTTCCATCCTATCAGAGAAGAGGGGCGCTTCGGAAAGGCGACTCCAGTTCCTACCATTGAGTACATTCGCGTACCACGCCCCATTACCACTTACCCCATTCCGAAAGACCATAAACAGACGTTTTCCAAGCCTCTGAAAAGAGGGATAGGTCACGTGCCCCTCGTTTCTTCCCGTCATTGACGCCGGTGACAAGTCTGTGATCGAAAGCGGGGACGCTGAATGAAAGTATTTCAAAGGCTGAGCGTGGTTCACAAAGATGACATGCAGCCTTTCATGGTCGTCAAGAGCTAGCTTAGTATCATCGTGGCTGTCCCAGCCAGGCGTTCGACCTGGAAGCTCAATACGCTGCACCGCTCCCGAGACAAGATCTATGGAAGCAACGCGGAATTTTCGTTGTGCGCTGTAGTATACGATGAACGCGCGCTCCCCCACGGTCAAACTTGAAAATCGTGAATTCGTGCCGGTCCAAACAGTATCTACCAGCACAATCGCGGGCCGCTTCTCATCTGCAGCCCAAGCAAGTCCGAGAACGCAAAGCACCGCGAATACAAGAATCGCTTTCCAGAAGCGCAACAGAGTTCGTTGCAACTCTAGCATTGGTAATATAGTCTCCATAGGGAAGGCAGTATAGGTGCCGACCGCTTCAAAGAGTCAACGTTTGCAGAATGGATTGTGATGCGACTACGTCGACTTGTTTCGCGCGCTTTTAACAATCGATCGCCGACACTGGCGGAACGATTCTACAAGCATTCGCGCCCTGACATCGATAAGTGGGAACATTATATCACTAAGTACTCTGAACTGTTTCTCGGACTTCCACCAAAAGTTGCCTTGCTTGAGATTGGCGTCTACCGCGGTGGCTCTCTTCGCCTCTGGAGTGAATACTTTTCATCAGATAGCGTTATTGTAGGCGTCGACAAGAATCCACACTGCAAGACGTACGAAAAAGCGAATATAAAGGTCGCAATCGGAGACCAGGGCGATCAACGGTTCTTGTCAGACCTCTCGGCACAATTTGGGGGCTTCGACATCGTTATCGACGATGGAAGTCACCTCGTCTCCGACCAGATCGCATCGTTCCAGGCACTCATACGATCAACTAGATGCGCCTACGTCATTGAGGACACTCATGCCGCGTATTGGCAGGCACCTCCAAGCAAGGCCGACCTGTCGAATTTTCTGATTCAACAGTTCGATACATTGCATGAGTGGTTCGTTGCAGCCGGAACGTCTGAATCATTCGACGATGCCAAATGGATCAATCAACATCAGACTGAAATATCCGACCTGCGACGTAGGCTGGTCTCAATCGAGCTACTCGACAGCATGATGATATTTCGATTGGGCACCAATCCGCCCCCAAAGAGATTACGTACCAAGATTGTGGGTGTAGCTAAGACCTGACCTAGGCGCTCCCACGGCTTGCGACCTTCGGCAGCAAGATTGCAGCCAACCGGCCTCCGGCCAACTACGGCCTCCTGGAAGCTAAGCCTTCATCAAAAAGAGCGAATCCTGAAAGCTTAAGACGCTCTTTCTTCCCGCCCAAGTACCATAGAATGCGGCCGCAGTGTGAAGGCCCAATTCAGCCAGGACCTCTCGCAACCAGATCTCATCAAAAGAGATCGCGTGCAACGGATCGTCCGCGTTGAAATAGGAACAGTGATCATTCAACACATACTTCATTGGATATGAAGACTGCTTGAACGATTCCAAACGCCTACTCTCGCCATTCGATAGAAAGAATGTAGCGTATATCACGCTCTTCTCATCCATGACCGATACAATTTCCTTCAGATAGGTGATCACGTCCGCTTCATACATATGTGTAAAGACGCTTAGGACAAAGATCGCATCAGGAGATGCGTATCGCCTATCTATTCTGAAGTCTTCCGTTTCTAGCTTGCCCGACGCATTGTAGCGATCGTTCATTGCGTCAAAGTGATGAAATTCATAATTTGGCAGCACCGGAGACAAATTGGATTGCAGCCAGTTGATCTGAGGCGCAAGCACGTCCGCGCCCCAATAATTGCCGCGATATCCCTTTGCCGCTAGGGCGTATGCGATACGGCCGAAGCCACAACCAATGTCGATAACCGGTCGTCCGCGAAGCTGCAGAACCCGAGTGCCCAAAGCAAGAAGACCCGCTCCATTCTTGGGAAAGCTCTCCCAAGTTTCGTTCATAAATAGCAAGTCTCTCGGGGGAAGAGGAAGCACTTTGCCGTCCACTTCCAACACGGGTCGTTCCATCGGTTTAGCTCCACCTAACTCACAACTTCCCAACAACCTCCAGCCCTAGGCTAACGTTTTCCTTAATTGCTTGTGCCTGGCTAACCTGCTTTTCCTTATCATCAAACAGTGCAGCAGCCAGGGAACGAACGCTGTTCAAGAGCGGATTCTCTTCCATAAACTTCACGGCAGCCTTTACCCGCCGTTTCGAGTGCTTCTTGAACAATGCCTCAGCGCCTGCCTCCATATACTTGGTTCGTTCGGCATCGGAGTAGCTCTTGGACTTTGCATGGAAAACGTACGTGTTCGTGGCAATGGCCAGTTCAAAGCCAGCATCCGCCGCACGAAAACAAAAATCGTTCTCCTCTCCATATCCAAATGGAAACGCACTCTCATCAAACTCGCCAATCGCCTCGAGCACTGCTCGTCGGATACACAGACAAAACCCGTGGACTAGGGGCGTCAGCGGATAGATCCCATTCCAGCTCGCTTCAAGATGCTGATCCAAATCGTGAACAGTCATGCCTTCGGGTAAAGGATTGATGGCCGTTTGTCCAACAGCTCCCTTAACGCTAGGCACGGACTGATAGCTTGCAGCATTTGAGAGTGGACCAACTATTCCGCGAGCATCCGAGCTGAAAAGAGCACTGCGCAACTTCCTAATGCCTGTAGGAGGAACGAGCGTATCACTATTGAGTAGAACGACCGCATCCGCTTTCGATTGGCGCAGTGCTGCATTCACCGCCCTCGTGTAACCGCCGCGCGCAGCAAGTGGTAGGATCGTATGCTCTAGCCAAGAGTACTGAAAGCGCTCGATCGCCAATTTGGTTGGCTTGTCAGATGCGTCATCAACCAAAATAAGTCTAAAGTTGTGATCCGCCTGATCGACCAACGACCGAATGCACTTCAAGACGTCGTCTAGCGCGTTATGGACGCAGACAATGATATCCACTGTCGGCTCGCGCACGCCGGAGCGCTTGGCTGCCGTCTTTTCTTTAGCGCCCCTCCTCCGGTCCAAGGGCGCCCCCTCTGCAAAGGATACTCTCGCAGGCCTGTACCACGGTTGATCCGAGAGTGGCCGGCCGGGCCATTTATTCATGCCGTGTTCAAAGAGGCAGAAATCGGGAGCATCCCGAAGCGAGAGTCGATCTGCGAACACAGGCTTCCAATTAACGCCACTCTTAAAGATCGCGTAGTTGATACTAATCTGATCTCGGCGGCTGAAGCGGTCCATTTCGGTCCACCAAACCCTGAACATCTCTCGAATTTCTTTGCGCTGTCCGAGGAAGCAGAAGAAGTTTGTTTCGATCAGTTGGCTTGACGCCAACTCGGAGATCGTCACGTACCTCCGGACTTGCTCGTTGATAAGATCGGCTTCGTCCAGCTTCATCTCTTTGCAGATTGACGCTTCTTCGAAGCAAGTCTCTCGAAGCGGATGGGCGATTGCCGCCAGAGAAATATCGCCTCCTAGCATATCCAAATAGGGCTGGAGGGTCCGCCGAATAAGGACGTTTGCATCGACCCAGACGAAATTCTCGTAGTCGACGCAATAATTAGTCAAGTGCGTTTTGACGTAACGCGCGCTTCGTCGCGGATCAGGATCGCGGTAGTCTGCCTGTATAATGTTGAATACGCCATAACCATCGACTTGATTATCGCTGAAGCAATAGTAGTCGCAATCGTCCTCCAAAATTTCTGGAAGAAGCAGAGTATCGAAATCTCCAAACACGGCTGTGCAAACAGCAGTTCGCCCACGTCCCTTATTCTTCCGGCTGGCGCGATATTGCAGGATATCCTCCGTACGATCTCGCTCGAGAGGCTTATAGAGCCTCTTCGGGTGATAGTAGCTCGTGAGGTTGTGCGCAACGTCGACAGAGATGCAGCTTACCTGGTATCCAAGGGTCAATGGAACAATGCCCAAAAGCCTTTCAAGCGCATGGGCAAACGTTCCATCTAGCTGTCCTTCTTCGGGAGCAAACTCATCGAGTGTGAGCTTTGCGGTTAAGATTGGCGCAATCGCAGGTGGCCGTACCCAGAGAAATGAACCGGCTGGATAATCCGGGCACACGTCTCCGGTGTACTCCAGGCCTATACGATCGAGCGCAGCGTCCACAACGGCTCGGTTCTTGCCCCAATTTGGTTGGCTGCGAAGCGCCCCATGGTATGGCGGATGCAACAGTCCGAGACCAGGCCGCGTTTCAAATTGATTGAGAATAGATCTTACGAGTTCCTCCGATCCGAGAATATGGTGACAGAGAAACCGTCGCCAATCGCCATGTGCGAAGTTGTGCGCCGAACGTTTTGAATGGAGGTGACAAAGCAGATCGTACTTTGGGATCTCATCAGCCAGATCCACAAAAAGGGGCGCCATATCTCGACCACGATTTTCGCAATGCCAAACGTCGATCAGATCTACATTCGGAAGAAGCATTCGGAAGTGCGCCTCTATGCTCAGCAGGTCATTGACCGATTTAGGCACAGATATGTAGAGGTCAAAATCGATCGGAATGTTAGCTAGATAGTCGGCCAATTCCTCGGATAGCTCGGGGTAGAACAAGTGGAGGTGGACTGCGATCTTAGGAGATCCCACAACCTTTCGATCGTATGAGAACACCTGCTCGAATGGGCCATACTCGGGTACACCGACACGAAATAGTGTGGTTTGTCGGTTGCGGGCTTCCGGTTTTGGAGCCCGCCCCTCCTTTTGCCCAAACAGAAGGAAATGAACCAAAGGATTTGCTTTGGACGCCTTCACGTCCATGTTTGCATTGATATAGCCGTTAGTATCGAAATCTGGCGATGGATCGCGTCCTTCTAGAAATCCGATCTCCAGATAATGCTTAAGCGGTCCTCCGGGGTAGCCCGCAGCATCGGGATGCGTTTTCAGATACCAATCCGAATTGAGGAATGGACTAGGATCCCGATCGTCCAGGTGCAATAAAAAGTCAGCCAAGGGCGTTCGATCTTCGTTGAATGGACCGTACTTGGTTGAGTACCATGCATGAGAAAACAGCGCGTTCGGAGATCGGTCCTTCAGCGAGCCAACAAATATGTAGTGCAGAAGAGGATTCCAGCCGAAAGCCTCCAAATCGCTGTTGGCCAACTTGTAGAACTTCAAATCGAAAATTGGATTTGGCGTCCGGTTCTCGCGGTATCCCTTCCCGTTGAAATGAGAGAGAGGGTCGATACCTGCTCCCGCAACGTCCTTATTTTTGAAAACGTACCATTCAGAGGAGAAAAGACCTGACTCCTTTACAATCTGCCTCACTTTTGATGCGTCAAAAGTCAGCTCTCCGCTCTTCACAAATTCGGCGGCCTCTCTGTCCTCGTTGATCCCCCTCAGCAAGAAGTGAGAGTAGGGATTCATCCCAGCCCTTTTGATGTCTGGATACTTTGACAAGTACCATCTGGGCGAAAAATAGAAGCTCGGTTGGAGATGGGCGGCCCACCCCACGTCCCTAAAATGCTGCTCGGGAGTTTGATCGGGTGCCAAGGTGATCGAGTTATGCCGGACGTACCACTCCGGATCGAAGTACGGCGTGGCATCAAGCAAGCCTTCGATCTCAGCGAAGGACGTATATTTGGACATTCCCATTTTTCGATCAATCACCAACGCGACTATTGCGCCGCACGACGACTGCGATGCAAGAACTGAGCCTCAGAAGTCGAGCAGAATGCACTGAATAACGACGTCGAGTCGTAAGATTGAAGGTCTAAGACTCGAAGGATGACTAGCGCAGAGATTCTGTCTCCCGTGTGAAGGTCCTGTCGCTTGTCGCGCCAATCGACCGGAGGCGGCGCACGGCGCCCTCATTGCGCTGCCTCGCCGCGTGTTGATACCAGTTCACCGCAGCGTCGCAATCCCGCGTGGTGCCCCGGCCCGACATCAACGCGTCGCCCAGCGCAACCTGCGCTTCGGCCATGCCACGCTCGGCGGCCCTCTGAAACCATTCCGTCGCCTTCGTCACGTCAGCCTCGCGCCCCTGTCCCCTCCCGAGCATCACGGCAAGGTTGTACTGCGCAACCGTATGTCCCTGCTCTGCAGCGGCCTCGTACCAGTTCACACCCTCTGCAAGATCCAGGCCCACCCCGTAGCCCGTGCAGTACATGACGG
The DNA here is from genome assembly GCF_024199885.1 of Bradyrhizobium sp. CCGUVB23. Taxonomy (NCBI): domain Bacteria; kingdom Pseudomonadati; phylum Pseudomonadota; class Alphaproteobacteria; order Hyphomicrobiales; family Nitrobacteraceae; genus Bradyrhizobium; species Bradyrhizobium sp. CCGUVB23. The sequence goes on from NZ_JANADQ010000002.1 coordinate 527,303, forward strand.
CGAGCCGGAATTGTGCGGCTGCATGCCCCGCGCGCGCCGCCTTGGCCATCCATGATGCTGCTGCCTGCGCATTCTCGGCGCCGCTCTTCGGATCCAGATGGAGGAGTCCCAGCATATACTGCGCCTCGACATGGCCGGCATCCGCTGCGCGCGTGAGCCATGGGGTGGCACCTAGCATATCGACGGTCCCGCCGAACCTACCCATTTTCAGCGCGCCTAGTTGAAACGCCGCCGGGGGATGACCGGCCTCGGCGGCCTCTCCCAATAAGGAGTGCGCGCGTGCAACGTCATCATCGGACGCATTCTGATGAAGCAGGAAGAGCGCATAGGCGGTCTTGGCGTCAGGATCTCCGCTGCCGGCGGCTTTGCTCAGCCATTCGGACGCCATTTCCTGATCTTTCGGAACGCCCGCCCCCATCGAGTAGAGCTTTCCGAGCTGCACCTGCGCCGCGCAGAAGCCGCCATCGGCAGCGCGCTCGAACCATTTGATCGCGGCCTCCACATTGCGCTGAACGCCGGAGCCATTGAGATAGAAGATTGCAAGGTTGAACGCGGCAGTGAAGTGACCGTTCTCGGCCGCGCGCTCGAACCACTTTGCGGCCCGACGAATGTTGGGCGAGACACCGACACCAGTCGCATAGAACCGGCCGACTAGGAATTGCGCCCGCACATCGCCCCGCTCAGCGGCCTTCTCGCACCAAGCCGCCGCCTCCCGCGAATCGGGCTCAGCATCGGCTCCGTTCGAATAGAATCCCGCGAGTGCCTGAATTGCCGGAAGGTAATCCTTCCGCGCCGCCTCGCGCAGCGCGGTCTCGGCGCGATCGATGTCTTTGGCGACGCCCTTGCCGCTAAGCCGTAGCAAGCCGATGTTGTAGAGTGCGATCGGATCATCATGCATGGCCGCACTCTGGAACAGGCGAGCAGCCTCAGTCGGGTTCTCGGGCAAGCCCATACCCTTCAACGTCATGAATGCGAGCCCAATCTGTGCCCTCACATGATCCTGCGCGGCGGCCTTGCCATACCAGATCGCAGCCTGCGCGCAATCGACGAGTACGCCGCGCCCCTGATAATAGACATCGCCGAGCGCGAACTCGGCTGGTGCAAATTTCTGATCGGCTGCCGCCCGATACCATCGAAGTGCAGCAGCGAAGTCCTTCACGCACCCCCGCCCTTCGCTGTAGAGATTGCCCAGGATGGTCTGAGCATCCGCTTTGCCGGCTTCGGCCGCGGCCGATATCCAGCGAAACGCGGCGCAAATGTCCTTAGCGACACTGGTCCCGTGCGGGAATATCAGGTGATGCACATTCGACGCGGTATCGCCCAATCGCGCGGCGGAGGATTGACGCCAGGTCTCCGGCCTATTCGGTCCGAGGCTGGCGTTAACTCCGTACAGATATATCAGGCCGAGTTGATATTGCGCCTCGGCGTGACCTCGCTGCGCCGCACGTTCGTACCACACCGCGGCATCGGGAATGCTGCCCGCTACTCCCTGGTTCTTGGCGTAGAGCATGCCGATCCGATAGTCCGCTTCCGCGTCGCCGTTTTGCGAAGCTCGCTTCCAGAGCTTTAGTGCCTCCAGATAGTGGCCGCGCTCGAACGCTGCCTCAGCCGGACCACGCCGCATTTCGTCAGAGCTGCGAGAGGCGCGCCAAAGCCATTGGAGGAGCGATCGAGTCAATGCCGTCATGGCTCACGCATGGCCTCCCGGATGCCCTTCAGCATTCCGCCAAGCAGATACATTCCGACCGACCGCGTGCCGACATGGACGTCTCCCGCAAGCGTCATGCCAGGAATGAGGCGGAAGTTTTTCGGGACATCCTTGAAGTTCGTCGAGTCCACGGAGCACCGCGCCTTGTAGTAGGCTTCGATAGGCCTTCCATCATCGTCGGCGGTGAAGGCGCCCTCGCTGATCCAGCGCACTTTGCCCTCGGCTGTACCATGCTCGGCGGCATTGAACGCATCGATCCGCATCGTGCAGGGGTCTCCGGGCCGGATAAAACCGACATCGCGCGAGGCGATGCGAATTTCAGCCTCGAGCCTAGTGTCGGTCGGCATCAGGGTAATGAAGGGATCGCCGGGCTTCAGCACCGACCCGACCGAGAGCCTTGCGATCGTCAACACGACCGAGTCTTCGGCGGCGGTCAATCGGACCAGATCCTGGTGCCTGAGCGCCTTCTCATAAGAGGCTCTCGCCTCATCGAGCTTGTTGCGGGTCGTCACGAGATCCTGACTCAGTTGCGCAAACCATTGCTGTTTGAAGGCGTCACGGTCCGCGATTGACGCGGCGAGCGTATTCTGGGCTTCGATTAGGCTGCTATGGGTGTTCTCCAGGGTCCGCAGCAATTCAAGCCTTGTGTCCTGGGAAATAAACATATTGAGCTGCGAGCCCGTGCCGTGGTCGGCCAGCGTCGTGCGCATGGTCTCGATCTTCTGCAAGATCTCGTCACGCTGCCGATATCGCGCATCATCCCCGCGAAGTTTCTCCATGGTCGCCTGGGTCTGCTTCATCTTCGAATCGAAACTATTGATCTGAGCGGTATATTGCGCCATCCGCTGATCATAGAGCGCCTTCTGCAAGGCTGCGTATTTCTGGTAGTCCGGGCCTGGTTTGCTCGCAAAGACCAGCGGATGCTGGTTCAGCTCGGCTTCATCGCGCGCCACCTGAGTCTCGAGGCTAGCGATCTGCGACTTCGCCTGGGTCAGGTCCGCCGACGTAAAGGTCGCGTCCAGGGTTGCAATAAGCCGTCCCGGTTGGACCTGCTCGCCTTCCCGCACGTCAATCGTCTTAATAATCGATGGATCCAGCGCCTGAAGGACGCTGATCTGTCCCACCGGCACGATCCGCCCCCCAACGCTGGTGATGACGCGATCTATCCGCGTCAGAGCCAGAATGGCAACGATCGTGACCAGGAAGGCCGAGAGCACAAACAGTGTTGCTCGTGCGACCAGAGGCTCAGCCTCCTCTCGGATCGCATCCGTTTCCGATTGAAATTGGCGAACGGTCGCAAGCGCTCCATTAGGAGACAAGCGTCGGCCTCCCGAATCGTGCTCGATCGTTGCCGGCTGCCGGCATCAAATGCGCGTTCTGCTGATACCACAGCGAACTGTAGATATCGTTGCGCGCCAAGAGCTCCTCATGCCGCCCGATATCGTCGACCACACCACGATTAAGCACGAGAATTGCGTCGGCCTTTGTCAGGGACGACAGGCGATGCGATATGATAATCAGAGTCCGGCCATGCGCGATGCGCGTTATGTTGGCGTTCACGATCGCCTCGCTGTCGGCGTCGAGCGCGCTTGTCGCCTCATCGAGAATCAGGATGGGTGGGTTGACGATCAATGCACGCGCGATCGCGAGCCGCTGCCGCTGCCCTCCCGAGAGGTTCGGCGAACCTTCATAGATATGCGTCTCGTAGCCACGCGGCAGCTTGTCGATGAATTCCTGCGCACCCGCCAGCCTAGCCGCCCTGACCACCTCATCGAACGACGCGTCCAGCTTGGCCGCAGCGATGTTTTCGCGGATGGTCCCACTGAACAGAAAATTCTCCTGGAGCACCACACCCACGTTACGACGGAGATGGTCGATGTCGTACTCGCGAACATCAACGCCATCGATCTTGATCAATCCCTCATAGTCGGAATGCAGCCGCTGCAGCAGACGCGTAATCGTGGTCTTGCCGGATCCGCTCTTGCCCATCACGCCCAAAGTAGTCCCCAGCGGGATTTCCAAGGAGATGTTGTTCAGCGTCGGCGATAGCGCTCCCTTGTATTTGAAGGTGACGCCGGAAAACTCCACTTTGCCCTCGAGCGGCGACCGCACGCCATGGCCGCAACGGTTCTCTTCCGCTGGAAGGTTAACGAGATTACCGACGATTGCAACTGCACTTCGCGCCTCGTCGTATTGATTGATGAGCTGTGCCATCTGCATCAGCGGACCCGAGACGCGCTGCGACAGCAGCAGGAATGAAAACAGCGCCCCGATATAGACCGGGTCGTTGCTCTCGAGCGCGAGATAGACGCCGAGCGCATAGGAGCCGCTGACGGCCAGCCGCTCCAGCGGACGCACCACCGACTGGATGGCGTTTCCAGTCATGCCTTCCACGAGCCGGGCCTTGGCGACGCGTGCGACCAAAACATCCCACATGTGGCGCTGCCGCGTATCTAGCGCGAGCGACTTGATCGTCCGGATGCCATTCAAGGTTTGAACCAAGAATGCACCCTGCGCGCCCTCCGCAGCCAGCACGGCAGTCGACGCCTTGCGATAATTCGGCAACATCAGGACGAGCCACGCGACGATCAATGTCGACAACGCGAGAACCACGAACGTCATGACCGGGCTGAAGAAGAACATGACGGGCAGGAAGAACACCAGCGTCGTAGAGTCGAGAATGGTGCCGAACAGTTGCCCCATCAAGAACGCGCGGATGCGAAAGACTTCGCGAATGTCGCGCGCGACGAGGCCGACGGCCGTCTGCTCGAAATAGTCGATGGGAAGATTGAGGACCTTTTCGAAGACGTAGGTCGACAATTTGACGTCCAGCCTGGTCGTCAAGCGATGGACAAGGAACTGTTTCAAGAACGAGAACGTCGCCTCGAAGGCTATGACCACCAGCATCGCGACGCAGAGCACATAGAACGTGTTGTACGCCTTGTAGAAGATCACCTTGTCCGACAATAAGCGCCAGAACATGATCGGCGCCAGGCCGAGGAGCCCGAGGATCAATGCGGCCATCGCGACGTCGCGGACCATGCGGCGTTCGCGAAATAACAGCGCGGCTACCAGGCCGAAACTGAACGGCTGCGCTTCGTCCGATATCTCGTAGTTGCGCTTGATCAGGACGATATCGCCGGACCAGATATCTGCAAATCGTGGTTGGTCGACAACGAGCAGCGCGTCTTCCGCGGCATTCGGATCTCTCAGCACGATGCGCGTATCGTGGACGCCTCCCTCCACACGCAGGAGTACCATGTGGCTCCCATTGCGAAGCCTAACGATGACCGGGAGCGCCTTCTTCAGATGAGAGAGCCCGCTCCAATTGAGCTTGACGCACTTCGCGCGCATGCCCGCTTTCTCCGCACAGCGGACAAGCTGATGCACTGTGACATTCTCGTCCGGCAGCAGGTTGTCTTGGATGAGCTGTGAGGACGTGAGGTGCAGCCCGTGCTGTCGTGCGATGATAATCAGGCACCCCAGTGCCGATGCGGGCGCCGCATCGGCCAGGTTCCGGTCATCGGCACCGTGGGCGGTCATGGGGGTCAAGTGATCTGCCAATTATGTTAGGACACTAACATTCAGCTACCATAATAACATTGAACGGCGGAAAAAGCCAACCGCACTTATCGTTCAAATTGTAAGGGATGGCTTGGCCGCACTCACGGATACCTCACGCTTGGGCTTCCTGAAAATTGAAGCCGGATTCTAACAAAGACCTCTGGACGGCCTCACCGTCGGTCTCGGGCATAAGCGCGAGCGCGCAGATCTCGAAATTTCGGCTGATGATCGAAACGGTCGGAAACCCGGCCATCAGCAGGAGATTACCGAGCCGCTCGGCCGTAAATCCGGTGCGGTGGGCCATATGGACGCGCCCCTTCTCGATCGCGCGCGAATGGCCATAGAGCATGTCCAGCGGGCTGATCGGCCCCGCCGGCGAATGATAGGCTATTGCGCCGATGCCATGGTCGACTATGAATTGAGCGACCGACTGCAGATCCGGGCTCATGATCAAGGCAAAACCATCGAGCTTAAGGACCTGATGGAACTGCCGCAATGCAGGATAGGCCTCGTGGGCATACAGGTGCTCGAGCACGTGCGATGTCCACACCGCGTTGAAGGACTGAGGCTTGAACGCGCCACTCAACTCAAGGATCGAGCCGATCACATCTGGTTCGACGTTCGGGTCAATGTCGAACCGGGTCTCTTCCCAACCGTGTTCGAGCATCATCGGGGCGATGCGCTGCGCCGTACCGGATCCTGAGCCCGCGTTGAGCAATCGCTTCATCGTGAGAGACTAATCCGCGCCCGCACCAGTCGCGGCGAGAGAGCCAGATGACAACATTAGCAAACCACAACACAGGCACCAGCGTACATAAGATGCGAAAGCCGCTCAGCTCAAAGGCAAAGCCCCGCCATGAGCGGGGGCTTTCTCAGCAGCGGAGCTTTCTCGGCGCAGCTTGCAGGCGCCGGTTCAGAGCTTCGGCAACTGCACGTCTCCATCGGTGAAGTGGAGATATTCGACGTCACTGACCACCACCGTCTGACTGTCCTCGAAGTGCAGCGTGTAGGATTTTGTCTTCTCGTCGACATCGACCTTGGTGACATCAAGGGAGGAGCGATCGGCGAAATCCACGGTGTCCGAGCCTGCGCCGCCTATAATCGTATCATTTCCAGTGTGGGTCTGAAGATAGAATGTATCGTTGCCGTCTCCTCCCCGCAGCGTCGAGTTCGCTCCTGACTCGCCGCCGTAGACCCAGAAGACGTCATTGCCGTCACCGCCCTCAAAGACATCGCCCTGGACGCCAATTAGCGTATCGTTACCATCACCACCGATAAGGGTGCTGTGGCCCGACGATAAATCTCGCAGAATGTCGTTGCCGCTGCCGCCCTCGAGCAGCTGAGCGCCGGTGCCCGCCTCAAGATAGTCGTTACCGCTGCCGCCGACCAAAGTGTCGTTGCCGCTACCACCATAGATACTGTCGTTACCCGCGCCGCCGCACAGTGAGCTGTTACCGTGTCCGCCGCGGATAACGTCGTTGCCGCTACCTCCATAGACCGTATCGTTCCCATAATCATATAAGTTTACGCTATCGGAACCTTTCCCCATAGCGATGAACACATCATTATGCCCGCCAATCACATCGAGCCTCTTGCCGCCAGCGTCATTCAAAATAATCGCCTTCAGGTCTGACGTGGTCTCGACGGTCGTTGACTGCGAAACGTCAAGGATCTGAACACCCGGCGCAACGCTCCCTCCCGAGAACGGCCCAGATTGAAACACAGCCTTCGAGGCATCCCCGGGATAATCACTAAATACTCCGCTATGCTGGAGCGAGTCGATCAATGCCGACCTAACACTCGGCTCGATGTGGTTTCCGCTATGGTGGAGAAAATCATCGAGTTCAGTTTTCGTCAGGTACGAGACGGCCATGGGCCCCCCCTTCAAGTTTTACTGAGGAAGATGCGACGAGCCGTTGAACGTGCTGAATATACTCTAACTTGAGCCAAATTTAAGAGCTTGCATTCGCCCCGCAATCGGCAACGCATAACGAATGCGCTCTTATTTGTTAGCACGAATGTTATGTCCGCATTCCATCCCTGTCAAGGATGAAGTCGACCCATCTGCTCGACGACGGTTCGCGGCGAGCGGCAGCTGCATCTCGCTGCAGCACCTATCAACATCAAACCAACTACTAATTGGCGATTATCACCTAGGACCACCAATATATGGCAGCTTTATCGCCACTCCTTTATCGCCACTTGAGTGACATTTGTAAGTTATCTAACGTTGCATGTATGTTATTTGACATTGGCCTGCCCCCTGCTCAAGCTGGCGGCGAGTTACTCGGAATTGTTTTGTGGTCCGAATGAAGAAACATTCTCATCAAGAGATCAAACTGAAACTCGCTCAGGCAAATGAACTGGCCGGAGGAGGCAGTTCGCAGGTGGCCATTTGCAAGACGCTTGGCGTGAGCATCATGACGCTCCATCGTTGGCGCAAACTGCCGCTCAGCAAGGACGAGGGGCAATCTTCGGAGGGGCGTAACGCGGGCACGAGTTCGCCTCCCCCTAGCATAGATGAAATGCGTCGTGCATTGGAAGAACTCGCAGTCGAGAACCGGCGCCTGCGCAAACTTGTCACGGATCTTATGCTCGAAAAGATGAAACTCGAGGAGGCTTGGCCACCGAGCGTAGCGGCTGGCCGAGCACACAATCCCTGACCCAAGTTTGTTCATCTCACTGGTCAAAGATGCCCCATCGCTCCAAATCATGCAGATGCTGAGCTGAACGTGCGTATCAATTTCTTCTCCGACTGACCGTCGCGCCCACCGCGATGTCGGTGAGGCGCGACAGCCCGCGCCAAAAGACCGTATTGCCGGGGGGCGGATCGCTGGCGCTGGCGAGATGACTGCCGAGCTAGGCGATCTTGATGAGATTGTGCGAGAGCGTTTTCTGTCTCGCTTTTGGTTTGTCGTTGACGAGGCGATCGAGCACGCCCATTCCAGTCGCGGTCAACCGCGAGGGTTGGCGGCGCGTCTGGAGCGGAACAATTGAGCATCGTCATCCAGAAGGTGTAAGCGGCAAAGAGCCAAGCGGAACGACGCTTACGGCGGAAGTGGAGCGACGAAGACAAAGCGCGGATTGTTGCCGAGATCGTTGCGGGTGGTGACTCGGTCTGTGCCGTGGCTCGGCGCCATGGATTATCGCCGCAGCAGTTGTTTGGTTGGCGCCGCCAACTGAGAGAAGCCGCGGCCGAGCGTTCCCGATCGGAAGACTTGCAGTTCGTGCCGGCGGTGGTGGGCGCGGTCGCGCAGACGCCTGTTCTTGGCAACGAGCCCAAACCGCCGCGATGCAAGTCCAGGTCCGACGTCGGAATGATCGAGATTGAGGTCGACGGCGTCACGATCCGGGTCGGCCGTGGCGCGGATGCGACGATGATCGCGGCCATCGTTCACGCGCTGAAGGCTGGCCGGTGATTGGTCCATCCGGAACGGTTCGAGTGATGGTGGCGACCAAGCCGGTCGACTTCCGCAACTATGCGGCGGTCATGATTATGCGGAGTCGACACGAAGATGGGCGGTTTTGCTCGGTTCTGGACGATATCGGCTCCGCATAATAGAGAGCGTTTTTAGATTGGCGGCGCGTGGTTCGGCACCCAACACGAGCACTCGCGAGGGGCGCCGGCGATCGCCTCGCGCGCCAGCATCAGAAGTGCGTGGTTGATCGATTGCCACAATCCGCTGTCGCGCCATTGGTAGAAATAGTACTGCACCGTGGTCATTGGTGGAAACAGAGTGGGCGGCAGCATGCGCCACGGCAACCCGCCGCGCAGCAGATAGAGCACTGCCTCGACGATGTCCCGATAGCTCCATTTCGGGCGCCGCCCGCGCTTGGCCCGCACAGGAAGCAACCTCTCCAGCACGACCCATTCCGCATCCGTCAAGTCGCTTGGCAAACGCAGCTCCTCTCGGGCAAACTGTGCCCGGGTGATATCAGTCCACATTCTCGATCCCTTTGATGCTTCGCAACACCAATGGAATCAGAACTCGCTGATATCACTCAACTTATTTTTCGGTCGGACACTAAGGTTGGGACGACTTGAAACGGCAGTGGGAGTTTTTGCAGATGCCAGATATCTGCGTCATTTTTGATCTGGATGGCACGCTCGTTGACAGCGAGACCCTTTGTAGTCAAGCCTTTCTCGACCTGCTGCCGGAATTGAGCGATCCTGGCGAGGTATTGGTCAAACGATACCGCGGCAAAAAGCTCTCGGCTATTCTCGCCGACATCGAACATCGTATCGGCAGACGCCTGCCCGATACGTTTGAAGACAACCACCGCGGGCGCGTCTCAGAGTTATTTGCGCGCGATTTAAAGCCTATGCCCGGCGTTGTAGCGATGCTTGATAACTTGAGCCATTCCAAGTGCGTTGCATCCAATGGACCTCCAGCGAAGATGCTACAGGCGCTCGAAATAAGCGGACTTGCATCCTACTTTGACCGCACCTTCAGCTCCTATGATATCGGCATCTGGAAACCCGAGCCTGGCCTCTTTCTCCATGCCGCACAAGAAAGGGGCTTTACGCCAAGCCAATGTGCGGTGGTAGAGGACAGCGATGTTGGTATCCAAGCCGCAATCGCGGCTGGAATGGTGGCGTTCCACTACCTACCACACGATCCGTCATCCGCCCACCAAGACGCGACGGCGCTTCACGACATGTCTCAGCTGAATGAGCAAATCGCGCGGACATGGACCTGAGAGTTTATCAGGCGCTTGTCCCAAGGTGGGGTCAAAACGTCGCTTACACGCAACACAAGCATGCATCTTTGAGCGAGCGGACCCGCCTGAGGCGAGGCCGCCCTACATCACCGCGGGTGGATGGTGGCTGGAAAGGAATTCGGTGATGTCGTCATAGCCCAGCAAGTTGCGTGCCAGCATCGCAAGTGTAGCGCTTGCCGGCAGATCTCGTTGCGTTAGAATCCTACAAGGTTTGGCAGGCGGCTAACTCAACAGGCTTAGGTATGCTAACAGCCTTGGTGTGCAATGCGGGCATATTCCACACGAAGGAGGCCTCAGATGGTCTACAAGACACTTGTCAATCCAAGTGTGCTGACGCTTACGGCGTTGCTCATCAAACGTGTTGGTTCGGAGCCGAACCAGTAGCGGACCGATGTCGCCGCGGCGCGGGCGGCGGGCAGACGGATGAGTACGTCATACACAGAACCTTTCCTCAACGGGCTCGTGATTATCTCGTCTTACGATGGTGCGTTTTCGAACGCCCCGCAGACCGTAACAACTCGCGGCAGCAGCTGGGACCATCTGTTGAACACACACGACACGCTGACTGTCAGCGGAGCGGGCAGGCTGAACGTGATGGGCTCGAACACATAAATGTAGCCAAATGTAGCCTACGGTCTGCTGATCCCAGCGGCGGGACCTGGGCAGATCCTGGACGACAAGGCGGATCCTATCGACGCCGCCGACTGTTCGACGGGGTGCAGCAGATGGACGGAAAGCACCGGCCAGTGGTGACCGCGCGCGTTGGCATGTATGGCCTTCCGACCGCGACGCTCCATGGCTCCTTCATTTGGGTAGTACAGCAGGGACCAACGGTGCTCTGGGACAGAGTATCCCTCGGAGACGTTCAAGAGTCCATGAAACGACCGCAGGTCATCATGGGAGACGGTATATGCATATGAACACCAGTCTTGCTGTACACGAACCGACCAAGGCGCTCCGGCTGGTCACACAGGCGTATATGCGCCTTCTCCTCATCGCTTTCGCCCTGATGCCCGCCCAGTTCACCGCCTATCTGTATTTCCATCAGGATCCTACGCTAACCTTCGAAAATCACCTGTTCCACGAATTCGCGATTGCCGTCGCCACCCTCGAAGGTCTGTTCGTCACCTATGTGACGTGGCGTTGCTACCAGTCTTCAGGCGAACCTCTGTTGCGTTGGTTGACGCTGGGTTTTCTCGGTTTCGTGCTGATCTATTCGCCGCACGGCGCCTTCACCGGGATGGCACACCGCAATATTTGGCTGTTTCTGCTCTATGGGCCAGCGTCGCGTCTTGTGATGTCGATTCTGCTCTTCGTTGGGCTACTCAGCTACAACCAGCCGTCAGACGAGGTTGAGAAGCGTTCCGATGCGCGCGCATGGCTGATATGGATCGGCCTGTTCTTAACGATGGACATAGCCGTCGCCCTGATCGCCTACTCCCCCTATGCGGGACATCCCTCGGTACGCTTGTCCATGGAGGGCGGCGCACTGGTATTCAGCGCGCTGAACGTCGCGGCTATGCTGACGAGGCGGATTCACTCCCCGCTCATGCTTATTTTCGGCATTTCGGTCGCGTGGTTTGCGTTATCGTCGCTCGCATTCATTCTTGCGACGCCTTGGAATCATATGTGGTGGCTCGCCCACGCGATTTTTGCTGGCGGGTTCTTCCTGCTAAGCTATGGCGTTGTCCAGGCTTTCCGAACGACGCAATCATTCTCGACCATCTATAGCCAGGAAGAAATGACGGCCCGCTTGGCCGAATCGATGGCCGAGACCCAAAGAGCGCTACAGCAATTGCAACTGAGCAATCAAAGGTTGGAACGCCTTGCCGCCACTGACCCACTGACCGGTGCCGGAAATCGGCGCCATTTCATCGAGCATATCGGCGACGAGATCGCGCGGACCAAACGAAGCGGTGCTCCATTATCTCTTCTGTCGATCGACCTCGATCATTTTAAGCATATCAACGACTCACGTGGCCACAGTGTCGGCGATGAGGTTCTCCGCGCATTCGTGCGAAAGTGTCTGGAGGCGATCCGCCCTTACGACTCTGTCGCGCGCGTTGGCGGTGAAGAATTTATGGTGTTGCTGCCGGGAGCGACGCTTGACGCGGCTTGCACGGTAGCCGAGCGCCTTCGATCGGCCATTGAAGGGGCTGCGTTCGACGTCGGAGCTCAACCGTCGGTCGGCCTCACCATCAGTGTTGGGGTTTCGGAGTTCGGGCGCGATGGAGACACGCTTGACGGATTCCTGAACGTCGCCGATCAGCGGCTGTATCGCGCAAAATTTGAAGGTCGCAATCGTGTGATTGTCGCGTAGGCTGTTTGCCGGGAATTGCCATGTCGTTAGTCGGTACGGCGTTGTTCAACAGCTTTCGTTCCGTCACGCGTTCAGGTGACTTCTGCCGTTGGCGGGAAGCGCGAGATCTGCATGCCGGCGATCGATGTCGACGGCGTGGGCAGGGTCGCCTTTCCGATTCTGCCAATCCAGGGCGAGCAACTTGTCGCGATCGCAAGCCGCCTTCTTTTGGGCGAGAGAAGCGGCTGTTGTCGATCGCGAGGTCCGGAGAACCTGGCAAGTCGCGCCGTCAAGTTCTGGATCGGAGGGCCACTGGGACAACACTCTAACCCGACCGATCGCGGATGTCGCACGCGAACTTGGTGTGAGCGAGCCGGTGGCGTCCGACTTCTATAAGACTCTCATCGACGATACCGGAAGGTTCTTCGTCGACCATCGCGATACCGAGAAGGTTCGCGGGTCGCGACCATGGTGCTCCTGCTGCCTTCGGACCACCGTGACGGCGAATATCGTAGATCCCGTCTTGCTTTTCGCGGTCGAGCGAGCCGCCCTATCCATCAACGTCGCGAGTAGGACAATGGCTCGCGGTCGCAAGGTTCGAGCTGGAGCTGGTCGAGCAGGCGCGCCGTATTCTTCGCTGCTCAAGACCTAGGAACATGCAGTTGCTGGAGGTCGCCTATGCCGCGCTGCGCCAGGTAAGCCATTATGCAGCTGCCCTTCATTCGCTCTTGCCACTCGCGCGGCCCAGAGCCCTCAAAGGCTTGAAGTGGCATCTTGAGTGTGCGAATCGTGGCTTCGGCCGCGTTGTGCACCTTGCAGGGTCGCTCGAAAACACTTGCCGGGAACGACTATCGCGATCCGACGGCCGTTTATCGCCGCGGCTCGCGAAGCCGTTGCTCGAGCTTCGAACTCGACACATTCTCTGGTGGTACGTTATCGTATATACGACCTCTGAGGATGCGCTCTGGAACAACCAGCGTCAGCGAAGGTTCGACTGTAATGAGTTTCTCAACTCCACGATCACGGATATTGCGCGCTGATTGGTTCGATTGGCGTAGTTCTGCCGCGAGGGATTTCATTGCTCTTTTTTGGGGCGTCGTTCTTGCCTCGATCTCGGCGCATGTCTATGAGCTTGGCTCTCTTTTGTTTCAGCTCGGACGCGGCTATGCGGATTCGGCGTTCGACGACATCGTATTCGTCGCGTTCTTCCTGAGCGTTGCGCTGACAATTTTTAGTGTCCGCCGCTATCGAGATCTCGTGCGCGAAACCAAAGCACGAGCCATTGCGGAAGGAGAAGCGCGCGATCTGGCGCGACACGATCCATTGACGGGCCTGCCTAACCGTCGCTTATTTGATGAAAAACTTGATGCGTGCCTTGGCATCGCCGGCAACACGCACCACCAAGTCGCCGTTCTGATGGTTGGCCTTGATGGCTTCAAGAGGATCAAGGACACGCATGGCCACGCAGCTGGGGACAAGGCGCTATGCGAATTTGCCAACAGGCTCACCGACATCTTGCGCAAGGATGGCGTCCTGGCGAGGATTGGAGGCGACGAATTCGGGATTGTCCTGCCAGACATTAGCTCCCCTGAGGATCCCACCAATCTGGCGCGCCGTATTGTGGCGTCCGCCGCCGACACCTTTGCGATGGCCGAGCTTGGTGTTGGAATTGGTGTCGCCATCGCTCCGATCGACGGCCTCAATCTCCATGAATTGGTCAGGCGCGCAGAGCGTGCACTTTATCGCGCACAAGGCGATGGCAGGTCGTGTGTTCGATTTTTCGAACCAGAGATGGACATGCATGTCGAGCGGCGCATCCAGATCGAGCGAGAACTTCGCAGTGCTATCACGGCCGATATTATCGAGCTGCACTACCAGCCGCTGGTTTCGCTCAAGGGTAATTGCATTAACGGGTTCGAGGCGCTGGCGCGTTGGGAAAACAGGACATTTGGGCATATTCCGCCCGACGTGTTTATTCCGATTGCAGAAGAAACGGGCCTAATCAACGCTCTTGGAGATCAACTTTTTCGTCGCGCTTGTTTCGATGCCAATGCGTGGCCGGAGACGCTTACGCTCGCCTTCAATATTTCGCCCATTCAGTTGCGTGATCCCGCGCTTGGACAGCGCATTTTATCGATCCTTGGGCAAACCGGATTCAGTCCGCGTCGCCTGGAGATTGAAATTACCGAGAGCGCGTTTGTGGAAAAGATCGGGGTTGCGAAGACCGTGATTGATGTACTCCGCCAAGCGGGCGTCCGCATCGCGCTCGATGACTTCGGAACGGGTTATGCTACGCTTAGCAAGCTGCTTTCGTTTCGTCTCGACAAGATCAAGATAGACCGCAGCTTCGTGTCGCATCTCGACGACAGTACCGACAGCCGGGTGATCGTTCGTGCTATCCTTCGCCTTGCAAAGGAATTTGGCTTGACGACCACGGCCGAGGGCATCGAAGACGCAGGCCAGCTCGCCTATCTGGTGGCCAATGGTTGTACAGAAGGACAAGGCTACTTGTTCAGTGCTGCCGTCCCGGCCGCCGGTATCCACGCGCTGCTTAATCGCGAGTCTGGCCGCACGGTGGTTGCTGAAGATGGGACAAGAAGCCTGCATGGGTGAGTCGACGTGCTCGGTTGTTCGGGGAGCATCGGCATATGACGGCTCCTTGAGCATGCCCCGGAAAGGTGGATATCGGCCTTCCGAGAAAGTCATGTTTCAAACAAGAAGATAGCGCGTGATGACTGATTCGAAAATCAGTCATCACGCGCCAAACCGGCCGATAGGGATTGAGCTGTCGCCGGATGAACTCCGGGCCATCGCGAAAGGGGGCAGAAACACAGGGTGGCTTCCATGAAGAGATTGGGCGCAAACACTCGCACGTCGTCTGGTCTCGCATTGATGCGGAGCCGATGAAGCGGGAGAGGCCGCGAACCCGCCCTGGGTCAGCAACTTTGGCATCAAGCGCCTCGTGGCGAACGAGGAGAGCTTGATGCCGGCAAAGAGAAGACTGACCATGAGACAATTGAGACAGATGCTGCGTGCTGCGGCGTGCCAGAGGCGGAAGCAGCGCCCGCGAGATTGCGGCAATGCTGGGGATCGCCGGCAGTAACGTCCGGACAATCTGACGCGCGCCGCGGCGGCTGGGCTGCGTTGGCCGTTGCCGGAGATTTGACGGACGATGCGCTCCAGAACTGGCCGTTCGCGCGTGCCGACGTCAAGCGGGCCGTGCGGTGATGCGGGAAATACGCCTGGTCGCGGCCACTCCTGCGGCCGCGAAGCGCGACGATTGCCATGCAGGGGGCAATCCAACGAAAGGCGCGGCCCACAATGTCAAGCGCGCTTGACAAAGGTCCCTCCTATCATCGTTCGAGTCACGGCGCTGCTCCACTCTCGTTCATGGGACTGCAACTACGAGTTGGAGCGACGCCCCATCAGCTTGGACTGCACGTGAGCCAGCGCATCACTTAGCCTTGCCGCTTCCTCAAACCTGGTCTCCTGGTGCGGCGGAGGCGAGTCAGGATCGAGCAGGATGGCCTCGGCGGATTCCGAGAGCCGGCGCAGCGGCGTTCTGATCCATTGGGCGGCACATAGGAGCAGCGCCAGCGCGACAACCGCGCCAGCGCCGAGAGTGATCCAGAAAGATCGGATCAGTTCGCGGGTTGATGACATGGCGTCGTCGGCGTTCTGTCGGACCAGGAGAGACCAGCCGAAGCTCGGAAGATCTGCAAAACCAATGCTCGGAACGATCACTGTGAAATAGTCTTTGCCGTCAGGCCACCGCTCGTTCGAAAACGCTCTGGTGACGCGGCTGGCGGCAAGCGCTGAGCCGACGCTTAGCCGCTTGTTGACGAGATCGGTCGGGCCAAACAGCACGGTTCGGTCCCGCGACAGCAGCAGCACATCGATTCCAGGCGCCTGCAAAGCAGCCATCCCCTCCTCCACCCATGTCCAATTGAGGTGCGCTCCGATCACGCCGACAACGGAACTATCATGCCGCACGGGTGCAGCCAGATCGACGAACCGATAGGGTTCAGGGGACGCAGGCAAGAGGCTTGCCAGGAGTTGCGCCTCGTGGACATCGACCGCAGCCGGCGCATCCAGGCCGCGTCTGAACCATGGCCTCTGCGCAACACTTGCGCCCTCAAGCATCCCGTTCCTGGCCGCCAGCACCTTTCCCTCAAGATCGGCTATGCCGAGCCATGAGTAGCGGCCATCCAGGCGGCTCAGGAATTGGATGTGCTCGCGAGCGTTCGCGAGGTCAGTAGGATCGATCAGCTCCGCCAGTCGGGCCACGTCCATCCAAACCCCATAGATGCGGCGCGCCAGCAGGTTCGCGCTCAGTTCGCCGCGGGTTGTCAACTTTTCGACCTGCAGTTCCTCGCCGCGCTGCTCCAAGATCGCGGCGTACAATGTCGCAGTCACCATAGCCGGCACCAGCATCAACGTTGCACCGCCAAAGAACACGAGCGTGCGCAAGCTCATTCGTCTGTTCGCCATCACGCCTCCTCAACGGGTCAGAGCCCGGGCCAACTCGCGGATGATGCGAACGAGGTCGCCGCGATCGGATCCCGGAAGGGCCCGGGCGGTGTGGAGCTTTTTGATAATTTGGGCCTGCTGTTCGGTGCTCGGCGAAAATCTTAGCCGGTAACCGTCACGAGTTACCGCAAGAACTCGCGCCTCGACATCGCCGATAGCTGGGATGGTCAGTTTGCCTATCGCCCCTACCGAAAGACCGAATGGTCCGCTGATGCGAGCGCCTTCCGGCCCGAGATTCACGAGCCAGCCACGGTGTCGATCATCTCCGATCGTCAACGTGATCGGTTCAAGCACCTGGCGCTGCGGTCGGTTATATCTGGGTCGTTCGATGCACGCCGCGATCGCCACCAGCAAGACTGGGACGTTGTAGACCGTCCAGAACAGAACGATGGCGACACCGTCGCTGGCTGTCGACGAGGTATTGAAGACGAAATCGGAATTCAGCGGCACGATCAGGCCACCAAGGGTCAATCCAAGCAGGATTAGAAACGGTTGCATCAATGACCATTGGACGACGACCCTCGTTCTGTCGCCGCCCTTGGCTGTCACCGAGAATCTATGCGGTCCTCTCGTCAAGAGACCGATCGCCGCGGCCCGACAGATCGGCCAAGCGGCGATCACCTGCGCCGTATCGTTGACAATGGGGATAAACAGCCCCTTCGAGAGCCAGTTCAGGGCCACCAGGACCATGACGTAGTACGGGACATAGTATCTGATGATATCGACGAGCGAGGCATTCATGATCGTAATACCGAGCCACCAGTACAGAAGCGGACAAATCAGACTCGCCAAGCGGAAGGGAAAGGTTGTTAGCCAATAGAGAACGGAATCGATGACACTGATTCGGTGCATCAAACCTAATCGATGGGAACCAAATGGATTGTAGCAGTTGCGCACAATCTGCATCAGGCCGAGGCACCAGCGGCCCCGCTGGACGATGTATTCCTTGAGTCCCTCCGGAGCCAAACCCTCGGTCAGCGGTTCGTTGAGATAGACGGTTTGCCATCCGTTTTCGGCGAGCTTGAGCGTGAGCAGGAAGTCCTCGGTCACGCTTTGCGTCGGAAGCAGGCCGATCTGTTGTATTGCTCGCACCCTCATCACGGACGAGGTGCCGCAACAGATCGCGATTCCCCAGGCATCCCTTGCCGGTTCCACATTGTCAAAGAAGTGTCGTTGCTCATCCGGGTACCCGGCGCTGATACCGAGGTTGTGCTGGATCGGGTCCGGATTGAAAAAGTGCTGTGGCGTTTGAACCAGGCCAACACTTTGATCGTGAAACAGTGCCACTGTGCGGTCGATGAAATCGACGTGTGGAATAAAGTCCGCATCCAGGATGGCGACAAAATCCGATCGATCTGGATCCCGGGCACGCTCGGCAAGTGCGTGGTTGATGTTTCCCGCCTTGGCGTGCGCGTTGTCGGAGCGCGCAATGTATCCCACAGAGTGCCGCTCGCAGGCGAGCCGGAGCCAGTCCCTGCGGCCATCGTCAAGGACAAAGACGCGAAGTTTTGGAAAGCGCACGGCTTTGGCCCCGATGATTGTCCGCTCGAGTATCTCAAGCGGTTCATTGTAGGTCGTGATGAAGATGTCTACGCTTGGCGCTTCTCCAGGTGACCACCATCCTGCGTATTCGTCGGCCTCTGCCGTGCGCTCCCTCACCCGCGAGAGGATCACGAATGCGATTGACGAGGAGAGAACAGTCAGGCCCTCGAGAGTTGCGAAGCCCCAACTGACCAGGGCATCCGGGGTCCAGTCAAGCGGCACCAAGGTCTCGGTAAACCGCCATACAACGTAGCGCCATGAGAGAAGCGCCGCCATTCCAAGCAGAAGGGTGCGCCAGTACCATCGACTTGGGTTAAGCAGTGGGAGAACCGTCAGGCGGAGCCCGATGATGACGGCGCCTAAGGCTAGGGCGGCGAGGAGTGGCGATAGCAGAAGCATTAGAGGCCGTACCGTGTGAGAAAGCGACGGAATTGGGCGATCGGGCCGCTCGAAAACACAACACGCCCGGTGCGCCCGATGGCGCAGCCAAGATCGGCTTGTTGTGCGAGGCCCGGCACAGTCACTGTCACGTCGAAGCGCTGCAGATGCTGCGGACTGGGCCCCACCGCGAGATTTGCGTAAAGCGGCGACGCACCGGCTCCGCCGAGCCGGGTGACGGTTCCATCGAAAATTCGCTCGTCGCCGAAAAGCCGAAACTGCACCGCCGCGCCGACGGAAACGCTGTCATAAAGCGATTCGGATACGCCCGCGGTGACGACGAGGCTGTTGCAGTCGACGAGCTTGACCAGGTCTTGTCCGCGCCGTGCATACCCGCCATCGTCCACCAGGATATCCCAGACCAGACCCGGGACCTGGGCACTGAGCGTCGCGGACGTCAGCCGATTGACGCGCAGACGCTCGGCATCGATTTGCTGATCGAATTGAGCGATGCGCGCCTTGATCTGCTCCTCGTCGACATGCAGTTCAGCCAGTCGCTGATCGAGTTCCCGAATGCGCTGCGTCGAAAAGGGGGCATCGTTGTAGGATTCACCTATGAAGACGCCGGTGCGGGCCGAGGCGAGTTCCGTCTCGAAATAGTTGACCCGCTGCTGCGCGCTTTCCAGGTCTTGCTGCGCGACATCGAAGGTCGCGCGCGCCCGATCCAGGTTGGCCACCGTCTGAACGCCGCGATTGTTCAATTCATTGGCGCGCTTGAATTCGGCGTCCGCCTCGCGCAGGCGTGCAGCTGCTGCATCCTGCGTCGCCTTCGTCTCAGCGATCCGCGCCTCAATCTGCCGAATCCTGCCACGCTGATAGTCGGTTGACTGCGCATCAAATCCGGCTCTCGACCGCGATAGCGCGTCACGCTGCCCCGCAATCCGTTTGAGTTCGATGCGTTGATTGTCCCGCTCGCGCTCAAGCTCAAGAAGTCGAGCGATATCGAAGCGCTCATCGGTGACTTCAGCCGCGAGTTCCCCCGCGTTTATGCGCGTCCCAATGCTCTTGACAGCGAGCGTTACCCGGCCGTCGATCGGGGCACGCACGACGTAAAGTCGAGCATTTACCGTGGCGTCTGCCGAAGTTCCAGCGAAGTGCTCGCCGATGATGACGTACAGCCCGCCGGCCAGGAGAACCAAGCCAATGATCACACGTACGAGCTTCATGAGAGACTTCCAACCGCATTCCCAGCGCCTTTTGTAAGGCAACTTACAGGTGACCTTGTGGAAGCAAGCAAGTGAACTCGCTAATTCAGCCTGACTTTGAGTGCGATTTTGTTTTGCCGTTACAATCGCATCGCTCGCCCCAAAGGACGCAAGACTCTAGTTCTGGGTGGTCCATATTGACATGTGTTGTTCCCTGGTTGCCTTGCCTGCAGTGCGAGACTCCGTTCTAGGCAATTAATCGTTTCCCTAACGAGGGACGCTGATAGGCGCTTGGTGTCCTTTACAAAACCGTGTCGGCCACTCTCGGCGCCTTCTTCTGTGACGGCAGCCGCGAGTCGTCGTTCTCACCTTGATCGCCGCCGCCCATCGTTCATGCGATGGCTGGAGACACCAGCTTGACCGGCGCGGCCTCGATCTCCTGCCAATCGCCGTGGCCGCTGCGATAGCGGTAGGAGGCGATTCCCGATTGCCAGTTCGGGACCAGGGTCATGCGCAGATCGACGTTGGGCAGAATCTGCGGTCCAAGCCCGCCATGCGTCGGCCAGTGGATTGGCGGGTAGCCAGTAAGGAGTACTAAAAGTAGTGCCGGAGCCGGCGGGAGCGTCGGCAGCTGGCTGTAATTGCCTTGCAGGGAGGTGGTGACATCGAGCGGCGGATTAACAGCTTGGGTGATGCTGCCGAAGCCTTGGATCCGCCTGTTCGGCGTGTCGACGACCAGATCCAGCTTGAAGATTCTGCCTCCGGGGCGGCTTTCGCCAATCTGATAGCAGGCGTGAAACAATCCGACGTGGTCTTTGGTTGTCGTATCGGGCATAGAGCTATCCTTTCCTATTTAAGGGGATTGATCGGGTGATCGGCTGTGGTCATCCGGCCAACTGCCGCACGTAGTCGTCAGATTCTTCCGCCGGGATCGCCTTCACCGGAATCAGGCGCGTGCCATTGCTACCGGACACGACGATTTGCGGCACATAATGGCCGGGGAAGCTGCCCTTGACCGCAAAGGGCGTGGACCCTTCACCGAGCGGTCCCGTCCAGCCCATCACGTCGATCTTCAGGCCGCCGACCCAATGCGGATCGCGCACTAGGGCAATTCCTGTCGTGAAGTTCGGCGCATCACCCCCAACCTCGACCAGAAATAGCCCGAATCCGTCGGGTCCGTGGATGAAGCTGGCTTTTGCCGTGTTAAACGGCTCCGTCTGATAGAAACCCATGATTCTCCTCCTGCTGAGCTGGCGACGCCGCGCAGCCATCCCCGCCGCCTAATGACCAGTGCGGCGCTGGGCTGGTGTCCGCCGGCGGCCGCAAACGCGTTCATTCCAGCAGGGATCTGGGACCTAACTAGCAATGAGTGTGCCACCTGAAAAAGTTGCGCAGTGAAAGCTTTAATGGCGACAGAAAGGTGCAGTCTCGCTGGTGCGAGCCCCGCGGCTCAGCGTCGAGTTGCGGATATTGTGTCATCGACCTGACACGGATGAATACGACGACACCGGCGTCAACCTTCTGCGCGACCAGCCTAAGACAACCCGGTTATATGCGAGCTAATCGGGTCGAGCACATTCAACTGCCGCACACGGCGCTCGCATCATGCCGTTGCAGAACCTCGCGGCAATCGCCGATTCACATTCGATGTCATTCATCGAGAACTCGGCGTTCTGTGCTGGTCTCGAAGACGTACCGATCTGATCCGGAGCGGCGGGTGATGGGAGCCCAGTGAGGCGAACCGGACGTTTACCGATCCCGCCGTGTGATGCCTTCGAGTAATCGACACTGATCGAGCTAGCCTGAGAATGTTAGCAGTCGCGCACGGTTGTCAGCTTTGCGTCCATTGACGTCGACCCGATGCTCACCATCACTGTGGGATCAGCATTTTCGGTCCGGCACGCCAATTGCTCTGTTTCTCGGCACCATTACCCACCCGCGCTCGGACTGGGCGCAGCGGCAAAGGACGTGATCGTATGGCAACAGGTACTGTGAAGTGGTTCAATGATCAAAAGGGGTACGGATTTATCGCTCCAGACGACGGCGGAAACGACATTTTTGTCCACATTAGCGCCGTAGAACGCGCTAGACTCTCTGGGTTGGCAGAAGGCCAAAAGATTTCTTATGAAGTCAAAGTCGACCCCAAGCGTGGCAAGAACAGCGCTGAAAACCTGCGGGTCTGATCACGCCCGCCGCGTTGGACTGACGGTTGTTCGCCGTTTTTTTGCGTCTATGTCCGTGTCGGGCTTTTGATGGTAGGTGCAGTAGAGCCACGGCAGCACGGTTTGCAGGTTCGTTGTCCGCGCTTTCGGGAGGAGCTTGAGCAATTCGGGTTTGTAAGGCCGAGCGCAACCGTGGGCACGAAAACCCAAGGGATCACGAACTATTCCTCATCGACCAACGTGTCTTCCGTCAGCGTCGAGCCTTGCAACCGTTTACGAGAGCGCGCGGTTTCGTCGCGCTTCGGCCGGGGCTGCGGCTATTTCCAGGCCAAGACCCAAGTGAACATGAAGAGGTCGGCGGCGCTGAACTTTAGCCCGAGATCGACTGCGCGACTGAGCAACTGCACCGCCAAGAGCGAGTGGCCGCCCAGTTCGAAGAAGTGGTCGTGGCGCCCGACCCGCTCCACACCCAGAAGCTCGGCCCAGATCTGCGCCAGCGCCGTCTCGATCTCGCCTTGCGGCGGCGCATAGCTCCGCCGCGCATAGGCCGCATCCGCAGGCGGCGGCAGCGCCTGGCGGTCCAGCTTGCCGTTCACCGTCAGCGGCAGCGCCTCAAGCCGCACAAACGCGGCCGGCACCATGTAGTCCGGCAGGTGCGCACTTAAGTGCGCGCGCAAGGCGGCCGCCAGCGCGCCGCCATCTGCCTCGTTCGATTCTGTCTCGGGCCCATCCGTCCGGCAGGTACCGCGCAAGATCCCCGGTCCGGTACAGCCGGTCGCCATCCACAAACGGGCTGGCGATGAACCGCTCCGCCGTCAGCGCCGGCCGGTTCAGATAGCCGCGCGCAACCCCCGCCCCGCCGATATAGATCTCCCCTACCGCCCCAAACGGAACAGGCGCACCATCACCGTCCAGCAGATAGACCACCGAGTTTCGAATTGGTCGGCCCAGCGGCACTCGTTGCTGGTCATCGAAGCCAGCAGGCACCGGATAGCAGAGACTAAAGGTGGTGTTCTCTGTCGGGCCGTAGCCATTTGAGATCCGCAGCGTCGGATGTCGCTTCTGGCATGCTCTGACGGAAGCGACGGAGACCTCTTCGCCTCCGACCAGCAACTGCTGCAGTCGATCAGTGCTGTGCCCCTCTCCGATATCGGTATCGAACAACCGGGCAGTCATCCAGGCGATGGTGATGCCTTGATCTTGGATGATCTGGGCCAGCATTGCCGTCGAGAGGTAGCGCTCAGGATAGAGCACAACACTGGCACCGTTTGCTAAGGCTCCCCAGAGCTCGAACGTGGTCGCGTCGAATGTCGGCGAGGAGGCATTGAGAAAGGCATCCTGCGGCGAGATCGCGACGAAATCGTTCCCCGCCACCAGACGCACCACTCCCCGATGCTCGACCATGACGCCCTTGGGGGTGCCGGTTGAGCCGGAGGTGTAGATCACGTAGGCGAGATGGCGCGCGCTCAGGCCGAGCGCATGCGGGTCCGGATCGGTGGCCGGCAGGGTTGCCCACCCCGGCGCCGCCGCCGCCAGATCCATCTATCCACCGTCAAATCTGCCAGCATCCCAGATTCTGTGACGACTCGAATATTCGCTGGGGCACGCAGCTCTATTAATCGGCGAGCAGTCCTGCGGATCACAGCGGTTGCGGTCTTCGCGTGGCTCTTCGTGCGGCCAGGCCCGAGCGGTTCCCGGCCAGGGAAAGCCAGCGCTCCGGCGGGCAGAGCGCTCGTCAATCCGGCCGCTCCTGATGATTTAGACACGAGTTACAGATCCGTTAACGCTCACTCATTCCCGGCCGGATATTGTCGCGTGACGGACTTGGACGTCAAAACTGTCGAGCTGGGCTCGAACTACGCAGACGTAGTTGGTAGGTTTGGCTGCGCAGGGACTCTCATGTCAAACGAGATTCAGGAGGACATCAAGTTTCACGTGTTTACGTGGAACGACGGGCAGGTCTTGGTGCTCTTCGCCAACGGAAGGCTTCTGATCGCATCGCAGTCCGGCTCCTAATGCGACATTCTGTGATGTTGGCGAGCATTTTTTCTGCGCATTGGACGCAACCCGCTGCAGGAGGCAGGTATCGTCGGATGCTCGATTCTACTTTCCGGCGCAAAATTCGGTCCGGTTAGCCTTGGAATAGAAATCGGCCGGTGGGCTTAAAACTGCTAGGTCGGACGGAATTGCAGCTGACGTTGGTCGCTGCCGCTGATTCATTCTTGCGGATGAAACGCGAGCAAGCTCTCTGGGCCCGCCAGAAGCTGACCAGCAAATTGCCGGTCACCGGCGAGACGGTGTTCGGGTGCTGATCCGCACCATGAAGAAGATCACAACGATCGCTGGCAAGGTCGGAGCCGCGCTGTCCGACCGTAGCCGGACCGTGAGGCTGCGGGTGTTGGACATCGCGCGCGCGGCGCGCTCCAAAGCCAAGCAGAGCCGGGAGAGACCCCACACAGGGAATGGACAAGTCAAGCTGGCAAGGAGAATGGCGGCCATAACAGGCAGCCACGCCGTCACCTTTGCCGCCGGAGTCGGGCTGTAGCCCTCTGGCGTGGGATTCCTGCCACACCCCATCACGAACGGTGTGTGACACTGTCACAGAATGTGGTATAAGGACCTGAAGGAAAGAACTGACATGCGCACCAGCAAGCCAATCACCGTTACCCTCGGCCCGCAAATGGCAAGCCTTGAGGCCCGCCTGAAGTCAGGCGAGTACGCCTCGGCCAGCGAGGTCGTGCGCTCGGCCCTTCGCGCCCTTGACCGCCAGGATGCCGCACTGGACGACTACCTGCGCGCCAAGGTCCAGGCCTCGATCAAGGATCCCCGGTCGAGCGTCCCAGCAGCCGACGTGTTCAAGCGCCTGCGCACACGCCATGCAAGAAACACGAAGGCCGCCAAGCGTGGCGCTTAAGGTCGTTTTCCGTCCCGAAGCGGAAGCCGACTTGGTCGGCCTCTATGAGTACATCGCGGAGCGGTCCGGCTACAGAGTTGCGGGCGGCTACCTCGATCGTATCGAGGAAGCCTGCATGGCGCTTGCGACGTTGCCGAAGCGTGGCACGCGTCGCGACGATATTCTGCCCGACCTGCGCACAATCGGGTTTGAACGTCGCGTCACCATCGCCTTCCGCGTCCTGAAAGCTCAAGTGGAAATCGTTACCATTGCCTACGCAGGGCTCAATTTTGAGGACGACCTACAAAGATGATAATGCACAATGCGCTCGATGAAAAGCAAAAGGAACCTGCACCAAATATGCGGAAGAATCCCTGATTGCCGTGCTCGTCCGACCCAGATCGCCGCGCCATATCCAATTCTCCAAGCTGTTTCCAACCGGAGAATTGGCTCAACGATCAGGCCTCACACCATGCGAAACTGCGCGCGATCGTTTCGGAACCCCGCGCGGCAGCAAATCGGTACGGTGCGTGCGATAATCTCGGAATCGGCAGTCACCTTCCTGTCTGGCATCAAAGCATGGCATTTGACATCGCTCCACCTCCACCGGTCAGCTCAAGCCAAGCTGTATTGCAAAGCCGAAGGATCGCGAGGTGGATGCCTCATGCCGGTTACCAGCGGTTCGCGTCGAAGCTGCGGCGATCCTTCTCGTGGGGTTCCCCGGCTGCGCCGAGATCGCCTCCAAGACGAACGACCAATTGTCCTTGATAGTTCTCGGGGGCAACGGCGCCGAACGCCGTAAATCCGGGAAGGTGATCGCGGCGCCCATTCCAGTCGTGCAACCAGTCGGCGATCGTGAGCCGATCGACGAGTAAATTGCGTAGCCTGTAATCAACATTCTTCAGCATCGTCCGCTTCGGCGCGAGAAGTTGATTTTCTCCGATGAATAAACCGGCGATAAAAAGCCGGACGATGGGCCTCGGTGACGGCAGGATGCGTGGGCGACCATTTTGGCCGCGTCGGAACGGTAATCGCGGCGAGGGGCACCCACGCTCGTTCGAGCGTCACCGGATCGCGCAGCTGAGCGACCGTCTCGGTGCGGATGTCCAGCCACTCGAACGAACGACCATGGACGACCACAAGTTGAGCAGGCCGGAGCGTGGCAAAATGATCTCGATGGAAAACCCTTATCACTCGACAGACTCGACTTGGGTTGTCGCGCAGGTTCAAGATGAGTTGGGCTACTCGTTCAGATGGCAGAGGTTCTGATCATTCGCAGGTGCTGCATGTGAAGTGGAAGACTTCGGTTGAATGAAAAACAATGGGCTTCCCTCACGTTATTATTCCGGAGAGGATGGTCAGGTCGACCCGACGTCAGCACAACGCACTCCGCGTTATCGGTGCATGATCGCCCCGCCCCCCTGATTCTGCCGCCAATCGGACAACGAAATCATCACCAACTCCAGCCAGCTGGCGATTGCTTGTAGTGGCGACATCGCTTCGGCTTTTTCTCAGTCTTGATTGTGCTGATGACTGCCAGTGCAGGCCTGAAATTCAGTCCTGCAGAACACGATGTTGGTCAACCTACAAGAATTTGCAGGTGGCGGAGATCAATCTCACCCGAGAGAATAAGCAGCTGTTGTAGAGCCGGTGGCAGCAGAAGACTTGCTTAAGGCAGTCGAATCTGCCATAGCGAGGCAAAATGAACCTGAATGCAGACGAGTTAATCCGCCGAGCCGTTGGCGCTGTCGGGTCCGTGCAGTCTTTATCTCCGTAAGCTCGGTTCGGTCAGCGAGGGCGCGCGTGGGCTGCTGCTCGCCGACGGAAAAACCGCGGTAAAACACCGGGCTGATCCAAAATCCGGAGATGTGCCCGGAAAGACGGCTCGCAGCAAGGGAGTTCACTGACGCTTTCGGCACGGATATCGGCTAGCGCTCGACGCCCGATCTGGAATCCCGCTCCTGAATAGCCTGCTCACGGAGTGCTGAATGGGACTGCTGGGCATCCTCGTTGGGCTTTCGCTGGTCATCTCTTTGCGTTTCGTGGCTGGAGCGTTCCTGCTGCTCGCGCCGATCGCGGCGCTGGTGGCGGCCGCGTTCGGCGCACAGCCGTTGCTTGCCAACTGGACCCAGATTTTCATGGTGAGCGCCGCCAGCTTCCTGGCGCAGTTCTTTCCGATCTTCCTGCTCGGCGCCGTCTTTGGCAAGCTGATGGATGCCGGCGCGAATGCGTCCGTACTGCCGGCGCTGAGCGTTGCAAGTCTCGTCGGCTTCGGCGCTGTCATTGCAGCGCTGCCCGCGTTCGTAGCCGTGCGCGACTGGGTGCTGGCAATCGAGGGCGGCCCCCTTGTTTTTCTCGCGGTTGCAACGAATGTCCTGGCGGCGCTGACCGGCTCGGCGTCGGGCGGCCTCACGATTGCGCTCGACGCACTCGGCCAGACTTATGCCGAGATCGCGGCGCAAACTGGCATCGACCCCGCTCTGATGCATCGTGTCGCGGTGATCGGGTCAGGCACGCTTGACATTTTGCCGCATAACGGCGCGGTGGTCAGCCTGCTCTCGATCTGCGGCATGACCCACCACGACAGCTATTTCGATATTTTCATGGTCGGCATCGTTCCGTCGGTCGTCGTGTTGGCCGTCGTGATCATGCTTGGCGGCGGAGTGGGATCATTTTGAATGGTTACCTGCTTTATCACGACGCAGGCTCCTTATCATGGTTTGCGCGGTCAGCCGCTCGACGGCGCTCTCCGAGTTCTGGATCGCACCCTGCGTGTCATTGAAGACCGTCTGGAAGACCGGCACGCCGTACTCGTAGAACTCTATCTCGGCGGTGCCGAGGCCGCCTTTCTCGCGCGCCTCGGTGATGTGTACTGCCCCGCCATCACCTCAATATCCTCGCCATGTAGGGCAGTGGCAGGCGCCGCGTGCCCGGGCCATCGGCTTCGAGATGTCCTTGAGTACGAGATGGTTCGGGCTGATCAGATAGCCGTTGATCTGGAAGCGCCGCATCGCGCGGCCCATG
This sequence comes from Bradyrhizobium sp. CCGUVB23, assembly GCF_024199885.1. Taxonomy (NCBI): domain Bacteria; kingdom Pseudomonadati; phylum Pseudomonadota; class Alphaproteobacteria; order Hyphomicrobiales; family Nitrobacteraceae; genus Bradyrhizobium; species Bradyrhizobium sp. CCGUVB23. The sequence goes on from NZ_JANADQ010000002.1 coordinate 555,330, forward strand.
TCCTCGGTATAGGGATCGTCGGGCGTCGGATATTGGTGTGCGGCACCGGTCGCCGGCCGCTCGCCATGGCGTCGGTGTCAACGTGGAAGAACGCACCACGGAACGAGGCGGACTGATATCGATCGCGACACGGATTGTGGATGTCTCGGATTCGCATCAGCCACCGCCACTCGCGCCGCTATCGGTCGACGAGCGCTCCATCTGCTTGTAGCGCTGCACGCCGGTCGACTGGAAAAAGCCGTCCGAGTTGGCGTCGTATTTGACGCCCGGGCCCTCGGTCCAAAGCTTGATGTTGACGCTGCCCTTCAGCTCGACCTTGCCGCCTGCGATCTGCTGGTCGATCCGCCGATACGAGAAGGGCTGATCGGTCGCGAAGTCCTTCGACGTGTAGCCCATTTGCGTCGTCGCAGCCGAATTGATGTCGATGCCTTCGACGCTCTGACCAGTCTCGGCCTGAATCGTCTTGGCGATCCGGCCAATCTCGGCGCGATCGTCGGTGTTGGCGGGTGTGACTGTGAATGCTGATCGAACATTGACCCCCATCGGCGTCGTCGAGACCCTTTCAGGCCGTTGATTTCATTGATTTGAGATGACGGGACCCCTACGCCGATCATGGTCGAGACCCCACGCCGAAACACAGTCAGCCTGCCGCCCTCAAACGCGGCTGTGATCTTCTTGCGGGAAACGGCTGGAAATGAGAACGGTAGACTCGTATTGTCGGTCATGGCGAGTGTGGCGGCGGCCCGCATGCGCGGAGGGTGGGTGTCAGCAACCGAATCCTACGCCACCTCAGCGGCTTACGCCACGCTCGCCAGCCTCTCAACAATCCGCTGATGAATATGACGGGCTAGTCTTCTCCTGGACCCTTACTCGTCATCATCTTCGGAATCGATACGATGTTCAATCCTATCTCGTATTCCGCGTGTGGCGACGAGTGTCACGAAAGCCATCCTCTTCTTCTGCTCCTGGCTTAACGTCTTATAGAGTGGCTCCCAAGCATCGGCGAGCTTCTTGAGATCTAAAGCACGTTGGCTCAGTGACTCAGCCCGACGCTGCATCAGCTGAACCAGATTGCGTTCGTGAAGAGCTTCCGGCGAGCTGCTATCGCGCAGTTCCGCCACCCGTTCCCATCGAGCTTGCCGGTTTTTTGCTCTGGCCCGTATGGCATCCTCCACGGCCGGCCAGTACTTTTCCTGGTCGGGTGTTAGCTGCAAGGCAGCCTTGATTGTTGCCACACGCACATCCGTCAAGGCGTTCAGGTCGGTAACGCTAGGATGCGTCACTCCGACAGAGGAAGACGTCTCTGCCGCGTACGCTAAGGGTGACGCTGTTACGAGAACCGCAGCTGCTGCAACGGCTACTTTCTTGATCATCGCAAACTCCTGGATTGCCATGACGGAACGCTGCACCTAAGACGACGGAAACTGGTTGATAGAGATCAACAATACATTCACAGGTTGGTGAACCTCTATAAGCTCTCTAGACCCTATGTTTGCCCTCTGAGGTGACGGGCGGCCCGCCCCGCGGCAAGCTCCATCGAGGGTTGCGCCGGATGGTCCGGCGCCGAGCCCCAAGCATGGGGAGCGGGCCTGATGAACAATAGCATTTTTGTGGGACTGGATGTGCCCAAGGCGACGATTTCGGTCGCAGTGGCCGAAGCGATGCGCGGCGGTGAAGTTCGTAACTTGGGGATCATCCCTAATAGCGCCGATCAAATCGACAAGCTGGCGAAGAAGCTTGGCAAGGGCGACCGGCAGGTAAGTTTTTGTTACGAAGCCGGCCCCTGCGGATATGGCCTGCATCGACAACTGACGGGACTGGTGTGTTTCGGCGTGGGGTCTCGACCACGATCAGCGTAGGGGTCCCGTCATCTCAAATCAATGAAATCAACGGCCTGAAAGGGTCTCGACGACGCCGATGGGGGTCAATGTTCGATCAGTATTCACACCTGTCATGGCGTACTTCAGTCTTTATGTCCGCGCGAGCGCCAAAAGGCACAAATCCGCTCCTACGCGTCGGCCATAAGCGCCGTTCGATCTTCTTGCGAGATCATGGCGCTACCGCCAGCTCGAACACAAACAGACGGATGGTTTTTGAACCAACGTTCCTCAGACCGTGCGCTCCGCCTGGGCTGTTGCGGATCAGATCGCCAGCGCGGACAGGAAAGACATCGCCGTCTCTCCACATTTCACCATGCCCATCAAGAACGAGATAGAACTCCTCCTCATCCGGTTCATGCCGATGCCGTCCAATGGACGAGCCGGGAGGGACTTCTGCGTAATCAATATAATTGCACGTGCCTGCAAAATTGCACGGTACAGCAATGCGACGCGCAAACACGTCCCCCTCCCCGCAGTGGGCGCATTCTCGCTCGAGAGGCAGTTCGAACAAATTGCAGCGATCAAATGTCTTTGGGAAAAGATCAGGGTCAGGCATGACGACCTTCTCAAACCGCATCGCGTTATCTTTGTGTTGAATATGTACTACTACCGGGATGTCAAGCTGAGGGCAAACGAGGGCAAAATCGTCGCCGTGACGGCGGTTTGATTTTGAAGTGACCGCAACCCTCGGAATCGTATTACGGTCATCGGGTTCGGGTTTATTTCATCGGCATGGTCTTGCCGGCTCCGACCGCATGGGCGAGATACGTCGATCCGGCCGAGACAATGTGCCAGATGCCGCGCTTCTGGTCCCCATAAGGAACAAAGGCGCCAGAGGCACCCGGAAGCTTCAGGTGGGAGCCGTCGAAGGGCTCTTCGCGCGATGTTGTTGAAGCGATCGTTATAGACTCTGGCCAGGCGATCGGTGCGATCCGGATCGGACCAGATCCAGCGCTGGAAGGCGTCCTTGATCTTTTGCAGCTTTGCTTTCGCGGCCTCGGTGTCGACGACATTGAGCACGCGCCGCTCGCTCCTCTCCTCCTTGATGGTGTCGAAGATCGGCGGGACCCTGCTGTTGAGCGCGTCGGCGAGCAACTCGCCGGCGTGCCAGCGGTCGGTGCCTCCTCGGCTATCCAAGGAGGGGGCAATTCCTCATGTCGCCGGGGGGGGGACAACTTTCCATGGCGCGCGGCAATCGCGATCGGGTTCGCTTGCCACTTTGGGGCTCCGCCTACCAAATCTTGCAGGTGCTGAAGCTCTCGAAATCCGATCAACTGAAGCAGGATTTATGCACGACGTAGCGCTTGGTCGTTCTGTCGCAGAGCGTAGGCCCAGCCGCCGACCCAAATGGTTCGGTTGCGCCTGCGTGTCGTTGAGGAGCGGCTTGATTGGACGGAATCTATTTTAAGCGACTTGGAGATCGGCATCAATGATCTCCAACATCTGCGATCCCCTGTCGTTGTACCATGCAAGCTGTGGAGCCGTCGGGTTGCGTCCGGCTGCTGTCCCACAATAGGTCCGACAGTGATGGCTGACACCTTCTCTCCATTCTGCCTCTCCATTCTGCGTGTCGACAAACAAGCGCCAGGACGTGTGCTTGGCGCTGGTGCCAAGCCTTTCATCAAGGTTGGAAAACACTCACATCGTGTCAACCTGTTCGCGGCGGCATTCGAAGCCATGCAAGGAATCCGCGCGAACTCAATCCTTGCAGTCACTGAAGCGTGCCGGTTGCACGCGGGAACTTGTCAGATCCACAGCCGATTGTCTGAACGACGGCACTTACCGGATCACGCGGCACATCCACCTCAAGGAGCATCCAAGGCACCTTCGCTCGCAGCTGTCGGAGCGCACCACCATCGGAGGACCCTTGGTGACAATGCTCATTTCTCGGGCGACTGATCGAAAGAATCGCCAAGTTAGAGGACTACCAGGAGATCGACATGAAACCTTCGCTGGCCGTTTCGCCGACTGAACATCCCGACGTCGCTGCGCCGGAGCTTGAAGCGAGCCGCTCTTGCCGCTTTGGAGTCGACGTGTTTGAGGATGTCACTTCAGCCTCTTTCACGCGATGGATCAAGACTCATCTGAACGACCATCGTATCCTCGTCGTTATGACGCCAACCGTTTATCGCCTTTATTCGCAACAGCTCAGCGCTTGTTGGTCGGTGCTAGACGTCGAGCCGCGTGTGTTCGTGCTGGCATGCACAGAAATAACAAAATCTATTGATGCTGTCATGGCTGTCTGTCGTCAGGCCCAAGAAGCGGATATCGATCGCCGCGGTGTTCTTGTTTCGATCGGCGGCGGCGTGTGCTCCGACATCGTTGGTCTCGCCGCGTCTCTTCTGCGACGGGGTATATCTCATGTGCGGATTCCGACCACCCTAATCGGGCAGGTGGACGCGGGCATCGGACTCAAGGGCGGTGTCAACTTTGGCGTCCTCAAGAGCTACATCGGTTGCTTTTACCCGCCGAAAGCGGTCGCTGTCATTCCGACATTCCTTAGAACCCTCAGCGAAGATGGCATCCTCCAGGGCATCGCCGAGATCGTGAAGCTCGCGTGCGTTTGTGATGGCGCGTTGTTCGAGGATGTTGAGGCGACGGTCACCGATCTGACGCGAACGCGATTTCAAGAGCCAGAGGCCGTCGCAAAGAGGGTTCTGAGGCGGTCGATTTCGGGAATGCTTACTCAGCTCAGCGAGAACCCTTTCGAGACGGTAACATTGGAGCGTGCAGTCGACTTTGGTCACACCTTAAGCCATCCATTGGAAGCAGCGACAGGTTACCAACTGCATCACGGTTTCGCCGTCGCAATTGACATTGCGTTCAGCGCAATTCTGGCGTCGCGATTGTCGTTGATAACAGAGCGGGAGGCGCTGCGCATTGTTCACCTGCTCACTAACGCGGGGCTGCCGATCTATCATGCAAAACTGGACGGATCACTGGTCGAGGGCGCATTTGAGGCCACAAAGAAACACAGAGATGGCGCGCTCAACTTGGTGGTGCCCACCGGGATTGGCCGGCACACATTTGTAAAGGACACCAATTGCCTCTCGATGTCTCTCATTGGGGAAACGATTGAGTATCTACAAAAGGCGTCTCACACCACAGCGAGAGTGCCAGTGGACGACGCAATCAGGAATCAGCACGAAAATGCTCGAAACGCGCTCAGCCTCTGAGGATACGGCTGAGATCAACGTGGCAGTTTGGACGGATCTTGCATGTGAGCTTGCAGGGCAGATTCATCAGAGCGATCATCGTCTCTCTCCCATGATGCTCGTGGATCGATGCGCCACTGCACTCACTCCGTGAACTCCAGGTCAAACCTGTTTGGGCCGGTCGATTTGCTGCTGAAATTGAGCGCCTTTCCCGATAGTGCAGTCAGGCTGCCGGAGGCGAATTTGACGAGCACTCGACCGGATGTCGCGATGCCGGAAGGTATACCGTCTTTCATCATGACGGCGCCCTTCGATTCGACGAGTTGCGTCACCGCTAGTCCGCCACTGGCTCTGGCCCCACCGCCCTGCCCCGTCCATGCGAGCCAAGGTTGCCACATCGAAACCGGGACGGGCATGCGTTCGCCGTAGAGCCGGCGCGCGCGACCGGCGCTGATCTCCATCATGGCATTGTCATAGCCTTCGCGATTGACGATCGCCGCACCAACGATCAGCGTGACGTCGTTGCCGCGAAGGCCGTCCACCCAGAAGCCGCTCGCGGTCGGCGTCCACAGCCCGGCCGCATTCTCGGGAAACACGACAACGCGCGCTCCAGCCGCGGCCGCTTCGCGCACGCGCTGGAGCAACGCCTGGGATTGATCGAGGTTCGGAGCTCGGCCAAGCACGCTGCCAAGCTTGGTATCGAGACCAACCCATCCGTCGGGTTGCGACGGCGCGATCCAGTGCGCGGCCGACCAGGCCCAGAAGCTGGCCCCGACGATCGCCGCGATGGGCCACTTTCTCGTCGTCATGGTGAACAGGATGGCTGGTCGCGCCCAGTCCCACCATCCCCATCCCGGAAACAAAATGCCGGCCGCCGTGATCGGCTGCGCCCATCCGACGATGCCGAAGGCGGCACGCTCATCAGGATCGCTGCGAGCGCAAACCAGAGCGCCCTCCCCCATCCCGGCCGGCTTTGCCACAGCACGGCGTGGACAAGGACGAAGCTGGCCGCAGCCCCGATCCACAAGGCGATGCCGACGCCGAAATCGGTGCCGTAAAAATTGACCGCTCCCTGCGGCAGCCCGCGCGAGGCCGCCAGGAAATAGGCGGCGCTCACTGCCGCTGAGATCGACCGTGAGGGCGCGAACGCCCACAGCGTCGGGAACGCGCAGGCTAGCGGCAGGGTGAGCGCATGACCGCACCAGGCAACAGCCCCGACCACGGCCGCGGCGACGGCCATCGCCGTGCTCCGCCAGGAGCTATGGGCCGAAAGTGAGGACTGGCCGCGCGAGGCCAAGGATGCCCGATGACGGGATCGGGCCGAAGTAGCGGGAATCATAGGAGCCTGCGAAATCGGAGTGGAGATAGAGCTCGCCGGCGGGAACGACGCCGCCGGCAAACGGCGCGAGAGGACGGCCGGCGGCATCGGCATGCTGGACCTCGGAATCGGGGAGCGGACGTCCGTCGATCGAGACCCGATTGGCCCCATAGACCTGTTGGCGGCCGATGGCGACGACGGTCTTGATGAGCGGGCTTAAGCCCCCGGCGCACAGTCCGCGCCGGATGTAGCCGCGCGCGAATGCGCGTTCGAACTCGGCCGTATGCGGTGGACAGATGAAGACGAGATCGCCGACGGCGGCCTCACGATCCAGCATCTCAATCCGCCACAGGCCGCGGGGATAACTTGGCGTCATGTTGACGCGCAGTCCGGCGCACCAGCCGGCGCAGGTCAGGGCAACAATGAGACCGGCGCCAGCCAACAGGATCATCACAGGCAAGCGTCGAGAGGTCATTTCAGGGTCTGTCCCTGGCGTTGGGCTAGACGCTCCGTCTCAGCCTGCTTGAGGGCCTGCGCGGTGCGCTCGCCGCTTGCGAGCTGCTGTGCTGCGCGCATGGTTGGCCAGGCTTCTTTCAGCTGCGCGCGCCGCGCCGAATCCATGCCGGCCGCCACCTTCTCGAAGGCCTGCCCGTTCGGCTCTTTAGCGGCGTTCGGCAGGAATGTGCGATCGCCAAAGCGCTCTGCGATGGCTGTGTTGAACCCGTCGATCTCGGCCTTCACCATCCGGTCCGCCAGCGCGAATTCGAGCGCGCTCGGCAGGTCGTTCCGGTCGATGGCGTCGCGCACGCGCTCAAGCACGCGGCGGGCATCGCGCGACAGAGCGGGGATCTCAATGGCGACGCGCTGCCGGATCGCGCGTTCCTCAGTCTCATGCTTGTGCTCAGCCTCGGCGCGAAGGCGTAAGTAACGCTCGATCTCGCGCTTGAGCGCGGGCACATTGGCCTCGGCGCGCTGACGCTCCTGTTTGTCGGCCTTGCGCGCCAGCAGGCCGACCTTCCCGCGCAGCGCTCCGAGGGATTCCGGGTTTGTGGCGAGACGGCCGATCGTCGAGGTTGCAGCAGTGGCATCCTTCAGCATGGCGTCGAAGTTCGTCGCGCGGAACGCGCGCTCGGGATCGGCAAAGACGACGCGGAAGCGAGTAGAGACGTCCTCCCACTGCTTCTTGATGGCGGGCTCACTGAGGATCCTGTCCTCGACGGTGTCGATGAGGGATTTGGGGAAGGTCGTCACGCCGGCGACCATGGGCTTCGCCTCCTTGTGTGCGGTGCTGATGATGAGCTTGCGACTGTCGACCAGGCCGAGTTTGTCGCCGAGCGCCCGCAGCCGACGCGCCACGTCGGCGAGGCGCTGCTTCTGGCGAACCGTCCAGCGCAGGCGGTCGTTCACCAGCGTGCGCGCCACCCTGACGATGTTCAGTCCGCGGTTCGCAGCGCATCGCGATAGAGAGCGCCGCGTTCCTAATCGAGGGTGGTCTCCTTCCCTCGGCGCTGCGACAGGATCGGGATCAGGCCACCGGCCTTCTGGAACGAACGCCGGCCGTAATAGAGCGCCACATCCTCACGATGCCGAGTCAGCGCGACATAGGTCAGGTGCTTGTCCAGGGACAGCGTTGCCAGCACCTTGACCCGGTCGACCGTCGCGCCTTGCGCCTTATGCACGGTCGTCGCATAGCCGTGGTCGATATTGCGATAGAAGCGCTGATCGACCTCGACGCGGCGGCGGCCCTCGCCCTCACCGATCTCGGCGACCAGGCGCGCTGGCCCGGCTTCCACGACCTTGCCGATCATGCCGTTTTTGACGCCGAGCGAGCCCTCGTTCTTCAGGAAGACGATCTGGTCGCCAGGCGCAAACCGGCGCTCGCCGTCCTCGGTTCGGAAGCCATATCCGTCTTCGACCAGCCCCCGCGCGACGAGCTTGGCCCGCGCCATGTCGTTCAGCGCGCGGACGTCGCGGCGCAGATGCGCCAGGATCAAGGTCGACTTGGACGGATCGTAGTCGCGGTTCCAATCGGCGATGAGACTGTCGATCGCCTGCGCCTTCAACTCCGAGTCGAACAGACGTCTATGATGGCGATAGGCGGACAGGGCCTGCGCCGTGCGGCCACGGGCAAGATCGAGCGATGCCTCGCGCATCCATTGCTGGCGCTGGCGATAGATCGTTTCGAGCTCGGCATAGCCGACGCGCTCGACGATTGCGCGAAACGCCGCCCCCGCTTCGATCGGCTGCAGCTGCTCGGGATCGCCGACCAGGACGAGCTTCGCTCCCGCCTTAGACGCTGTTTCGACGAACAGCGCCATCTGGCGCGAGGCGACCATGCCAGCCTCGTCCAGGACAAAAACCGTTCGATCATCGAGGCCGTCCCGACCGCTTTTCCAGCGCAACTCCCAGGAGGCTAGCGTGCGGGATTGGATGCCCGCCTCCTTCTCCAATCCCTCGGCCACCTTTCCCGCCAAGGCGCCGCCGACGATGCGATAACCGGCGGCCTCCCACATCTGCCGCGCAGCCCGCATCATCGTGGTCTTGCCCGCCCCCGCGCGACCAACAACCGCCGCAATCCGCTGCCCGGACCCAAGATGCGCAATGGCCGTGCGCTGCTCGGCCGAGAGGTTGGCGTTTCGCGCGGACACGGCCGCGACCATCTGTGCCTTCACGGCAAAAGCCGTGCTGCCGGAGAGGTGGACCGCCCGCCGCGCCATCTCGGATTCGAGCCGGATCAGCTCGCGTGTCGTATATTTCGCCGGCGCCCGCGCGCCCGTGGCGAAATCGATCTGTTCGCCTTCCAGCCGCAGCGCATCGGGGCTTTGCAGCACCCGCGCCATCAAGTGCTGAAACGTTCCGGCATCGTCGACATAGCGATGCAGGAGCTTGCCGACATCCCGCTCATCGAACACGCTCTTTTCCCGCGAGATCAGGTCGAGCACGATCTCCGGACGGCGCTGGATTCGTCTTAGCGTCTCGGCCCGGCTCTCCTCAAACACGCGCAGCCGTTCGAGGTCGGGATCGCGCCCCTCGCGCTGTGCCCGGCGCTGGATGGCCTTGGCCGCAACGCCGATATGGGGCATCGGCGCGACGTCGATGCCGCGCTCGGCGTAGGAGCGCCCATCGACCCGAATCTCATGACCGTTCAGAGCCAGATGCTGGTTCTGCAGGTCGAGCCAACCGTTGCGCTGCGCGAGGAACTCCTGCTTGTCCCCGGCCCAAAGCCGATAGGCGATCTTGCCGGATTGCATGCGCAGCGGCTGCCCATCTTCACCGATGACCGCGACCCGCTTTGGCCCGAATCCGTCCTCGGTGAGAGGCCGCAGCGTCGTCATCAGGTGGACATGCGGATTGCCCGGCTCGTCGTGATAGGCCCAGTCCGCGACCTGCCCGCGCGACAGCACCTGCTCGGCCACGAACTGGCGCATCAGCGCGATGTTCTGCTCAGGTGTCAACTCGACCGGCAGTGCGACGATGAACTCCTTGGCGAACTGGGCATCCGCCCGCTTCTCGAAGGCCTCGACCTTGTTCCAGAAAGCCTCCGACGCGCCCGCAACGGAGCGATCGGCGATCATGGTCCGGAGCCAGGCGGGCGCGTCGGCTGGCACCAGGAATTCCTCGTGAACCATCCCGCGCTTGCCCGAATAGTCGACGGTACGGCCCTCGGCCTCGAACGCCATTTTTGCGCAATGCCGGTAGGCGGCGGCCAGCACGGCGCTGCGGCCATCGCCGCGTCCGATGAGCTGGGGCGTGAAATGCGTGATAGCCACGACTGGAGCGATCCTTCGGACAAGTGAACATGCCGTTCGACGGGATCGGCCCCCCAATTCGGGGCGAGAAGCAGGACGTCGCGTCAGCGACGTATTACTGCGCCCTTAGACCGCTCCTTCGGAACGGCGGGATGATCTTCCAAAGCGTCGGCTTCGCCGACCCCGTTAATTACCCGGGTCGCGCTTTGCGCTCAGCCCGGCTTTCCTTCGGACGCTTCGCGGCAAGTTGAAAGGAAAGGTCTTTCGGAATGAAAAAGCCCTCGCGGCAGATCAGGGACGAAATCGCTCGGTTGCAGGATCAGCTGAGGCAGGCCGAAATCCGGGAGGCCGAGCGGATCGGCCGGATCGCACTGAAGGCCGGTATCGGGGAGTTCGAGGTCGACGAGGGGGCACTGCTGTCAGCGTTCGCGGAGATCGCCGAACGCTTTCGCAAGGGTGGTGGCTCCCGACCTGCGAACGCGCCTGCGACGGTCCCGACTGGCGCGTCTTCGGGCGTGGCTGAAAAGGGCTGAGCGCATGCGCAGGTTCGATGCCAATGATATCAGAAAGAAGGATACGCGGGAGAAGATCGAGCTTGGCGGCCTGATCGCCAAGGCCGGGCTGCGCTACGAGAAGCGCGCGCTGTTGCTGGGATTGCTGATCGATGCTTCGAACCGCTTACGCGGCAACGAAGCGGAACGCGAGCGCCTGACGGCGATCGGCGCGAAGGCGTTTGGTCATGAAGGGAAGTAAGATCGCGCTGGTGATCGCGCCGGCCGTGCTGATGGTGGGCCTATGCCTGGCCCTCACCGGCATCGAGGCGTGGCTTTCTAAGTTCGGGACCACGCCGACCGCGCGCCTGCTGCTCGGCCGGATCGGCATCGCCCTACCCTACTTCATAGCTGCGGCGATCGGCGTCGTCTTCCTGTTCGCGGCGGCGGGTGCGACGGCGGTCTGTTTCGCCGGCTGGAGCGTCGTGCTCGGCGGTCTCGTTGTGGTCGCGATCGCTGTCTCGCGCGAGATCACGCGCCTCCATTCCTTCGCCGATGCTCTGCCGGCCGGAGGCCGGCTTGTCGCCTATGCCGATTCCGCGACCGTCATCGGAGCGACGATCGCGGCGCTCGCGGTCGTGTTCGGGTTGCGCGTGGCCATGAGAGGCAATGCCGCCTTCGCGGCCGCTGAACCGCGCCGCATCCGCGGCCGGCGCGCCATCCATGGTGAGTCCGACTGGATGGCGATGACCGAGGCTGCACGGCTGTTCCCGGAGGCAGGCGGCATCGTGGTCGGGGAGCGCTATCGCGTCGACCGGGATGCAGTCGCCGACCAGTCCTTCCGCACTGAGGACGCCGAGACATGGGGCGCCGGCGGCAAATCTCCCCTACTCTGCTTCGACGCGTCCTTTGGCTCATCGCACGGCATCGTGTTTGCAGGGTCCGGCGGCTTCAAAACGGTATCCGTCACGGTGCCAACGGCGCTCAAATGGGGCAGCGGCCTCGTCGTCCTCGATCCCTCCAACGAGGTCGCGCCAATAGTAAGCGCGCACCGACGCGACGCAGGCCGGCAGGTCTTCGTGCTCGACCCGCGCTCGTCAGAGATCGGCTTCAATGTGCTCGACTGGATCGGCCAGCACGGCGCGACCAAGGAAGAGGACATTGCCGCCGTCGCCTCATGGATCATGACCGACAATCCGCGCCAGGGTTCCGCGCGGGACGACTTCTTTCGCGCCTCAGCCTTGCAGCTGCTGACGGCCCTGATCGCCGATGTCTGTCTGTCCGGTCATACGGACAGGAAAGATCAGCACTTGCGCCAGGTCCGCGCCAACCTGTCCGAGCCGGAGCCGAAGCTGCGCCAGCGGCTTCAGACGATCTACGACAACTCGGAATCGGAGTTCGTGAAGGAGAACGTCGCGCCGTTCATCGCCATGACCCCGGAGACTTTTAGCGGCGTCTACGCCAACGCCGTGAAGGAAACGCACTGGCTCTCTTACGCCAACTATGCCGCGCTGGTGTCGGGGTCGAGCTTCACGACGGCCGAGCTGGCGGAGGGCCGGACGGACGTCTTCATCAATCTCGACCTCAAGACGCTGGAGAACCACGCCGGCCTTGCCCGCGTCATCATCGGCGCCCTCCTTAACGCCATCTACAATCGCAATGGCGAAGCGACCGGCCGGACCCTGTTCCTGCTCGATGAGGTCGCTCGCCTCGGGTACTTACGCATTCTCGAGACGGCGCGCGACGCCGGTCGTAAGTACGGCATCACCCTCTTGATGCTCTATCAGTCGATCGGCCAAATGCGCGAGGCCTATGGCGGACGTGATGCCACCAGCAAGTGGTTCGAGAGCGCCTCCTGGATCTCCTTCGCGGCAATCAACGATCCCGAAACTGCCGACTACATCTCCAAGCGCTGCGGCGACACGACGGTCGAGGTTGATCAGTTGACTCGGTCCTCGCAGATGTCCGGTTCCTCCCAGACGCGGTCCAAACAGCTTGCGCGCCGCCCGCTGCTGCTGCCGCATGAGGTGCTGCGCATGCGGACCGACGAACAGATCATCTTCACGGCGGGCAACCCGCCGCTACGCTGCGGTCGCGCCATCTGGTTCCGGCGCGTCGACATGCGGGCCTGCGTCGGCGAGAACAGGTTCTACCGGCGAGAAGCAAGTAGCCGTCGCTGATGATCATGAAAGCGGCGATGGGGGGGGAAAGACGTGGCCGGCCTCCAACAGACCGGCCGGTTCCAAAGCAGAGAAAGAAGGGGCGTGCGGCGAAGCTAATATTGTCCGGGAACGGAAAGCCGAGACGGAGCGCATCCAGCAACGACAGCAACCGCGGGCTCAACGATCGGCTCGTTTGCGAGCCAGCGCTACCATGGCTACTACCGGCCGCCGCGCCTTGCGATAAGAAGCCATGTCCCCCGTGCAAAACCAACCTCGAACGTAGAGGTGACCGATCATTCCTTACATTGTCTCGGCCCTCAGTTTGAGGAAGACAGCCACGCTCCGACGCCCTCTGAACGCATGTGCAGATGCGCGCGCTGCTGCGCGGCTGGTCATAGGCCAACGAGCGCTGCGCGATGACGGTCCCCAGTCCGCAAGGCTATTAGAACCCGGCTTCAGTTGCGCTTGGGTCAAGGTTTCTTTGGCTGTTCAAAACGCACCACGATCAACGCGTTCCCCAGGGAGCTCATAGCTGCCCGATAAAAAAGGACGGACAAGTGATCGGACGCTTGCCATTGTCCAAAGGTGAATCCATAAGCCCCGCCAAATGTTCTAGACGGTGACTTCATCATCACCTCGCCCAGCGACCTGCATGCCGTCTATTTTTTGCCCGCTCAGCTCGACTTTGGCCGATTTATGCGGCGTAGGCGAGCGCATTCTCCATCCGGCGCCAGATATGGCGCGGAATTTCTATGCTGTCACGGCGCGGCCGGGACATGAAAGAAATCTGATGAGCCCATATTTGGCGTCGAACGGCGGCGATCGCATCGCTAAAGGTCAGGGTGGCTTTTGGATACCAAGCTGCGGTTCTGGGCTTCAGCTTTCGTGCCTTGGCGAGGTCGTGGGTCCATAGAGTGATGATGGAGTAGAGGCCGAGCAAAATCGGGGTGGAGCGCAGAATGGCTTTGTCCGACCACTGGCGCTGGGTCTCGACACTGAAATGGACCCGCGAAGCGGGACCGGTTGAACCGGCTTGTTAGTTGGAAACTGATCGCTCCTGATCCCTTTCTATCACGCAGCCAGAGATTCTGTCTGCTGCTGTTGCTGTGGGCATGTGGTCAACGCGTCAGCGTTGTCCACCATGTCCACAGCCTTCGCGGCCTGCATCCGTTCGCGCCAGACCGCCATCGGCGTGCGATAGCCGAGGGACTGATGAAGGCGACGATCGTTGTAGAAGGCGATCCAGCTCGCGATCCCTGCCTTGGCCTCGCGGCCGTCGGCATAGCCCTTGAGATAGATGTCCTCATGCTTGAGAGACCGCCACAGCCGCTCGATGAAGACGTTGTCCATCCAACGACCGCGGCCATCCATGGAGATCTTGATCTTTGCGGCCGCCAGCGCGCCGGTGAAGGCCACGCTGGTGAACTGGCTGCCCTGGTCGGTGTTGAAAATCTCCGGCGTGCCGTACTTCGCCAGCGCCTCTTCCAGAGCCGTCACGCAGAACGAGACCTCCATCGTATTCGATAACCGCCACGCCAGAACCGCACGGCTCGCCCAGTCGATGATGGCGACGAGATAGAGAAAGCCGCGGCCGATGGGCAGATACGTGATGTCGGCCGCCCATACCTGGTTCGGCCGGTCGATCGTCATGTTGCGCAGCAGATAGGGATAGATCTTGTGGCCCGGCGCCGGCTTTGTCGTGTTCGGCTTCGGTCCCAGCGCCGCGATGCCCATCTTGCGCATCAACCGCTGCACGCGCTTGCGATTGATCTGAAGCCCCTCAGTCTTCAGCATCGCGGTCATCCGCCGCGAGCCCAGGAATGGCCAGGCGGTGAACAGCTCGTCGATCCGCTGCATCAGGGCAAGGTCGTTGTCGTTGGCCGGCCGTGGCGGCCGGTAGACCCCAGAACGGGCGATGCCAAGCAACATGCATTGCCGGCGGATCGACAGCGCCTGGTCGGCGCGATCGAGCATTCCTCGACGGTCCGGCGTGCTCATCTTCCGGACCTCCGCGCTAAAAAATCGCGCTCGACTGTCAGTTGTCCAATCTTGGCGTGCAGCTTCTCGATCTCGCGTTCGCGCGTTTCCTCGCTCTCGCGCCCGACACCCGCGTCAAAAGCCCGGGCCGCCTGGTCCAGCAGCTGCTTCTTCCAGGCATAGATCTGGTTTGGGTGAACCTCATAGCGCTGGGCCAGATCGGCCACCGTCGCCTGCTCCCGCACGGCTTCCAGCGCGATCTTTGCCTTCAACGCCGCGTCGATCTTCCGTCGTGTCTTCTTCGTCATCATGCCCTCCGTCTATCAAACGGAGCGGCCCTTTTCCAACTTAGCCTCTGGTCCCAAAACCGGGGTCCATTTCACACCGAGGTGAGCGCGAACTTCCTCGAAGGTGACTTCGACCTGCCAGCGACTGACGAACCAAGCGAGGATGTCGCGGGGATGAGCGTTGAGATCGGTCGCCAGGAAAGCCTGTGGGTCGAGTTCGCCGGTTGGGTCGCGGACGAGCAGCCAGCGGATCGGCACCGGCGGAACACCGCCGCGATACCACAGCGCAGTGCCGGTTGCGATCTCGACGGTGCGATTGGTTCGGCCGTACCAGAGACTGACCCGATAACGCGTCCAGGACACGTTGCGATCCTTGAGGATGGCAGAGAGTTTTTTGTGGGGCTTGCCTCGAATTGGAGGGCGGCCACGAGCTTTGCGCTTTGGTCGGGGAAATTCGAACAGGTTGGCATCGAGGCGCAGGCGGGTGACGACGCAGACGTGCTTGCGGACTGCGGCAAGGAATTCGATGGCCGCAAAGGCGCTGTCGGCGACCAGTACGATATATCGATCGGGCAACCAGCGGCGGATTTGCCGGGCGGCCTGGCGGGCCCAATCGAGCAGCGTCTTGGGCGAGCGCGATTTGCCGTCATAGAAGCGTTTGGAGGGGGCGAGCAGCGTGAGGAAAGGCAGCGCCATGACGCGATCGGCCCACGGCACGCGCACCAGCAACATGGCAGAAAGCCAGCGCAGGCCGCTGGCTTTGACGAAGTGCCCCTTGGAGGAGCGCACCGGATCGCGATAGATGCCGCGGGCGCTGATCTTGGGCCCCCAGCGCCGCTCAATGGTGTCATCGAGCCCGATCACCACCGCCTCGCCGGCCGGCACGAAGACCTTGATCAGCAGGAGCAGCAGGTGGCCTGCCGCGGCCCGCGACGACCACGCCACTCGGTTGAGGACGCGATGGAAAGTACAGAAATCGCGATCGCGCTCCCGCCCTAAGATGCGCAGCGCCGCCGTGACAGTGCGCCGGCCGGGCGCCAGGATAACGCCGGCGAGCAGCGTCAGAACATTCAGCCAAGTGGGGCGTGTGAACAGATCGGTGAAGACGGCAAGCCGGGCCACAAAACGCGGCGGCAGCGGATCGCAAGAGCGGGGGAGAAGGCGGGCATGTTGCATCCCATCGGTAGAATCGGCACGATGAATCGCAGCAACCTCGTCCAGCTGCGACAAATTGAGTCGGCAAACCGATTCATCCTGGCCCGCGCGGCACCCATCGAGCACATTGAGCGCTATGGCAAAATCCGACCCAACGCTTGCCCAGATTGCTGCTCAGTTCACGCATCACGACATAGAAAAGAGCAGTGGCGGTTATTTAGTTATCAACCGTCGGACTTCAAATCCGGTCGCACGGCTGCGCCCCATTCCAGATACCGATCGCTTCGAGCTCTTCTACTGGTCGAACGTGAAGGGGCGCTGGACGACCTTTGGCAATATGGGGCGCATGAAACTCATGCTCACGAGCGCTCATGAAATCGTCGAGAACGATCCGATGTTCAGGGTTCCGCGTACAAGATGAACAAGTGTAAAATTGGCCAAAGTCAAGCTAAGAGCACGTCAGGCGTGATCTCTGCGTTGCGGAAGATGTGCCCACGCCCGGTTCTCACCCGAGTCGCGGTGGTGAAAAGCTTGATCGGTGAGCGTGCCAGACGCTCGAAATCAATGCTTTCAACCAACACCTTGCGTAGGGGATGGTAGCCTGTCGGATTAAGGTCGTAAGGTGACAACAGCCGCGACACGAGGTCGGTCAAGATGTATGCGGGAGACGTGTCTAGCGTCCAGCGACCCAATAGTCGGTCGAACGACGATCGCTGCAGTGGGCTGAAGGTCGCTGCGCGCGAGACACGGCGCCAGTACTCGTCAAGCGCCTGGCGAGCTCCCTCGGCGCCGCCTGCCGTCCATCCGTCGGCCAGGACCGCGGCATTGATCGTGCCGGCCGAGGTGCCGGAGATGGCAACGATCTCAAGCCATCTTTCTTCGAGGAGGCGATCGAGCACGCCCCAGGTGAACGCGCCATGCGAACCGCCGCCTTGAAGCGCAAGGTCGATCAGGAGTGGGGATCGGTTCATGGCGCTCAAGCGTTGGATGGCTGATACTTGGCGTATTGCCGAACTTGGATCCGAACTGGTGGTTTCCACGACGCCGACGGCCAGCCGGGCTGCGTCCGGACCATACCGCCGGTGGCCGTGATGGTGAGAATTGCTGCCAGTTCGAACGGAGCGTCGGAAAGGCTCATGTTTCGCTCTTTGCTTACGAATCTTGGCCTGGGGTCGGATCACGCGCCGGCCTCCACTTGCGGGACCTCCTGCTCATCCGTGCCGTCTCGTCGAGGCCTTTCCGCCCGCTGAAGTATATCAGTGCGATCAGTCCGGATCCGAACACGACCATCACGAGAGCGGTCAAACTCATAATGACGTTGCCGTACGGCGGCATCGCCGGGGTCGTGCGCCAGATCTGCAGGCAGTACCAAATCGAGGCGACGAGAAGTGCCGCCAGCATGACTATGAGAAACCATTGGGACTTGTTGCGCATAAGTGCTCCGCCCTGAGCGAGGGCTGGATAGGCTCCGCGATATGCCCTTCAATCGGCAGTCTCCGTGAACGGCCCTACCGCCAGCGGCAGATTCGACGGCCGCGATGCCACCAGCAAACCCAGCGGCGATGGCGGCGCGGCGGGGACCGTCCCCAACCCGGGTGGGGCGGCGGGCCCCATTGGGCCAACGTCATTCGGCTGGGGGACTTTTCGGCGCCGGATGATTGTGTGGAAATCGGTATCGCCTCTGCGCTCTCGATAAGATGAACACTGATTGCGCCGACCGCGACGGCGGCCAGGGCCCCCTGTGCGAGGCCAAGAATAGCACGGCGATTAAGAACGCTCATTTTCTACACCTCTTCAATAGCGGCAAGAAATCGGCTGCAGGCCGTTTCGTCTATGCGGTTAGGTCATCCCACGAAATTCGATAGGATCGTTCAGGATGATGCCGCGCCTTGCGGTTGCTCCCCGGTGAGGGGTTGCGCCGCCTTCGCGAGCGCATCGCGCAAAATTTGTTCTTTCGTCTCATTCAGGGACGTCTTGAGCACGACGCCACCGGCGTCTTGGATCTCCTTCAAAACCTTGTCCGCGGTCATGTTCTTGATCAGAACGAAAAGAGCGGCGTTTCCGGGTTCGAGCTTCGCAGACAACACCTTCATGAAAGCATCGTCGATGCCAAAATCCGTCAAGGCACCTCCGAGCGCTCCTGACGCTGCCCCTAGGGCGACACCGATGATGGGATTCAGAAAGATCATCCCGATGAGGAGGCCCCAGAAGCTGCCGGCCGCCGCGCCTATGGCCGTTGTGTTCACCAACTGGTTAAGTTTGATGGTACCCGAATCTGTCTTGACCGCAATCACGGCGTCGCCAAGGCTGATCAGATATTCCTTCTGGAGCCCGAGAAGCTGCTGACGCACCTTCTCGGCCGCCGCCTCGGTCGGGTACACGATTGCCACAAGATCAGACATGAAACTCTCCTCAGCGTTGTCGGCGGAGCCGCCCGCGGGCCAGACAACCGCTCAATAGTGGGAGTGCGAGCTTAAGCCGCGAGCCAGTGCATCCGAACAGCCCTGGGCTGCTGACGTGAATGAGCGAACCTGCCGTCTCGCATTTCTCAAGATCGCACCGCGGCCTTGGCGCGCCGAGCAAAAAAAAGCGCGGCGGCATCCAAAAGAGGGTGACCAGCCAACGTTCGTCCTTCCCGCAAGCCCTTTACGAAAGTCTGACAGCGACTTGTTCGACCAGACGGTCGATGATGCTGTCAATTCCAGAAGCCGTCGGCGAGAGCACATGCGAAGATCACTTGCCGTGTTGCCGATTCCGGTCGTCGATCCGAGTGATCCTTGGAAAATCTTTGATGTCGGGGCGCGCCGCCAGATCGGCGGCCGAGGCCGAAGTGGCGAGTGCGATAAGAGCTACCGTGCCGAGCAGGACGTCTTTCATTTCATCTGGCCCGTTCGAGTCGATTTCTCTACGACTACGATTGCCATATGTCCGCCTTTGCCATCAATTGCCAAGGTTGGTAGTTGCACCCTAGATCGTGCGTACGCCTCCCTTGGCGTGATCGTCCGCAGGCGTTCGGAGAATGAAACAGCCTATTCCGGCGTTCTGCCGATGGAGCAGCGAGGATGTTTGTTCTCGATAATTATTGGTGGCCGGGGGCCATCGTTGAGCCGTCCAAATGGACGTCCTTTTTGCTGTCCAATCCCATCCCAAACCTCCGTCCAAGCCGGAGGCTTCTTTCGCACAGCTATACCGATCCCGAAGCAAGGGTTCCGGCTAAGCGCTTACAGTGATCATGCTGATCGTCGCTTATCTTCGGCGGCAAGGCGCAACATCTGCGCGGCATCGAATTTGATGCCGCTCTTTCTTGGGGACGTTGATGGTCTCCAGCGACAGCTTTGCCGAGTTCCTTTGCGAGCAACTCGTTCCACTCGGGCGCATAGCGATGCGGCGCATGTTCGGCAAGACAGGCGTGTTCTGTGACGGGTTTATGCTCGCCATGGTGAGGGACGACACGCTTTATTTCCGGGTTGACGATGACAGCCGGGCAGCCTTCAAGGAAGCGGAGTCCTTTCCGCCCCTCAACTACGAAAAGAAGGGCGGCACCATCGACCTCTCCTTTTGGCGCGCGCCGGAGCGATTGTTCGACAAGCCCGATGAACTCGTCACGTGGGCGCGACTGGCGCTGGAGGCAGCGCGGCGGGTCGCGGTGAAGAGGGAACGGACGGCGCCAGGACGCAACCGACGCCCTGGGAAACCGGGAAAGCAGCGGACGCGTCGCCCAAAATCATAGGGCTTTTGCAAATCTTCCGATTGGAATGGATTGCAAGAGGGAGCGAAATCCTACGCTCTCGTGACCGCCTTCTCATCCACCACAACGGGGACCGCCTAGCGCCTCGGAACGCTGCGGATCGCACCTGCCCGGATCGCGGCGGCGGCTTCAACTGCAATGCGCGACATGAACTTGCGCGAGAACTGTCCAAGCGGTTTTGTATCCTCGATCGCCCAGGACGTCGCAAGGTCGTCAGTGTTGAACTCGTCGACGATGACCCATGCCGGCGTGTAAAGCTTGGCTCGCCGCGCCTCCGTTTCGGGAATCTGGATTGAGCGTGCATCGGCTCGCGGCGGTTGGCTGGTGATCGGAAACAGTAGCGGCTTCGGTTTTCCGTCCTTCCCCGCCACGATCAGCATGACGCAGGTGGGCCGCGCCTTCCGGCCGCTTTCCTCGCCCCGGTCGTGCTCGCGGGCCCACAGATAAGAATAGAGGATGACATCCCCGTGCCGGGGATCAATCATCCTTGCCCGCGTCCTTCGCTATCGCATCGAGGCCGGTAAGGATTTCGTCGCGCTCGGCGCCGGCGAGATCCTCGACACGATGCGCTCTCTGCGCGGTGCTGGCGGCCAGCCTGTCGAACTGTTCGGCCGTCAGCAGCACGAATTTCCGTTTGCCGCGCTTGGTGATGTCGACCGGACCGCTGAAAGCGGCTTCAACCACCTCGCCTGAGCGGTTACCGAGATCTGTCAGGGTGAAGCTGGCCACCAATCGTCTCCTTTTCTCCCCCTAAAATAGGTGAATTAGCCGTTTTCGGCAAGATGAATGAATTAGAATTGCCACGGCAATCGAGGATGCCGGACTCTCCGTCCGAACAATGCTGCATTATTCGGACGCCCTTGCCACTGACCGAAATTTGCATCATATTTCGGACATGCTTGATCAACCCATCACGGATCTCCGACCGCGGCTCATAGCCCGCATCGACGCGGCGCCGACAGAGGTTTGGACACCCGGCGATTTCGCCGACCTCGGCAGCCGCGCGGCCGTTGACAAGACGCTGCAGCGCCTGGTCGCGGCTGGCGAGCTGCGTCGTATCGACCGTGGACTCTACGACGGGCCGCGAAAGAGCAATCTCACAGGCAAGCCGATGGTCCCCGACTATCGCGCCGTAATCAGGGCTGTGGCGCGTCGCGACCAGGCCCGCGTCCTGGTCGACGGTATGACCGCCGCAAATGATCTTGGCCTCACCACGGCTGTCCCGGCCCGCATCGAGGTCCTGGTCGACGCCCGCCTGAAGCCGATCAAGCTTGGAAAGCAGGTCATCCATTTCAAGTCGGCGGCGCCCAGCCGCCTCTATTGGGCTGGACGACCGGGCATGCGCGTCATTCAGGCGCTCTATTGGATGCAGGACGTGAAGACGAGGGAGGACGATCGACAAGCGGCGAAGAACGTCCTCAGCAAGCTGTTCGCAAACCCGCAGCATGGAAAGGAGATTCGCGACGATCTTCGCGCGGGTCTTTCAGCTATGCCGATCTGGATGCAGGATTTCCTTAGACCGTTGCTCGAGCGTGGCGACGCTGAACCGGAGGATCGCTCGTGAGCAGCGCAGCCTACACGGAGGTCATCTCCGCCGCCCCCGGCGAGAAGCTCGATCTCTTCTTGACGACGGCGAACCGGCTCAGTGCGCCGATCGGGATCGTTCGCGCTCGTGCCGACCGTCGCCATGATCGACGCGCTCGCGCGTGACTATGCAAACACGACGCCAATGATCTTCGGCGAGGCCCCTCGGTTCGAGCACATCCTGGCGTCGATGGAAGAGATCGAGCGCGCGGCGAACAGGGTGCGATGATAGGATTGAGTCATGGATGAGGTTCCGGAGAATATTCCTGCACGACTGCCCGATCCCGCCACGATCGAGGCGGTCCTCGCGCGTCTTCCGGCCGGAGCTGACGAATCGGCGCTGGCCGCCGCGCTGACGGAGGCATTTCCGGGATTTTCCTTTTCGGCGGTCAGCATCGACGACCGGTATTGGCGCGATACGCGCTCGGTGATCGGCGCCGACGGGACACGGATCGCAGAATACCGGCCGTGGATGGAAGCCGAGCTCGCCAAGGACAACGGCGACATTGGCGCCCTCTGGACACGATTGCGCGAGAGCAATCTTCAGATCTCGGAGTGGCACGGCAACAGCGTGTACGCCTTCGCGCCGACTGGACCGGGCGCCGCGGACTATGTGCAAATCCGTGTCGGCCGAGAAGTCGAATGGCGCGTCGGGCCAATCGTCAATCCCACATACCGCCCTTGGGGCAAGGACGAATTGCTTGACCCGTCATGGATCGCGCACGACGATATCTCCGATAACAATGTCATCGAAGGTCCGGTCTTTCGGATGCTTGGCCGCGCCGGAAGCGGCGTCGTCCACGTCCGGAGCTTCCTGACGCGGTGCGCGCGCCTCGAGCGCGAAAAGCGCGAGGCGCAGCGGCCGGAGATGGAACGCCGGGTGGTGCGGGAAGTGACGCGAGAGGGCACGACCGAGACGCCGTTCCTGGAATTGGTGCCGGACTGGTTCGAGTACGTGCCACGGGAGAATCGCTTTTTCCAGGATTGGGACGAATCCAGCGCTTTGGCCGAACGCATGTACGCGCACTGGGCGCTCGACATTTACGACTATGACGACAAAGGCACGCGCGAGATCGGATTCGTGCCGCGTCCGCTGCATCTGCCGGAAGAGAGGCTCATCGCTGGCGACGCCTCGGTTCATATCCTGATGGACCGCGTGGAAGCCATCGACCGTGAGGTCGGTGTCCCATTTGGTTGGTTCTTTTTGATGGCCCATGGTAATCGAGTCGAGCCAGAGGTTGGTCTTGCGATCGCCAAGGGCCTGCGTGACCAGCGCGTGGTCTTACCTGATCGGGATACTCGCGTGCTGCTGCGCTGGGCCGAGCGGTCTTACGGCTTCTGATAGGACAGGGTGATGGCCAGAATCTGGATTTTCGTTGTCGCTGTCAACCGGCCGCGATCAGCGCGAAGCCATAAGGCATAGCGAGGGCATGCTCGAACAACGGTCAGCTCGAGAGATCTATAAACAGGATGCCGGGCGATCTCTTTGCCCGTCTCGTCCGCCACCGTCACCAGGCAGTCAGAGTAGTCGCCAGCATCCATTCCGACTTCACTTGCGACGCGGGCGCCGTAGTCATCGGCTTCGAGTTGGGTGGTGAATTCCCTACCCGCCCTATCCATCGGCAGAACTTCGTTCGTTTCAATATGGCAAACGTATCGCATGAAATAGGCCCTCTCCAGCCAACACATCCTAGCCGCGATGATGGCCGTGATCGCGAAAGCTCCCCGCGGCTCAAGGTTGGCATCACTCAGAGCCTGACTCAAAATTGCATTGCTGTTTTTATGGCTGCGATGCGCCTTGTCATGAGTTGGACGGAGGCGAGGAAGAGCCAGGCAGTTGCGCTTTCGATGGTTCGCTCGAAGTCCTTGGCCAATCTGCGGTTGCGGCCGAGCCAGGCGAAGGTTCGTTCGACCACCCAGCGGCGCGGAAGCACCTCGAAGCCCTGTGCGGCATCGGAGCGCTTGATGATCTCGACAGTCCACCGGCCGATCTTTTCTAGCACCGCCTTGAGCTTTTCGCCGGCATAGCCGCCATCGGCGAAGACATGGCGCAGCCAGGGGAAGCGGTAGCGAATGCTGCACAGGACATCTGGCGCGCCATCGCGATCCTGGACGTCGGCAGCGTGAACGATCGCGCCGACCAGGAGCCCTTGGGTGTCGGTGACGATGTGGCGCTTTCGACCCTTGATCTTCTTTCCCGCGTCGTAGCCGCGAGGGCCGCCACCTTCGGTGGTCTTGACCGATTGGCTGTCGATCACACCAGCCGTCGGCGAGGCCTCCCGGCCGATCGCCTCGCGCGCCAGCATCAGGAGTGCGTGGTTGATCGATTGCCACAATCCGCTGTCGCGCCATTGGTAGAAATAGTACTGCACCGTGGTCATTGGTGGAAACAGAGTGGGCGGCAGCATGCGCCACGGCAACCCGCCGCGCAGCAGATAGAGCACTGCCTCGACGATGTCCCGATAGCTCCATTTCGGGCGCCGCCCGCGCTTGGCCCGCACAGGAAGCAACCTCTCCAGCACGACCCATTCCGCATCCGTCAAGTCGCTTGGCAAACGCAGCTCCTCTCGGGCAAACTGTGCCCGAGTGATATCAGTCCACATTCTCGATCCCTTTGATGCTTCGCAACACCAATGGAATCAGAACTCGCTGATATCACTTATTTTTCGGTCGGACACTCAGACCTCCGTTCTCAATGGCAAGTGGCCAGGCTACTCAAGCGAATCCGACGAGTGGCGTTTCCTGGCCCTCACAGCAAAATCATCCACCCACGAATTTACCAAACAGACAGGCTTCCTACCCAGATCGTCGCGCTATACCTGTGGTTGATCTCCCGGGCGTTTCCGGTCCGGAGCGCCCTGCTCGCAAAGATGGGTGTGCAGCGCTTGCACGCATGCATCTGCGTTTCTGTTGTCTCGCTTTTCGCACGGAACGACGGTGAGATCGGCTTGGCGATAGTGGGGCGTGCGCTGCGCGACGAGTTCCTCGAAGCGCAGCTTCTTGATGGCCGACGTGTTGGAGCTCTCGGCGACGTAGCTATCCTCCGCTGTGTTTCGGCGTGGGGTCTCGACGACGCCGATGGGGTCAATGTTCGATCAGCATTCACACACATGGCCAACAATCTGATCCGCAGGGTGCCCGGAAAAGACTCTCAACGCCTCAAACGCATGACCGTAGCCTGGGACGACGACTTCCTCGCAAGCCTCATCGTACCCTAAAATCCTTCACCCGATTCCCCTGGGATGTGGGGAACGATCCCGTGCTGGTTTCCTCAAGGGCGAAGCGTCCACCATTGGTAGGACTGGGATGCACACACATGCTGGGCCTCCTCACCTACAAGTTCTTGTAGTTGACCAGCGCAGCGTTCTATGAGCCGAATCGCTTTCAAGCCCCCTTATGCCAGTCGCGAAGCTCCAACCAGGACTGCAAAGGAAGGAGATAAAGCCATGTCTCCATTAGAAGCAATCACCCGTTGGCTGCAATCACAAGACTTGGATACTCAGCTTGAGGTTGCCGCATTCGCGAGATTCTCAATCTTCGGGGACAGTAACGTTCTCACGCTTGGCGGGCCGGAGCAGCTCGAAGCTCTTCAGGGATGGTTGACCGAGCCAGAATTGGAGTCGCGGGTCGCCGTAGGCCGTGCCCTGACGTTCCGAGTCTTCTTCGAGTACTTTGCCGAGGGTAGAATTGCAGGCGCCGGATGGAAGCGAACCGAAGAGCTGGTGCGCAGGACTCTGGAACAGGCTAAGCGCGACGGAAAGTTTGCGGCTGCGCGCAGGGCGCAAAGGAAGCTTCAACTTTTGCCAGCCCAAAAAGAGAACTGGCATCGTGTTGCGACATCCTGGAATGGATTGGCTGCGACTTATCTAACACGCGAGGCTCTCACGAATTGGGGCGCCGCTGAGAAGCGCCGAGATCTGAGGGTCATTTCAAGTAGCGACTGTCCTCCATTGGTGCCCTCGATCGAGGCATCGTGGACACCCCTTAGTTCTGTTAGTCCCCGCTACTGGGTTGCTGAAGAGGACGAAGAAGGCGCCGGCGAAGGCGTTCCGGGAGATAGGAGCCGAGGCGAAGAAAGTCGCCGCGGCGACGCAGGTGACAGATCAGCTGAAGGAGCTGCAGACGGAGATGGCAGCGGGGACGGTTCAGGGACCGATCAATGACGCTTCGTTCTCAGCCGGAAGGTGGACACCCAATCCAGTTTTTTGCTTCACCGTATTCCACGCTGTCATACGTGGGCTGCAGCGTAGCCCGCGTCTAAGGCCGTCGCAGCCGGCTGAATATGCGGTCAGCCGCTGAGATACTTTGTGACCAAATCCTTCACGAACACAATCCACAAGCGACCGGCGATCACCCCGATCGCATCCTTGCCGAAGCTTGAGCAAAGTATTTTCGGCTCCGCACTCGTACTCAATACGCATCTAAAGCCCATCGATGCGCCGCTGTTGGTTGACTACGCCTAATCCGCCGCCCGAATTGTCAAGCTGAGGCGGCAGGGCCACATGGCCGAGTTGAAGGAGAATTCACCGCCTCTCACGATGGCCTTTGCCACGAACCTGTGATTGACGCCGCGAGGTTCTGTTGATCCCGGATTAGGGTTTTGTCTCCAAAGTACCACGGGCGGCTTCCTGCAATTTTCTGAAGGCTTCGCCGCCAACAAGTCCATCCTGCGTGATCGATTTTGCATGCTGAATGGGTGTGATATCCCTCCTCATGGCGTTGCTCTCCTTTGTGGAATCAGCACCCTGAGCCTACCGGCTCAGGGTGGGCAACGCCGACCTTTTCAGAAATTCAACAGAACCCGGGGCATCCCCAAGGAGAATATGCAAATGTCCTTTGCGATCATTCGCGGTCGAAGTGGGCGGCGACATGAAGTCGATTTTGGCGAATCGCCCGTTCGCGTGGAGATTCATGCGAGCGAGGAGACTGTCGAAATCTTCGTCGAAGCGGACGCAGAGACAGCGGCGGAGGAGCGCCGACGCTTCGCCATCATCAATATCCCACGCCACCAATTCAGCCAAGCTACCGGCGAGGTGGCCCGACGCGCAGCCGATAGTCCCCTAAAACGGGGACATTATTGAGACCTCAGAGCGACGCATCATCCCAGGACGTCTTGGCCGGCATCGTCGAGCGTGTCACGTTCCACAACGCCGAAAACGGCTTCTGCGTGCTGCGCGTCAAGGCGCGTGGCCATCGGGACCTCGTGACGGCCGTCGGCCATGCTGCGACCATCGCCGCGGGCGAGTGGATCACAGCCACAGGCGACTGGATCAATGACCGGACCCACGGTCAGCAGTTCAAGGCACGGTTCCTGCGAACATCGCCGCCGACGTCGGCTGACGGCATCGAGAAGTATCTCGCCTCGGGAATGATCCGTGGTGTCGGACCGGTCTATGCCAAGAAGCTCGTACGCGCCTTCGGCGACAAGGTTTTCGACATCATCGAGTCGACCCCTGCCAGGCTGCGCGAGGTTGGCGGCATCGGCCCGGTCCGCGCCGCCAGTATCTTGGCTGCCTGGGCCGAGCAGAAGGCCGTCCGCGAGATCATGGTGTTCCTACACAGCCACGGCGTCGGAACGGCACGTGCGGTGCGGATCTTCAAGACCTACGGTTCCGATGCGATCCAGGTGATGACCGAGAACCCCTATCGGCTGGCACGCGATATCCGCGGCATCGGCTTCAAGACGGCCGACACCATCGCCATGAAGCTCGGCGTCGAAAAGACAGCGATGATGCGGGTGCGCGCTGGAATCTCCTATGCCCTGACCGAGGCGATGGATGACGGGCATTGTGGGTTACCGACTGACGAACTGATCCCGCTCGCGCAGAAGCTTCTCGAGGTTCCCTCGGGCCTGATCCGTGCCGCGCTCGAACTTGAACTGCGAGAGGGGACCGTGGTCGCAGAGCGGGTTGGTGATGCGCCGTGTGTTTTCCTTACCGCTCTTCATCGGGCCGAACGTACCGTTGCCGATCGCCTGTTGCATCTGGCCAACGGCGTGCCACCGTGGCCAACGATCGATCCCGACAAGGCCTTGCGTTGGGTGGAGAAGCAAATCGGAATGTCCTTCGCGGAAAGCCAGGTCGCCGCGGTTCGCCTCGCCCTGATATCCAAGGTCGTGGTCATGACCGGCGGACCCGGGGTGGGCAAGACCACGATCGTCAAAGGCATCCTGAATATCCTGGCGGCCAAGGGCACCAACCTGCTGCTGTGTGCGCCGACCGGCCGCGCCGCCAAGCGCATGACCGAGGCGACCGGCTTCGAGGCCAAGACCATTCACCGCCTGCTCGAAGTCGACCCCAAGACAGGTGGCTTCAAACGCGGCGAGAACAACCTGCTCGACTGCGACCTCTTGGTCGTCGACGAGGCCTCGATGGTCGACACCATGCTGATGCGGGCGTTGCTGAAGGCAGTTCCGGACGGGGCCGCCATGTTGATCGTCGGCGACATCGATCAGCTGCCTTCGGTCGGTCCCGGCCAGGTGCTGGCCGACATCATTTTCTCCGGCGCCGTGCCGGTGGTGCGGCTCACCGAGGTTTTCCGGCAGGCCGCTCAGAGCCGGATCATTGTCAGCGCCCATCGCATCAATCAGGGCGCAATCCCCGATCTCAGTCCGCCGGAAGGCGAAAGCGACTTCTACTTCGTCCAGGCTGATGAACCAGAGAAGGTCGTTGCTCGCATCATCGAGCTCGTGAAAACCCGCATCCCCAAGCGATTTGGCCTCAATCCGATTCGTGACATCCAGATCCTGTGTCCGATGAACCGGGGCGGTGTCGGCGCCCGATCTCTGAACGTCGAATTGCAGGCCGCTCTCAACCCTGCCGGCGAGCGCAAGGTCGAACGGTTTGGCTGGACCTTCGCCCCTGGCGACAAGGTTATGCAGATCGAGAACGATTACGATAAGGAGGTCCACAACGGCGATATAGGCACGGTGGTCGACGTCGATTCTGCCGAAGGTGAGCTCACCGCAGAATTCGATGGCCGCATTGTTGCTTATGAATTCGGCGAACTCGACATTCTGGCCCCGGCCTATGCGGCGACGATACACAAGAGCCAGGGATCGGAATACCCCGCCGTCGTGATTCCGATCATGACCCAGCACTACGCGATGCTTCAACGTAACCTGCTCTACACCGGCGTCACCCGCGGCAAGAAGCTGGTCGTTCTGGTTGGACAGAAGAAGGCCGTTGCCATCGCGGTACGGAATGTTTCCGGGCGGCGACGGTGGTCCAAGCTCGCCGAGTGGCTGCGCGAGGCTTCATCCGACCATGCGCCGATTGGCACGATCATTTGATCTCGGCGCGCGAACCGCAACAGAGCCGACCATCGTCAACCTGCCAGCGCGAATTCGAGATGGGTCGGCGATGACGACAACAATCACAGCATGGACGGCTCCCCCACTTATTGCATGAGCATCTGGCGATGCCCGCCTCCCGCATTTTGCGTCCAATCCGCAGAAAAAATGCTCGCTACGTCACAGAATCTCGCATTAGGAGCCGGACTGTGATGCGATCAGAAGACTTCCGTTGGCGAAGAGCACCAGGACCTGCCCGTCGTTCCACGTAAACACCTGAAACTTGATGCCCTCCTGGATCTCGCTTGACATGAGAGTGCCTGCGCAGCCAAACCTGTAAACAACGTCTGCATAGTTCGAGCCCAACTCGACACTTTTGAACTCCAAGTCCGTCACGCGACAATGTCCGGTCGGGAATGAGTGAGCGTTAACGGAGCTGTAACTTGTGTCTAAATCATCAGGAGCGGCCGGATTGACGAGCGCTCTGCTTGCCGGAGCGCTCGCTTTCGCTAATCGGGAACCGCTCGGGCCTGGCCGCACGAAGAGCCACGCGAAGACCGCAACCGCTGTGATCCGCAGGACTGCTCGCCGATTAATAGAGCTGCGTGCCCCAGCGAATATTCGAGATGTCGTCACCGAATCTGGAATGCTGGCAGATTTGATGGTGGATGGCTGGCAGAGGTGCTGATCATTTCCAGATGGTGCACGTGAAGTGGAAGACTTCGGCTGAATGAAAAACAATGGGCTTCCCTCACGTTATTATTCCGGAGAGGATGGTCAGGTCGACCCGACGTCAGCACAACGCACTCCGCGTTATCGGTGCATGATCGCCCCGCCCCCTGATTCTGCCGCCAATCGGACAACGAAATCATCACCAACTCCAGCCAGCTGGCGATTGCTTGTAGTGGCGACATCGCTTCGGCTTTTTCTCAGTCTTGATTGTGCTGATGACTGCCAGTGCAGGCCTGAAATTCAGTCCTGAACACGATGTTGGTCAACCTACAAGAATTTGCAGGTGGCGGAGATCAATCTCATCCGAGAGAATAAGCAGCTGTTGTAGAGCCGGTGGCAGCAGAAGACTTGCTTAAGGCAGTCGAATCCGCCATAGCGAGGCAAAATGAACTTGAATGCAGACAAGTTAATCCGCCGAGCCGTTGGCGCTGTCGGGTCCGTGCAGTCCTTATCTCCGTAAGCTCGGTTCGGTCAGCGAGGGCGCGCGTGGGCTGCTGCTCGCCGACGGAAACCCGCTGCAAACACCGGGCTGATCCAAAATCCGGAGATGTGCCCGGAAAGACGGCTCGCAGCAAGGGAGTTCACTGACGCTTTCGGCACGGATATCGGCTAGCGCTCGACGCCCGATCTGGAATCCCGCTCCTGAATAGCCTGCTCACGGAGTGCTGAATGGGACTGCTGGGCATCCTCGTTGGGCTTTCGCTGCTCATCTTCTTTGCGTTTCGTGGCTGGAGCGTCCTGCTGCTCGCGCCGATCGCGGCGCTGGTGGCGGCCGCGTTCGGCGCACAGCCGTTGCTTGCCAACTGGACCCAGAATTTCATGGTGAGCGCCGCCAGCTTCCTGGCGCAGTTCTTTCCGATCTTCCTGCTCGGCGCCGTCTTTGGCAAGCTGATGGATGACAGCGGCGCAGTCGCCTCCGCGGCTGCCTTCATGGCGAGATGCCTCGGCGAGCGCCGCGCGATCCTTGCCGTCGTGCTGGCGGGGGCGCTCGTCACCTATGGCGGGGTGAGCCTCTTCGTCGCCTTCTTCGTCATCGTCCCGATGGCGCAATCGCTGTTCCGTGCCGCCTCAATTCCCCGCCGCCTGCTGCCGGCGACCGTCGTGCTGGGCACCTCAAGCTTCACCATGTCGGCGTTGCCGGGAACGCCGTCGATCCAGAACGTGATCCCGATGCCATTCTTCGGCACGACGCCCTTTGCGGCGCCCGGCCACGGCATCGTTGCATCCCTTGTCATGCTCGGTATCGGCCTGTGGTGGCTGCGACGGGCTGAGGGGGCCGCCCGCGCCGCCGGCGAAGGTTATGGCGAGGAGGCACCGGCGGCAACCGAGGGCACGCCGGATGATGAGCTGTTACGTGAACGTGCGACCACCGCCCGCGAGTTCGATCCTGCCGAGATCCGGCATGGACGCCGCAGCAAGGCGCCGCCGCCTGCACTGAACGCCATCCTGCCACTGGTGGTCGTCGTCGCCGTCAATCTTCTGATGTCGCTTGGCGTGTTGCCGAAGCTTGATTTCTCCTACCTTGCCGACGAGCGCTGGGGCGGCACATCGATTTCAGCCGTCGCCGGCGTCTGGTCGGTTGCGGTCGCGTTGACCGCTGCCATCATAACCGTCATGGCTCTCAACTGGCCTCGGCTGCCGGCGCTTCGGCAGACCATGGATGCCGGCGCGAATGCGTCCGTACTGCCGGCGCTGAGCGTTGCAAGTCTGGTCGGCTTCGGCGCTGTCATTGCAGCGCTGCCCGCATTCGCAGCCGTGCGCGACTGGGTGCTGGCAATCGAGGGCGGCCCCCTTGTTTCTCTCGCGGTTGCAACGAATGTCCTGGCGGCGCTGACCGGCTCGGCGTCGGGCGGCCTCACGATTGCGCTCGACGCACTCGGCCAGACTTATGCTGAGATCGCGGCGCAAACTGGCATCGACCCCGCTCTGATGCATCGTGTCGCGGTGATCGGCTCAGGCACGCTTGACATTTTGCCGCATAACGGCGCAGTGGTCAGTCTGCTCTCGATCTGCGGCATGACCCATCACGACAGCTACTTCGACATTTTCATGGTCGGCATCGTTCCGTCGATCGTCGCGTTAGCCGTCGTGATCATGCTCGGCGGCGGAGTGGGATCATTTTGAATGGGTACCTGCTTTGTCACGACGCAGGCTCCTTGATCACGACTGTGAATGCTGATCGAACATTGACCCCATCGGCGTCGTCGGGACCCTTTCAGGCCGTTGATTTCATTGATTTGAGATGACGGGACCCTACGCCGATCATGGTCGAGACCCCATATGTGGACGGCCCTCTCCTCGCAAGGGTCTTTTTGCAGTGTTTTGATCAGATCGCTTGCGTCCATATGTCCGTGTGTGGATGCCCCCGGGAATGCAAGAAGTTTTTATCGACGAACTTGAGAACATGCGATCAGGTGCGGTCGTGTGTCCGGCCTCATAAGTTGCGGCATTCGCACGCCGCGGGCCTGTATGGCGATACGCGGATTAGGTCCAAATCGGCCTGGCGAGCTCAAAGCTCCTGGACATATTCTGGTTATCCAAATCCCGTCTCTAAGACCGTGTTCCCTTACCCGTCCTTCTGCCCTTCTCACATTCCGACGCTATCGGCGGATGGCGCGTCTCAAGCCACCGCTGCTGCCGGATCGCGGTAATTCTCTTTTTTGGTCATTAGGGCCCAGACTATCCGCGCCATCTTATTGGCCAGCGCAGTTGCAACCAGAATGCGCGGTTTGCATACCAGCATCCGGGTAAGCCACGGACCCTTTGGCACGCCCGTTCGTCCAGCCCAATTAACGACCGATGTTGCGCCAAGGATCAAGAGGCGGCGGATATCGCGCTGGCCCATCTTTGATGTTTTTCCGACACCTGTTCAGGTAAGCCGAACTTTGGATCCTCAATAACCTGCTCGAGCCGATGCACATGAACTGTGCCTTGGGGCGCAATCACACCATATTCGGCTAGGTGGCCTCTTAACGCATTGATCATCTGCGTCCGCTGGCCGACGAGAATATCTCGCGTTCGGAACACCATGCTCTGAGCCTGCTGAGCTTCAGTTTTCACGGCGACGAAATGCATCGTTGGGCGCGAGGCGGCTTCAACGATCGCCTCAGCATCGGCAGCATCGTTCTTCTGTCTTTTGACAAACGGCTTCACATAGATGGGCGGAATGAGCCTCACCTCATGTCCAAGCTTAGCAATCTCACGGCCCCAGTAGTGCGAGGTAGCGCAACTTTCCATCGCCACCAGACACTTCGGCTGGCTGTCCAGAAAACCTAAAACTCGCTCGCGCGATAGTTTCTTGCGGAAGATCACCGAACCATCGGCGCCTGCCCCGTGCAGCTGGAAAGTGCGCTTTGCCAGATCAATCCCAATGATGGTAACATTTTCCATGGATGTCTTCTTCCTTGATGATTGCGAATATCCTCATTGGCACATTGCGATGCCGGCGGGAGGGGCATCCACTCCATCAGCCTGTTGTCGCGCTCGCAGATGAACGCTGGCCAAGATGGTTTCCGCGACGCGAGTTCCAAACACGCCGGCGACCTTTGCGGGGTCAGTGGGGTCCACGGAGTATCTCGTGTCTAGGATCGATCGATCACACCATCTGCTTGTCACCTTGCAAGTTCCGGCATCGGCTCAGCACGGTTGCAGTTAAGTTGCTCCCCGTGCCTGGCTGATCTCTATGCCGCGCCCGCCGGAGCGACGCGCGCGGATGTCATGGCGTAGTTTTCGCCCGTGACCATCAGTTTCCAAGCGATACGGGCCATCTTATTGGCTAACGCTACGGCGGCCAGCTTCGGCGGCTTGCGCTTGAGAAGGTCGAGGAGCCAGGGCGAGGCGCGTCCTCCGCAGCGAACAGCATGCCTGATCACGGCGGTGGCCCCCGACACCAGCACGGCGCGCAAAGCTTCATCGCCGGCCCGGGTGATGGCGCCGAGCCTGACCTTGCCGGCCGTAGAATGATCCTTCGGCGTCAATCCGATCCAGGCCGCAAACTGGCGCCCTGACCGGAATAGCTCAGGCGCCGGGGTCTTCATCATCAACAGCGCCGCGCCGATCGGACCGACGCCAGGGATCTTGGCGAGACGTCGGCTGCATTCATCAGCCTTGTGCCAAGCCATGAGCTTGGCGGCGACTTCGGCGATTTGCGCCTGCAACTGAGCATATTCTTCAGCCTGGGCCGCGAACAGCTCGCGAGCCAGGTCGGGCACGCTCTCATCCGCTTGAATGTGTTCGAACAGCGGATCGAGGTGCACCATCCCTTTGGCGGCGGTAAAGCCAAACTCGGCGGCATAGCCGCGGATGGCATTCGACAATTGCGTGCGATTGCGGATGAGCCGATCGCGCAGGCTGACCAGCATCAGGGCCGCCTGTTGCTCGGCAGTTTTTACCGGCACAAAACGCATCGTTGGCCGGCTCATCGCCTCGCAAAGCGCCTCGGCGTCAGCCGTATCGTTCTTGCTGCGCTTTACATACGGTTTGACCAGTTGAGCCGCGATCAGCTTCACCTCATGGCCGAACGACCGCAAAAGCCGCGCCCAATGGTGGGAGGCGCTGCAGGCTTCGATCCCGATCACCGTCGGCGCAAGCTTCTCGAAGAACTCAACCATCTCCTTGCGCCGCAACTTCTTGCGCAAAACCACCTTCTCGGCGGCGTTCACCCCGTGAAGTTGGAAAAAACGCTTCGACGTATCCATGCCGATTCGGCTAATCTGTTCCACGGACGGTCTCCTTTGTCTGAGATCTGCAACGACCTCATTCTGGCACAATCGATGCCGTCGGGGGCCGTCCACCCCCCAACACGCCGAAACACACCCGTGGATATCGGTCCCGTACGGCAAGCCGGTCCCAAGGGCATCGATCTTCCGAGCCAAGGACCAGCGTCAGCGGGTCGCAAGTGAACTTTCGGCGATCAGCCCGGAGCAATGGGTAGATCTGAAACCCGGCCAGCGCGCCGAGCTTTTTGGGCAAATGTATCCTCAGCAAGACGGTTACGCGCTGTTGATGCTCTGGCTTGAGGTCGAGGAGGCCGAAGAGGCCGAAGAGGCAGATGACGACCGGACGTCGGCGCAGCGCTTCAAAGATCAGCAGACACGTTGGCGTTAGCCGTCGAGATCCCCGTGTTGAAACCGCTGATTAGCGTCGAGAAGTGGAGAATTTCCTCTAGCAAGTTGCGCAAAACCGCTGCTTCCGGCTTGACCCTCCAAATTTCCTTGTTCTAATTCTGTTCTCATGGCGACAGGGCGATTCTGCCGCGCCGTATTTGAACACAACTGCAGCCGCCCCGATCCGGACAGGAACCATGCACGAGATCATCTGTCCACATTGCGATAAGGCCTTCAAGGTCGATGAGACCGGCTACGCGGATATCCTGAAGCAGGTCCGCGACGCCGATTTCGCCCAACAACTCCACGAACGGCTAGAGTTGGCCGAGCGTGACAAGCAGAGCACCGTGGAATTGGCGAAGGCCCAGGTCCGCAACGATCTGCAGAAGACTGCGGCCACCAAGGATGCCGAGATCCTGGAGTTGAAGTCCAAGCTTGAGGGAAGCGAGGTCGCCCAGAAACTCGCCGTCAGCGAAGCGCTCAGCACAGTGGAAAAAGAGCGTGACCGGCTGGCAAACGCGCTGGCCGAGTCCGAGCGCGACAAGAAAGCGGCCTCGGAGCTTGCCGATGCCCTGTTGGCCGGCGAGCTGCACAAGGCGTCTGCTGCCAAGGAAAAGGAAATTCAGGAGCTGAAGGCCAAGCTCCAGGCTGTTGAGCTTGAGAAGAAACTCGCCGTGACCGAGGCGGTCGGTGCCATCGAGAAGGAGCGCGATGAGCTGAAGAACGGCATCAAGCAGGTCCAGCTTGAAAAGCAGCTCTCCGAGCAATCGCTGAAGGACAAGTACGAAACGCAGATCAAGGATCGCGACGACGCGATCGAGCGCCTGAAGGACATGAAGGCCCGCCTCTCGACCAAGATGGTTGGCGAGACCCTCGAACAGCACTGTGAGACCGAGTTCAACCGGGTGCGCTCGATGGCCTTTCCGCGGGCGTACTTCGAGAAGGACAATGACACGCGGACCGGCAGCAAGGGCGACTATATCTTCCGCGACTCGGACGACGCCGGCACCGAGATCATCTCGATCATGTTCGAGATGAAGAACGAAAGCGACAAAACCGCCACGAAGAGCAAGAACGAGGACTTCCTCAAGGAGCTTGACCGGGACCGGACCGAGAAGGGCTGTGAGTATGCCATCCTGGTCTCCTTGCTTGAGCCGGACAACGAACTCTACAACGCCGGCATTGTCGACGTCTTCCACCGCTATCCGAAAATGTATGTCATCCGGCCGCAGTTCTTCCTGCCGATGATTACGCTCTTGCGGAATGCCGCGATCAACTCGCTGAAGTACAAGACTGAGCTGGCGCTGGTGAAGGCGCAGAACATCGACATCACCCAGTTTGAAAGCCAGCTAGAGACCTTTAAGACGGCGTTCTCGAAGAACTACGATCTGGCTTCCAGGAATTTCCAGACCGCAATCACCGAGATCGACAAGTCCATTGATCATCTGCAGAAGACCAAAGATGCGCTGATCGGCGCGGACCGCAACCTGCGCCTCGCGAACGACAAGGCGCAGGACGTGACGATCAAGAAGTTGACTCGCTCCAATCCGACGATGGCAGCGAAGTTTGCGGAGCTCAAAAGCCATGCCGCTGAAGCAGCGGAGTGATTTCTAGCCAGGTCAGGCAGAAACTACCGTGACGTCAGATTGTGGGTGACCAATAGATGGTCGCGGGGATGTCCCGGGTTCTGTTGATTTTCTGAAGAGGTCGGCGTTGCCCACCTTGAGCCGGTAGGCTCGGGGTGCTGATTCCTCAAAGGAGAGCAACGCCATGACGAGAGATATCACACCGGCGGGTTGGCCGCCGACTGGGGCTGTCGACGAAGCGTTTACAGAAGTGCGGGCGAGCTTTGATCGGTTCTGCCTTGCGGCGGGATCGAGGCGCTCGGCACGATGATGGAGGCGGATGTCACGGCGGCCTGCGGGCCGCGCCACGGTCGCGATGCGGCGCGGCGGGCGCACCGTTGGGGCCGAACGCGCGGACGGATCGGCTTCCACGGCGGCAAGATCGAGGTCGAGCGCCCGCGGGTCCGGGGCGTGGACGGCCGCGAGGTCACGATCCCGAGCTGGGAAACGGCAGCGCAGGAGGACTGGCTCGGTCGCTGGGCGATGAACCTGATGCTGATCAATGTGTCGACGCGCCGGTTCGGCCGCGCTGTCCGGCTGCCCGAGGGAGACGTGCCGGCACCGCCCGGATCGGGGGTTTCGAAGTCGGCGGCCTCGCGGAGGTTCGTAGCGCTGTCGGCGGCGCGGCTGGCCGACTTCATGGCTGCCGATCTGTCCGCGCTCGACCTTCTGGTGGTCCAAATCGACGGGCTGCATCTCGGCGAGGATCTCGTGCTGGTCGCCGCGATCGGGGTTGACGGCGAAGGCAACAAGCATCCGCTGGCGCTGGTGGAAGGGGCGACCGAGAATGCCGCAACGGTTCAGACCCTGCTGGACAACCTGGTCTCGCGCGGGGCTCGACCCGACGGCGCCAAGACTGTTCATCGCCGACGGTGCGAAGGCGTTGTCGAAGGCGATCCGCCGCACCTTCGGTTCGGCCGCAGCGATCCAGCGCTGCCAGATCCACAAGGCGACACAACATCATGGAACGCCTGCCGAAAGAGCATCATGCGGCCACCCGTCGGGTGCTGCGCCAGGCCTGGGAGCTCGATGACGCAGACAAGGCTGAAAAACTGATCCGCAATCTCGCGCGTCGGCCCGGCGTAGCGGCGAGCATCCTCGAAGGCCTCGATGAAATCCTGACTGTCGTCCGGTTGAAGTTGCCGAAGGAGCTTCGTCGATCGCTCGCCTGTACCAACATCGCCGAGAACATGATGGGCACCATTCGCCGTGTCACGCGCAACGTCAAACGCTGGCGGGATGCCGGTATGGCCTTGCGATGGGAGCCGGCATGATCGAGGCCAACAAGGGCTTCCGACGATTGAAGGCGCATAAGCAATTGTCGGTTCTGCGTGCGGCTCTTCAAGCTCGCCACAATCGCATGACGATCAACCCCGTTGCCCACGTCACGAGGGCCGCGTAACATTCATTCCGGCAACGTCGGCCCGACCTAGTTCAACAGCGATCGGGACATCCCCATCACGCGTGTCCGAAGCTGGTATGCTTCACTGACGCTGCGATGATGGTGCAGTAAGCCGTGGGCCCGACACCGAATTCACCTCTCGTTCACCACGTAACCATATGATACTTAATGAGTTATCTATTTGTTCTTGATTTGTTCTTGTCATCCACTAAACTGGCTTTTGAACTTTTTGCCCACAAATGTTGGCTCCTCAAACTAGTGGACTTCGTCACTGTGGATTCGACGCCGCCGCAGGGGGTGGCTAGGGTTGGATGATGAACCTGCTTGCACGAATGAATGACGGACCCGCCGTACGGTCGATCTCGCCGCGCAGGGAGCTCGGAGCGTACGAGGCGCTGTGGCTCGAGAAGGGCGCGACCTTCAAAACGATCGCAGAGAAGTTCGCTTCCGATCCGACTGCCGTCCCATCCGATTTCGTTCCGGGTGCTGTAGCTGACGCTTGCGCTGCGGAGGTTCTGGCAGCACTTAAGAAGGCTGGCATCTGCAGGTTTGGCACCCGGCTGAATCTTACTGGGAATTATCCTTCGAAGCTCCGAGACGCGAGGCATCCCGTAGAGATGCTGTACTTCCAAGGCGCTTGGGAACTCGTCGAGACCCGGTGTGTCGCCATCGTAGGCAGCCGCAATGCGAGCGAAGAGGGGAAACTGCGTGCGGGTAAGCTCTCACGTGCATTGGTCGAACGCGGCTTCACCGTCGTGTCGGGATTAGCGACCGGTATCGACACCGCAGCTCATACAGCCGCGATCGAGGCGAAGGGCCACACCATTGCGGTGATCGGCACGCCGATCGGAATCTATTACCCGAAGGAAAACCAGGCTCTCCAACGCAAGATCGCGGAGCAGCATCTGCTCATTTCGCAGGTGCCAGTGCTGCGATACGCTAGTCAGTATGTGCCGCAGAACAAGCTGTTCTTTCCCGAGCGGAATGTCACGATGAGCGCGCTCACGGAGGGGACGGTTATCGTGGAGGCCAGCGACACGAGCGGGACGCTCACGCAGGCTCGTGCCGCACTTCAGCAGGGCCGCAAGCTGTTCATCCTCGATTCTTGCTTCAAGCGGGATGGCATCACCTGGCCGGCGAGCTTCGAGAAGCGAGGCGCGATTCGTGTCCGCGACCTCGCCGATATCTTGGGCGTATTAGGTGATGGCACGCCTGCTTCAGCAAATTGACGAGACAAACCGGCGGGACCACTGGTACCTCGACGAGAGTGACGACTGTCATTATCTCTATGAGTACACAGCAGGTAAGGGCTGGCGAGGCGGCGATACCAACCAACTGATCCACAATCTTCAGAAGAAGCGCGGCGATGGCGGCTACCATTACAAGGCGCCAGCGATCGCAAGATGTGCTCGTGACTTGTCTGCGGTTCTGAGTGCGGAATGGCTGGACCAGGCCACGATTGTCCCCATTCCACCATCGAAGGCGAAGACCGACCCGGCTTACGATGATCGGATGGTTCAGGTATGCAGAGGAATCCGCGCTGCGACCCCACCAGATGTTCGGGAGCTAGTCGAGCAGATCGCCTCCACTGACACGTTCAAGGGTGGCCACAGGAAGTCGCCGGCCGAACTCAAACAAAACTATAGGATCGTCGAAAATCGGCTGCAAAACTTGCGGGGTATCGTCGGGATTTTCGACGATGTTCTCACGACCGGCTCCCATTTCAAGGCAATCAAGGAAATGATTTTGGAGCGCGCTCCACAAGCCCGCGTGATCGGTCTTTTCGTTGCCAGACGCGCGATTCCAAATCCGTTTGAAGAACTCTCCGAAGACGATCTGCTGAAGTTATAGTTGGTACTTCGCGGCGACCCGTGAACCGGCGTGACGCTCGCGGCCTGATCGTAATGACGTGCCCATCCGGGTTGGGTGCTGATAAGAGAATTACACAAACGGAGTCAGTTCGCTGACTGATAAGGTTTGGTCGCAAATGGAGTCAGTTGAATGACTAATAAAGTTGTTAACAGAGGCTTTTCAGTCCCAGTGGCCTCAAGCGCTGTCTCTAACGGTAGCGCTCACATCTTGGTACAGCTTCGATGCTCGATGGGCTTCCGCTCGCCCGTCTCCGAGTCGCGTTGGTCACCCCGTCTGCAGCGAGGCGAAGGGCAATAACCCTTTCGTTCTATTGAAAGTTGCGTTGAGGTTAGCGACGATAGAAGCAGGGGGAGCAATCAATGGCTTTCAAGTTCGACGACACCGCACCGTTGCCAGACAATCTTGCGACATATGCGAAGGAGGTATCCGGGCTCGATGGTATCTTAGGACCTGTCCTTGCCGCCCGGCTCGAGGATTTGATCGCCGGCGCCGACGCCGACGGGATCCTGGATCAGCTTCTCGCGGCCCTGGTGCAGACCCCGAAGGGGGCGTCGTGAGCGGCTGGTTTCTCGAGTGTCTTGAAGTCGAAGGCTTCCGCGGCATCAACAACGAGGGTGATCCGCTCGTCCTGAATTTCACCCACGACGCCGTGAACTCGGTTTCCGCTCCGAACGGCGTCGGCAAAAGCTCGATCTTCGACGCCCTAACGTACGCGCTGCGCAAGCGTATCCCCAAACTCGACGAGTTGCCGGCCTCTGAGGG
Organism: Bradyrhizobium sp. CCGUVB23; assembly: GCF_024199885.1. Taxonomy (NCBI): domain Bacteria; kingdom Pseudomonadati; phylum Pseudomonadota; class Alphaproteobacteria; order Hyphomicrobiales; family Nitrobacteraceae; genus Bradyrhizobium; species Bradyrhizobium sp. CCGUVB23. The sequence continues at coordinate 595,625 of NZ_JANADQ010000002.1, forward strand.
GGGCGACGGCTACTACCTGAACCGCTTCCACTCGAAGAGCACGGGGACGATCAAGCTGACCGTACACCCAGATGGCGCCGGTAAGCCCGTCACCATTTCGATCACGCGCGACGTGGCTGGCGCGCGAAAGGTTTCTGCGCCCAAAGGAGTTGACGGCGAAAAGTTGCTCGCCTCCCTCAACCGCGATTTCGTGCTCCTAGATCACAAGACGCTACAATCGTTCATTGATGACAAGGCCCTCGAGCGCGGCCGCGCCTTTGCCGGCCTGCTAGGACTTGCCGCGTACTCGGCGCTTCGTCAGGAACTCCAGGCACTTTCGAACACGAGGGCGTTCAACAACCATTTCGATGTCAAAGCCCTCAACCAGCAAGATACCTCACTGAAGGCGACGATCATCAAGCAGCAAGCGGAGGCCGTCAGCGCCTTCCAGGCGCTGACCCAGACGTCGTTGCTTGACCAGAAGGATCATGCGGCTGCGGTACTCAAAGCTCACAACGCCCTTCACCAAATTGCGATTCTGAACCCCCACTGCACCGGCAAACTGTTCGGCGAGATTGTCATCGACGACTGCGTCGAGGCCATCAAAAAAGCCGAAGGTGGAGACGCTCCGGCACGCCTTGCGGGCCTGCAGCGGCAGGAGACGATGATCGCCAGCCGGATTTCGGTAGGCCCATCCGACGACAACTTTAAGAAGCTGCTCTCCCTTGCGACCGAACGGGATCAGGCGATGTCGCAGACCGCCGGAAAGCTCCTCAAGGCCCTATACGCCGCGAGCCGAGCGGTTCTGTGCGATGATTCGTGGCCTAACAAGAATCAGTGCCCGGCGTGCGAGCAGGAGAGCGCAGGATCTCTGCTTCCAGGGCTGGAAGCCCGTTTGGCGGCGTTCCAGGAACTCGAGGATTGTACAGCAAAGCTTGAGACCGAATGGAAAGGCGGAGGATGGGGCGAGCTCCGCAAACTTGAAGAGGCGCATGCTGAAGGTGGCGACCAACTAATGTTCGCGGCGCTCGGCAAGAGAGCGGAGCTAGCGTTGACTGAAAGTGAGGTGCGCGACCTCTGGGCGTGGCGCTCAACTTTGCTGGAACGTGCTGCGGCTGCGTTGCAAGATACGAAGACGAAGCGAGAGGCCCTCGAAAAGGAGTTGCCAGCCTCTCTGGTCGCCGTCACGAGCGCGGTCGAAGCGGCGCGCCGCCTCCAAAAGGCCTGGAAGGACGTTCTTGACGCACAGGCCGGCCTCGCCAAGGTTACCAGCAAGCTTGCTGCGATCAATCGCATCAAGGGTTTTCTGGACAAAGCAAGCGACACTTTCGCGGCTGCTGAGGCCGACTTGTCAAAGCGGCGTCTCGCGGCGGTCGAGCCGCTATGCCAGAAGTTCTTCGGGTCCATCATGTACGAGCCCGTCAAACCGTCCCTGGCCAAGGCCGATGGCGCGGAGGCTCTTTCCATCGGGCTTTCGCAGTTTTTCACTTTGAGGAACGTCTCAGCGCAGGCACTTCTTTCAGAGAGCTTCCGCAACGCCTTTGCAGTGTCGGTCTACCTAGCGGCCGCGACGCTTTATGGCGGCGAACCGCGTTTCATCGTGCTTGACGACGTCACTTCGAGCTTTGACGCCGGCCACCAATTCCACCTGATGGAGCTCATTCGCACACAGTTTGCACGGCCGATGCAAGCCAACGGCCCGCAAGTCATCCTGCTGAGCCACGACACTCTGGTAGAGAAGCTCTTCAACCGGAACAACGGCCAAAGCTGGAAACATCAACGGTTGGAGGGAACGGCCCGCACGGCTGTGCTGCCGCAGTCCGACGCGGTCAACCGGGTTCGTGACGCTACGCTCCGCTTTCTACAGGCAGGCCAAGTAGACGATGCCGCACCGCGCCTTCGGCAGTATCTCGAACATCGGCTATTGGACGTCATCCAGAAGGTAAAGATACCCGTGCCGATCGACTTCGCACTCGACGATAACAATAAGCAGGTTGGCAACGCGTCAGCCGCAATCGAAGCCGCTGTAAAGCTGCATAAGGCGGCCGGCATCCTCGTGCTTGACGCCGCCCAAGAGGCCGGTCTGCAGACCCACATGGCGAGCATAACCGGGAATTTCGTCGCTCACTTCGCTACCGGATCGACCAGCGCCTTTTCTAGCGGGTCGCTGCTCGGCGTGATGCAAGCGATCGACGAGTACGCCGAATGCTTCATGTACGAAGATCCACCCGGCGGCGGTACCAAGAAATTCTATCGTTCACTGAGTAAGCGCTGACGTCTGTGTGAGCTCTCGTCGAATTATCGACCAGGACACAATTCTTGGCGTATTTAGCCCGATCTATTCACGAGAGCACGGTCGTTCTTGACGTCTGACGGGGGCTGGCGGCTGGCGTGGGTGACCGTCCGGCCTTTTGTCACCGGGTTCTACATCAAGCTGTTTTGTACGCGTTGGAGGAGTGGGGCGGGTGAGCGGGCGCAGGCCCGGTCGGTTACGGGCCGAGCGGGAGCAGCGCGCCGGGCAAGCTGCGGAAGAGGTCGGCTTCGGGGCATGCCGCGGCGAACGCAAGGCGAATGCGGCTCGCGGTTTCGACGACCCGGGCTGCGATTTTCAAGAGACGAAGACGCAGCGTCGCGAACTCGGCAGTGGCCAATTCCCGGACTTTGGGAATGGCGCCGCGCACGGTAAGCATCAACCAATAAGCGGCGGTGTGGAGAACGAGACGGACCTGGTTGGCGAGCGCCGAACGGCAACTGGTGCGATCGGAGGCGAGCTGCGTCTTATGCAGCTTGATCAGATTTTCGGCTTGGCCGCGCGCGCAATACAGGCTGTCGTAGATCCACTCGGCCGAGCCGACATCGAGGCTGGTGACGACGAAGCGGATGTCGAGGCCGAGCATCGTCGCCTCAATACGGGCGACAGTGCGCCGTTCGTGATCCCAGGACTTTGCCTTGTGGCGCGTCTCGGTATAGCCGCGCAGAACAGGCAGGTTCTCGATGGCGCGTCGCGTGCGAATGTCGTCGGCGACCTCGTCGACTTTTCTGGCGAGAGGCTTGGTACCGGACAGACCGAAGATGTAGTCGATGCCGTTGTTCTCGCACCACGTCATGGCCTCCGGCCGAGCATAGTGCCCGTCGCCACGGAACGTAATTCGCGTCTTGTGCCACCGCGTCCGGATATGCCGTATCAGGCGGCGCAGATGGGCACGCACCTCGACGCCGCCCGGCGTCTTGCCGGGCCGCAGCACGACCGCCACGGGCCGGCTCTTCTCCGTGTCGTAGCCGTGGATCGGCAGGAAGCAGCGTTCGTCATAATGAGCATTGAACAGCGAGAGCTGCTGATGGCCGTGGACGACATCGCAGGTATCATCGATGTCGAGCGTGACGGATGCCGGCTCGCGCGGGTAGCGATCAGCAACAGCCGTGTCATCGATATCGAAGACGGCAAAGTACGCTTTCGATGGAAGGATTACCGCCACGGAAGCCAGCAGAAAGTAATGACGCTGGACGCCGGGGAGTTCATTCGGCGGTTCCTCATCCATGTCCTGCCCGAAGGCTTCAAACGTATTCGCTACTATGGATTTCTGGGTAACCGCTACCGCAAGCAAAAGCTCGCTCGCTGCCGTGAACTGCTCGGAATGATATCCGCCGATGCTCATTCGGAGCCGGAAGCGCCATCCGATTGCCCCGAGAAGGCTGAGCACTGCAATGCCGCTTCCTTGCGTCAATGTCCGTCCTGTCATCAAGGCCACATGGTGTGCGTCGAGGTCTTGCAGCCAGGTTCGTTCAGTGCCGCTCGCTCACCGGACACTTCTTGATGCGAGACCTCGATCAACCAAGAACCACCACCTTCCATTTCGCAATTCGATCGGCCGCCGCGGCAGCCGATCGATGCCCTGTTGTCGTTCATCCGACGTCAAACCTCCGGCGCTTCGCATTTTTCGGCTACTTCGCTTCCCAGATGTCGCTTCCACCCAGTACTTTCGTGATAATGTCCGCTTTGGACTTGTCCCCAGTTCAGATCACGACGTTTCACAAATAACGGCGCAGTGATTCAACACCCATAGCTGCAGCGGCGTGCCCGCGGCTTCGTCCAACACGTTTTTAGATTACCGGCGCCCCTGCGAGTGCTCGTGTTGGGTACCGAACCACGCGCCGCCAATCTAAAAACGCTCTCTATTATGCCGACTGCCGAACTATGCCGAATGGGCTTGTTTTCCCCGAGATTCACCGTGAGCGGCGTGTAATCGGCTCGGCATAGTTTGTCTTGTACCTCCGCTTTCAACAGCGGAGGTCAGGGTATGATTGCGAAAGAGTACTTGGGCAGAAGCCGGCTGTACCGGCGTCTCAGAGGCGGACCGCACGGACTGCTCATCGAGCGCTATGGCGCTCGTCTCGTCGAAGAGGGACTCGTTCGGCACGGCACGTGGCGTTGCCTCAACGTGGTTGGTGGGCTCCTGAGTTGGATCGCGAGCCGTCAATACAAGCTGGTCGATCTCGATGAGTGTCCGTCGTCAGATAATTTGAGACTGATCAGGCGGTTTGAGAAGGGAGGCTCTGGTTCACGCGGATTAGAGTTTAAGCGGCCTGCAGCCGATGCTGCAAGCGTCGGTTTGCGATGGTGTCGTGCTTGATGCGGTTGCGTTCTGCAAGGATCGCCTCGGCCCTGCCGAAGTAGACGTCGGCTGGTGTGAGGTTGTCGATGCTCTCGTGGTAGCGAACGTGATTGTAGTGTTCGACAAAGGCTCCTACTTGTCGTTCGAGATCGCCAGGAAGGTAGTAATTGTCGAGCAGAATGCGGTTCTTCAGGGTCTGATGCCAGCGCTCGATCTTCCCCTGGGTCTGGGGATGATACGGAGCGCCACGGACATGCTGCATGCCTTTCTGTTCGAGCCACATGGCCAGATCGTCTGCCACGTAACTCGACCCATTGTCGCTCAGGAGCCGAGGTCGCTGTGTGACGGTGATGTGGTCGAGGCCGGACGCTGCGAGTGCCTGATCGAGCGTGCCCATGACGTCGGAGGCGCACATCGTCGGACCAAGCCTCCAGGCCACGATGTAGCGCGAGAAGTCGTCGAGCACGGTCGAGAGATAGTACCAGCCCCAGCCGGTGATCTTGAATGACGGCCGTGGTTTTGTCCCTGAACTCGTTCTCGGCCTTGATCACCACATAGGCCGGGCTGGTGATAAGGTCATGCGCCTTCAGCAGCCGATAGACCGACGCCTCGGAGACAAAGTATTTTCGTTCGTCGGTGAAGCGCACGGCCAGCTCGCGCGGCGACAGCTCCGGAAGCTCCAGTGCCAGATCGATGATCTGGCCTCGCACATCGTCTGGGATCCGATTCCAGACCCGGTTTGGTCGAGACCGGTGATCGGCCAGCGCTTCAACGCCACCCTCGCGGTAGCGGTCATACCAGCGATAGAACGTGGCGCGCGGGATACCGAGCATGTCCAGCGTGCGTTTGGCCGGGAGATGCGATTGCTCGACCAACTGGATGATCTCGGCCTTCTCTGAGGCGGGATACCTCATGCCTCTTCCTCCCCAGCCCCATTGATGCTTTTTTTGAGCAGGCGGTTCTCCAGGGTCAGATCGGCCACGGCCTCCTTCAAGGCGGCGGCCTCCCGGCGGAGATCCTTCACCTCGCCGGAGGTTGCCGCCCGCGCCGTGTCGCCCGCCAGGCGCTTTCAATTACCCACAGTTGACGGCCGATTTAGACGACGCTCCCGGGACAAAATCTTGAATCGGCAGAATCTGTTGTGATTCCTTGTTGAGCACTTGATTCGGAAGCGCGGGGTGCTCGATGGGCTTTGTATTGAAGGAGCGCGCGAAGGCGCGTGCTCCGCGATCGAGGACCGGTATCGAGACGTGGGTTGATCGAGAAGTTGCGGGATGCGAGTTTAAGGATGAGCGGCTTGGCCGCCGGTTCGGCAAACTGCTCGCACAAATCGGGAGCGACATGGGTCAGAGCATCCCGCTGGTTTGTCAGGATTGGGCCAACACCAAGGCCGCCTATCGCTTCTTGTCCAACGAGCGGGTCAACGAGGCGGATATTCTTTGCGGTCATTTCGAAGCGACGCGCGGTCGCGTGACGACGACGGAGGGGCCGATCCTTGTGCTCCATGACACGACGGAATTCAGCTTCAAGCGCGACAGGCCGGAACTGATTGGCTTTACGGGCTTGACCGGCCTTGGAACACACAGAGGAGGTCCTACAGCGGTACGTACACAGTGCGGCATCCTGATGCATTCGAGCCTCGCCGTGACGACCGAGGGGCTACCGCTCGGACTGACGGCAATCAAGTTCTGGACACGCAAGAAGTTCAAGGGGACGACGGCGCTGAAGCGAAAGATCAATCCGACACGTGTTCCGATCGAGCGGAAGGAGAGCATCCGCTGGCTGGAGAATTTACGGCAATCGACCGACCTTCTCGCGGCCCCTGGACGATGTGTTCATATCGGTGATCGCGAGAGCGACATCTATGAGCTGTTTTGCCTCGCCGAGGAGGTTGGAACGCATTTCCTGGTGCGAACCTGTGTTGATCGGCTTGCCGGAGACGGCAATCATACAATTGCCGACGAAATGGACGAGGTTACGGTCAAAGGCCTACATCGGATCGAGGTCAAGGACGACAAAGGCGATCCGGATGAAGCGCTTCTCGAAATTCGTTTCCGCAAGCTTCGAATTCTGCCGCCGATCGGCAAGCAGAAGAAATATCCCGCACTCACTCTAACCGTGATCCATGCTCAAGAGCGGGGAACGCCGAAGCGGCGAAAGAAGATCGAGTGGAAGCTCCTCACTGATCTCCCGGTCCAATCGCGCAAGGACGCTATTGAGAAGCTCGGATGGTACGCGTTGAGGTGGAAGATCGAAGTCTTCCATAAGATCCTCAAATCGGGCTGCAAGGCGGAGGAGTCGAAATTGCGAACCGCTGAGCGTCTGGTCAATCTGATCGCGGTATTTTGCATTGTGAGTTGGCGTGTCTTCTGGATGACGATGCTCAATCGTTCCTCGCCGAATACCCTACCGCAGACGGCGCTGACAGATCCCGAAATCAGGCTTCTTGATCACTTGGTGAAAGACAGAGGTGGCGATCGCTCTCGACGAAGCACGCTCTCGCGTTATGTCGTCAAGATCGCGCGGCTTGGAGGGTACTTAGCGCGTGCCAGCGATCCGCCTCCAGGAAATACCGTGATCTGGCGCGGGCTATCGCGGTTAACCGACATCGAGCTGGGCGCCACGATCGGACCCAAAATTGTGGGTAATTGAAAGCGCCAGGCGACGCTTACCGGCCTCGAGGAACTCCTTGGACCAGCCGTAATACATCGAGGCGGCAATGCCCTCGCGGCGACACAGCTCGGAGATGTTCTCCTCGCCGCGCAATCCTTCCAACACGATGCGGATCTTCTCTTCCGCCGAATAGTGCCGGCGGGTCTGCCGCCGAATGTCTTTCAGTACCTGTTCTGCCGGCGCTTTGCCCGGTCCGGATTTCTGCTTCATCTTCGCTCCTGGTGGCTACGATGAACCAGAAATCCTCCCTCCACAAAACCATTCAATTTGTCTCACAGGCCCTGACGGCGAACAGCACGGCTCGGGGCCGATGTGGATCGCTATTCCTTCATTGCAGTGGACTTCCACCACCTACTCCTTGCCGGTCTCCCGGCGCACCAACTGTAATGTCCGCACGGGGTCAGAAGCTGCCTTCAACCGCGGACGGCCGCATGCCCGCTTTGGCGCCAACAGAAGCGGACTGGCTTGACTAGTGCGACAGCGTCGGACCGGCTGATTTGAGCCAGATCAAGGCAGAACTTCAGGTCAGCAATATTCTTTGTCACGTAACGATGAGACCGCAGAATAGCTGCGGACCGGTGCTATGCTTGCGCTGGATTACGAGATTGCAGGGAGATCACCCATGATCAAGCCGCGCAATCGAGTTGTTCAAGTCAGCCGCTTCGGTGATCCCGAGAGGCTGGAGGTGATCGACGCTCCCCTGCCGACCGCTGGTCGGGGAGAGGTGCGGGTCCGTGTACTTGCGTCAAGCCTCAATTACACCGAGGTATTGATCAGACGCCATCTATACCCGCAAACGATGCGCCTCTGCCCGCCGTTCGTAATGGGCTACGACGTCGTCGGGGAAATCGATCAGCTCGGTGAAGGCGTGCACGATCTTCAGATTGGCGACCGCGTGGCCGACATGACGGTGGTCGGGTCAAACGCTGACTATCGTACACTTCGGGCGAACGACGTGGCCCGCGTGCCGACAGGCGTAGACGCGGCGGAGGCGGCCACTCTGATCTTGAGCTGGACGACCGCGTACCAGCTTCTGCACCGCGCGGCCCGGGTGCAGCGAGGCCAGCGCCTGCTGGTCCACGGTGCCGCTGGTGCCGTCGGCCAGGCGCTGCTCATGCTTGGACGGCTGGCCGGTCTCGAGCTGTGGGGTACCGTGCGCGGCGAGCACATGGCGCTCGTCCGAGAGCTGGGGGCAACGCCGATCGACTGGGAACATGAGGACTTCACGCGCGTCGTGCCGGACGGATTCGACGTCGTCGTCGATGGAGTTGGCGAAGACGGCTATCGCCGCTCATACGCAGCGCTCAAGCCAGGTGGCCTGCTCTGCGCCATCGGCTTCTCTGCGAGCGTGCAGGCACAGCGTCGCATGTTCCACATCCTGATGGAGATCGCGCGCCTGTGCCTGTGGAGACTGTTGCCCAGCGGCAAGCGCGCTCGCTTTTACTCGGTCAATGCGATGCGAGCGCGACACCCTACCTGGTTCAAGGACGACCTGGAACGGCTGTTCAGGCTCTTGGCAATTGGCGCCATCCGGCCGCGCGTCGCCGAGCGGATCGCCTTCGACGAGGTCGCCGAAGCTCACCGCCGGCTCGAGGCGGGCGGTCTCGAGGGCAAGCTCGTGCTGTGCCCGGATCTTTCACGCGACACGATCGGCGCGCCGCCAGACACGGCGCGCGGCGTGGAGGACCTTGTTCGCCGTCAGGTCTTGTGAGACAAATTAAAGGGATTTGCGGAGGGAGGATTTCTGGTTCATCGTAGCGATCAGGAGCGAAGATGAAGCAGAAATCCGGCCCGGGCAAAGCACTTGCAGACCAAGTGCTAAAGGACATTCGGCGCCAGACACGCTGGCAGGCAATCTCACTCCTGTCGAGGTCTACTTCTGCAGGGCTGAGGCCATCGTCGCTGGTACGGCCGGAGCTCTTCCTTCAGTGAGGCGCTCTTCACGGACCGTTTCCAGAAGTTCTCGGGATATGTTTACGGCTGCCGGTGCACTATTCTATTTCAATAGTAGCGTGCCCCGCTTTGCGGGCCGCGCGTCGAGAGCGAAACCAGTTTCTTCGTAACGTGACCGTGAAATCGCGGCCCGTTTGCGGCCGCTTGCCGCCAAACGTCTTAAGTCCGACACGCATGAACGCGACAACATGAACATCTTGCGCGTGACGGCGATGCCTAACTGCATTCTCGAGGGGGTGGTATGCGCGCCCACACGACGGAGTTGGATAACACGAAGACCGAAAGCTGTCATCCATACGGCACATTACCCTGCTCAGAGCCACTGGTTACAGTACTCCCACGGCTGAGCGCTCCAGAATCGAGATGGGGAGTGACGACGCCCTCGATATCGTGAGGCTTCTGCCCGTGTTGCATAGTGCCTGTGGACGAGCCCCCTGTTGAGTGTGGGAAAGAGGAAACTGTTGTCGGGCGGGTGGCTGATTGCTCTCGGGAAATTATCGCGGTCCGCATTGGACGATTTCAGGAATGCGACATGGCAGCTAGTGGTTCATCACTGTGGTTTTGACTCTTTGGGAGCAACCGGATAGGCGCGACCGAGTTTGGCGCGGGCTTTGTCGGTTGTGAACATCCATTTGATGCGGTCTCGGACTTTGTTTCGCTGCCGTTGCCATGCTGCGATCTCTTTTCGGAGCCTTTTGGGATCGTCGATACGACGGCCGAGACACTGGCGCTGCAGCACGCTGATCTCGCACTCGACCATATTAAGCCAGCTGGCGTGTTTCGGGGTATAGTGGAACTCGAGGCGGCGCAGGATGCGACGGGCCTCGGCAGGCGCAAATGCCTGATATAGCGCGCCGGCGGTATGGATCGACAGATTATCCTGCACGACCCGGATGCAGGCGGCATCGGGATAATGGACGTCGACGAGCTCACGCATGCAGTGGGCGTAGTCTACGGCGGCGCGGCGCTCGGTGACCTGGACGTTGCGCCAGCCGCGATGCGGATCGAAGGTGACGAAGAGATTGACGGTGCCGTTGCGGCGGTACTCGTAATCGTATCGCTCGCGCTGTCCCGGTTGGGCCGGGATCGGCTGGCGCACCTCGCCGATCAGCTGGACGGGGGTCTCGTCGAAGCAAAGCAGCGGCCGCTCGGGATCCGGCGCCTCGGCGTAGAGATCGAGCACGTCCTCCATGCGGGCGACGTACTCGCCGTCGACCTGGGGAATGCACCACATGTCCCTGCGCCAGGGCTTGAGATCGTTCTCGGTGAGCCGGCGGCGCACGGTTTCGCCCGACAGGCTGTCGTGATCGGTGAGCTTGACCATCGTGTCGGCCAGCAGTGTCAGCGTCCAGCGTTTGCGGCCAGCTGGCGGCTTGGCACATGCGGTCGCCACCAGCAGGGCCTCCTCTTTGCCGGTCAGCTTGCGCTCTGCGCCCGGACGCGGCTCCTCGCTCAAGGCCCGCTCCAGATTGCCTTCCACGAAGCGGCGCTTGGTCCGGCCGACAGTGGAGAGGCTGACCCGGACGGTTCGGGCAATCTCTGCGTCAGAACTGTCCCCATCGGCCGCCAGCAAAATCTGAGCCCGTTTGAGTTTGCGGGCGGCATGCTTGCCGCCGCCGAGCATCGCCGTCAGTTCGTCCCGCTCGACTTGGCTCAATTCCACCCGATAACGTACATTCATGCTTCGCCTCCTTGTCGGAGGCCGGGACGAATCCAGCTATGAGTCAAAAATCAGGCGTGCACTTCACCGAGAAGCAGGGGCACTATCTCGCTTTCATCCATACCTATTCGTACATGTTCGGACAGCCGCCCGCCGAGGCCGACATCCAGCGCCACTTCCGCGTCAGCCCACCGTCAGTTCACCAGATGATCGTCACCCTCGAACGCAACGGGTTCATTCGTCGCAAGCCTGGCGTCGCACGAAGCATCGAGATCCTCTTGCCACCCGAAAACTTGCCCATCCTCCAATGGCTCGGCATCAAAACGTCAAAATCACTGTGATGAACCACTAGAGCTGCCATCCTGTCGCTCTCCAATTGATTCCCTCCACTTTGGCACGGCAAGTGCATCTCTCCTGCACGCGCGCGGCCTGATTAGAAATCATCCTATGATCACGCGAATGGACCGCTCGCGGAAGCTCAAGCCAAGTCCTGATGAACCGGTCGAAGCAGCGCAACTCAACGAACGGCGTTATCAGCCATCGCAATGGTCTACAACGATGGGTTGAGCTCGGCGAAAGCTGAACATTCCTCTTCGCAATGGAGAAGCATCATGTCCAGAGTCACAGACGTTCTTGTTGCCTTTGATACGGAATCCATTCTTCAGAAGTACCCGAATCCGAGCAAAAAACCGGACAGCCCCACTCTCATTGATTTCCGCCATGTCTACATGATCACCAATCAGGACAACGTGATCAGTGGGCAAGCGGGCGGCGAGCTCGACCTGAAGGCCCAGGTCGGGGATTTGATTCGTTGGCGCGAGACCAGCCTCTCCCTTGGATTCGAGAAGTCAGTGATCTTCTACCGCTTCATCGGAAACGTAGGGAACGAGCTGCTCTCGACGCCGACCCTGCGGAAGGCGGAGGCCTCGTTCGCGCATCCCAATCCTAGCAATCCGTCCGTGCCGATATGTCAGACGATCGCCAATTACTATTGGTCCTCGGAAACTGTGGCTATCGGACGAGTCACCTACCATTTCAACTTCATGGTCGTCGATCGCAATTGCAGCGCGTTGGGATACTTCTCGTGGGATCCATTCATCAGCATCCACAATTGATGCGAATGATCATCAAGGCATCGAAGGAACGGCGCGGCGGGGCAACGGCCATGATCCCAACCACCGTCGACTCCGAGGGTGGCATGAAGAAGTGGTAAGGTGCGGAGCTTGCAGTCCAAACGGGTGCCGACCTCACCCGTCGTCCCTGGCGGATCGGCCTTCTCGACCAGCTGTCGTTTTTTTCGCGTCGCTCTCGAATGAGACCGATCCGCCAGTCAGCACCATCCAGTTCGGCCGGCCCCAAGCACTTGGCAAGCTCCGCGGTTGCCGAGCATCCCGCGGTCGGGAGGAAGGGAAACAGCAATGGCCAAAGACAGACCCTCAACCAAGAGACAGTGCTCCGAGTCTCACGTTGCCGTTCTCATCATCGTAGACGCAGAGACACTGCTGTCACGGTATCCGAATGTCAGTCTCTCGCCCGATGCGCCTGTACGCGTCAACAGTGAGCATCTCTACATCCTGGCCGCGCGCGATGGCGGGCCGCTCGCGAGCAATGACGGCCATCTCGGTCTGGCCGTCACGCCTGGCGTCCATCTGCGCATCCGTGGAAATGCCTTGGCCTTGAGAGGTGAGCATATCGTCTTGTTTTATGGGATCGCGCAGGAACACGCTGATGTCCTTTCCCCCTTTGAGCTTGTCCTGCGCCAAGCCTTGACCGTCGCGACGCCCAACTTCGAGAATTTGTTGCAGCCGGGTAACCAAAGCATCGACGACCATTTCTGGCGGAGCCAAGTGTTGGCCGATGGCGTGGCGGCTTGCGATCTGAACTTCATGGTCTTGAACAAGGCCTGCTCGGTGCTAGGATACTTCCGATGGCGTCTCCAGATCAACATCTCGGGTCTCAGGGAGGTGCCGTAGTTGGGCCGCTCCCGGCGCGGCCGTTCAATCCCGAACTCGGCTGGGAGTCTGTGAGAGCTGCTGGAATAGCCAGTTCTCGGGATGTCGCTCGGCCCGTTTAGCGGCTCAAATTTCATGTATCGACGAGGGTTGGTACTGGCCGATCGAGAAGGCCACCCGCAGCAATGAATAGTCGATGTTCTTTAATCGCGGGAGTGCCGGCCCCGGAATTCTGCACAGGGCGATAATTGGAGTTTCTGCCTGACAGCGGGCACGCTGTGCCTGCGAATCAGGAGCGATAATGAGGAGAAGAACCCGCCGGAACCACACCCCGGGCTTCAAGGCGAAGGTCGCGTGGCTGAGTGGCTGTGCCCTGCGCGGCGTATATGCTTGAGGCGATCCGAGATTGCCCGCGTGTCGCGATCGGCAGCTGATCCGCAAATGAGACGTTATGGAAGAAGCAGGCCACCGACCGACCAGCGGCTTCCGATGGTGCAGTTGACGGCGGTCGAGAGCCGTGATGCTGGTGTTTCTCTGATGCCCGCCGCGGCTTCGCGCGCAGCGGACAGTGAACGAAAGCGATCGCCTTCGGTTCAGGACCGTGCCGCCAGGAGCACGCCCGGGTTCAAAAGTCCCTTCGGGTCCAGGCGATCCTTCGCTGCCTGCAGCGCAGAAGCAAAAAGGTCGGGCCGCTGACGACAGTACCATGGCATGTGATCACGTCCGACCGCGTGGTGATGCGTCACCGTTCCGCCATGAGTGATCACTGCATCAAGCGCGCTACTCTTGATTTCCAGCCACTGTTCGGCAAGTGCGCCGTACCGCCCCTTTGCCTGAAACGAGAAATACGATGCGGGCCCATCCGGGTAGCAATGGGTGAAGCGACAAGACACGCTGCCTTTATGGCCGCTCGCCTTGAGGCAGGCGTCCTCCGTGGCCGAGACGATCGCTTTGTAGAATTCGGGGAATCGCTCCCAGGTGATGGCGCTCTCAAAGGTATCGGTGATGATCCCCAGCTCTACGGCGATTTTCATGTAGTGCGGCATGCGGATAAAGGCGTTGCGCCAGGCCTCGGCTGCACCGGCGCGGTGTCCGCTGCCGCTCTTTGCATCATCGCGATCGAATTACCGACGAAGTCCTTTGTAATTGCTAGCGCACGGTCCATCCACGCGTCGACGGGGTGATCGGCGTTCTCGAAGGCGAGCACAACAACGGACCGTTGCCGGTCACCGAACCCATTGTTGAAGGCCTCGCGCGAATCCAGCAGCCGGACATTGGCAGGAAAGAGCCAAGCTTGTGAGATCACCCTCACTGCCTCGGCCGCCTTGAAGACATCGTCGAACAAGACAGCCGTTCCCTCCCGGAATGTCGGTCGCGTCTGCAGGCGCATCCACGCTTCTATGATGATCCCGAGCGATCCCTCCGAGCCGATCATTAATCAGTCTGGGCTCGGGCCTGCGCCAGAACCCGGCAGGCGCCGGCTCTCGATGACGCCTGCCGGGGTTACCTCACTAAGGCTACCAATTTTGTTCGTTCTTCGACAGGTAGGCATCGAACAGCGCGAGCGTCTTCTCTTCGACAACATAGCGCCGTCGCAAAGAGCGTTTGTGGGCGAGGATTTCCTCGATCTCGCGGCCGAGAAAACTAAAATGTGCATCGGAGCTCACAGCACATCCTCCCCATTGCCCAATGCAACCTCACGCAGCTGTTCGACGGCGATCTTCCCATAGATCTGCGTGGACGAGGCGCTGCGGTGGCCGACGTAGTCGCCGATAAGCTTCAGGGGGAAATTGGCGTTTAGCAGGCGCTGCACACAACTGTGCCGTAGGACATGCGAACCGGCTCGTGGCACGCTGATGCCGGCTTTGCGGATGAAATGGGCGGCGCGACAGACAACCGCGGCGGAGCCAATCGGGGCATCCGATCGCCAGCACCAATTTCAATAGGGATTTGAGGTGCAAGGTGCGCGCTGAGACCGCCGCCGAGATCGAACTGCTCGTTCGGAAGTTGACCGAGGTCGGCACAGAATTCAACCGCGCTGCGGAGCGCCTGTCCGAACACACACACCAGGCCGTTCCGATTGTGTATGACGCCCTGGGGCTCGACAAGTTCATGGCGATCTGTCGCGCGGAGGTGCCTGCGGCGCTGGACTTAGTCAGCACACTTTTGCGCGCGCATGCTGATGCGGTAGTCGCTGGCGCGGCACCAGCCACGCTGCCGCGCAGCGATGATCAGGCACAAGCGCCCGAACCCGCTCAGCCGCAGGAACCGCACTTCACCTATAATCCCGTGAAGCGGCCGAAGGCATTTGTATCGTAATGGTTCTAACTTCTCGCAATCTGGAGAAAGCTCATGAAATTCGCGCCACCCGGCGCTGAGCCGTACCGGACGCTGACCCGAATTGACGGTTGGGTTGGGAATGATCCAACCCACCTGCCGAACTCAGTTGCGGTGAAGATCGCTGCTGCGATGCCCTCCCTCAAGGGTCACAGTGAAATTGACCGCATTCGCGCTCGCATGACTGCGCGTCAATTGCGCTACGAACGCTCAAAGAAGATCCGTATCGCGTGGCGGCGCCGTTTCGGCCTGCTCACGCGATCCGGTGGATCAAGAATGTAAAGATCATCCGCCGGTATAAGCGGTCAGCTCAATCCGGCGAGCTGGCCGCCAACTATCACGCAGATGCCTCCGCCCCGTCATGACTTACACAGATCGCACGTGAGGCAATCAGCGACATCAAGGATCGGAAGGTACGGCGGAGGTAACCGGCCCGATGATCTTGAATGGCCCCGACGTGCAATCCCGTCGGGGCCAACGTTTTAAGCGGACGGTAGGGCAAATTTACCGCCTTGACGACAAGGAGTAAGGCTATGACCATGGGTACGGTCCTCAAAATGGGTCTCCGCCTGTCAAGGCAGGGATACCCGTACCTTGTTGAGAAGCCTGAAATGCCCCGCATTGTCGACCGTTTCCTAAATTCGGTGGCGTACCTCTACCCCTCGGAAGCGGAGGCAGAGGATGGCGTGAAACAGGGCGGGAGTGGTTTTTTTGTCGGTATCCGACTGGGGCCGGCCAACATGGAACTGCTGTGCGTTGTCACCAACAGGCATGTCGTAGACGGAGGCTCGGCCACCGTCCGCGTGAACACGCCGGATGGCAAGTTCGATATCATCCCGCTCGACGGCGCGAAGTGGCACTACCATCCGGATGGTGACGATATAGCGGTCTGCCCGATTGGCATTTATACGACGCTGCACCAGATCAGCAGCATCTCAAGCGATGCATTTCTCACCAAGAAGATGATCGAACAATATGATGTGGGCGTCGGCGACGACACATTCGTTGTTGGTCGCTTTACCAGCCGCGAAGGGAAGACGCGCAATATTCCGTCTGTTCGATTTGGTGCCATTGCGCAAATGCCAGCGGATCCAATTGTTTTGGATGACGGAATTGCGCAGGAAAGCTATTTGATCGAGGCTCGTTCTATCCCGGGCTATAGTGGCTCTGCCGTTTTTCTCACTATTCCTCCGGCTCCAGGTCCGCCGCCCATCGTCAATCCGAACCTATCCGATGACATCAAAGAGCAGATGCCAGAATTTCTCAAAATGGTCGGGTACAATCAGAAAAGGCAGAACTACTATCAGTTAGGACCTTGGCTTCTGGGCATCGATTATTGCCATATCTACGACACGGTGCCGGTGATCAACAGCGTGACTGGCAGTCCCGCCGTCCCTAACATGCATGTTCGATCCGATACGGGAATGATGGGAGTAATCCCGGCTTGGCGGCTTACTGACATCTTGGAAGGACCGGGTATTGTGGCCGCCGTGAACCACCATAACTTGCTCATTGAGCGCGGTAGGAAAGAGCAGGGATCAAGTTAGTCGCGACAGCGGTCCAGCCGCGCTGCACGGCTTCGTCCCAGGCCTTGTCGAGCTTTCCGACCTTCGATTGACGGTCGTAGGCATATTCGCGCTGCGCGTCGGTGTGGTGGACGATGCCGAGGAAGCGCGCGCCCGGTCCTGCCGCGGTCCATTGCAGCATCTGCTGGTCACCGTCCGAGTTGCCGAAGGCGAGGATCGAGCGGCGGCCGATGAAGCGATTGATGCCCGGCGGCTTGCCGGGACCGTTGTCGACGAAGTCGATCTTCGCCAGTTTCATCAGGACCGGATTTCCATCGGCGCCAATCTTGAACTGCGTGACGCCGGAGGAGCCGACCACCTGCTCGGGCGGTATGCCGTAGGCTTTGTCGGCCCACACCCGCATGAACTCGACGCCGCCGCCGGACACGATGAAGGTCTTGAAGCCGTTGGCGCGCAAGTAAGCGAGCAGCTCCAGCATCGGCTGATAGACCAGCTCGTTATAGGGACGATTGAACCGCGGGTGCCTTGCCTGGACGAGCCAATCGGCGACCGATTGTGCATAGGCGTCCGTCGTCGTGCCGCTATAGGAGACCGCGAGTAGCGCAAGCAGACCCTTCTCGCCCTGCGCCGCGAGCGCGGCCTTGTCGTTTGTGAATGCTGATCGAAAAATGACCCCCATCGGCGGCGTCGGGACCGCTTCAGGCCATTGATTTCATTGAATTGAAATGATGGGACCCCCACGCCGATCATGGTTGAGACCCCATATGTGGACGGCCCTCTCCTCACAAGGGTCTTTTTGCAGTGTTTTGATCAGATCGCTTGCGTCCATATGTCCGTGTTGTCGCGCTCGCACATGAACGCTGGCCAAGATGGTTTCCGCGACGCGAGTTCCAAACACGCCGGCGACCTTTGCGGGGTCAATGGGGTCCACGGAGTATCTTGTGTCTAGGATCGATCGATCACACCATCTGCTTGTCACCTTGCAAGTTCCGGCATCGGCTCAGCACGGTTGCAGTTAAGTTGCTCCCCGTGCCTGGCTGATCTCTATGCCGCGCCCGCCGGAGCGACGCGCGCGGATGTCATGGCGTAGTTTTCGCCCGTGACCATCAGTTTCCAAGCGATACGGGCCATCTTATTGGCTAACGCTACGGCGGCCAGCTTCGGCGGCTTGCGCTTGAGAAGGTCGAGGAGCCAGGGCGAGGCGCGTCCTCCGCAGCGAACAGCATGCCTGATCACGGCGGTGGCCCCCGACACCAGCACGGCGCGCAAAGCTTCATCGCCGGCCCGGGTGATGGCGCCGAGCCTGACCTTGCCGGCCGTAGAATGATCCTTCGGCGTCAATCCGATCCAGGCCGCAAACTGGCGCCCTGACCGGAATAGCTCAGGCGCCGGGGTCTTCATCATCAACAGCGCCGCGCCGATCGGACCGACGCCAGGGATCTTGGCGAGACGTCGGCTGCATTCATCAGCCTTGTGCCAAGCCATGAGCTTGGCGGCGACTTCGGCGATTTGCGCCTGCAACTGAGCATATTCTTCAGCCTGGGCCGCGAACAGCTCGCGAGCCAGGTCGGGCACGCTCTCATCCGCTTGAATGTGTTCGAACAGCGGATCGAGGTGCACCATCCCTTTGGCGGCGGTAAAGCCAAACTCGGCGGCATAGCCGCGGATGGCATTCGACAATTGCGTGCGATTGCGGATGAGCCGATCGCGCAGGCTGACCAGCATCAGGGCCGCCTGTTGCTCGGCAGTTTTTACCGGCACAAAACGCATCGTTGGCCGGCTCATCGCCTCGCAAAGCGCCTCGGCGTCAGCCGTATCGTTCTTGCTGCGCTTTACATACGGTTTGACCAGTTGAGCCGCGATCAGCTTCACCTCATGGCCGAACGACCGCAAAAGCCGCGCCCAATGGTGGGAGGCGCTGCAGGCTTCGATCCCGATCACCGTCGGCGCAAGCTTCTCGAAGAACTCAACCATCTCCTTGCGCCGCAACTTCTTGCGCAAAACCACCTTCTCGGCGGCGTTCACCCCGTGAAGTTGGAAAAAACGCTTCGACGTATCCATGCCGATTCGGCTAATCTGTTCCACGGACGGTCTCCTTTGTCTGAGATCTGCAACGACCTCATTCTGGCACAATCGATGCCGTCGGGGGCCGTCCACCCCAACACGCCGAAACACACCTCCGCCACATAATCTCGTCCGACACATAAGAACGGTTGATCGGGATAGGGGGACGTCTCGCGACGCCACCCACCGGGTCACCGGAGGCGGTCGCCCGCCCCCGGTTCCCACAGAACGTGGCGTGCGGATTTCCCGCACCGACGCTCTTCGACAGTTGGTTCACAGCACTGCAAGCGCTTGCAGCTCCCGATAAGGGAGGCGCAGCTTAGGCTTCAGCAACGGTGTCCGTTCTTTGATTTGGTTGAAGGCGTCCCAAGTGAGGCGTCGGCCTGCCCAGCTGCGGCTGCGCAGCATTCCGCGCCAGTAACGCTCCACGGCCCGATAAACTTTTACGAGACTCCGGAGATTTCCGGCGACGCCGTAATAGGCATAGTGGCCGCGCAGGACGACGTTGATTTCACCGGCCTGGTCACTGATCTTGTAATGCCGTATTCGCCGCATCAGCTCCTGCAGAGACATAAGGCTGCGCTTTAGCCGAGATTTCTCGGTGCGCATCCCAACCTTGAAGTTGCCTTTTTGGTTTCGCGTGCAATAGAGCGTCAGACCCAGAAAGTAGATTGTTTCCGGGCGGTTTCTGCCGCGTTTGCCCGCGTGTCTTTGCGCGAACCGACCAAACTCGACCAACTTGGTCTTGGTCGGCTCTAGAGTGAGGCCGAACTTCCCCAACCGAAGACGCAAGGCCTCCTGTACGCGGATGGCGTCCGATCGATATTGGAAGCAGATCACAAAGTCGTCGATATAGCGCACCAGTCGGGCTTCGCCCCGCAACCGACCCTTCACCACGCGTTCGAACCAGAGGTCGAGAACGTAATGAAGGTAGAGGTTGCTCAAAAGTACACTGATCGATCCGCCTTGTGGCGTTCCTTGTTCGCTCGGGTGCACCGCTCCGTCTTCCAAGACGCCCGCTTTCAACCAGCGCCGGATCAAGCTGATCAGGCGCGGATCACCGACTCGATGTTCGACAAACCGGAGGACCCGATCATGATCGAGACTCCCGAAAGACTACTCGACAGATTACCCACCACCGCGCTCATCATCTCGACGACTATCCCGATCAGGTAACCATCGTTCGGTCGCGCCATCCCTTCGAGGGATCTGCGCTTAATGTGCTTGGCTGGTGTCATCGACGCGGCGAACTTCATCTGACGCTTGTACTGCCCGATGGTACCCGTGCCCTTGTACCGGCCGCGTGGACAGATCTGCCTATCGCACAACATTTACCGCGTGCAAGCCCGCAATGCGCTCGAGCGGCATTCCTGGCTTCCCACGCCGAGCTGCTGCACGCCCGGACGATCGTCGACGCTTTGCTGCGGCAATTGGATGCCGCGCATACTGTCCTGCCACCGGAATCGGAGGACAGCCATGCAGCAGCTAAGCTTTCTCGACCCACCACCCCAGCGCGGGGCCGTACCCGTATGGGAGGCCCTCGATAAAGAGCAGCGCGCACATCTCGTGCTGCGACTCGCCCGACTAATCGCCCGAGCAATCGCCACTGCCGGAGATCACAACGATGAACGAACTGAGCAAGATCACCGCTGAGCACCTACGCCGATGCGCAATCGTCTACGTGCGTCAGTCCAGTACGACGCAGGTCGAGCATAATCGCGAGTCCACTGCCCGTCAGTACGAGTTAGCCGAACGCGCCGCGCGGCTTGGTTGGCGACGCGATCAGGTGAAGGTCATCGATGAGGACCTCGGTATTTCCGGTTCCGGCCTTTCCGAGCGCACCGGCTTCGCGCGTATGACCGCGGAGGTCGGCCTCGGCCAGGTTGGCATCGTGCTCGGCTTGGAAGTCTCGCGACTAGCGCGCAATAATGCTGATTGGTACCGTCTGCTCGATCTATGTGGCCTGACCCACACGCTCATCGGTGATGGAGATGGGATTTACGACCACACCGCATGATGCCCCTATTCGGGAGCCATCTGATCAGTTGGAGCAGATTACCGTAACCGACCCAACCCATCCACTATACGGACGGTGCTTTGATTTGGTATCGGCCGGAAGCTCGCTCCGACCCGGCGGCTGCGTTCTCGTTCATTATCGCGACGGCATTTTGCTGAGAGTTCGAGCTGCAGCAACCAACCTCTATGGCGAGCGGCTGTCTGTCCCGTCAAGCAAGCTTTCGCTCGAAAGCATTCGAGACTTGCTTCGGCTTTCAAGAGAAGTGGTGCTGACGAGCTTGGCGAATCAGCCGACAAATGATTCTTTAGGGCACGGCTCCGAATCAAAATTGGCGAGCTCGCGTGGTTCGCTGGGAGGAGAGCCATGAGGTCGGATCTCGTGACGGGGAGCCACCTGTGTCGCAGAGCCGTAATTTACATTCGGCAGTCCACGCCTCATCAGGTGATGACCAACCAGGAGAGCCTGCGACTGCAGTATGCACTGCGACAGCGAGCCACCGATCTCGGTTGGGATGATACCAATGTTGATGTCGTTGATGCCGACCTTGGATTGAGTGGATCGACAGCAGCGCATCGCGAGGGCTTCAAGGACGTTATCGCTCGCGTCACGTTGGGTGAAATCGGAATCATTCTCTCCTACGAGGTGACGCGTCTCGCGCGCAACTGCTCTGATTGGTACCCGCTACTCGATCTGTGCGGCTACCGGCAATGCCTCATTGCGGATCGCGACGGCGTCTACGATCCTGGCTCAACCAATGGGCGCCTGTTACTCGGCTTAAAGGGCACAATCTCCGAAGTGGAGTTGCACACTCTGCGCGGTCGTCTGACGGCGGGGCTGCGCGCCAAGGCCGAGCGCGGCGAGTTGACGTTACTGTTACCGGCGGGTTTGGAACGTGACGCCAATGGCGTGGCATCGAAGGATCCAAGCAGGGAGGTGCAGCAGCGGATATCACTGGTTTTCACGACGTTTCTGGAGGGAGGCTCCGTAGGCAAGGTAATCCGGTCATTCCGAGATCGTGCGCTCTCCATACCGCGGCGGGACCGGTTCGGCGATATTGCGTGGCGGACACCATCGGCCAGCATGATTTCCGGAATTTTGAGGAATCCGGCCTATGCTGGCGCTTTCGTCTATGGCCGTACCAGGTCCTGCCGCACGACCTATGCAAGTGGTAAACTGAAGACGGCCCGCTGCCCAATGGCAGAGTGGAAGGTAGTAGTAAAGGACCGCTATCCTGCATACATCGATTGGGATGGCTTTGAGCGGATCCAGGCCATGTTGCGCGACAACCATGCCGAATACCAACGCAATCAAACGCGTGGCGTGCCCCGAGAGGGGGCCGCTATCTTGCAGGGCATCACCTGGTGCGGCCGGTGCGGCCACAAGATGTCGATACAATACAAGGGCGGGTCTCGCTACGTCTGCAATGCCCTGTTGAACCACCAAGGCAAGACGCTATGCCAGCATCTTCCCGCCGATCCGATCGACGCACAGGTGGTGGCTGCATTCTTTGCAGCGATCGCTCCCGCTGAGGTGGAGGCCTGGAGGCGTGCGCTCAATGCGCGGCAGCAGACTGACGAAGCGCTTGATCGCGCCGAAGAGCAGCAGGTTGAGCGACTGCGCTATCAGGCGCTCCTGGCCGAACGACAGTATAATCGGGTCGATCCTGACAATCGCCTCATCGCCGCTGAGCTGGAGCGACGATGGGAAAAAGCGTTACGCGAACTCCGGCAGGCTGAAGAGGCGCTGACCACCCGCCGAGCCACGAAGAGCAAATCAGCCATGTTGACCCCAGAGGAGCAGAATGAGTTTCTTGCGCTTGGTCCACACTTGCCTGAGCTCTGGCGGCGGCCTGATGTGAGCCGGGCAGATAAGAAGCAGTTATTACGAACGCTGATTGACAAGGTTGTTCTCCACCGCATCACGCGCGATCGAATCGCGGTCCGGATCGTCTGGTGTGGTGGCGAGATATCCGAATTGGAAGTCGAGCCGAGGGTCCATGCCCTGCATGCTCTAACTCGAGGGACTGAGATGCAAGCACGGATCCTTGAGCTGGCCCGCCAGGGTTTCGATGATGCCGAAATCGCCAACACCTTGACCCAGGAGGGGCACCGCTCACCGCGCCGAAATTATGTTCCAGTACGAACCGTTCAGATCGTGCGGCAGCGCCATCGCGTACTGCAGGACGGCGTCGCAACGCGTGCTCGTCACATTGCTGGCTGGCTGCCGGTGACCGCAATGGCAAAGCGTTTGGGAGTTTCGAGTTCTTGGATCAAGCGACGTATCCGCAGCGGCACCATTGATATCCAGCGCGATCCTTGGGACAAGCGATTCCTCTTTCCTGATACGGAAGCCAGCATTGTCGCATTGCGAGAGCTTAAAACAGGAGCTCGAGATCACCTCGTTTTCGACCCGAGAGCAAACAAATGAAGGTATCAACATGATCGATCGTATCATCCGGGCTTGTTCAATGACCGCCTGGTGCTCGGGCTCAAAGGTACGATGTCAGAGGCAGAGCTGCATGTGCTGCGTGCGCGCCTGCTCGGTGGCATCCGCAACAAGGCCGCACGCGGAGAACTGCACCGCGGGCTGCCGGTGGGCTTGGTACGGGGCGACGCCGACGGGGAGGTGCTGTTGCATCCTGACCAGTCGGTGCAAGCCGCGATCCATGCTGTCTTCGACCGCTTTGCCGAATTCGGCTCGGCACGACGCGTGTGGCTGTGGTTCCGCTCGCAGGGCCTGCGCTTTCCGCTGCACTCCAACAGCCTTGTCGATCTCCGCTGGGTCGCCCCCACTTACACAAAGATCCACCAGGTCCTCACCAACCCGTTCTATGCCGGCGTTTATGTGTATGGCCGCACCCAGCAGACATGCTATCTCGATGCGGGCGGTCGAATCCGAAAGCGCATCAGACAACGCGACCGCGAGCAGTGGCCGGTGTTCATTCGTGACCATCATGCCGGATACATCGAGTGGAATAACTTCGAGGCGAACCAGAGGCGCCTGGCGCAGAACATCCGTCCTCGACCACACCAGAGCGGGGGTGCCGTGAGAGAAGGCGCAGCACTCCTGCAAGGCCTCGCCGTATGCGGACACTGCGGTCGGCGCCTGGCCGTACACTACAGCGGCCGGTTCTCGGCGCCCGGATATCACTGCGCCGGCAAGAACATCGTCAACGGCCGGGGCGAGTACTGCCTCAACATCGGCGGTGTGCAGATCGATGTGGCTGTCGCCGAAGCGTTCCTTGCGGCTCTCGCGCCCGCAGGCCTGGAAGCCTCGCTCCAGGCGATCGAGCAATTCGACGCCGATCACGAGACGACTCTCGCGCAGTTCCGTCGCGACGTCGAGCGTGCGCGCTACAACGCGCAGCGCGCCGAGCGACGCTATCGCGCCGTGGACCCGGAGAATAGACTCGTCGCGCGTGGACTCGAAGCAGAATGGGAAAGCGCTCTGCTGGAACTCAAGACTGCCGAATCCGAACTCTCGGACCGCGAACATGCCCGACTGCGCTCGCTTACGCAGGAAGAACGCGACGCGATCCTTGCACTCGGTAAAGACATCAAGCGTATCTGGTTAGCTCCCACGACGAGCGATCGCGATCGCAAGGAGTTGCTCCGCACGCTGCTCGACGATGTCACCTTGAGAGTTGAGCGCGATAAATACAACGCTCACCTGACGCTGCGTTGGCGCGGCGGTCTCTTCAGTGACGTTAATGTCCCATTGCCGCACTCGCATCCATCGCCGATCCGCACCGCCGACGATACGATCGATCTGCTGCGGCGACTAGCTGCACATTATCCCGACACCAAGATCGCCGGCATCCTCAATCGCCAAGGCCGTACAACGGCCACAGGACTGTCGTTTACGGCAAATCGTGTGTCGAGCCTGCGGACGCACTGGGAGATCCCGTGCTTCGAGCCGAAACAGCAAGTGCAGGACGGCGAGTGCATGACGATCGAGAAAGCAGCACGCGCTCTCGGGATCGCACCCTCTACTTTGCATCGCTGCCTCAACGATGGCTTCATTGCCGGAGAGCAGATCACACCTGGTGCGCCGTGGCGCATCCGTATCAATGACGAGTTGCGGTCGCGCTTTGTGGAGAGCGCGCCCGAAGGTTACGTGAAGATGTTCAAGGCCATGAATCTACTCGGCGTCTCGCGGCAAACCATCTTGCAACGTGTAAAGCGCGGCGAGCTTAAGGCCGTTCATGTCTATCGCGGACGGGCAAAAGGCATACGAATTCAAGTCCCTGCAGTTGCTCCAGACCTCTTCGACCCTCTCAAAAACACTGAAGGTGTAGTATGACGCAACATCCAATAGTCCTTTGATGTCGAATTCAAAAACCCAATCATACTTCCAGCACCGCTCGCGCGTAACACCCACAGCATCCAGGGCCGATTTCTTCGGTCTGTAACCATAGGAGTCTGGAAGAAAAAGTGGATCAAGAATCGGTTCAAGGTACTGCGCAACAACCATCTGCGCGATGCGATCGCCGACGGTCGGGACACCCAGAATCCTTTCGCCATCTCCCCCCTTTTTCGGAATGGAGACTGCACGCACTGACGGTGGAAAGTAGCTGCCCGAGCTCATCCGATTCCAGATCTTATAAAGGTTGCCCTTCAGATCTTTATCGAACTCCCCGAGCGTCTGCCCGTCCACGCCAGCCGCACCACGTTTGGATTTAACCGCTTTATAAGCCCGAACCACACTTCTCTTATCGATGCTAAACGGCTTGTTTATCGTGATCGTCGTATTCATCCTGTCTCCAGTTGGTCCATGATCACAACCGTCCTGTTCCGACCCTTTGCTCCGGCCCCCATTACAGAGCCTTCAAAGCTCTTACGAGTCGGTCCGCCCCAGACTTTGGCATTGGTGCTCTCGCCTCGCGATTTTGGTCGCTTCAGCTTCTCCCTTGGCATCCAGAGTCTGGTTCCTGCAGTTCCACGCGAAAGCCTGCATCCGCTTCACGCCCCCTCTACGCCGGTTGCTGCCTACCCAGTAGTCAGGTTGCCGATAGGCATATCCCAGAAGATTGAGCGCTTCTGGTTTTAGCAACGTTCACCGGCTTTCGACGCGTCATCGAGGGTTCATTTTCATTCGTCTCGCGAACGCTCACCTGCCCGAATTCTCTTCGGACTTTTGAACCAACGCTCACGACCACACCTTTTGAGTGCAGCCGCTTGGACTGGTTTGAGGTCCGCGCCTGAACGCCGATCTCGGGGGGCCTACCCCATCTTTTCGCGCAGCTTACGCACATGCTAGGCGTTCATCTCGAACTCTCCTTTCCTATGCTGCTGCAGCACACGCTCAATGGCTGGCCTGCATGCTCCCCTGCCGACGCTTCGCCGACATCCTCGCGGACGCCTGCGCACGGCTCGGGGCCGATGTGGATCGCTATTCCTTCATCGCAGTGGACTTCCACCACCTACTCCTTGCCGGTCTCCCGGCGCACCAACTGTAATGCTAATCCAGCGCATTGATCTTCTGCTCTATCAGCGGCAGGTAATGGACAGGATCGAAGATGACGTCTTCCCGTTCCCAGCTTCGCGGGTGGCGGGCGATGACCTCGCCCCGGGCAGCCGATCACCACCTCGGCGATATAGCCCCGGATCCAGACGTCCTGATGGCCATAGGCGACCGGCACGGAATAATCGTTGGTCTTGTAACGCACCAACGACTGGGCGGTCACCTTGGCGCTGGCCTGATCGCACGCATCGAAGGGCGACGCCGGCAAGGGGCGCATGGCCGCGAGATCCCGTTGCAGTCGTTCGCCGATCGTCTCGCATTCGCCGCGTAATCTGTCGCGCTGGCGCTTCCGGCATTGCTCTTCCAGCCAGACGTTGAACGCTTCCCATGTTGGAAACTGCGGGATCGGCACCATGAAGTTGCGCCTGGCATATCCGACGAGACCCTCGACGTTCCCTTTGTCATTGCCCTTCCCCGGACGGCCATAGCGATCCCGGATCAGGTAGTGGGACAAAAAACCGCTGAACAGCGCTGCCCGCTTGCGGGTGCCGTCGGGCAGGATCTTCGCCACACGGCACCGGTCGTTGTCAGAGACGATCGATTGCGGCACGGCCCCGAAGAACGCAAATGCATGGATGTGGCCGTCGACCCAGGCCTCGGCTACCGCCGCGGGATAGGCCCGCACATAGCAGCCGTCGCTATGCGGAAGATCGAGCACGAAAAACCGCGCCTTCTGCTCGACACCGCCGATCACTGCCATCGCCTCGCCGAAGTCAGCCTGCGCATGGCCGGGCGGATGCGATAGCGGCACAAACACCTCCTGGCGGCGCTGATCCCGCTCGCGCATATAATCCTTGATGATCGTGTAGCCGCCGCTGAACCCACATTCGTCGCGTAGGCGCTCGAACACACGCTTGGCCGTATGCCGCTGCTTGCGCGCCACCTTCATATCCTCATCCAGCCAATGCTCGATCGTCGGAACAAACGCATCCAGCTTCGGCCGCCGGATCAGGGATCGCCGCTGATAGCCGGGCGGTGTCGAATACGACAGCATCTTGGCTACGCTGTCGCGAGATATGTTGAAATGCTTCGCTGCCTGACGCTGCGTCATCCCTTCCGAGACCGCCAGGCGAACCTTGAGATATAATTCCACGGTGTAGATCCCCTGTCCCTCCTGCATTCATTGCAGAAGAGAAATAGGTGGCCGGATTTTACTCCGCCCGCAGCAGGATTATCCCGCCGCTACCGTGGCCGACTTTTGCACCGCCGCTCTCATTCTTATCAGCGCACTGCGCCGCATCGCCCTGGCCACGACCAGCTTCGCTGATGCCACATGCGGTACCATCCGCCTGAAGCTGTTCAAGATCGGCGCTCAGGTCCGCATCAGCGTTCGCAGGATCAAGTTCTCGATGGCGTCGGCATTCCCCTACACCGATGTCTTTCGAACGGCATGGGCCGCGCTTGACAGCGCGGCTTTCTGAACCCCCGGCCCACAGGAGAACCTCCGCCCCTCATGATCCTCTGAATGCCCATGGCCAACCCGCCACAGCGGGCGAGAAGTCGTGCCCAAATGACCGCCGCGCGTTGTTCCGCCGCCGATCTCAACGCTCGCCCGGGAGCCGTCAGACAGCGTGAGAAATCCGGGCTAGTTCGCCGGCCCTACTGCGGCGGAGCGCCTCATGGCCGGCGCCGACCTGGTTCGCCGCGTAGTCTGGCCCGCCAAACGCGCGTTGTCGCGTTAGCGGCATTTGCTTGAATGGTTGTACGGCTGTCGGTCGCCAGCCGGCCCCTGTCATCTGCCAATAGCGGTCGCCGGTCACCAGAAGATGCTTCTGGATCGGCCCGAGTGACAAAGCTCGGTTGGCCGACCGTTCGGCGCCGCCGCATGTCCACCGATGAGCAGTTCGGCTTGCGGTATGGGCGAGACGCCTTTTGTCTCTTAACAATATTTCTCGAGCGTGGCAGACGTTCGGTCCTACCATGCGAGCGCGTCCTTGTGTCACATACCAAGTCAGGTAGGCAGTAATTGAGCTCAGCGTTGTGTAAATGGCCGTCCCGCACCGCGACGGTTTCATCGTCGAGACAGCGATTCTCTCCTGCGGCGCGGCTCGGAGGTGCTCGAGCGGCCAGATGGACGACGCGTAGGGGCTTGTGCGTCGCCGAAAAAATACAGGCCGTTTTGTCTGCGAAAACTAGTAATGCGTTGGTTGGCCTTGGGCAGGCTGCCTTCGCGAGACGAAGCCATTGGCGCATTGGGCGCCTGAATGACCACATTTGTCTTGCGGGTCAGCGACGGCCTGCGTGGCACGCCCGCTATTTGAGCCGGCTCGTTGTGTTTCGTAACAGCCGACGAAGCGCACATGAAGTCGTCGAGGCCAGTCGGGTGTCAGACCGCAAATCTTCGGCGATCAACCTTGGCAAGGTGATTGAACGCCGGGCAAACGGGGAAAGGACGACGTGTGACTCTCGTCGTCGTGTCGAACCGGGTTGCCAGCGGCGATGCCAATGAACCCAAGATAGGCGGGCTTGAGGCGGCGCTGCGTCCCGTGGTGCAACAATCCGGAGCAATCTGGGTGGGGCCTTCACCTCCA
Source organism: Bradyrhizobium sp. CCGUVB23 (assembly GCF_024199885.1). Lineage (NCBI taxonomy): Bacteria > Pseudomonadati > Pseudomonadota > Alphaproteobacteria > Hyphomicrobiales > Nitrobacteraceae > Bradyrhizobium > Bradyrhizobium sp. CCGUVB23. Next base: position 624,453 of record NZ_JANADQ010000002.1, read on the forward strand.
TTGGAGGTTGGTCAAGAGAAAGAGCCGCCTGTCAGGGAACTTGGCGGAGGCAAGCTTGTGAGGGTGGATGTGCCTGCGGAGGATCATCGCCGCTATTATGAGGGATTTGCTAATTCGGCACTATGGCCGGCGTTGCATTCGCGCACCGACCTCATCAACGCGTCGGAAGCGGACCATGTCAGCTATTGCAAGATCAGCGCCATCATGGCGCGAGAACTGCTCCAGTTCAAGGAGCCGACCGCGTTCTGGGTGCATGATTATCATTTCCTCACGCTCGGCGCCGAGCTGCGTAAGCTCGGCATCAAGCAGCCGATCGGTTTCTTCCTGCACACGCCATGGCCGGCGCCTGAGGTGATGCTGCTTGTGCCGCATCAATGCGAACTGGTCGAATCGATGCTTGCGTACGATTTGATCGGCTTTCAGACCGACGATGACCGGAAGAATTTCCTCGCCTGTGTTCGTGCCGACCTCGAGCTGACAGTCAGCGGAGACGGTGTCGTGCTCTCACCAAGTCGCGGCGTGACGCGATGCCAGGTGTTTCCGATCGGCATCGATGTGGACACGTTCGCGCTATGGAGCGCGGTCGCCGCGTCGGAGCCATGGATCTCGGGGATACGGCGCGGTCTCAACAGTGAAAAGATTGCAATCGGTGTCGACCGGATCGACTACTCCAAGGGTATCGACAAGCGCCTCAACGCTTTAGATCGCTTATGGACCCAAAGGCCAGATCTCACGCACACTATTTCGCTATTGCAGATCGCGATCCCATCGCGCAGCGGCATTAAAGCTTACAGCGATCTACAGAAGAATGTCGCCCGCCTCATCTGCGATATTAACAGCCGTTATCGTGAAGGCGACTGGACTCCGATTAGCTATGTCGAAGAGGGCTTCAGCCAAGCCGAACTTGCGAGTCTGTACCGCGCAGCGAAGGTCGCCTTGGTTACGCCCTTGCGCGATGGTATGAATCTGGTGGCGAAAGAATATGTTGCGGCGCAAGATCCGACCGATCCCGGCGTGCTGATCTTGTCAAAATTTGCCGGCGCGGCGAAAGAGTTGGACCAGGCGCTGCTCGTCGATCCGAACAACATTGATGACATAGCAGATAAGATTGAGGCGGCAATTTCGATGTCGCCCTGCGAGCGCCACAGGCGCTGGCGAGACATGATAGGGAGGCTTCGCGCGTATCCCATCCAGCGATGGACTGCGCACTTCATTGCGGAGTTGGAGAAAATTCGAGCCGAAAAACTCGTGGAGCCGTTCAGTGCGCAGGATGCGGGGGAACCCAGCGGTTCGAAAGAGAAGACCGAAGGCAAATTAGCCGGAGGCACTAGCCAAGACGACCTGCCGCGGCAGTTGTCATATTTGCCGTTCGATCTGCGGGCAAGGAGATTGAACCATGATTTCACGCACATCGTAGGCTCGGACTGGAATCACGGTCCTCAACCGGCCCCGGACGTCCTGCTCGGCGTGCTGAATAGATTCGACGCCTTCCCGAGGTCGTTCCAGCCCACGACAGTTTTTTACATCCACGGTCATCCCTACATCGCGCAGTTGGCTGCAGGGATAAGGGAGGTGACCCCCAACAATCCGCTAGGCGTCAACGTTATTCTCATACCTCGACTTAAGGGCGGCTGAACGCATCGTGGGTTATAGTTGGCACCTCTTGCTTGAACGGTCTACTATCAAAGTCGGTCATCGATGTCGTTATCTGCCGTCACCTTGTCGATGGCTTTCGAGAACCGCGTAAATCTGGCGACATCGTGTGTGAATGCTGATCGAAAAATGACCCCCATCGGCGTCGTCGGGACCCCTTCAGGCCATTGATTTCATTGAATTGAAATGATGGGACCCCCACGCCGATCATGGTTGAGACCCCACGCCGAAACACAGTAACTCGACGCAACGCTTTCCATTCGACGCGGAATATTTCCGCAATCATGCAACGGCTAGCCTCTCTTTGAGAGACGCCGGCAACTACAAGGTGGTGATTATCTTCACGGATCGTTCCCTCTCCCGAGAAATGAGACAGGACCGATCGAGGCCGTATTCGACATTAGCGTGAAGCAATAATTCTGGGACCGTCCCATTTAACGATTTTCTACCAAATTGCTAACAGCCTATCTCCATTGCAGATAGCTCGCGATGAGCGACAGCGACGTGTTTGGACTTTTCAATGCGTTCTCGCAAGCTCCTATGTTCTTAATGCCACGCGGGAGCATTACCGCGACCGCAAGAGGACGCAGATGTCAGATCCAGAAGTTGCCCGTCAATCGGCAGGTCGCTCACCCGTCTGGCTCGCAGCTGATCCGCTCGTACCACTTCGCATCCGCAAGCTCTGTCTATATTCGATAGCCTCAGCTACTTCGCGAAACTCCAATAGTTGCCCAGTTAACTGACCGAGTTGCGTCTTCACCTCTGAGGGCGTCGCCCGAAAGAACTCTCGCCTTCGGTTCACCTCGTTCACGCGGCAGCCCGACAGCCGATCATGCATCAAAGTTTCGATTCCTATAGCATCATCAGAGAAGAAGAGTGCATGAACATCAAAGTTGAACGGCACCGATGCGTCGCTTAGTTCCCGAATGCGCTCCATTGGATCGAGCCGTCTCGTCATTCCAATCTTTACCATCCTCTCGCCGAATGACCCAATGTTGGAGATCACGTACACATAGCCTGCGCGTGTATTGGCTGCGCGAGCTTCCACGCTCTCGATTGCCTTATCCACGTCGGCGATTTGCTCCCGAAGCCGCTCCATGCCGTGCTGGTCGCCATTTATGGTAACTGCTTCCAGCGCATTCTGGTAGTGCTGCTTCTCCTTAGCCAGTTTTGCGCGCTCGCGCTCGATCTCTTGCTGCGCTCTCCGCTCATCTCGCATCCGCTCGCGTTCCTGCCGTTCAGCCTCTTTTTCTTCAGCTTGCTTCTGGAGAAAATCGGCAGTGAGTTCGAGTTCGTCGATTCGCAGTTGAACGTACGCGGGCGAGATGCTCACCTGCAACGTGGCACCCAGCTTTCTCACGGTCTCCTCTACCTTCTTCAACCGCTCGATTGCACTTTGCAGCTTGTATGGTTTCAGGCCCCGCACAAGGTTGTCAGCTTCGGCGTTGAAGGCGCGCAACATGAGCTTGGAAACTTCTAGCGTCATCTTGCGGCCTTCAGCTTCGGAGCCGCCGACCGTCCAGCTAGTGGCAGCGAGTACCGCGCTGCCATCCTTTTTTGCCGTTGCCTTGGTGGCATCTTGGAGCCGATCCAACGCTTTCTTGTAAGCCAGCGTATCTGTGAGAGGGTGCCGGTAATCATAGATTCCAATTTCTTGAAGCAGGGCAGTCTCCCTCGTTTCGACGATAGTTTGGCGAGCTTCTTCGACCTCTTTCCGCAAGGCGGCTTGTTCAGCAGCAATGTCCGCGCGAGCCTGTGCAAGCTGTTTGTTCAGTGCATCCACCTGCACCTGTAATTCCCGTCGCCGCGCGTCGATGTCGAGGAGCGGAGCGGCTCCGATTGACTCAAGCTGCTTCCGCCCGAGATCGCGCTCCGCTCGAACTTGCTCTATCTGGGTCCTCAGTTGTTCGACAGTCGCGCTGAGGTCGGCGTTTTTCGACAGAACTTCCTCCCGCTCCCGCTCGGCGGATAGAAGGTGTGAGTTGAGCTGATCCACCTCCGCCAGAAGTTTGCGGGCAAAGGCGCGAGCACCGAACATTGGCACGGTCCGGATTGGCTTGTACGCAACTTCCTGCATCGAAATACCCCAAAGAATCAAAATCTGGACCGCGCCAACGCGACCTCAGGTTGATGGATAATTCCAGAGCAACATTCCGCTTTCAAGCAGAGTTGTGTGTTTGCGACTTGCGACCTTGGGCGTAGCGGAGAAGCCGCCCGAGAGGCCCGAAGCGCTCGCAAGTGCGGATCATTTTGCCGACTCGCAGCTGGCGCAGATCAGGGGTGGCGCACTGTGAAAGCAGAAACCAAGCAGTGGTGGGAAAGGTGGCCGACGAGGACATCTGAGCTGCCACTGAGTTTTCATCCAGCGACGGTTAGAGTCTCGGGGGTTTTGACGTCCGCCGGCCATCTGCTCGGACGAGTTGCCCAGGCTCTCTAGGTTTGGCAGGTGTGGGTGCTCGCCGAACAGCATGATGGAAGCGCGCAGCAATAAAGCAACGTCGTCCAATTCCCTGGCTCTCGGTGATACCGAGGCAACAGGCCAGGCTGCTTCAGGATCCGGTGCAGAAAGTGCACTTGCGTATACGCCAGCGCGTGCAGGAAGACGTTACCGTCTCGTTAGCACGCGATCACACGCATAGCGGTCGCCTTTGAGGCCGGTCGCGATGGTTTTGGCTGGCGCGCTGGCTGCGGGCTCGTTGTGTCGCGGCCTTCGTTATCCACTCAACAAGCGTCGCCGTCCCTCGCGAGCACCGGCGGGCTAAAACCGATCGGCTTGACAACGAGCCCGCCGGGGCTTCTCCCGGATCGTTGAGATCAGGTACATCCGCCGATCGCCCAACGATCCGACCGGATCCCAATCACGTCACCTGATCGTGTGCCGCATGCGACGGTCGTGCGGCATTGGCGTGATCACAGTGGCTCGAAAGCGCTTGGCCGCCAACTCGCCCTTGCCCTTGCGGCACTCTGCTCGCCGCCGGCGGCGCTGGACCGCTACGACACATATGGGTCCTTAATCTCAAGTTCCAGCTTCACCATACTTTTAGTGGATCGCGGAAGCTGGCTGCAATCGCTGCTGCCGCCGTTTTCGAAAGCAATTTTGCAGACGCTCTAACCTTTGACACAAGCGTTCAGGTGTCTCCATTTCTGACTGCAAGAGATCCTTGCTCTCCAGTACCTCCTTCCACCAATGGTCAGCCGGGCTATCCGCGCGCTTTTTCAGAGCTGCTAGTTGTTGACCAGAAAGACCGCGCTCGAGGAAGTCCCGTTCAGACGTGGATCCTCTCACCATCGTTGGCCAATCCCGCGTGATAGGGATACAGCCGAAACGGCAGCCGCTCAGAACGCCGTATGGGGATCAGGCGCTTTGCTACCACACGCTAACTTACGGGGCCAGCCGTCGCCTGAGCCGCTACCGAAGCCGTGCCCACTAGTCTTGGCTTTGCGCTGCAGCTACTAGCGTTCGTCAAAAACTCATCCAGCACGCGCCGTTTGATCGCTGATGGCTCGCGCTCCCCCCGCGAGGCAAGCCACAGAATGTACTCAGCCATCTCGAGCGCAGAGCGGTTTTTCTGCCGAGTGAACCTGGGGCTAACAAGTACTCAAGGACTCTGCGGAGCATCTGCACCGTAGCCAAATCGTAGGCCATATGCCGATTATCCAGTTGATAAGTCTCTAACTAAGAAAACCTGCGCCCTCTTTTTCACTCCGAACTTGAAGTCAAGATGATTAGCATAGCACGCTATGATTGCAGATTTATGAAGCCAACCAAACATATCCGGGGGGCCCAATGACGAGCTCTAATCGCTCCCTTTCAGCCCTTCCTCGCCTTCAGCCCGAAGCCGGCGACTCGCGTGAGCGCCTTTGAGCCCATCACTGCTTCTCTGCGGGCGCATTGCCTTCGGCTGACGGGGATGACGGCGCTGGCGTGTCCACTGGGGGTGTCGCAGCAACGCAATCACCTGCCCAGATCTTCGTGCCTCTGACCGTCCCGACTAGTTTACAACCCAGCGGCGCCTGCGGCTTAACATGAGTGGATGGCATCTTTGCTGCTCCGGGTGGAGCAGCTTGAGCAAAAACGCCGTTCGCAAAAAACAGCGTGATTAGCGCGATCAGCAGCTTCATGGTCACCTCAAATCGTTCAATGCATTCCTGCTCACTTCTTCGTCCTCAGCCCGAGCTCGACTAGCCGAGGCACGGCCTGGCGCACGTTATCCTCTCGCCGCTCTTCGCGATCCATGCGTCGCTGGCAGCAAGCTCGGCTTCATGCCACCGCTCGCCGATCTGGACGCCCCTACCTGTTCTCCGCAGGCGATCGCGCTTAGTTTTAAGCGGTAACGCGAATTAGCGCTTCCCGCAACCACGAAGGGCACTTCACATGATCGAGGGGCCTGATCCGCGTGTTAGCTAGGTTTTAGCACGCCACTCAAACACGTCTGCAAGAGCAAGAAGAGCCTGCGGCCTACCTCGCGCTCTTCCCGCGTCTGTCGCCTCGAGGTTCTCCACGACCAGGATACTCCCACCAGCGGGCCGACCCCATGCTTGCCGTTTACCAAGATGGCAGGCATCGCGGCCTATCCGCCTCAGAGATCGATGAACAGCTGGAACGGCTTGCCGAACAGCATGATAGGACCGTGCAGCAATGAGCAACGTCTTCGAATTTCTCAGGCTCTCCTGCGGGTATCCGGCGCTATCGAGGGCGGCGGATCGAACAGGATGGCCGCTTCCAGCACGTTCGTGTTTTCGCGCGGACGCACCAGGAAATCCGGAAGTCTGAGAAGGGGACGTGCAAGCAGCTTTGCTCAGCACGCGCTCCCATGGCAAAATTCCCAAGAAGCCGTAAGGACGCACCAGATCGAGCCAGAGAGGCAGGTCTCGGCGGATTCGGCGGATCATCGCGCGGCGGATCGCGACATGCGTCAGCTTCGAGCCCTGTTTTCCCTATCTATGATTGGTCCCGGCCCCCACCGAAAGCCACCGGGAGCGTCGAAGACTTGATTGCCAACTCCAGTCGCGCATCGCGAGTTCAAAGTCCCCGGCGATTCTTGTCCATCGATGGGCCGATACCTCCTTGCGCAAGACCGGACAGATCGGACGAAGGAAGCCTCAAGCTCAATCGAAGAAAACTAAGCGCGTCCGAATCGAGATCGTGCGCGCCAAGCGAACGCTCTCCAGGTCAGGCCTCGATCACCGTCTTCGCAGCCGCCTCGATGAAGAACGCGCTCGACGCGGCCGACACCGCCAGGACCGGAGTCAAGTTTTACGCGCGGCCCGCGATGGCACCTACAGTTGCGCTTCACGATTTTATTTCACGGAAACTTCTTGGGATTTGATATCGAAGTTTCCGCTGGCTGACGCTCCCGCAGGAGAAGTCGGCGGGAATGTTTAGTTTCTTAGTCTAAGCTTGACTTTGTACAAAATCCCTTGGGCATTTCAGGTTTGTAGCGGCGGCGCTGATCTTCCGCGTACTGGCAGCGTGAGGTGCGCGCGGTCCTCTCATTTTGTGGCAATTTGAACGGGGTGAATCAATTCGCCGCAGTCTCACTCTCACTGACTTGCCTACTTCGCCTGACCGGATTCGAACCGGTGTATGACCGATCATAACGAGAACTGCGTCGGGTCTGGAGATCCTGTTCCGCACATCCTTCGCCAGTGGCTGTCGTCGTTTCGTCCCTGGTTCACCGCACCCAGTTGGGAGCATCTGCTGGTCCTGGTGATGGGCGCGATCCTGTCTCCAGGCAAACGAACGGTGACGTCCTGTTTGCGGATCACCGGCCGCGCTGAGGCTGGCAAGTTTTCCCTCTACCATCAGCTCCTTAATCGAGCGCGTTGGAATCCGCGCACGCTGGCTTCGCGGCTGCTATCGGTCGTTGTCGCTAGCCTCGTACCCGACGGTCCCATTGTGATTGGCATGGATGACACTATCGAGCGCCGATGGGGACCAAAGATTGCCGCCCGTGGCATCTATCGCGATCCGGTGCGCTCCAGTCATGGTCACTTCGTCAAAGCCAGCGGCTTGCGCTGGTTGAGCTTCATGGTTCTTGCCCCGGTCCCATGGGCCAAATGCATCAAGGCCCTACCAGTCTTGACGCTTTTATGCCCCTCAGCTCGACTTTGGCCGATTTATGCGGCGTAGGCGAGCGCATTCTCCATCCGGCGCCAGATATGGCGCGGAATTTCTATGCTGTCACGGCGCGGCCGGGACATGAAAGAAATCTGATGAGCCCATATTTGGCGTCGAACGGCGGCGATCGCATCGCTAAAGGTCAGGGTGGCTTTTGGATACCAAGCTGCGGTTCTGGGCTTCAGCTTTCGTGCCTTGGCGAGGTCGTGGGTCCATAGAGTGATGATGGAGTAGAGGCCGAGCAAAATCGGGGTGGAGCGCAGAATGGCTTTGTCCGACCACTGGCGCTGGGTCTCGACACCGAGGTGAGCGCGAACTTCCTCGAAGGTGACTTCGACCTGCCAGCGACTGACGAACCAAGCGAGGATGTCGCGGGGATGAGCGTTGAGATCGGTCGCCAGGAAAGCCTGTGGGTCGAGTTCGCCGGTTGGGTCGCGGACGAGCAGCCAGCGGATCGGCACCGGCGGAACACCGCCGCGATACCACAGCGCAGTGCCGGTTGCGATCTCGACGGTGCGATTGGTTCGGCCGTACCAGAGACTGACCCGATAACGCGTCCAGGACACGTTGCGATCCTTGAGGATGGCAGAGAGTTTTTTGTGGGGCTTGCCTCGAATTGGAGGGCGGCCACGAGCTTTGCGCTTTGGTCGGGGAAATTCGAACAGGTTGGCATCGAGGCGCAGGCGGGTGACGACGCAGACGTGCTTGCGGACTGCGGCAAGGAATTCGATGGCCGCAAAGGCGCTGTCGGCGACCAGTACGATATATCGATCGGGCAACCAGCGGCGGATTTGCCGGGCGGCCTGGCGGGCCCAATCGAGCAGCGTCTTGGGCGAGCGCGATTTGCCGTCATAGAAGCGTTTGGAGGGGGCGAGCAGCGTGAGGAAAGGCAGCGCCATGACGCGATCGGCCCACGGCACGCGCACCAGCAACATGGCAGAAAGCCAGCGCAGGCCGCTGGCTTTGACGAAGTGCCCCTTGGAGGAGCGCACCGGATCGCGATAGATGCCGCGGGCGCTGATCTTGGGCCCCCAGCGCCGCTCAATGGTGTCATCGAGCCCGATCACCACCGCCTCGCCGGCCGGCACGAAGACCTTGATCAGCAGGAGCAGCAGGTGGCCTGCCGCGGCCCGCGACGACCACGCCACTCGGTTGAGGACGCGATGGAAAGTACAGAAATCGCGATCGCGCTCCCGCCCTAAGATGCGCAGCGCCGCCGTGACAGTGCGCCGGCCGGGCGCCAGGATAACGCCGGCGAGCAGCGTCAGAACATTCAGCCAAGTGGGGCGTGTGAACAGATCGGTGAAGACGGCAAGCCGGGCCACAAAACGCGGCGGCAGCGGATCGCAAGAGCGGGGGAGAAGGCGGGCATGTTGCATCCCATCGGTAGAATCGGCACGATGAATCGCAGCAACCTCGTCCAGCTGCGACAAATTGAGTCGGCAAACCGATTCATCCTGGCCCGCGCGGCACCCATCGAGCACATTGAGCGCTATGGCAAAATCCGACCCAACGCTTGCCCAGATTGCTGCTCAGTTCACGCATCACGACATAGAAAAGAGCAGTGGCGGTTATTTAGTTATCAACCGTCGGACTTCAAATCCGGTCGCACGGCTGCGCCCCATTCCAGATACCGATCGCTTCGAGCTCTTCTACTGGTCGAACGTGAAGGGGCGCTGGACGACCTTTGGCAATATGGGGCGCATGAAACTCATGCTCACGAGCGCTCATGAAATCGTCGAGAACGATCCGATGTTCAGGGTTCCGCGTACAAGATGAACAAGTGTAAAATTGGCCAAAGTCAAGCTCAGAGCGCTACGACAAAAAGAAGGGGCGAAAGCACAAACTGCTGACAGATTGGGCAAGACAGGGCGTGATGCAACTTTGCCGCTGGCTGCCTGGACGCGATCTCATCTTTGTTGGCGACAGCAGTTTTGCTGTCCACACATTGGCCGCAGCGCTGCCAGACAGGGCCACCCTCATCACGCGCCTGCGTCTAGACGCCAGTCTGTTTGCCCAGCCAGATCCGCGACACGAACACACGCTTGGACGGCCTGCACAAAAAGGCATGCCCCTGCCCAAGCTAAAAGCCGTCCTCAACAACCCCAAGACGGTGTGGCAACGCATCGTCGCCTCAAGCTGGTATGGCGGGCAAACCGATAAACACCTCGATATCACGACAGGCACCGGCTTGTGGTATCGGCGAGGAACCCCGCCAAGGCCAATTCGCTGGGTCCTGGTTCGAGACCCGACGGGCCGTCGCGAACCGCAGGCGTTCATGAGCACAAATACCGAATTCGAGCCGGCCCAGATCATCGCCTACTTCGTTCGACGCTGGCAGATCGAAGTGACGTTCGCAGAAACCCGCACCCATCTCGGTGTGGAGACTCAGCGCCAGTGGAATGGCACCGCCATCATCCGCACAACACCTTCGCTCCTGGCCCTCTATAGTCTCGTGACACTCTGGGCGAAGGATGTTCTCAGCCAAAGCACCCGCCCTTACGCCGCCGCATGGTACAGGAAAACCGATCTGACATTCACGGATGCGATTGGCGCTGTGCGCCTCGTATTGTGGAGCGACGATCTTTATCGACACTCCCCGTCAAACCCGGAAATGCATAAAATACCACCAGCGCGACTTGTCCGTATGGCGCAGGCGCTTTGCTTCGCCGCATAATGTACAAAGTCAAGCTAAGAGTCTTCTCTATTCGGCCGGATTTGGTCAAGGGCTTTGGTTGGGCGCCTCCTCGGGTTCGGTGCCGCTCGCGGGGCCGTGCTTCTCTTCGGGATCAGCCGTATGGCTCTCCCAGCATGGGATCAGTAGAACGAGACGGAACAATCTGACTCGCGTGCTGATCGCAGGGACGCGACCGTACAAGAGCCCAAAGCGAACTCATCTCGTCCATCGTCCCGCGAGGGACCTCGCCCCACTAAACAACGAGTGTGTGGACCGCGCGTCGCACTATTGTGCCGCGGGCGAGACCTCCCGTGTCCAGCGGAATTCCGTTCCATCGCTCCAAATGCGGTGCATGATGACGGCGAGCCGCCGCGCCAGAGCGACGATCGCCTTTTGCTGCCCGCGTCGTTTGGCGATCTGCATGGCCCACGCCTTGAGCCAGGACCATTTCTGGACCCGCGTCAGCATGACCTGCGCGGCCTCATAGAGTAGCGCTCGCATGGCTTGATCGCCGCACAGCGAGATCCGACCGATGCGGTGGCTTTCACCGGACTGGTTGAGGACTGGCGTCAATCCGAGGGAGGGCCCGACGGCTTTCGAACTCTTGAAGCGGGCGGGAACGTCGATCGTGCTGATAAAGGCCAACGACGTGACGGGACCAACACCGGGGATTGTCATCAACCGGCGACAGACCTCGCTTTCCCGGGCAAGCAGAACCACATTGCGATGCAGTCGCGTGAACTGTTCGCGTAAAACGCGTCGGGCGACGAGAAGCGGTTCCATGAGTTCGGTCAGCTCCGGCTGACCAACGGTGAGTTCGTGGATGCGTTGTTCGAAGCCGATCACCCCCACAATTCCAACCTTCAAGCCGAAGTTGCGCAACAGCCCACGAATGTCATTCTCGATGGCAATGGCCTTCTCCTGAAGCAGCTTGCGACCGGCAAGCAGGACCCGTCGCTTCTGACTGGTCAGGGTCTTGACGTGGACAGGCCGGAACAAGCCGACACGCATCATCTGCGCAATGCCACGCGCATCATTACGGTCGCTCTTGTTCACCTGCGCCTTGAGGAACGCCTTGGCGTGCCGTGTCTCGATGCAGATTGCCGGCAGGCCAGCTTCCGCCAGCCCGCTGAACAGCCATTGTGACAGCGGCCCGGCCTCGAGTCCGATCCGGTCAAACCGCCAAGTCGGATCGTTGAGTACAGCAAGAAGATCTTCCGGGTGGCTCTCCACTTTCACTTCCCGGCAGATGCGGCCTGTTTCATCGACAATGCATAGGGACGTCTCTTTGACCGACACGTCTAATCCGGCGTAATGTTTCATGCTGCGCTTCTCCGTCCGATGCTTGTGGCTGCTCGACACAGACCACGTTTATCATCAACCTGAAGCGCACCACCCTGCTAACACGGGGCTCAGCAACAGGCCGAATACCCCATCTGACTCAAAATTGCATTGCTGTTTTTATGGCTGCGATGCGCCTTGTCATGAGTTGGACGGAGGCGAGGAAGAGCCAGGCAGTTGCGCTTTCGATGGTTCGCTCGAAGTCCTTGGCCAATCTGCGGTTGCGGCCGAGCCAGGCGAAGGTTCGTTCGACCACCCAGCGGCGCGGAAGCACCTCGAAGCCCTGTGCGGCATCGGAGCGCTTGATGATCTCGACAGTCCACCGGCCGATCTTTTCTAGCACCGCCTTGAGCTTTTCGCCGGCATAGCCGCCATCGGCGAAGACATGGCGCAGCCAGGGGAAGCGGTAGCGAATGCTGCACAGGACATCTGGCGCGCCATCGCGATCCTGGACGTCGGCAGCGTGAACGATCGCGCCGACCAGGAGCCCTTGGGTGTCGGTGACGATGTGGCGCTTTCGACCCTTGATCTTCTTTCCCGCGTCGTAGCCGCGAGGGCCGCCACCTTCGGTGGTCTTGACCGATTGGCTGTCGATCACACCAGCCGTCGGCGAGGCCTCCCGGCCGATCGCCTCGCGCGCCAGCATCAGGAGTGCGTGGTTGATCGATTGCCACAATCCGCTGTCGCGCCATTGGTAGAAATAGTACTGCACCGTGGTCATTGGTGGAAACAGAGTGGGCGGCAGCATGCGCCACGGCAACCCGCCGCGCAGCAGATAGAGCACTGCCTCGACGATGTCCCGATAGCTCCATTTCGGGCGCCGCCCGCGCTTGGCCCGCACAGGAAGCAACCTCTCCAGCACGACCCATTCCGCATCCGTCAAGTCGCTTGGCAAACGCAGCTCCTCTCGGGCAAACTGTGCCCGAGTGATATCAGTCCACATTCTCGATCCCTTTGATGCTTCGCAACACCAATGGAATCAGAACTCGCTGATATCACTCAACTTATTTTTCGGTCGGACACTGACAGAAATCCTGCGCAATGGAGCCCGTGATCTGCTCGCCAGGGCGGTCGAAATCGAACTGCAGGCGTTTCTGGAGAACATGTTTTAAGCGGAGAACCTCTTTGATCCGGCGCATCGACAATCTCTGGGTGGGCATCGGCCTTCCTCGTTCACTGACGAGGCAGTTCCTAAGCCGGTTGAGTTGTCGGCCGAAGCGGGCTGAGCCATTCAAAAATTGCTCACGATCCCGCGAAATCCACGCTCACGATCGTCTGAAATCTCTGCTCACGATGCTCTGAAATCCGTGCTCACGATCCCGCGAAACATGCAGGCGACTCCCTGGTGTTCAAAGCGTGGGCCTGCTCCACATCCCAGATCATGGCCGCCGCTCCCAATCGATGCCCGAACAAGGTTAGCTCGGCGGCACCTGCGATTGCCGCCGACGGTCTGGTGAATTGTTCAAGGCTATCGAAAGGCATCGAGCCAGAACTCGGCGGTTTTCTGGGGTGTTCATCATCGTCGTGTGGTCACCCGGAACGGACACGGCGTGAATGGCTTCAGCACGCAAAACCCTGTCCCACCCCCGCAACGGCGAACTTGCTTCCTGACCTATTGAACCTCGTGCACGACGGCTGCGGACAGGTCCGTTGACATAAAACTGGTTGATCTCGATTCCATGAGATGGAGCTTCATACAAGTCCAGTGCCCTTTGGAACTGCGCGGCCTTTTCATACGTCAGAAGAAGGCTTTCTAGATCACGGTCCTGGGGTATCGCCCCAATTTGCTGTGCCTTTTGAATCAGTTGGCCAATCGAGCTGTTTGCAGCAAATCGTTCTAAGACCTGGAAGCTGTCATCTTCCAAGAATTCCATCGAATCCAGCAGCACTTCCCGTGCCATTTGGGTCGGCGATAAGCTTCGTCGATTTGCAGGTAACGCAGCATCCATGAAGGCCATGAATGACACAGCTTCATTCAGATTCACTAAGTGCTGCGCAATCGCGTAAGCCAAGATTGCCCCTGATGAGTATCCAGCAAAGCGATACGGTCCATGTGGCTGGATCTCTCTAACTGCTAGCATTACTTCCGCCGCTATTGCCTCAAGAGTTAGTGGACGTTCGTCGTCGAAATGCGGCCATGGCAAAGCATAGACCGGACAGTCGACGTCCATTTCCTTCACAAGGGGGAGGACATAGGAACAATCGCCCAATCCTGTGGGAACAAAGAAGAGAGGTGGCTGTGATCCCGTTTCCAGAACGGAAATCACTTGCGGACTGCTGGGCTGTCGCTTCAAATGAATCTTCGATGCGAGCTCCCTCAGAACAGGGGCTTGGAAGAGGTCGGCAGCGCTAAACGTCAGCCCAGCTTTTTGTGCTCGACTGATCAGCTGCACCGCCAATAGCGAGTGCCCGCCGAGCGCAAAGAAGTGGTCGTGGCGTCCGACCCGCTCCACACCGAGAAGCTCGGCCCAGATCTGTGCCAGCGTGATCTCGACCTCGCCTTGCGGCGCCTCATAGGCGCGATGCGCATACGCCTCATCGTCCGGCGCCGGCAGCGCCTTGCGGTCCAGCTTGCCGTTCACCGTCAGCGGCAGCGCCGCAAGCCGTACGAACGCAGCCGGCACCATGTAGTCCGGCAGGTGCGCACTTATGTGCGCGCGCAAGGCGCCGGCAAGCTCGCTTCCATCCAACCCGTTCGAAGCTGCTTCAGGCGCACACACCACATAGGCCACCAGCCGCTGCTCGCCGCCGGGGCCCTCGTGCA
>NZ_JANADQ010000003.1:0-258917 GCF_024199885.1 Bradyrhizobium sp. CCGUVB23
TTAGGCACTGTCGGCAATTTATTGAGGCCCGCGTAATATTGATTATGAATATTGCGTGGAGTGCTTACAAATTGCGCCTTGAAAACTTGAGTTGATGACAATTGAGTTCGCGGCCATTATTGGCCTTTCAAGATTCTCCGGCGGCAACCATGGAAAAGAAGCGCGGGTTAACGCCAGGCGATCCTCATCGAACTCCAATTCTGCCAAGCGACTTAGAGGGATCGCTACGGCACTTAGATGAAGCCACCTTTGCACGTCTGTTGGCCGGTGTATTGCAGGAAGCAAAGCGCAGAAGTATTTCCTGGTCCAACCCGATAGAAAAGAAGATCCCGGCAACTTCACAAGTCGATACTTCTTCTTCCCAAAAAGGTGACTCGGCATCTGATTCATCAGGCTTGTCTCTACGACAAGGACAAATAAATGCTATCCGTGCTGCATTTAAAGCGGGAATAAAAATTCCAACAATTGCACGTCAGTTCCGCCTACCACAGTCTACTGTAAGGCAGGTTGTTGCGTCCCAGCACCAATCTTAAATTCCCACAGTCGCGAGGGCTGGATTGTTCGCGATTGCAGACAGACGCTGGTCACCTCGCGCCTGCAACGGGACCTCACCGACTCCTCGACACAACGCAATATCGGCGTCGCCTTCGGACACTCGCTGCTTGCCCTGGACAATCTGCAGCGCGGGCTCAGCGAGATCTCCGTCGCGGAGACGGTGCTCGCTGCCGACCTCGATGCGAATTGGGAGGTGCTCGCGGAGGCGATTCAGACGGTCGTACGTGCCGAGATCGTAGCCGGTCGCTCGCACATCACCGACCCCTACGCCCTGCTGAGGGACCTGACCCGCGGTCGTCGCGTAGGCGCAGCCGAGTTGGCGGAATTCGTGCGCGGTCTCGATATCGGGGAAGCCGCGAAGACTCGCCTCCTGGCCCTCACGCCTGCGAGATACACCGGATTGGCGTCCGCCATCGTCGACGAGCTCGGACGCAAATAGCCCGGGCCCTCGCGCAGCCCGATCAAGCCTATCGGCTTGCCGATCGCCTTCCGCGGCGCCGTACCGTCAGGTTCTGCGGCGCCGGCCTTTCGTCCGCCGCGAACGGTCGAGGGAGGACAACGCCTCCTGAAGCAAATGCAACAATTCTGTTGCAAATGAAACATCGATCGGCGGCCGCTCGCCGCTGCCCAGGCGATCGAGACCCTGCCCGATCAGCTTCGCGTTCGCATCCGTCACGGGGCGCCCGGCCAGTGCCCTGGTGACCAGCGAGCGCTTCAGGTCCAGCCTGCGTGAGAGTTCCCGCAAGCTCCAGTGAGGACGCTCGCCGGCGAACTCCCGCAGCCGCGCGATAGCGGGGTGATCGACCTTTCCTCGGGGCATGACCGCATTGTGAGAGGAGGGGGAGAACACCTCCATTTGCGACATTTTTGTTTTATATGCAACAACCATTGATATAGGCTGCGGACGATGGCGCTGCGTTGCGCGCCGATTTATATTGACGGGGTCCGATGTCCTGGAAGAAGAGCGCGATGGTCGCAGTCAAGGTCGAAGTGGGACCGTCGATCATGCTCCATAGCGGCGCATGGTTCGATTTCGCCTCGCCGCATACCAGCGACTTCACGGCCGAGGACATCGCCCATGGACTCGCGCACATCTGCCGGTATTCCGGCCAATGCAGCATGTTCTACTCGGTGGCCGAACACAGCCTGCTGGTGAGCGACGTCGCCGAAGGATCCGAATTCGAAGCGCTTCTGCACGACTCGGCCGAGGCCTTCATCGGCGACATCACGCGCCCGCTCAAGCAGATGCTTCCCGACTTCAAGCGGATCGAAGCCGCGGTCCAGGATGCCGTCCTGAAGCGGTTCGGCATCGCATCCCCGCTTCCTCCTCAGATCAAAGAAGCCGACCTGCGGGTGCTCGCGGCGGAGCAAAGGCAGATCATGCCGCCGGGAACGGACGGATGGCTTGCCGGGCTGACCATACAGCCGGCCCCGATCGTGGTCCGGCACCTTCAACCGGAAACCGCCAAGCGGATGTGGCTCGATCGGTTCGAGACCCTGCGGCGAGAGAGGATTGTCAAGGGATAATCCCAGGTCCGGTGAAACGCGGTGATATTTCTCCGGAACGGCTGGAGCGCGCGGCCGTTTGCGCCTTTATGCCGAAGCTGGACGCGTAACAGGGGCCGGGTCGATGTCATTGCGTAAGGACGTTTCGTTGGACGAGCTCGCCCGCGTCGGGAATGTCGCGCAGTTCGTGAGCTTCTCCCCCGATGCGAACCGACCGCGTCAGGAATTCTGCCGCATCGCGGGTTTCGACGCCAACCACAAGTTCCCGACTTTGCCGGACGCGCTCCGCAGCCTGATCGAGCAAAGTCCCGACGGGACGATAAACCTCCGCAGCTTCACGCCAGACAGTCCGAGGAGCCGCGACTTCCATTACGGCCTGTCCGATCTGACGAAGGCGGAAGCGCTGGTCCGAAGCATGTCGGCCGAGGGTCTCTTCGTCATCGCGAACGAAACGGTCGACGTGTCCGATGGCGGCGTATCCGGCGTCATCCAGGGCGGCGTGGCCGAGTTCGCGCCCGACGATACGCCACGCTGCGTCGAAAAGGGCGGCACGGCGTCGCTCCCGCTGGACTGGGCGCTCGCCCTGATCGAGACGGTGTACGGCATCCCGGTCGAAACGGTCGACGCCGGTCGCGGGCGACTCGAGTTCAGTATTCATCCCAAGCCGCGTGGCTGGCGACGGACTCACACCCTGATGTGGGAGTACGAAGGATCGGACAGCGCGCCCGCCATGGCGGCCGTCAAATGGCCGAACCGCTTCAGCCGATTGATCGGCGACAAGACGTTCGGTCTGTTGATCGCCCACGCCATGGGCCTGCCCATTCCTCGGACGACCTGCATTTCGCGGCGCATCGCACCGTTCACGTTCGGCGAAGCGACCTCGTCGAAGGAAGTGTGGACCCGCACGTGCCCGCGCGAGCAGGAGCCCGGCAGATTCACTACCATCAAGGGCTGGCTCGATCCGTTCCGCCTGCTCAACGCGGAGGACCCGAGCGGCGAAGCGATCTCGGCGGTTCTCTCCCAGGCCGCAGTCCCTGCTACTTTCGCCGGCGCCGCCATCACGGATGCGCGTGGTGAAGTCATCGTCGAAGGCGCCGCCGGCGAAGGCGATCGCTTCATGCTCGGCCAGAAGGTGCCGGAACGCCTGCCGCCAAGCGTGGTGGGCGATGTCGAGGCGATCTATCACCGGACGAAGGAACGGCTTGGACCAGTGCGGTTCGAGTGGGTCCACGACGGCAAGCGCGTCTGGATCGTCCAGCTTCACAAGGGCGCCACGGATAGCGCGGCGTCCACGCTCGTTCCGGGCGAAGCCGACCGCTGGGAGACGTTCGACGTGTCGAGCGGCCTGGAAGAACTGCGCAATCTGCTGCACCGCCTGCCGTCTGGCGTCGGCGTCCGCATCCGCGGAGAGGTAGGCTTGACGTCGCATGTGGCCGACTTGCTGCGCAAGCATCGGCGCCCCGCGCGTCTGACCGAGACCTCGGCGGCGTAGGCCGCCGCCTACGGTCCCTCGCCGGGATCGCTGCCTTTGCGCCTCCAAAGCTCTTTCCTCTCGCCTTTGAAGATGCGATGCGCCGCCAGAGCGTGAGCTTCGATGTCGGGCACGCCACCCATCACGGTCAACTCGACCACCGCGTCCTTGATCGGCTTCTTCAGCTTCTTGCGGCGGACGGCGAAGGGAAAGTCGGCGATAGCCATGAACGTGCTGCGTCCTCTCGGCACCGGATTGTAGATCGTGGCGCCGCTGTTGATCGGACTGAGCGTGATGGCATCGCGATGTGCGGCGACCAGGCTCGCCGTATCCAGCGTGATGACGGTCTGCGGTTTGTCGCGATAGGCCCGGGCACCGAGGAGTCCTTGAAGCCGATCCTTGGAGAGCCAGAAGAATACCCGCGCGTTCAACGTTTCGAACCACTCTTCGGGCGTCGTGCCGTCCGTCAGGCACTTCTCAAGCGCGGAGCGGGTCATCGGCTTCTGGTCGCGAACCATGGCCACCGGCAAGCCGTCCCGCGATATCTTGACCGATTCCGGTCGGCGCTCAGATTCCAGCCTGCGTCGTTCCTCGCCCTCGAGTTCGTAGAGGTCGAGCAGCGCAGTCGTCGACAGCAGGCCGTGGCGGGCGACCGACTCCCAACTCGCGTCTTCCGCCATGTGGTACAGACGCGGATAATTCTCCAGCAGCTCTTCTTCCGTCACTGCCAATCCCTTCGATCAATGACGCCAAACTTGGCGAACCGCGTCGATATCAGCGACACCGGTGCGTTCGCAACCGCCTCGACGGAAGCGATGAACCGGCGCGTTTCGTCCGTGAGCTGATCGAAAGTCTGGGCCTTGCGGTTGTCGATGCTGATGTAGTCCGAAAAAGACAACGCGATGTCGGTCGCCCCGTTGAGGATCGACGAACGACGAAGCTGTTCGAAATCGAACTCGGCGATCCGCCGCTTGTTTCCCGACACCGACCCGACTTCGGTGTCCTCGATCTCCTTCACGGGCACGCCCGACCGTTTCGATATCGTTTCGAAATCGAGCAAGATCCCCATGGGGCCCGACTCGCCGCCGACCCGGATCGGATATCGCCTCATGACCATGACGACCCTGCGCACGCGCGACGGAGCTATTCCGGCGTCTGCGAGACAGCCGGCCGCCGTCGTCTCGCGCGCAGTGACGTTCGGGTAATGACCATGATGGATGCTCAGATCGGTGCCTTGCGTGCCCTCGAGCATCACGCGCGTCCCTGAGGAATACGCCTTCTCGAGCTCTCGCCCGACCGAGCCGACGAACGGCAGCAGGTCGGGATGATGCTTGGCCAACCGGACGGGTCCGCCCAACATCGGCTCTTTCCCTCGATTCAATATCTTACGGGCCAGCGCAGAGCCGGCGCCCGACTTTGTCGAACCGATCGTTCCGAGACCGCCTTCTTGGCTTTCGAACGCCACATCGGCGTCTTCGATCACCATGGCCTGCTCGTCGATGACGATGCGGCGTGCGGCGTCGCACTGGGCGATCTCGCGAAGAATGCGCGTGGGCGAGATCGTCGATCCCGCAGCGATCAATATTTTCGCATCCGGATTGGACTGGGTACCGGACGGCAACTGCCTGTAATTGTACTCGGGTTCCGCGACCTTGTGGCCGGCATTGGGGCCGCCCACCCTCACCAGGATGCCGTAATCCGTAGCGATATGAGCGCAGATATGCCCTTTGCCTTCGCTCCCGTACTGGCCGCTCACGATGACGTCGACGAGCGGAACGGCCTTGCCCGGGAAGAGTTCGAGCCCAGCCACCGCCAAGGCAAGCAGCGACGCGGGCTCCTGATTGTGATTTTCGACGACCCTGTCGGCCGTGTCGCCCAGCGACCAGACGCCGGACTCGGTCGGATCAGCTCTGACCTGGTCGTACGTCATGCCGGTGTCGGCGAAAGAGCCGCGATCTTCGTAGCGCTTCTTGACCACCTCGAACGGTGCGGTAACATGCACGTGGACGAGCTGATCGCCGTATGTCTCGCGGAGGTGCGCGACCTGCCGGGCGGTCCTGACCGCATCGACCAGGATCACGTCCTTGCCTTGGTGCTCGGCGACGTATGGAGCTATGCCGTCGCGGACCCAGCGGCCGTCGGTGTCCACGTCCAACTGCTTGCCTGCCTCGATCAACGCATCGCGCTCGTTCGGGCAACCACTATCCAACAACAAAGTTCGCGTCGAAATCCGATGGGAACTGAATCTACGAAGTAGCTCATCAGCGAACGCCGACTTGCCGACCGCAACCGGTCCCGAGATCGCAATGATGTAACGCACGCATAAACCTCTGATTGAAATGCCTCGCGCAAGGTAAGTGTTGCGTGCCGCCCTTGTCCACACCGAACCGATCTTCCCGACGAAGTATCAAGGAATCTGAGCGGCCGAAGCCGCGGCAGCGGTGCGCCGCGTTACCGCCCAGCGCTGCAGGATGCAGAACCGATTTGGACGGCCGAACGGACTTCGCCGCCCTCGGCCCGGTGCGCGGCCGACCAGATCAGCTTTTCCAGATCGCGCGCGTCTTCCAATCTCGAGGAAAACCCATTTTATCGATGGGAGTGTCGGGAAACTCGTCGATCAGGTCCTTCAACCTCTGAGCCCAGTTCGATGGTCCCGAGCATTTGTCGAGCATGATCTTGAGGCTCACTGCCTGGGCATACGTCCGGTCGTTCGGATTCAGGTCGGCATCGTACTGCCTGATGGTCGTGGGCTTCAGCGTGTAAACGCGATTCCAGATGCGGCTGTGATGCGCGCAGAGGTTTCGCAAGTAGGAGAGCGAAAGGCACCAGGACTTCAGTGCAGGCTCCTGGAGTCCGATCAGCCACGCGACCGACTTCGAATTCGCCAAGTTGAGATTTCTGACCAAGTTCGCGAGGCTACCGAAAGATATCGCTTCGACGATCATCCACGACGGCGGCATGTCCGGCTCGTCGTAGCTCGCGTAGTAGTGAGCGATGTGCACCGCCCTCTTCCGGGGATCGGAATGTCCGATCTCGTCCCTCAGCTTCTGCAGAAGCTCGGCATGGTTCGTCGAAGCAGCAAAATGCTTCGGATCTAGAAACCAGTGAGAGTCATGCTTGATCCCAAGGGACTCGGTGAGGGCCGAGCGGATCGCGACCTCGATGCGATCGATGGCGTCAAGGAAGATTACGCGAAGCTTCCGGTCAAAGGAGTAGAGAGTCGCAATCTGATCGAACGTGGTTCCAGCCTCGAACCTGTGTGTTCCATCCGTCGATTGGAATGGCCGCATGTACGCTGACAGTCGGTAATAGCCTATGTGTCTGAGCGACATCTGGGCCGCCGCCCGGTCCGGAATCGACAGGCCGCGGCCTTCCAAGAGGGCCAATTGGTCGGGCACCGACAGCGCCGGCTTCGTAAACGTTCGCGACTGTCCGGACAAAAGAAAACCCCCCTGGTGCGCATCGTTGAGAGGCGTGGGGGGTGTTGATGCGTCTTACTTACTGATTCGATCGAATGTAGTCAAGGCGTCCCACAACTCGAGGTTAACAGATTGTGGCGACACACTGCAACCGGCCTAAGACCCTCAATCCACTTGGATTTTGCGCGTCGTTGGGGTGCCATGCTACCTCGCAGTCGTTTCCCGCCTGGCCCGTACGAACGGAAGGACCCCGGGTCTGGCCAACCTATGGCGGCGGCCGGCAGCGCGACGACAGTTCCTCAACGCCACGTCGGCGAGATCGACGAAGGTGCCGTCGCCGACGGCCCGGCAGGCTTGCGCCACCTGGATCGCGGCCGCGACGACCGCTGTCGACGGCACGCCGAGACTGCGGCCGGCGATCATCAACGCCCCGCAGCGATCGATGCAACCGGCGTCGACGAGCTCTTGGAGCGCCGGGACGAGCGGAACGTCCAAGTGGCCGTCCTGCTGGGGCCAAGCCTGCTCGGGCGAGCGCCTTCCGGGGAAGCCGTGGAGGCGAATGTCGAAGATCTCCGAGGGCGTGGCACCGAGGCCGGCATCGACGACGAGATCGAAGTTCGAACCAGCTGCGGCGCGCCGAGCCGCGAGATTGTCGACGCCGACGAGCGCCAGCCCGGGCTCGTCCGCCGAGCGGTTGGTGCCATCGACGAACCTGCTTTCGATGACCGTGGTGCCGAAGCCACGCGCCTCCGCCCACGTCGCCACGTTGCGGGCCTTCTTGCGGCCGATCCAGTCCGGCCTGGTCAACAACTGGATGGCGAGATTGCCGACTTCGGACTTGTCCGCGTCCTGAAGAAACAGGGAGACCATGCCCGGATCGGCATACGGGAGAAGTCCAATCGTCCACAGCGCGGCCTGACCGAGATTGCCGAGCCCCAACATCCAGTACGCCGCGGGCAGGTAGGCGAGATCGATGCCGGCGGCGTCTTCGCAGCCCGGCGACAGCGCCGACAATCTCGAAGTCCTACGACAGGCGAGCTTGTCGCCGAGCACGACACTGCGGAAGACCTCGCCGATGCCCATGGCGGCCGCCATCACGCCGCCGATTTCGTTGCCGGCCGGTGGCGGATCGGCCGGGGTCTCGATGCCGACGAGGCCTGCCCAGCCATCGGCCCAGCATAGCGCCCCGCCCTGCATGCGCCGGCGCTCGGTACCGACGTGTAAGGCGACGGCGTGCGCGGGCGCACCCGTAGAACGGCAGCCCGCGAGTTCGAGATGGCGACGGAGGGGCCATCTGCCGAATTGCCCGACCACGGTGGTGTCACCGAAATCGGAGCCGAGATAGACGCCGCCGGGGAACATCCGCAGGCCGCATTCCGCCGCGGTCAGCAGCGCCGCCTGGATCCAAGGCACGCCAGTCACGTCATCGGCGGTCAGAACAAGCGCGGCCTGATCGAGCCTTCGCCGCGCCTCGTCGTAGCTGATATTGCCGTCGCCGCGCATGAGCAGTTGCGCCAGGCGATCATCTTCGATCGAGAGGTTCATGCGAACCTCCTGACCGCGAAGTACCCACCGGCATCGTTGCTGCGATCGGCCCACTGCCGCCGTCCGCGATATTCATAGATGCCGATTTCGCCCGGCAGGTACGTCCGATCCGCGAAGTTCGGCACGATGATCGCGACGTGCCCGACTTCCGGGATCATCGGGTTGTCGCGATCGGTCTGGCTCTGACCGATACCGCCGGGATGGGTGTGGACGTCGGCGACGACCTCCAGTCCTTCGCGGCGGCAGAGATCCCAGACGACGTCCATCTTCGAACCGTCGAACAGGATCGCACCCCGCAACGCGTGCGGATCGACATCGTCGTACGGCAGAAACGCTTCGATCGTCCTCAGGCCGTCGACCCGACGGCCGAGAAGGAAGCCACCGCTCTCGCGATGACCCCGGCCGCGCTTACGCAGCAGTGCCAACGTTTTCAGCCACAAACTCCTGCGGCAGTTCAAGCGCCGCGGCGGGAAGACTAGCGCCCGAATATTCCGTAGAATCGAGAAGGCCATGTACGGTCTCCAGCAGAAACACGATCGTCTTGTCGGCAGCCCAGCACAGTTCCTGGTACTGACCGGGCCAATGGCTCCGCGCCAGCCGGTCGACAGGGTGATAGAGGCACGGCGTCGACCAATGGGCGAACGAGACCATCGTTCCGCCCTGCTTGTTCTTGGGCCGGTGCGCATCGGCGAGTGCTTGGTTGTCGCGGCCGTGCCAAAGCTGCGAGGTCGGCGCCGTCGCCGGGTATCCGTTGCAGTCCGAGCGCAGCAGGAAACCAGTCGGGCCGCCCAGACGAACCGGTGCTGCGACGAAGAACATCGCGATCTGGAACTTGATGCCGAGCAATGCCCAGCGACCCCGGCGCACGCCGACCTTGAAGGTCGGCGATGCGAGATCGCGCATGAGCGCGTTGTGATCGGGTCCCATGGTCTAGCCCTGCGGCTTCACCTTGAAGACGAGATCGAGGACGATCGACTTCTCGCCGCGAGCCGCCTGGCCCAGATGCGAGTCCGGCGGCAGCACCTGGCCGTCGTGCTTCAGCTGGAAGTCGATCGGATCCTCGGTCGGTGCAAGCTCGCCGACCGCCCACCGCGTCACCTTCGCGGCCGTCGCCGATGGACGGAAGGGATGCTCGACGTGACGGCCCTGGTAGCGGACCGTGGTCGCGATCTTGCCCGGCTTGGCGACGTGAAGCGGCGCGAATTCGACCGACAGATGCTCGATCAGGACCGAGTCGTGGCCGAGCGGCTCTTCGGCGTCCTCGACGTAGACCTCGAGCAGGCCTTCGATCCCCGTCTTGGTGACGGCGATCTCGACGAACTCCTTCACGGTGGTAGCGGGACCGATCTCCGCGTCGTGATGGCCGGCCAGGCCCTCCGCCGCGAACACGACGGTGACCCGCTCGATATCCACTTCGACATACTGAGACATTTGCAGCTCCATTGCTCACGGGCTGTCGCCCGCACGAATGCTCCGGATCCGCGCGCGGGAGGGCGGAGCCAAACCCCTTGGCCCGCGCGATTCGGCGTGTTAGTCCCACATCTGGGAACGCTGATTCTCATATGCCACGGCACGGGTTCGGATGCAATAGCACGTCCCACATTTGGGAACCATTTTCGGTGGGGCCGTCGTTCGCCATGAAGCTGATGGGAATATCGAAGTTGGCCGAACTCGCGCGAAATGCACGCGACGTCCTCGACGGCGCGATACCGGCGCTCGTCGCAGAGCTGGAGACAGGTACGTGGCAGTCGACGGAAGAAATGGCGGAATTCTTTCCCGCCGCGGTCGTCGACGGCATGAAGGTCCTGATTCGGCTCGGCGCCGGCTACCGGGTCGACCTTCTGGCCGACTGCGAAGCACAAATGATTCTCATCGAATATGCGGGTTCGGAAACCGGGGCACGCGCTGACAAGACAGGGAGCAAAGCGGCATGACAATCCGCCCAATTCGCACCAATGAGGACTATCAGGCCGCGCTAAAGCGAGCCAAGGCGCTGTTCGGGAAGAGCGGTCAGAGCGAGCTCGATGAGCGGGAGGTGCTGCAGGCGCTCATCGAGAAATGGGAGAGATCTCAACACTCCATCGAGGCAGCGACGCCGGCGCAGGCGATCAAGTTCCGTATGCAGCAGACCGGCCTGTCGCAACGCGATCTGATTCCGTATCTCGGGAGCAAATCGCGCGTGTCGGAAATACTCAACGGACAGCGGCAACCCACAGTCGACCAGATCCGGGCTCTACATCAACACCTCGGGATACCCGTCACTTCGCTCATCGGCTCGTTCAAGCATGAGCCTGCGGCCGGTCCTTCCAGCAGTTCGATGGCGGCCGAGGAGGCCCTTCGCAAGCTTGGCGTGATAAAGTCGAAGGAGAACCTTGCCGGCTTCGTGTCGCGCTCGAAGGTCTCCGCTCCGGCCGTCGCCATGCTGCGCAAGACAAAAACCGAGCGCACCAACGCAAAGACGGATCTAGCTGCACTCGAGGCATGGTGCGCGGCCGCCTTGGGGCGTGCGGAAAAGGTCGCCATCAAAAAGATCAAGATCAGCGATCCGAAGAAGGCGGCGCGTCAACTGGCTCAGTTGAGCGCATTGCCCGACTGGCAAGACCAGATCGTGGCAGCGCTACATGGTATGGGAATCATTCTGATCATCCTGGAGCATCTACCGGGAACATTTCTCGACGGCGCCGCGATGTGCCGCAGCGACGGCGTTCCAGTGATCGCTCTGACCTTGCGGCACGACCGATTGGACAATTTTTGGTTCACGTTGTTGCACGAATTCGCACACGTCGTTTGCCACCTGAGCCCCGATCGGCAGCTGATACTCGACGATCTCGACGTGGCCAGCTCCGAAACCATCGAAGCCGAGGCGGATGCGTTCGCGCGCAATGCGCTCATCCCTCCCACGATCTGGAAGCAAATCGTCGAGGACAGCAGCACGGAGGAGATCATCGATGCGGCCGAGAAAGCCGGAGTTCATCCGGCGATTGCCGCGGGCCGCTGGCGGTTCGAGCATTCGGACTATCGCCGGTTCTCGAAGCTGATCGGTCGAGGCGAAGTCAAATCCATTCTCAAATCAGCCTAGGCATGCTGCCGACGAGCGGTCGCCGGTCCTTGACCACGATGCGACATTTCGCGCATCGCATCTTGCCGGCAACGACGAAGTCGCGAGCCTTCGTACCTGGGTCCACAAGTCCACGTTTCCCGGAAGGCGAAACAACGGAGTCGAACCGATGCCTCCCCTTCACGGTGCTTCGATCCAGCAGGCCATCAAGGAGGCAGCATCCGCTTCGAGAACGGTGCGTATCGCCGCGCCATTCTGGGGCGCGGACGCGATAAAGCGATTGGGACTCGAACGTAGCGGGAAAATCGGAGGCAAACCGGCGTTCCGTCTCCTTTGCAATCTCGAGAGCGGAGCTTGCAATCCCGCGCCGATCAGTACGCTGAGATCCGCATTGAAGTGGGGAGCCAAGAGCAACCCGCGACTGCATGCGAAGGTCTATATCTTCGACGAGGTCGCGATTGTCGGTTCTGCGAATCCTTCCGCGGATGGGCTTGCGTTGGAGGGCATGGAAGCGGCTTCCTGGCACGAGGTGTGCGCTCGAACCAAGGATCGTAAGGAAATCGCCGCGCTCGCCGCCTGGTTCGACAAGCTTTACGGCGATCCGGAATCTGTTGGCGTCAACAAGAAGATGCTCGCGGCCGCAGAGGAGCTGTGGAGACGGAGACGCCGCGACAGCGCCGAAATCAAGACCATGGCTGCGCGCTCGTTGAAGGCTATGGCGAGCGCCTCCGACGGCAAGATCGTCAAGGAGAATACGCATATCTGGATCTACAGCCAGGATAAGGTTTCGGACGAGTCCACCGCGCATAACTCGCAGCTTCGTACGACTCATGGGAGCATCTCGGACGTGCCGTACGAAGTGGAGAGCGACCCTCGGAAGTACGGGTTCGACCGGATCATCGACTGCTTTTACCGGAAGAGCGGGAGCAAGCTGGAATGCGATCCGGCGCAATACCGAATCTACCCGAGCCTGACGAAATTCATCGATAGCGGTTCCAGCAAGGGACTTTGGACGCTTCCGAATTCGAGGATCGGAATCGCATCGCCCGGTGGCAAGTTGCTCGATCAAGCATCCAAGCAGTGGCTTCGGACAATGGTCCGACGGAAATTGCTCGATGCGATGGAGGACTGGGGCGGCACGCTAGGCGAGCTCATCGAGCAGACTTCGTAGCGCCGCGTGGTCAGCATTAACCACTAATTAACCGGTGGAGAGTGCTACACTCAAGTGCTACACTGTCGAAAGTCGGCCGTTCTCGAGCCCCTTGATTTTGAAGGACTTTTTCGTCGCCGACATTTGGTGGCGGAGAGAGTGGGACTCTCACCCAGCGAACCAGCCCCTCAAGAAAGCACTTTAAAATAAGGCTTTTTGCAACGGCCGGCGAAGGCTGTGTACCACCCGTGTGTACCACCTTTGGGCAAAAAAAACGAACTTTTTCGAGAGAAAAGAGCATTTCTGCCTACGATCCCCTTCACAGCACCGAGGCCAGCTCGGCGTAGCGACAGAACGCATTCGCGAGCTGCATCTGGCGAGGGGTCCGACACTCGGCCTCGAACAGGCGCGGCGAGGCAACCACGATGCAGACGCACTTCGCTCGCGAAACCGCGACGTTCAGTCGGTTGGCGCTGTACAGGAATTCCATTCCGCGTGGCGCATCCGCATGACTGGAGGTCGCCATGGAATAGATGACGATTGGCGCCTCTTTTCCTTGAAACTTGTCCACGGTTCCGATTTCTGCGCCGGGAATGCGCTCCTGCAATTCGAAAACTTGCGCGTTGTACGGCGCGATAATCAGGATGTCGGCGAGCGTGAGAGGAGATTCCTTTCCCTTGCGATCAACCCAGGTCGCGCCGGATCCCGTGATATCGGCAACTAGGTCGCGTATCGCATCGGCCTCCTCGGGAGACGAACTTTGATTCCCCTCATGGCGGACTGGAAGATATCGAAGGCCCGAGCCGTTTAGTGCGGAATTGATTTTCAACTCCTGCCGTTCCAGCCCTGCCAGAGACTTCAAGCGACCTTCGTAGAACAATTCCGAATTGAAGGCGCAGATGAGCGGGTGAAGCCGCCACGTCTCATCGAGGAAGAGACCTCGGTCGGCCGGAATGGTGGCATGATTTCCGAGGACGTGATCGAGAGCGGAAACGCCGACGCCATCAGGATGGCTTCCCTGAATGGGCTGCTCCAACTGACGCGGATCTCCTAATAGCACCACACTTTCTGCGGCTTGCGAGACCGCCAAGACGTTCGCCAGGGCCATTTGCGCGGCTTCGTCGATGACCAACACGTCGACGCTCAGACGAGCGTCCGGCCGAGCCCAGAAATACGACGTTCCTCCACCTACGGCACACGTCGTTCCAAGCGCATCGAGAGCCTGCTTGTTGTCCTTCACGAACTGCAAACCGGCGAGGTTCGCTTCCTTCTTTTCGTCGACCTTCTGAACGCACTGGATCGGGAGACCTTCCTCGGCTGCCGCGATCAGCACCGCGTTAAGCAGGTTTCGCACCACCGCGTGGCTGTTCGCGGTGATTCCCACTCGCTTCCCGGCCCGTACCAGTGAGCAAATCATACGAGCACCGGTAAAGGTCTTGCCGGCCCCAGGCGGCCCTTGAACGGGGAAGACGGTTAGGTCAAGCGCGAGCGCTACCCGTCGGGCGCGTTCAAGCATCGACTCGCCCTCGACCGCCAAGCTTTCTCCACGCAGCCGCGGTGCGATCGACATGAGAAGATCGCGTGCGGCACGGTGTTCGCCAGATCCCTCCATTCCGTTCTCCGCCACGTGCTGTCCGAGGCGAAAAAGGGATTCGGGGCGCCCGTCACGATCAATGGATTTATGAGCGAAAACGGCTTCCGGATGGAATGCCGCGGTGTCGCCGCGCTTCTTGATGTCGATCGTCCGATCTTCATGCGAAATGGCGACGACGCTACCGAATTTCTGCCCGCCAACGCTCCTGAGCTCGCTGTCGGGCCGAAGATCGGTATCTTGAAGGACGAAGCTGTACCTATGAACCGGCACCTTTGCGGTGCCACCGGCCGCTTCCTCGAACGTAAGCCCGGATAGACCGGCGCGTTCGTGGAGAAGATCCTCCGCGGAAAGATCACGTAGCCGAAAGAATTCCCACCAAACGGCCTTCTTCTCCCGGCCGTGAAAGTCCAGCATGAATGCCAGCAGCCAGCGGGCCTGCTGCTCGACCGTCCGTTCGGCGACGTCATCCGGAATGCCTTCCGTAAGCCGACCGACGAGCGCTGCCACCCTCTTCTGCCAATCGCCGAGTTTTTCGCTGACCTCCGCGGGCTTTGGAACGGGCCGCTCGATCACTTCGCCGCTGGCAATGAGACTGGCACGCAGCGCTTCGAGCCACTCCCGCAGCGCGGCCGTCGAGTCGCAGTCATCCTTGTTGTAGCCGCGGATCGCGTCCTTGTCCGCATCGGGAATGCCGGCGGCATCCGCCATTTCGAGGCGCGCCTGAATCCTGGCCATCACCGCCCCGACGTCCTCCAGCGGAACGCTGCGGGTAAACGAGTACAAGGGCTCCAGTTTCTTGATCGAATAGCTCTCCACGCTGGCGCGAATCCCGTGGCGGACGACGGCGAACAGATCGACAAAGATCTCGGCACGCAAAAGGTTGTCGACTTCATTCTCGCGCGAGGCGTAACGGCCCATGAGGCGCTTCATGGTGGCCGGTTCGTACGGCGCGAAATGGTAGATGTGCAGGTCGGGGTAGGATTTGAGGCGCTCTGTCACGAAGTCGACGAAGCGCTCGAATGCGGCCCGCTCTTCCCGCCGGTCCGAAGCCCAGTCGCCGACGTAGGTCGGCTTCCCTTCGTGATCGAGGAACGAGTAGCCGAACAGGAATTCCAGGCCGCCTTCCCCAACAAAAAGATCACCCTCGAAATCGAAGAAGATGTCGCCCCGAGACGGCGCGGGAAGCCGTGACAGGCCGAAGCCTGCGATCGGCGGTAGCGCCTCGTACTTCATCGAGCCGCTCGTTCTGCCTTCGACCTGAATTCTCGCCTGCTCGCGTACCTTTTCGTAGCTTTTGGCAGCTCCGCGTTCCGGCCTCCATTCCAGGGGGATGGGCATGGCGGCGAGCGCGGCCGTGGTGCCGACTCCGCGTCTGGTCAATTCTCCGATCTGCGACTTGCTGATGCCGGCCACCAGCGACAAGTGGTCGTCCCGCCGCCTTCGATCGTCGCAATCGCGGCGCCACCGGCAAATGTCGCAATGTTCGATCGGTTCGGGATAGGCGGCGCCGGCGCCGTTGGTGATCGCCGTTTCGAGGCTGGATCGCACATGCCGGTAGTAGGCTGAGTAGTCGGCGATACGGTAGGTTTCCGGCTCAAAATTCGTACCCGGGGTTACGACGTGGGCCGCAGTCGGCTCGACACCCTGCATCGCGGAAAGCATGTCCGAATACAGCGATATCTGCAGAACCGTATTCCCCTTCGTTTCGCGCGCGAGCTTCGTATCGGTAACTTCGTACGACCAGGCGCCGAACCGACTCGGCGTTTCCACGCGGCGGAGCACGTCGGCCCGGCCGTTCCAAGTCCCCGATTGCAATGCTCCTTGAACGATGACCGCATCGCCGCGGGTCATGGCTTCCAAGGTCGCCGAAATGGACTTGGGATCGAGCCCTACTCCATCGATCACCGTCACGGCCATGCCGAGCGTCTTCAGGTGATCGATGAAGGCTTGTTCGTGCGCGGCACCACGCTCGGCAAGGGTCTCGAGAACCGGGTCCCAGACCTTGGGCTTCTGGAGCTCGCCCTTGGCCACCTTGAGGTCGAGTTCCGTCAAATACGTACAGTTCAGGTGCCCGACCAGATCGGTCGAACTCAGGTGCAAATTCCCACCGACGTTCTGCATTCCCCACCACAATGCCGTTCGCCGGCGACCCTACTCGGCCGTCTAGCGTGCGCCCATTATGCCATTTTCCTAGGCGATCGGGCTCGAAAGAGGCGAGTAATCTACTATAGTCGCGCAAAGAGTGTGGACGGGGGTTGAGCTGGTGGGGGCTGGTACGGTCGAGAAGGCGAGATGGCTGCGCGATTTGCTCCGGTTTCTGCCCTTGCGAAGCCAATTCGTCCTGTCGGGCAATACCAGGGATCTCCAGATCCATGAGGCCGCGCCCGGCCAGTTTACATCCGTGTCCCTGACCAGAGCCCTGCCGGACGCGCTGAAGGACGCCGGCTATGGCCGGATCGCGAGCTTCGATCTGTTGAACGGCTTTCGAGCTTTCGAACCGTCCGACGATACCTTTCTGACGCATCTTGGACTGTCGCCCGCGAACGGAACCGCTGCCGGCGGTATCGATCTGTTGGCCTCGGCCCTTGAACGACATGTTCCATCCGACGGCCCGCCCTCGGCCCTCATCATCGACTTCGCGTCGCGCTTGATTACGCGCAGCGAGGCCCTCTCTCCTGCCGAACATCAGCTATTTTCGCGCGCATTGATCCTTTCCCATTCTGCGCGCGCGCGGCCGGCCGGCGATCGTCGTCAGCCATTCTTCAACACGGTCATCTGGATCGTGGACAAGGAAGGAGACCTTCCCGACTGGTTCCTGATCGGCAATCCACGTATTCGGCACATACCGATCGGTCGGCCCGACCACCTGGCCAGGCGGACCATGATCAGCTCGTTGATGCGGGGACTGCCCGGCGCTCAAAATGCCGCGCCGGCCGACCTGGAGAAGTCGACCAATGGATTCGTCGACGAGACTGAAGGACTCCTGCTTCTCGACCTCAGCGCGATCGCACAGCTCTCCCGAAGCGAAAACGTGTCGTTCGATCGCATCTCCGATGCGGTCCGGCGGTTCAAGGTCGGCGTCACCGAAGACCCGTGGCGCAAAATAAGCCACGACAAGATCAGCTCGGCGGACGAGTTCGTAAGGCGCCGCGTGAAGGGACAGGCGCACGCCGTCACTCACATGCTCGACATCGTGAAACGCGCAGTCACCGGCATCGGGCAATCGCCGAGGGGAGGCCGACCGAGGGGCGTCGCCTTCCTTGCCGGCCCCACCGGGGTCGGCAAGACGGAACTCGCGAAGACCATCACTAGCCTGCTCTTCGGCGACGACAGCGCGTACATCCGCTTCGACATGTCCGAGTTCAGCGCCGAGCATTCCGATCAGCGCTTGATCGGTGCCCCACCCGGCTACGTTGGATACGACGTCGGTGGCGAGCTCACGAACGCGATCCGGGAAAAGCCATTTAGCGTCGTCCTTTTCGACGAGATCGAGAAGGCCCACCCGCGAATCCTCGATAAATTCCTTCAGATCCTGGACGACGGCGTTCTCACCTCCGGACGAGGGGACCGCGTCTACTTCTCCGAAGCGTTCATCGTCTTCACGTCCAATCTCGGTATCTACACTCCCGGCCCAACGGGCGAGCGGATCGCGAACGTGACGCCCGAGGAGACGTTCGATGCGGTCAAGCGGAAGGTCCGCACCGAGATCGAAAAACACTTCAAGCAGGTGCTCAACCGTCCGGAAATCCTGAATCGCATCGGCGAGAACGTGATCGTCTTCGATTTCATTCGCGGAGATGTCGCCAACGAAATCTTCGATCAGATGGTGGACAACCTGCTGAACGACGTCAAATCGCTAGGCTACGACGTGACACTGTCGGAGCAGGCCCGCGCGACGCTGCGTGGTCTGTGTCTCGCGGATCTTTCGAACGGCGGCCGCGGCATCCGCAATCAGGTCGAAGCCCATCTCATCAACCCGCTTTCGCGCGGTCTATTCGATAGCGGCGCAGAAGCAGGAAGCCGATTTCGGGTTCTGGAAGTGCAAACCGGGGCATCGTCGACGCTTCGGCTCGAAAGCGAGCCCTAGAGATGACGGCTCGCATCTCGGTATCGCGCATCCATTTTCCCGTGACGACTTTAGGACCCGGACGAAGGCTCGGCATTTGGCTTCAGGGTTGCTCCATCCGTTGTCCGGGCTGCATTTCCATGGACACATGGGCCGAAGGACGAGGAAACACGACGGTCGAAGAAGTCGTCAATTCGGTCATTCCGTGGATATCGAAGGCCGACGGCATCACCATCTCCGGAGGCGAGCCTTTCGATCAGCCCGACGCTTTGTTCGAACTAACGGCACGAATTAGGTCGAAGACCGAGGCCGACGTACTCGTCTTCACCGGATATCCGTGGGCATCCATTCGCGACATGGTCGGCACGTCCCCTGCTACGATCGATGCCCTCGTTACGGGGCCGTTCGACTTCGAGGAAAAGCAGACACTCGCCCTGCG
Source organism: Bradyrhizobium sp. CCGUVB23 (assembly GCF_024199885.1). Lineage (NCBI taxonomy): Bacteria > Pseudomonadati > Pseudomonadota > Alphaproteobacteria > Hyphomicrobiales > Nitrobacteraceae > Bradyrhizobium > Bradyrhizobium sp. CCGUVB23. Next base: position 18,804 of record NZ_JANADQ010000003.1, read on the forward strand.
TGGAAGCGACAATCAGGAACTTCACTTCATCACGGAAAAAGGCCGCGCCCGGTTCGCCAGCTTCGAGCGCCTGGCCGACGAACGGGACCGGTCCATCGACGTCATGTTCGACGAAAACGGCGACGTCTGGTTTGCCGGGATACCCGCGCGCAATGATTTTCGCAGACTGCAGGAATTACTCGAAAGCAATGGATCGACACTCGACACCTCCGAGGACAAGCGCATTCTTCCCATGCGGACTCGCTAGGCATGATTAGACTTTGCCCGAACTGCCAAACCGAGCGTCCCGTCACCGAGTTCTTTTGCGAAGGCACGGTCGACGGTCACAATTGCGGATGGGACCTGTCATCGATCGACCCCACGCCACCTGGCACGTCGCAACCTGGGCCTGTCCCTCCGGGACCGACGCCATCCAATCCGACCTGCCGCAACGGGCACGTCAATTCGCCGGGCGACCTCATCTGCAGCACCTGCGGGGAAATTCTCGACGAACCTGCACCACCCGTACCGCTGCCCGAACCAGATCCCGAGCCGTCGCCGGTCGAGACCATCATCGACGGCTGGCGTCTTCTCGACAGGATCAAGTCGTCGAGTACCGTTCGCGAACGATACACTGCCGTGCAGGACACCAGCGGACGTCGCGGGGTGCTTACGCTATTTGCGGCCGCATCGGAGCCGGACGGAGCGATCTACGATCTGCTGCGAAGACTTCCGCGCGACCACGTCGCCGAAATAATCGCCACCGGTCGATGGTGCGAGCGCGCTTATGAAGTCGTCGAGGAATTTCCGGGCGGCACTATCGCGGATCTGTCGCTGGACGCGGGCGATCGGACGGCATTGGAGAGGTTCATCGGCGAACTGGCCCGAGCCGTACATTCGCTGACCGAGGCAGGCCTGCGCCACAGAGACCTTCGTCCTTCCACCATCTTCGTCCGCTCCCGGGATCCACTCGACCTCGCTATCGGCAGCTTCGGCTCCGCACGACTTTCGGAATTCGATCTCGATATCGCCTCTCCGCTTGAGACGACGCGCTACATGGCGCCTGAAGCGATTGCAGGCGGCGTAGCGGCGGCTTCTGACTGGTGGAGCCTGGGGATGATCCTGCTGGAGCGGATCACCGCAGGAGCCTGCTTCGAAGGCATCAACGAGCAAGCTTTCCTGATCCATGTGCTGACCAACGGCGTGCCGCTGCCGGAGAATCTGGATCCTACCATGGACCTGCTTCTTCGAGGCCTTCTCGCAAGCGATCGCCGTCAGCGGTGGCAATGGAAGGAAGTTCAGGCCTGGCTGGCGGGCGAAGCAGTGTCTGCGCCTCCAGGGCAGAAAGCCGGCGAAGCCGAGGGTCGGGCATCCATCACACTCGGCGGCAAGCAGTACAGGTCGGCCGGTTCGTTCGCACTTGCCGCTGCAGAAGCATCCAACTGGGATGAGGCAAGAGGTCTTCTCCTGCGAGGAGCGGTGGCGACCTGGGCTACGGAGGCGGGCTTCGATGCCAAAGTGCCCGCGGCGCTGCGACAGTTCACAAGGGTCGAGGAACTGAACGAAGATCTGAGGCTATCGATTTCGTTGAAGACGCTGAACCCGTCGATGCCTTTGATCGTCCGGGGAAACATCGTTACCCCCGGCTGGCTGCTCGACCATCCCGACGACGGCTTCAGCCTCATCACGGGCCCGGCTCCAGATCTTCTTCGAAAAGTCGATGCGGACGATCTGCTTTGGCGGCTGAAACTGCGCGCCGAGACCGTGCGGAAGCGCTTGGAACAACTCGATATCGACGTCGAGGAAGACCTGCTTCGCGTGCATCTCCTCTCGACGTCGATGGCCCGTTTGTCGGCTCTGTGGGAGGAGAAGCGGAGGCTGCTTCCCGACACCGACCATGCCGGCATCGTTTCGCTGGTGGAGCGGCGACAGTCGGCTGAAGAGGATCTGATAATTCTCCTCAGCGCATCGCCGAGCCAATTCCGCTCGGTGGAGGAGGTAATCGAAGAGGCGGCCAAGCAGGCTTCATCGGCAGGCTTGAGCGCCTTTTCGAAGGAGGAGGCTGCGGCGCGACTTGCGCGGCCTCGTCGTGAAATCTACCAGGCCGTCGACGAGCGTATACAAAACTTCGCCAGGTGCGATATCGCGACGGTCGACGAATGGGCCGACGAATTTCGTCTCGATCGACGCATGCCGATCGGTCGGGCGCTCGCACTTCTCTCGGTTCCGAAAGACGCGTGGAAGCCGCTTGCCAAGCAAGGCTACGTTTCGACCATTCTTGATTTTTTCGCGAAAAGGATATCAGGCGGCGTACTGCGCGGACCGCTGACGCGGATGCTCATCGGCAAGACCGCGCGGATAGATCTTACCGAGTTAAATACGCCGCGACTGCCGGGTTCAGAGATTCTCAGTCTTCTTTTGGCTAGAGCCGGCCGAGCAGTGAACGTCGATCCTGCCGCATTTTCGGAGAACGAGGGGCTGGAGCGAAGACTGCGGTCTCTCCATTCGCATGCACTGCTCTACAAGCGAGATACCGGGATCGACGGTCTATACATGGGATTTCCGTTCCTGCTCATGCGAGACGGGAAGCCGAACACGAAGCCGAGGATCGCGCCCGTCCTGCTCTGGCCGGTTAGCGTGTCGCCCGAGGTTGGAAACCGCGGTCACGTCACAATCGGGTACGGACGCGAAAAGAACGCCGAGACGGAAGCCGAACACGTCGTCGTCAACCCAGCCCTCGAAGGCATGGTGGGAATTCCCGAAGCAAGACGATGGCAGGAAGCCGCGGACGAGCTCCTTACCCGTGGCAGTCTCACGACTCAGGATGTCATGGACGCGTTCAGCCAGCTCGCCACGCCGATAGGAAGCGAGTTGACGCCCCTTCCCGGGAAAGACGTCAAGGTCGGCTCGCACGAACGACAAATCGTGCCGGCAGCCGTGCTGTTCCATCTCGCCTTTATGGGGCAGGCGGTCATGAAGGACCTCCAGCTCCTGAGAGGAATGCCGCCCACGGCGACCGCGCTCGAGGCAGCCCTCCGTCTTACGGATCAGAAGTCGGCGCCGCCGGCGCCGGCCCCGGTGCGGGAGATCGATCGCTACTTCACGGCCGACAGCGACCCCTCCCAGGAGGCGGCTGTGATCGAGGCTCGACAGGCACCAGGCCTCGTCATTGAGGGGCCGCCGGGGACGGGCAAAAGCCAAACCATCGTCAACATGGTGGCGGACGCGATCGGCAGAGGCAAATCGCTCCTTGTGATTTGCCAGAAGCAACCGGCAATCGACGTCGTCAGGAAGCGCCTCGAAAGAGAGCGGCTCGGTGACCGGTTCGTCATGATCACGGATGCGACGCGAGACCGCGAGGCTATCGTCGGCTCGATCCGTTCCCAGGTCGAAGCCCTGCATAGCCGTCCCGCGGGCGGCTCGCCCGCCTGGAAGCGCGATCGCGAACGATTGGCGGCTCGCATCGACGTGCTCGAAGCGGAACTCGATCGCCAACAGGCCGCCTTGCACGAAGTCGAAAATCGGACGGGTTTGACCTATCGCTCGCTGCTCGGTGAACTCCTGGCCATCGAGGAAAACGAGCCGAAGCCGATCGATGCGCCGGCGCTTCGTTCGCTACTATCGGATTTGCATCCGTCAGACATCGCAACGGTCGAGGAGAATTGCGGACCGCTTGCGAGATATTGGCTTCCGGCCAAATTCGAGGGCAATCCCCTATCCTCTCTCAAGGTCTTCAGCCCGGACCGCGGAACGGCGGAGGAGTTCGGTACATCCCTTCGTGCCTTCTCGGACTTGGAGGCAGGACGCGAGAACGCGGAATCGGAGACCGCGGACTCGTTGAAGATTTCAGATTTTGATGCCTTCAGACAATGGCTTCGGACGGCCGAGAACCTTCGCTCGATCAGCGAGGGCCTTTGCGCCAATCTCGGACGCTGGCTTCCTATGTTTAGAAGTCCCGAGGGCGGCGGGTCCAAGGGCACGAATATGCTCGCCGGCCTCGTTTGGCTTGAGGAACGCCTCGCTTCGCTTGATCCATCGGCTCACCAGCAAGAGCAGGTTCGGAAACTGGTGGGTGTCCACGACAACGAGCTAAGATCCGCTTCGGAACTGGCGGCAGCGGTACTCCAGCCAGCGAAGGGATTGGCAATGATCAATCCCATGCGTTGGCTTCGAAAACGTCGTCTTCGCGCTCTCCTGACGACCATGGGTTTTGCCAACGACGACCGGGCCATATCGTCTTTCCATCGCGGGGCCGAACTGGAGTTGGTGCTCAGGCCGCTGAGGACGCAGTTGGCCGGATATCTAACCGCGCTTTTCGGCAAGGCTCCGGATCACGACGTTGCACCTGGCAAGCTCGCCGAGTTTTCCAGAAACCTGCATTCGATACTTGCGGTGGTCCACAACCTCGTGACCGTCATCGATGACTGCCCCAACCGGGGTGAGCTCGACCGGGCAGCCATGACCGGCAAGGTCGAAGGTATCGACTGGTTCTTCGGGCGGGCGGATCGTGCCCTCCGAAGGCAGGATGTCCGGCAGCAAAGCCATGCGGCTTTGGACGATCTCACCCGATATATCAACGAGAGTTGGATCGAATCACGACGCGCGACGATCGATGGCGGCCGGTCCAACGAGGCCGCCCTCGCTGAAATACTCCAGGCGTTACCGATGCTGGCGCCCTACCAAGAGTTCCGGCTCCGCTCCGTTCGTCTCGGCGACAAGGAACGCTCGATCTTCCGCACTCTTCGCTCGAAGGAAGCTGAACTCTCCTTGATCGGTACCGGCGATCTCGATTCTTGCATCCGTGCAACCATCGGACGGGAGGCGCGGCTGGCCTGGAAGAGCGCGATGGAAGCCGCCAATCCGGAAGTCCTCCTCGATAGCGGAGCGGTCGAAGCGAAGGTGACGTCGCTTGCCGAAGCCGACGCGCAGATCAGGGATTGCAACAGGGAGCTCTTGATCCACGGCATCGATGCCGGCCGCGTCCACCCGACGCGGGAGTGGGAACCTATCACTCGACTCCGCGGACCGAGGGCGTTGCGTCTTCGAGAGTTCATCGAGAAGGCCGCTCCGCTTGGTCTTTTCGCGCTGCGACCGGTTTGGTTGATGACTCCCGACATCGCGAGCCGCGTGCTGCAGGCCCGTCCGGGCACGTTCGATACCGTCATTTTCGACGAAGCCTCCCAGATGCCGGTGGAATACGCGTTGCCATCGCTATTCCGAAGCAAGATCGTGATCGTGAGCGGCGACGAGAAGCAGATGCCGCCGACGACATTCTTCGCGAGCAAGGTCGAGAACGACGAAGCAGCGATCTTCGATGGCGAGGAGCCGGAAGAGGAAGCGACCGAAGAGGAACGCGAAGCCTTCGCGGAGACGTGGAACCGGCGGGAGATCAAGGATTGTCCCGACCTGCTCCAACTTGCGCGCTCCGCCCTCCAAAGCCGAACCCTGCAGGTCCACTATCGGTCGAAGTACCGCGAGCTCATCTCGTTTTCGAACGCCTCGTTCTACGCGAACGGTCTCAGCGTGCCGGTTCGTCATCCCGACGAAACCATCCGGAGGCTCAAGCCGATCGAGGTTCTCCGCTCGGACGGCATCTACAAGAGCCAGACCAATCCCAAGGAAGCCTCCGACGTGGTGGAGTATCTCAGCAGCCTCTGGGAGGACGCTTCGCCGCCGTCGGTCGGTGTCGTGACTTTCAATCGCAAGCAGGCGGACGCGATCGAGGATGCGCTGGAAGATCGTGCGGAAAACGACGAGGCATTTCGCGATGCCTTGATGCGGGAACGCGAGCGCGTCGAAGCCGGCGAGGATATGGGCTTCTTCGTCAAGAACGTGGAGAACGTTCAGGGCGACGAACGCGACATCATCGTGTTCTCGACCACTTTCGGACGCAATGAGCATGGCGTCTTCCGCAAGAGCTTCGGTGCACTCGGTCATGCCGGCGGCGAGCGGCGCTTGAACGTGGCCGTGACCAGGGCAAGGGAAAAGGTCGTCATCGTCACGTCCATGCCGGTATCCGAGATTTCCGATCTCCTGACACGGCGCAGCGGACCGCGTGTACCTCGTGACTATCTGCAGGGTTACCTCGAATACGCGCGTACCGTTTCGGAGGGATCGGCAGACTCCGGCAGGACCTTGCTCGAACGCCTCGTGACGGAAAAGAGCGCGGATCACGAATATGAAAGCCATGTAGAGGATGGCTTCACGAAGTCCGTCGAGAAATTCCTGGAGACCAATGGATGGAAGCCGGCCAAGGCGCGCGACGGCGGCGCGTTCAGTCTCGATTTCGCGATCACCGATCCTCGCACGGGTCTATATGCGCTGGGCGTAGAGTGCGACGCTCCGCGGCATTTGCTGCTCCAGAGAGCGCGAGCGCGCGAGGTCTGGCGTCCAAAAGTTTTGAATGGAGCGGTCCCGTTCATTCACCGGGTCTCATCCTACGCCTGGACCCATGCTGGGGACGAAGAACGTCAACGCCTCAAGGAAGCCGTCGAAAACGCTCTGCATAACGGAGGAGGATACCAATGAGTGGTCCGAAAGCCTTCCGGATAGTCACCCGAGCGGAAATCATCTCGATTTGCCGCCGCAGCTTGGCGCGCCTGGACGCGGCCATCGAATTTTGGACTTCGACCTGCAAACGCAATGGGACGATCGATCAGTCGGATGTCGACCGGGTCATCGCTCGACGCGACGAAATTCACCGGATGCTCGACGCGGACAGGTTCACGGACCTTCAAAAACAGGTCATAGCCGAGATCTCCTATTTGAACGCCGATGCCGAGCGACGCGCGGAAAAGGCGGCAGAATCTGAAGCTAAACGCAAGGGCGATCAGAGGCGTGCCAGATCCGCCGCCCAGGCACTCCTCGCGAAGTTCGAGGCCTCCAGCATCGAGATCCCGCTCGATCTTCGACGCGAGCTTACGACCTCGGCGGCGTCCGTAGAGAGCCTCAACAAGGCTGTAGGCAAGGGGCTGATGCTGCTTCAGCCGACCGACCGCTCCGAAGGCGTCACCGAGCGTCAGCGCGCGCTCGCCGACCGGCTCGGCGCCGGCGACCGTCGTATCACGCTCGAGGAGTGGACTTCCCAGCAGACCGGCGAAAGCGACGACCAGGCGCTTTTGAAGGTGGACAAGCTCCTCGGCGAACTAGCTGGCCTTGGGATCGATCCCAGTCCTTTTTCTGCCCGGATCGCGGCACTCGAGGCGGAGCCGCGCGCCCGGCAGGCTCTCGTTGCCGACAGTCTGCTCCTCGATCTCAGCGCTGCGATCAAGACCGGACGCGCGCGCGCGCGCCTCGAACGGGATCTTGCTGAGCGGCTTGCCGAACTGTCGGAGATGAAATCGGCCGAAGCGGCCGCGCTGCGCGTCGAGATCGAGCAAGCCATTGCGAAGGCCGGCAGCAATGACCAGGAACTGGTCAAACGCGCCGATTTCCTGATCGAGGCCGAAGTCCGCTCCATGGCTGCGGAGGAGCGGCGACGCGCCGTCTTGGAAGGGCTCGCGAGCCTCGGTTATGAGGTCTCCGAAGGGATGATGACGGCTTGGGTCTCGGGCGGCCGGATCGTTCTCCGAAAACCCGCCAATCCAGGGTACGGGGTCGAACTTTCTGGCGGATCGCAAGCGGACGTCATGCAGGTTAGAGCCGTCGGCATTGGAAATCCCGCCGATGCGCGAGACGCGGGCCGTGATCGGGACATGGAGACGATCTGGTGCGGCGAGTTCGAACGCCTGCAGTCGCTGGTCGCGAAAGCGGGAGGAAACGTCTCCATCGAAAGCGCCCGTCCGGTCGGGCAATATCCTCTCAAGGTGGTTGAGGACCTTGCGGCCCGTCCAGCGGATGTCGACGTTGCTGGGACACGACATCTTAGCCGGCAATAGATCTTCGATTGGTCGCCGCCGAGCGTCCCGCTTGCTGGCGCTGGTCAGCAGCAGCACCAGCATCGGCATGCCGATCATCATGCGGGGCCGGCCATGATGCTGGTCGGCATGACGCTGCTGGTGCTGCTGCTGGACTAGAAAAAATCAGCGCTTCATGCCGCCGGGCCCGGGATCGCCCTCTTCGGACTTGTGACCGGCAATCATGGTTGGGCGGATTTCCCGCGTCAGGCCCAGACTTTTCCAGCGCGTCGTCAGCCGGTCGGCAAAATCGGCCGGCATCGGCAGGTTCGGCAACATGCCGGGCCATACGTCAAAGATCTTCTCGACGGTGTGCCGCACCTCGCGCTTCACAGCGGGAAATTCGATGCCCGTATACTTCGCCAAGCGCTCGAAGCTTTTGAGGTCGACGAGCTTCGGATCCTTGCTGCCTGCGAATTCCAGGGCCATCTCGTCGTCGCCGAGATAGAACATCGGAACGATGTCGTAGGCGGGCGACAAGACTGCGTTGACCTCGTCCGGGAAGCTGAACGACCAGTTCTTGAGGTGACTGTCGGAGTTGCCGATCATCACATCGTTTACGATCCGCCGTACCGCCTGCAACGCCTGGCCGCGTCCCGGGACGAACCTGGTCACCAACCTCGCCAGCATCGTCTGGTTGGCGTCGTACTTCAGGTCGTGGACGACCCCGACGACCTGGGCGAAGTCCTCCATGTGGATACGCGTCCCGCCCGGACCGCGGTCGAACCGCGTGACCACAAGGCAATGTTCGCCGCCCACCAGATATTTCGGATCGACGTCGTGGACTTCGCGGTTGGGCACCAGACGAATTTCGGCGGTCTCGACCCCGGCGGCGCGCGCAAGCGTCATCGCCGCGAACTCGCCTTCAGGCAGCAGGGGATACTTCTCGCTCGGCGTCTTGAGAATGACGTCGCCCGCAGCGTCCTCCATCGGCAGCGTGATCGCGCCTCTGTTGTTCAGCTTCATTGAGAATTTCAACTGGACGCCCGCCAGCGAAAACCTGATCTTGCCGGCGGTCGTGTCTTGCTGCATCCGGACGGGCGGAGGTGGCTCCCCACCGGTCTCCGGCACGGCCAGCACTGCTCCCGGCAGATCGTGCCCCAGTCGACGTAGAACATCGAAGCTGTCGAATGCGCCGACGCCGAACTCCTTCTGAATGAGCTCCAGCAGCGCGCCTTCCGGCAGCAGATTTTCGAAGAAGACCGGCGCCTGCCCGGCATTGCTGATCTTGTCGCCGCGGTTCAACAGCCGCGCCTTCGTCCCCTTCGGGCCGTCTTCCGCCAAGTCCGCGCTTTTCCAAGCGAGACTGCAGACGGGACGCCCTGGGCCGAGCGCGATGTAGGACTGGTCGACGACGAAGGTCATGGCGCCCTCCGGATCGCGGTGGAGCGCGCCCACCCGCGTCCGGCGGTCCGACGTCGGCCTCAGGTATATGCCGAGCGTCGCCGGCTTATTTAGGACCCGCATGAGACGGCTCCTCCTCGTCGGCGTCCACGCTGTCGTCGACGAACACTTCATCGTAGACCGACGGCATAGGGCTGCCTGCCGTCGGCGACGCCGTCGGCTGCCCGATCATTTTCATGACCTCCTCGAGACGCTCGGTCGGCACGTAAACCAGCGACATGCCCAACGTCTCGCCAGCGTCGGTCAGCATGTCGATCGAGCTGTTGGCCGAACCCGTTTCCATTTCGCTGAGCCTTGCCGGATTCCGGCCGGTGCGCTGAGCGAAGTCCTGCAGGCGCCATTTGCGTTCGCGACGTGCAGTGTTCAGTTGCGAGCCCAGACGCTTTCTGACAGAATCTTTCGACATACCGAAAACCTCAATATTTCTTTCTATATATCGAAAGACACAATGAGTGTCAATCATATTTCGCTAAAGAGAAAATACAGCCATATTTTTCAATATACCGAAAATATATGCTGGTAAAAAGGCCTCAAGAACCGGAACTGGGAACCGACCGGGGAGGTACGTCCAAGACGCCGATCGGGAGAAAACGCTCCGATACCCATCCTGCGAGACTTTGCCGCTCAGCGGCCTGTTTCCGCCGACGGGAAGGGCAGACCAACTGGCCGCCGGGAACATCGGAGACGGGGGAAACCTCCCCCGCCCCTTTGGCCGGCCGCGGTCACGTCCCCTGCCGAGATTAGCGCCCCTTGGGCGGCCCACCATTATAGCGCCAGGCGTCGCCGTTCATCGACTTTGCCGCGACTGACGAGCTCGGCGCATACGCGAAGGCATCGTTCGGATTTGACTGGACCGCATGCGCCTTGGCTGCGCCGGCTTCGTTCATGATGCTGCGCCGAAATGAGCGAACGGCCGACGCGATCTTCGCAATGATCCGATATTTCTGCACTTTGACAGCGGAGCGGGCAAACAGGTCACGGCCATCGCCCAGAAAATTTACGCGATCGGATCGACCCACGGCGAGCCCCTGATCTCCAACGGCCGACAAGTGCAGGCGATAGAAATATCCATAACCTTGGGACATGACGTCTCCCAGAGTCGACGACGGGGCGGAGATAACCTGGATGGCTCCCAGTTGGCCACGATAATCCACATGTCGATGACCGTGCAGCACCACGCATGGTTGGCCGGAAATCTGTTCGATTAACTTCCGGCTATCTTGCAGAACCATGAACCGCTCGAACAGTCGTTCTTTGAACACGCGACTTCGTAAATCGTCCGGGAGCGCGACATGATGGTGAATGCAAATGAGCCTGCGCCATCCCCGGTACAACGCCATCAAGCTGATCAACTTGTCCATTTGGGGCTTTGACACTGCCCCAAATGCATTCTCAACGATCGTCGAGCCGATGACGTTGCTATCCAGAATGTAGATACATGTCTTGAATGCGGGCAGCGGAATGACCATCGGGAATGCTCCCTGCCAAATCTCGTTCGGCGATAGCCCCTTCTCATTGTGACGCGCCCGTTCGGAGAAGGCGATAAGATCTGGCATATGGCTACGCAAGTAATCCGAAAGCGTGTCAATGCCACCGTCGCTGGCGAGAACCCACGCGATTCCACCTTGGACTCTGTCCATAGCCGAGAGCATGCGGCAAACACGGACATTTCTTCCGACCCGGTCCATCGTTTCGGTCGCCCAAATCCTCCTTGGATCGGTGATATTGAGATCGTGATTGCCAGGTAACAGGATGGTTTTCTTGCACGTCTCTCCTTTGATTCCCTCGAAAAACCTCTGCCACTCTAGGTTCGCGCCGCTGTCGGTTATGTCGCCGCTAACGAGAACGATGTCGACGGTGTCTGCAATTTCCTCCAGCTTTGCCGCAGCGGCCCGAAATGCCTCGTTCGGGCGAATCTGCGTTGCTCCAGCATCAGAACCTTGCAAGACATCGTCATCGTCGTTTGACGTCAGATGGAGGTCGGACAGATGCGCGACGGAGAGCAATGGCCCGTCGCCGGAACTCGGGGAAAGAGGCTCCAATCGGGCTCCCCGAACCTTCATCGCACCGACAAGACGATACGAATTGAGAGCTTCGGCTAACGCCTGCCAGATCAAGATTGCCGACCAGCCAAAGAGAACAAGGGGCAAGTACATCGCGCTCATTAGTAGCAGCGACTGTCGAGAGAAGAAATTCGGCTCCCTTTCCAGGTGAATGGTCGGCTCAGAGGTCTCGGTCGGAAAGCCCGGCGGAGCGATCCCCCAACGAGTCAGGCCTGTTGGCGCGCGATTTTTCTGACGTTTTTGCTCATCTTCAGGGGACGAAGGTAGATAGCGACGAGCGGCATCGGAAAGCGATTTTTGTTTCGGAACCGGGCGGTCCCAGTCCGGCCTAGCGTGGATGGGAGCATGCGTAGGGTTACGAAAAGCTTTGTCGTCGGGCCAGAACCGGTAACCCAAAAACATCAGGGCGATCGCGAACACGACGAAGGAAATGGTCGCGACTACACGAAATGTCAGCTCCTTCCTCGAAGCAAAATACGCTTCTCCGAATGTCGCGATGATGCGATCGATCAAACTATGCCGAAGGATGGTCCCGAACCAATATGGAATCCCGAGGAGGCCCCCTAAAATCAGATGCGAGCGGCGAAAGACCTGCCACGACGCTAGAACCAGAAGCGCGATCCACAAAAAGTCCATCCAAAACTCGGACCAGCTCTGATCAAGGAAAAGAAGCCGGAAATGAACAGGTGCGGACAGCCAATTGGAAAGGTAGTAGACATATACGCCGATGATCGCTGAACCGACTGCCGGCGTAAGAACCAGAACAAGTGCGATCAGCAACAGACGCACGGCGAATGAAGAGGAAGATCGGACGTTGGGACGGATTTCCCACGGAGGGTAGCGATCTCCGAAGGATCCTCCGTGTTCGCCGGCACTAGCGTCGGTCGACGGATTGTTTGAGGATTCCAAAGCGCCGGCCCCGTCGCGATTGCATCGACAAGCCGTCAATCTACCTGAAATCTGCTGTGAGCAAACTACTTGCCCGCCAAACTCGCGATCCGTTCGCAAAGCCGTTCGTTAAGCGATCGGACTGTCGCGTTGTAAGGCGACGTATAGTGCCCGTAGGCGTGGCCCTTCCCGACCTTTCGGTCCTTTTCGTTCAGCCCGGCGTTGCTCGTCTCTTGGATCGCTCGAGCCAGCATCCCCGCGTCCTGCTCCGACAGTTGCGATGCAGCGGACTTTTTGATCGAGGCCATCAGCCAATCGACCCTTTCCCTCATCACCTTGTCGCTGATGTCGACGTCCAACGCTGCCTCGTCGGCCGGAAAGTCCTTCCGTGCTTCTGAGCGCACGCCGTCGAACAACTTGTCGATCGACAAATTCGCGAAAATGCGCCGAAACGTTCCCTCGACGACATCTGAGTGTCAATCGGCATTGAACTGGGACCCCGCGGATCGGCATCCAAAAGGAACCCCTTTGATCGGCGCGTTCTGCTGGTAGCGCTCGTCTCGTCGGAGCTGGCCGGGATAGCGGAGACGAGACGAGCGCGGGTAGCTTGATCGTCGTCTCGGCTTTTGAATCGCCAGCTGTCATTGCCGGTTCCAACGATGTCGCAGTGATGGGTCAGCCGGTCGAGCAGCGCGGTGGTCATCTTGGCGTCACCGAACACTACAGAGTGCCCCTATTCTTGACCGGGTCGTATCTCACGTCACGATCACCGACCCGCATCATTTTCTGTTCGGGCACCGGCTTGAAGTGCTGAAGGAGCGGTCGGGACGTGGTCCCGCCTACGTTGTTGTCGCGCTGCCGGACGGACGACGGCGGGGAGTTCGGATCGCGTCGACGGACCTTGCCGAGACGTCGATCACTTCCTGCCCGAACGCGGCCGATCTGCCGCGCATCAGTGTGCGTACGCTGATCCCATTGATGCAACATTTGAGCGCGAGTCTGGGCCTTCTCAACGAGAAGGTGATTCGCGATGCCCCACCGACCGCTTCCAGGTCACGTTGCGTATCGACCCCTGCCGGCGTTAGCAAATCCCTCCGGCCATCCGACAGCCGACATTCCGCGCCTTTGGCCGAATCTGTCGACCGCGACGCAAACGCAGATTGCTCAAACAATCGCCGCGCTGATGCGGCGAATGCAAGCGATCCCCGGCACGCCCGGAAGGGGACTGGGTCGTGCTGATCAGATCGAACATCGCTGACGAGCGGCTCACGACCGCACACCGAGCCAAGTTGGCCTACGTCTACGTGCGGCAGTCATCCGTGAACCAGGTGCGCCAACATCAGGAGAGCACCGAGCTGCAGTACCGCCTTGTCGATCGTGCCATCGGTCTGGGCTGGCCGCCTGAGCGCGTCCAGGTGATTGACGAGGATCTGGGCAAATCCGGCGCTGGCGGCGTGGATCGCCATGGTTTCCAGAAGCTCATCGCCGAGATCGGCCTTGGCAACGCAGGTCTTGTGGTGAGTCTCGACGCTTCTCGCTTGGCCCGCAACAACCGGGACTGGCATCAGCTTCTCGAACTGTGCTCGGTATTCGGTGTGCTCATTGCGGATGGCGAGCGGCTTTACGATCCACGCGCCTACCACGACCGCTTGCTGTTGGGCTTGTCCGGCATCATGAGCGAGGCGGAGTTGCATCAACTTCGGATGCGCCTTCACCAAGGGGAGCGCCAGAAGGCGGCGCGGGGCGAACTGCGGCTACCTCTGCCAGCCGGGCTCGCCTACGATCGAGCAGGCATGATTATTCTCAATCCCGATGAGGAGGTGCAGGCTCGTCTGCATCTCGTGTTCGCCAAGTTCCGGGAACTGCAAAGCGCTCGCCGTGTGATGCGTTACTTGGACAGGAACGGATTGTTCTTGCCGGCTCGACCGCTGCTTGGACCGTCTCCACACGAGATCGTCTGGCGTGCGCCAGATAGTACACGCGTCCTTAATATCCTTCAGAATCCGGCCTATGCTGGCGCTTATGTTTATGGCCGCCGGCAAAAGGATCCGAGCCGATGCCGGCCGGGATCGCTGACGGGAACGGTCAAGGTGGCGATCGCGGATTGGGCGGTATGCCTCCACGCCGCTCACCCAGGCTATATCGGCTGGGAGGAGTTCATGGCCAACCAGGGGCGACTGGCGGATAACATCTGCCGCTTTGAGGCAGGACACTCGGGTGTACCGCGCAAGGGGGCAGCCCTGTTGCAGGGAATTGGGATTTGCGGTCGTTGTGGACGGCGCATGAGCATGCGCTACACGGGCCCGAATGCCGACTATCCGGTCTATTGCTGCCGCTCGGATCGGGACCAGCAAGGCAGTGCGATGTGCCAGGAAGTCCGGGCCTTGGCAGTTGACGCGCTGGTTGAGCGGGTGGTCCTCGATGCTCTGGTGCCGGATCAGATTGAGATCGCAATCGCAGCCGCGGGCCAACTGGAGCAGGAGAGCCGTCAGCTCGAGCGCCAGTGGGCGCTTCGCGTGGAGCGCGCCCGCTACGACGCCGAGCGCGCTCGGCGTCAATATGACGCCGTAGAGCCCGAGAACCGTCTTGTGGCGCGCTCACTCGAGCGGGCTTGGGAGGAGAGGCTGCGCGTCGTCGAGGCGGTCGAGCAGGAGCATGCGCGTTGGCGCGCGCAAGAGCCGCTTCTGATTGGCCCAGTGGAACGCGCAGGGCTACAAGCGCTCGCCGAGAACCTGCCGCGGATTTGGAACGCGGCGACCACGTCGGCAGCTGATCGCAAGCGCATTCTTCGATTTGTCATCCGCCAAGTCGTTCTTGATCAGAAGCGAGCCCAAGGTCAGGTGTGGCTCAAGATCGTCTGGCAGACCGGCGCAATCAGCGAGCATCACGTGCAACGCCGCGTTCACACCTACCGCGATTACATCGACATTGCTCGATTGCGTCAACGGATCGTCGAGTTGAACGCTGAACACAAAATGGATGGCGAGATCGCGGCAATACTCAATCAGGAAGGCTTCGTCGCGGCTCGAGGCTGCGACTTCAAAGGCGAGAATGTCTGGCTATTACGTACCCGCTGGGGCATTCCCACCGTTAAAATCAACGGCGTGGACAAGAATCCGATGCGCTGGCCCGACGGCAGCTTCTCGATTCAGGGCGCAGCGGCTGAGCTTGGGGTGACCCCGCAGACGGTGTTCGATTATCTCGCGCGGGGATTGCTGGCAGGTCGGCAGCTAACCAAAGGCCAGCCATGGCAGATCGAGCTCTCAGACGACCAAATCAGTCAGCTTCGTAATCGGGTACGACGCACCAAGCGTTCGAAGAAGGAGGCATCATGAAGTCATTGGCTCGCCGAAGACGCTCGGCCATTCGCCAAAGGCGAGATTGGTGGTCAAAATGACGGAGGCGCGCTCATAAAGCCGGCTGACGAGGTGGAAGAGAAGCTGGCCGCCCGACTGAGCGAAGGGAAGATATCCAAGTTCGTCCAGAACGATGAAGTCCATCCGGGTCAGATGCTCAGCAAGCCGCTCCTGCCGTCCGCTGCGGGTCTCGGCCTCGAGCCGGTTGACGAGGTCGACGACATTATAAAATCGTCCCCGGGCTCCGGATCGGATGCAGCTCCTGGCGATTGCGATCGCAAGATGGGTCTTGCCGGTCCCGGTACCGCCCACCAGCACGACGTTGCGTTGTTGGGCGATGAAGCCACCGCCGGCGAGGTCATTGACGAGCGTCTGGTTGATCGGCGTGCCGTCGAACTGGAAGTCGGCGATATCCTTGGCGAGCGGGAGCTTGGCGATCGTGAGCTGGTATTTGATCGATCGAGCTTGCTTCTCGTTGATCTCGGCGTTGAGCAGGTCGCCGACGATGCGCTGAGGTTCATGCTGTCGCTTGACGGCGGTCGCCATGATCTCGTCGAAGGCGGCCTTCATGCCGTAGAGCTTGAGTTCGCCCATGAGGTCGAAGATTTGGGTTCGTTCCATCAGCTGGTCCTCCTGAGGTTGTCGTAACGGGCACAATCGGCGATCGGCGCATGGCGGAGCGTCAGTGCGGCGGGCGTCATGATGTTGGCCGGTGGAGCGGGTTCGCGTTGCCGGGCCAGGATGTTGATCACGACATCGGCGGAATGGACGCCATGACCGAGGGCTTCGGCACAGGCGGCTTCTACCGCCGGCAGGCCGTCAGTCAGCACGGCGTTGAGGATGTCGACCATCTGCCGATTGCCATCGTCGGTGC
The DNA here is from genome assembly GCF_024199885.1 of Bradyrhizobium sp. CCGUVB23. NCBI lineage: Bacteria > Pseudomonadati > Pseudomonadota > Alphaproteobacteria > Hyphomicrobiales > Nitrobacteraceae > Bradyrhizobium > Bradyrhizobium sp. CCGUVB23. The sequence goes on from NZ_JANADQ010000003.1 coordinate 35,263, forward strand.
TGGCGAGCCTGCGCCGGATCCGCTCGATCGCTGCCGGCAGCACCCAGTCCTTGAAGGGAGCGCCATTGCGCAAGGCGCCGGGTTTGCGAGCCAGCACCGGCACGTAGTGCCAGGGATCGTAGGTCGTCTCGCCGCGGCCAAAAGATCGCGGGTGCTCCGCGACGATGCATCCATCCTGACGGATCACGATGCGGCCGGCATAAGCTTGGACCTCGACCGGGCGCCCGACCGCGCTGGCTGCGACTGAGTATTTGTTGTTGTCGAAGCGCACCAGACAGGTCTTCGAGACCGACGCCGTCACCGCATGGAAGCCGTCGAAGCGGCCGGCATAGGGAACGAGCTTGGGACGCTCGGCTTCGAACACCTCCCAGACCGTCTGCTCGGCAAACTCCGGATGGCGATGCGCCTTGGCGTAGGCGATGCATTTATCGAGCAGCCAGGCGTTCAACTCGTCCAGCGTCTTGAACCGTAGCCGAGGGGTGAAAAAGCGCTCCCTGACCAACCCGACCTGGTTCTCGACCTGGCCCTTCTCCCAGCCCGAGGCTGGCGTGCAAGCCACCGGATCAACCAGGTAATGGCTACACATCTGCAGAAAGCGGCGATTGTAGAGGCGATCCTTGCCAACGAAGATGGTCTCTACCGCGGTCTTCATGTTGTCGTAGATGCCGCGGCTGCAGGTGCCCTTGAACAGCGCGAACGCCCGGTCGTGAGCGTCGAACACCATCTCCTGTGTCTCGCGCGGATAGGCCCGCACGAACAGCATGCGACTGTGGCAGAGCCGGACGTGGGCGACCTTCACCATCACCGTGGTGCCGCTCAAAAGCACCACCTCGTGGCTCCAGTCGAACTGATAGGCTTCGCCTGGCGCAAAGCTCAGCGGGACATAGGCTGATGCTGTCGAGGTGCCGCGCTCCCGGCTCCAGCGTCGCGCGTAGCGACGAACCGCGTCATAGCCGCCGTTATAGCCCAAGCCGCGAAGCTCTTCGAACAACCGGATCAGCGTCAGCCGTTCCCGTGCCGCCTTGCTCTCATTTGCCGCCAACAGCCGGTCAAGCTCGGAACTCCACAGCCCCATCTTCGGGAGCGGCTGCGTCTCCCGTTCGTATCGGAACTCCGTTGCTTGAGAACGAATAACCTTGCGGACCACCTTCCGCGACACGCCGAGTTCTCGGCAGATCGCCTTGATCGGACGACCATCAACAAAATAGGCGCGACGGATCTTGGCAATCGTCTCCACTACCTGCATCCCAACCTCGGCTTCCATGACTCAATGGAAGCCACTGTGGACCCTTGCCCCGGGGTCCCGATTGGATGCCGATTACCCCGAATACGGGGTCCTTATTCCATGCCGAAACACAGAAGTTCTTCCCTTTCGCGCCTGGCCTCGTTGAAATCCGCAACGATATCCGGACGCACCGCAAGTCTCTGTGCCTCCGACATTCCTGCTCTTTTTCGATTTGTTGCTTCGATGTGGTCATTTTGCCGCTTAGCCCGCTGCCGTTCAGCAAGTCCCTTGGGGCGATAGTCGCCCATCCGCAATCTGTCTCCAGCTCGCGGTTGGTTCACGGACGGCCCGTCCTCATCGACAAGAGGACTCGGCTTACCGGCGGCGAGGTCCTCGTACTGCTTTCGCGCGGAGGCCTCACGTTCGCTGGCTTCGCGCAGCTCGCGCTCCGCTTCGCTTCTTTGCCTTGCGACCGCCGCATAATCCCGAGCAGCTTGGTCCTTCCGGATCTTCTCGTTTTCCTGGCCGGCCAGTTTCGTGACAAGCTCGACCACATCGTCGTCAGAAAGGCGCGACAGTCGAAGATGGCACGCGAAAAGCTTCTCGATCTGCTCGTAAACGATTTCGTTCGTCGCATCGTCCTTCGTAATGCCGCCCGCTCCTTTGGCACGATCTTCGATCATCGTCTCGTAGCGAAGCGCGATGGCGTGGTTGAGGACGTTTTCGTCCACCAGCATCAGCACCTGCAATCTGCTGTTTATACTTTCATCGTCCAGAAGCAGCCGGACGTTCTCGATGACGCTCAGCATTTCCGGCGGCGAACAACGGTCCAAATCGTCGACGACGAGGAGAATCTTGTCCGGCCTGCGTTCCCGAGCCATTTTCGGCAGGATCACCAAGAGCTGTGCGAAGGCGATCCAGGTTGCGAGGACGAGCCAGTGAGTAATGTCCACCGCTGATGGAACCGAAGCGGCATCCTTCCAGGGTATACCGAACCATCGCGCGATCGTCGCAAGATCGAACGGGGCTCCGCGCGCGAGCCCGATCGCCCAGATGATCGCGACTACCGCAATGCAGACGATTGGTGCGATCGGATCGCGCCAAGACCACGACGGATCCCGATCCTTTGTCCAACCCTTGAGGAGAAAGCGAACGTCGTCACCGATCAGAGCAAGCATGCCCAGGTTTTCGTCACGGCCGACCAACCTGAGATTTCGGTGGAACAGCTGCTTTACCTTGCTGCTGGCTCCCATCCAGATTGCGGCAACATAGATAAGGGAGGAGAGGCCAACGGCAGAAGCAAGCAACGAGATCAATTGCAGCTTGGCCTGGATCGGTATGAGGGCAAGCGCGAGCAAGGCGAGCGAGGCCAATAGTGCGATGGACCCGTTTCTGTCGGCGGCAACTCGCAGAGCAAGTACCGAGCGCTCTATCGGACCGGCGGAAGCCGCCACGGCTGTCGCGAGGCTCTTGTAAAGGTAGACCCAGGATTCAGGGGGAGTTCGGTATTTCCAGTCGTTGTGAACAACGACCCTGTAACGCAGGTCCGGATAGGTTTCTTTCTTCGGCACAATCACGTTTTTTCGATATTGCGCTGGATCCTCCAGCAGCGGTTTCAGCAATCTCAGCAACGTCGTTTTGCCGCTTCCCCAGGTTCCGAACAGCGCGAAACTGAACTCGCCCTCCGACACACGATCGGATAGGCTTGTCCGGTCCTGGCACGACTTTTCTCGCGCAGCTTCGAAAATAACGCGAACAATCCCGAAACGTCGCCAGCCGACATCGAATATTTTGACATCTTCTCGCAACCCGAGGAACTTCGTATCCTGGCGACCATAACGCCTTTGGACGCCGATCACGGTTTGCATCAGATCTTTGACGCCCTTGATCGAATAGTCCTCCAGATAAATGGGGGCCAGCACATGCGACGCCGCGACCAAACAACCAACACTGCGCAGTCCAAGTGATGGCGGCGTATCGATGACGCAGGCATCGAACTGGTCCGACGCAATAGCGAGGTTCTCTTGCAGTGTCGTTATGGCGGCTGCAGTGCTGCGATCGAGATCAGTTAGCGAGCTATCGGCCGGTGCGAGCGTTAGGCCTTCGTCTTCGCGAGGCACGATTCGTATCCCCGGCTTGAACAAATCCGCGGCTAACGTTGAACCGGCGTAGTGCATCAACGTATCCGATGCATTGCTCTGCGCATCAACGTCGATCACGAGAACGCGGAAATTCGCTTCCGCCATGAACCAAGCCAAATGCACAGCAAGCGTCGTCTTCCCGACCCCGCCCTTTTGATTGTTGATGACAATGGTCTTCATCTCAAAATCCCGAATGGGTCTGGCGGCGCTGGGGTCATGTCCTCGTCCATCGTTTCCTGGAGGTGTTGGTTTGAACCAACAGCGATTGCGAATCCGATCAACGGAACGATCCCGAAATTCACCCGGCGAATCCCCTGCCAGAAGAGTCAGGTCAGTACATCGCCAACGTAAGGAACAAATTCCGGCAAGCGCGGCTGGGATCGTGCTCGTTGCTGGACCACTGCTGTCGACACCATCGCGAGCAGAGCTGTCCCCGGAGGAGCTCGCCCAAACGATTAACGCAGTATCACCCGTAGGCTGACCTTATTGGCCGGGAGCCCACTCGCCTTCTTAAGCATTGGCGCCTATTCAATTCGGCCAATTCGAGGGTTTCGCATGTATTGGATGAAAGTCGGTCTTGGGGCTTAACCGAGCTCGCATCCTCGGCCCCTCCGGTCGAGGCACGGCGCGCTCGCCCTCGCTCGTGCTCTCGCGCCATGCCCGCCCCCTTCACCCGTGACGCCTCCTCCTGTTGCGCAGCCTCCCGCCAGCGGACAACGCCCGGGTACGCAATCGCCGCACGACGATCTTGAGGGCGCCGGCGTTCTGCGCGGCGCCCTCCCCGCTGACGCCGCAGCCGAAGTCCCTCACCGCAGCTCAGACCACGACGCGGCGGCCCGAGCCGGTGGCCCAAAGCGACGCTTACCCATGCGTCAGGCCGTTCGTTTTTCCTGGAGCCGGGAGTTGATCTGCGCCATCAGGATGGGCCCGAGCGAGAATTCGCCTGCCTCAGCTTTTCGCGTCAGGCCGCGCAAATATCCGCCCGCAGAACGGATGGCGTCACCTCGCTGCAGGATGCAACCGACCACGATGGCAGCTTGGGTTTCGCCCATGACAGTCTGCGCCTCCTCCCAGGCGCTAGGACTAATTCCGAGCATGGATCGAACGATCGCCGCGGTCGCAAGAAAATCGCGCCAGTTTGAAATTCCACCCTTGGCGTAGTCGATGATGTCTGGGCATGCGCTCAAGACCATCCCCAAGGGATAGGATCCTTCCGCAAATCGTGATGGTTGAGGTTTTGGCTCCGCACCCGCCGCCTTGCCTTCCGGAAGGCTAGGTTCAAGATCAACAAGGGAGTCTGGTTTTGAATTCTGTAAGTGACGCTCAGTATGGGACTCACTGGCGCTCATATTTGCTGCTTTTACATGATTTTCCAACAAACTGAGGATGTCGTCCGCAAGCTGGGAAAGCTCGTCAGCGATCGCCTCAAGTTCTGCGCGTGTCGCGGTCCGCGGAATCGTCGCCACGATCGACCGGAACGCCTGGTGCACCTCTTGCCAGTCCGCAGGTCCCCGCCCTTCCCTGCGCGTCGGCACACCTTCCTCAATGCCCGTCGCAATCATCTTGGCGATGTCGCGCCGGCATAGCGTGACGCGCTCGCGCGCGAGTTTGAGTGCACGCGCCTCCGCCTCGATCTCGGCCGCCATTTTCTCGAACTTTTCAGAGCACACAACGAGTGGCGACAAGTCAAAACCAAAGGCGAGCTCTATTTCGCCGCCTTGGCCCTTCCGCGCGTAACGCTTGCCGTTTGGGCTATCACGCCGGATGAGGAGCCCAGCATCCACAAGCACGGCCAGGTGCCGGCGAAGGGTCGATGCCGGCATACCATGCGCCCGCAGCGACAGCTGGTGGTTCGACGGAAAGACGACCAGGTCGCCTTCGCCGGTGAGCGCCGTCTCCGGGTGGAACGTCAGGAGCGCGTTCAAAACTGAAAGCGAGCGCTCAGAGACGCCCAAGCGCGGCCGCGCCGTGCAGATGGCGTGAAAAATCTTCCATTTGTGCACGACCTTTTCGGGTGGCCGTGATGAGGCGACGACCTGCGTTGCCACATGGGCAAGCCTCAGCGATCGCCGCCCAAAGGGCGTCGTTGGGGTATGCGTGTTCATGGTTCTGCCCTCAGTTAGGGCAAAAGAAATCAGCTCGCCGAAAATGACGCCAAGAACTCTTGACAGTGATTCGCGGAAGTGTGATTCTCAGAGTGCCAACTTAGAGAAGGGGCTTCCGGAACGGCGACGTGACGGGGGCCTTTTTCTTTTGCTTGTCTAATCTCCGGTTTTCTTCGCCTGCCTGAAATCGTGATAAATCGACTCCAGGTTGTTCAAAATCCAAGCGCCAAGTTGCGGCCCGTCTTTGGCCGAGAGCGCGAGAGTGTAGGACTTTCCGCCGCCCCTGCCCGTGACCTTGACGGACTGATCGGGAGGCGACCAAGTCGTTGGCGTCGCGGCCTTCGGCCCGCCTCGCAGCTTGCGCTGGGATTGCAGGTGGCTCAGCAACGTGTTGAAGCGATCATCCGATTGCGCCTCGGCGAATTTCTCGCTGCTGATAAAGGCAACAGCCTTCGCGGCGCTCACCGGCGTCTGCACAATTTTCTTAAGCTCCTCCCAGCGATCGCGGCCGACCCCCTTTGCAGCGCCGATAGCCTCGAGCACGGTATCTGGAATTAACTCCGCAACAGAGAGCATGCGCGACAGCAAGGTGTCGTCGATTGCCAGCGCGTCCTTGATCGTGTCCTTGCCGTAGCCGAGATCGGACAGCCGCTTTGCAAAGCGAGACTTCTCTATGAAGGAAAGATTGGAACGGGCAGCATTCTCTTGTCCTTGGGCGACGATGGCCGTCGTGTCGTCCAACGCCTTGATGACAGACTTGACCTGCAGACCGAGCTCAAGCGTGGCTTTCAGCCGCCGGCGACCGAAGACGACGACATAACGGCCGGCCGATTTCGGATGCGGCCGCACAAGGATCGGGGTGTGCTGTCCGCGGGCTTTAATGGCATCCCGCAACTCCCTATACTCGTCATCATCCGTCTGAATTCGATCGGAGACCAGAGACTGGTCGACCAGCGCGGGGTCGAGGCTGACGATCGTTTCGCCTTCCATCATCCGTTGGGATGCTTCTGCGAGTTCATCCAAAGAGCGGCGCATCGCGCCGGATGCACCGCGCATCGCGTAATCGGCGCGAGCGGGCATAGCCCCAGCGGGAATCTCGGGACCCCGCTGAGCCGTATCGGCGCTCGAGAGGGTGCCTAGCAAATTCTTTCTCATGACCGGCCTCCCATTTCATGGCCTAGACGACTGATTCGCTTCGAAAACATCGTGTTCTGCACGGCTGTCAATTTCGTGCTCATCGCCGGCCCCAGGCGTTGTGAATGAGGCCGGCGATTTCGCTGTTCACCGCGTTCATGCTTTCGACGGCCCGCTCGTAAGTTGAGCGGATGAACTGCGCCTTCTCGACCTCGTAGAGCGATTGTTTGGTGATGCCGGCATCCGAGATAGCCGTGGATTTCAACATGTGATTGGACAACATGTTGCCCGCGAACATGGCCTGCATGAACCCAACCATCTGCGCCTGCGGCCCGTCGGTCGGCTCATAGCGCGTGACTAGGTAGCGGAACCACTTGAGTTTGACAGCCGCGCCGGCACCCTTGATCGATTGCAGGATGCCACCGAGCATCAGCAGAAACTGCGACATCGACAAGATGTCGAGCATCTGCGGATGAACTGTAATCAGGACCGAGGTCGACGCCATTAGCGCCGTGAGCGTGAGATAGCCAAGCTGCGGCGGGCAATCGATCACGACTACATCGTACCGGTCGTCGACTTCCTTCAAGGCCGAGGAGATGCGCGTGAAGAATGTTCGCCCTTCGCTCGAGCCGCGATCCGCCGCCGCCAGGGGCGTTTCGTACTCGTATTCCTGTAGTTCGAGGTTTGCGGCCACGATATCCAGCCCAGGAAAGTTCGTGCGGCGGATCGTTTCCGAGATCGACTTGCGCTCGGAATCGTAGCGCAGTGCCTCGTACAGCGACGGGTTCTTGTCGAGCTCCGGCTGGATCCCGTGCAGCGCCGAAAGAGAAGCCTGGGGGTCTAGGTCGATTACGAGAACTCGATGACCGGTTAGCGCCAAATATTGCGCGAGATGGGCGGCCGTCGTCGTCTTGCCCGAGCCGCCCTTGAAATTGACGACCGAGATGACCTGCATCGACTCCCCCGCCCGGCGATGCGGTACGTAGCGTTTGACGTCGGCCCGCCCGTTCTTGTCTAGGAACTGGCGAAGCTCCATCATCTGCTCCGCCGTATAGGTCCTCCGTCCCGACGGCGTGGTCGCGGGTTCGGGCCCCTTGCCTTCCAGATGGATTTTCTTGATGTGGCTGGCGGTAACGCCCAGAAACTCGGCCACCTCCGACAGCGAGAACCCGCGAAGCCCCTTCGTAGCATCAGGCGGGAATTGCTCGAATCGCAGTATGTTCAGCTTGTCGGAGACTTGCTCCCCTTGCTGAAGGATGGTCGCATCAAAATCGATCTCTACGTTCGCATCCATCAGAGCTATCCAAAAAACGCTTTTCCAGCGCAAATCACCCTCGAAGTGTGAATAATGCCCGATTCTTTCGATCCGGCAAGGAGTTTTCCGTTAACGAAAGGTTGCCGCTTCGAATCGTGGCCGGATCGACGGGCCCGCTGGCTGGTATGACACGGGTGGACGTGATCGCTTCCGATGACTGGGGAAAGAAGCCCACTAGGGAATGGCCCTAAGCGCCCGGATGTCGGGGGCGGAGAGCTGCGAGGTTAGGCGAGAGCGGTACTATTCTCCCGTATCGTCCCTGTTCCCCGAAGCGGAAATCGTATCGCGCGCAGGAAACTAGGTAAAGACGACCTTAACTCACTGACTTATAGAGGCTATTCGGCCTTCTGCACGGCTGTCAATTTCAAGGTTTTGCTGCCCCCTAGCGCGCACTTGTTCTGGCTCTCGACGCGGATGTCCTCCAGGTAGCTTTCTGGTTGGCGCATTTCGACACGAAATCCCGCTCATGCGGCCCTTGCGAGGTTAGCGAGCTTCACGAGGTTGTGGGCGGTGCAGATCATCGCCCATTCGGCACGCACGTTTGCCAGGCCCCGCAACAGGAACTGGCGGAAGCCGCGGGCCTGCTTGATCTGTCCGAACATCGCCTCCACGATCTGCTTTCTTAGCCGGTAGGGGGTGTCGAAGCCGGCGCGAAGGCAAGGGAAAGGCCGAGCCGGTCTTTCTAGCGATGCCCGGCAGACTGCAGGCCGCCGCGCTGCTCGACATTGTCGAGATCGATCACACCAAGGTCGACCTGACCGTCGTCGAACTGACGAGTCGAAGCCGATCGGCAGGCCGACCTTGACCTTGGCGGTCGACGTCGCCACGCGCGTGGTCCTGGGTTTCCATCTTTCGCTCGAGCCGCCGTCGCTGACCTCCGTGGCGCTGTGCCTGACCCACGCGGCGATGGACAAGACCGCCTGGCCTGCGCCGCGTGGCATTGGCGCGGAATGGTCGGCGCAGGGGATTCCGCTCGCAATTCACGTCGACAACGGCGCCGAATTCCACGCCTCGGCCTTTGAGCGGGCCTGCCCGAACACGGCATCAATCTGATCTACCAAACACCCGCGACGCCGCGGGTTGGCGGGCATGTCGAGCGGCTGATCGGCACGATGATGGGCGCCGTCCGCCTCATTCCCGGCTCGCATTTCTCGAATGTGATCGAGAGCGGAGACCTTGATGCTGAGGCCGAAACGACAATGACGCTCGCCGAGCTGGAGGTTTGGCTCGCCCTCGAAATCGTCGGCGTCTATCACGCGTGCGTCCATCGGGCGCTGGCGGCGCCGCCGAACGCGGTCTGGGTGGCCCAGATCGACGCGGTCAGCCTACGCCGGCCGGTCGATCCACGCCAATTCCTGATCGACTTCCTGCCGACCGAGCGCCGCGTGCTGCAGCGCGAGAGCGTCTTTGGCGCCCGCGGCCGGCTGAGGGCGAGCGGCTCGCCGCCCTTTACGGCGGTCGGCGCCTTGCTCGCCCATTGCGGCCTGGCCGGGGCTGCCCCTATGCCCTCGAGCGGAGCCTCGGGGCAGAGGAGGTGATGAGCAACATGCGCGCGTCGCCTGAGTTGGCGCGTCGACCGAGCCTGAATTCGTAAGCGGCGAGGGCGCGGCGTCAGAGACAGGCTGACCCAGTGGGCGGCCTCTTTCGATTTCCGCCCTTACCTGGAAGTTGTCTCACCCTGAGACATAAAACCTTGGCATATGTTGTGCAGATCAATGAGAGCCGGGATTTTGCATCACCCTCCCGGGACTGGATAAGCGCCGCCTGCAAGATATTTCGAGCAGGCGGCGTTTTTAGCAAATGTCCCAATTCGATTTTGCGGGTGTCCCAATTAGACAGCACCGATATGGTGCGTCCGCCCGGCATCTTTGATCTTCAGAGCCGATGACCAGCATCGGCGCGGTCGCGACAATTTCGATCGGCGCGCGCTTGAAAATCTCCACCGGGGGTAATACTTTTAGAAAAAGTGGTATTACAGTCGGTGTGCCCATGACCACGACAGTCACAGCCAAGGGACAGGTGACCATCCCGAAGTCGGTCCGCGACCTTCTCGGCATCGTCCCGGGCAGCAAGGTTGATTTCCGGCGCGCCGCCGATGGCAGCGTGGTGCTGGCGCGCGCTGACAAGAAACAGCCGGCGAGCCGCTTTGCCAAACTGCGTGGCCATGCCGGCAAGGGGCTTGATACCGACGCGATCATGGCGCTGACGCGTGGCGAAGGGTGACGCTCGTCGACACCAACGTTCTGCTCGACCTGGTCACCGATGATCCGAATTGGGCGGATTGGTCGGTGGCCCAGCTTGAGGCCGCGAGCCTTAAGGGACCGCTGCTGATCAACGATATCGTCTATGCAGAGCTTGCGGTCCGGTACGCCCGGATCGAGGAGCTGGATGCCTTTATTGACCAAGCCGGTCTCGAAATCGCACCAATTCCCCGCGATGGGCTGTTTCTGGCCGGCAAGGTGTTTGCGCTGTATCGCAAAGCGGGCGGATCGCGCACCGGCGTACTCCCCGACTTCTTCATTGGCGCCCATGCCGCCGTTGCCGGTCTGCCGCTGCTGACCCGCGACGTCGGCCGCTACCGCACCTATCTTCCGTCATTAAAGCTAATCACGCCGAACGGCTGAAGCGTCTCGTCGCCACAACACACAAAGTTCCTGGCTCACGCGGGGAGGGGAGGGACTTTTTTCGCTTCAGAGCCCCGCTGCTTTGGTCAGATTGACCCGGAAGCGGTCGCGCCGCCGTTGGTAGCGGCGGGTCATCTCGGCGCTGGCGTGGCCGAGCTGCTTCTGGACGTAGCGCTCGTCGACCTCGGCCGAGGAGGCGAGGCCGGCGCGCAGCGAATGTCCGGCGAACTTCGTCTCTCGCTCGCCTTCGGGCAGGTCGGCGCGCACCCCGGCGGTGAGTGCCGCGCGTTTGACCAGTCGGGCGACCTGCTGGTCGTTCAGGCGATCGGGCCCGACGTCTTTGCCTTGGCCTCTCACGCGCCGAAACAGCGGGCCGTGGCCGATCCGGGCCAGTTTCAGCCAGATCTGCAGGGCAACGATTGGGCAGGTCGCATCGGACGAGCCGCGGCCGATCTCGATCTCGCGCCAGCCGGTTTTGCCGCGCAGGGTGACGATCAGGCCCTTGTCGAGGATCTCGACCCAGCCTTGGCCGTCCTCCGTCTGGTCGCGCTGGACGTCGAGGCCGACGATCTCGGAGCGGCGCAGGCCCCCGGCAAAGCCGATCAGCAGCATGGCGCGATCGCGCAAGCCCCGCAGCGTGCCGCGGTCGAGGGTCTCGAGCATGCCGATGACGTCCTCCGGCAGCACGGCTTCCTTCTGCCGGGGCGGGGCGGCGTGGGTGTTGCGGATGCCGGCGAGCACGGTCGCGATATGCCGATCCGTGCGGTCGAGCGGTGTCCCGCGCTGCGCATAATTCCAGGCGAGCGCCGAGAGCCGGCGCTCGATCGTTGCGACTGCATTCGGCTGGCGATCGGCGGTCGCCGCGCCCGAGGCGCAGGCGGTGATGTAGAGGCCGACGGTCTGCGGGGAGGGTGGCAGGACCTCGAGGCCCTGGCGCCGGCACCAGGCGGCAAAGTGCTTCCAGTCAGCCGCGTAAGCGCGGCGGGTGTTGGCCGAGCTCGCGGCGTCGACATAGCCGCGGGCGCGCTCGGCGAGGCGCGCAAGATGCGTCGGCAGGGCAGGGGAGGGGGGCTCGCCGGTCGGTTCGGGCGTCGATGCCGCCGCAGCCAATGTGGTCGGCAAGGTTTCCGTGACGCCAGCGGCGTCAGTGCTGTCAGGCGGCGTCATGTGCCGACCTCCCACGGATTGATGAGGGACACCCCGGTATCGTCGAAATCTCGCTCATTGCGGGTGACGAGGATGAGGTCGTGCACAATTGCTGTGGCCGCGATCAGGCCGGCGATGTCGCCGCGCGGCCGGATCGCGGCGATCCGGCCCCACTCGACCGATATCTGGTCGGTCACGGGAAGAATCCGATCGGCGTGGTCGTGGCGCAGTTTACGGAGCCACTCGAAGAGGTGTCCTGCCGCCTTCGGATCGGACCTTTGCCGGAAGGCGATGCCGCGCATGATCTCGCCCAGCGTCAGCGTGCTGAGATGAACGCTGCTCGGATCGACCGAGCGCAGCCACGAGGACGCCTGCGGCGAGCCGCGGCGCGCTTCGGAAATCACATTGGTGTCGACGAGGTACATCAGAGTGCGAGGTCGCGGCTCGGCGTCGTCGCCCGGGCGCCAGCGGCCTCCGCGAAGTCGTCGTCCCAGGCCGGGCCGGCCAGCAGATCGTCGACCAGGCTCGGCCGACCGGCGCGCAAGGCGTCGTAGTCGGCGGCCGACAGCACCACGGCGGCCCGCATCCCGCGCAGGGTGACGACCTGCGGCCCCTCGAGCCGGGCCTTCTGGACGAGCTTGGAGAATTGGTTCTTGGCGTCCTGTAGCTGCCATTCCATGAGCGTGCGTTCCTAGCTGGACTGTCTAGCTATATAGAGGCCTGGGGGTGGGTCCGTCAATCGGGTCACCCGAACTCGCCGCCGTCCCTGGGGCGCGATCGGCGAGGCCCGCAAGATACGCCAGCAGGGCAGGGGAGGGGCCTCGACAATGTCCCGAGCGGCGGCGACGACTTCGGGAAGATCCTCGTTTTCGGCGCCGGTCACAATCATGCCTGCCCTCCGTACATATTGTGTGCGTACGAAATTGACTTGGTCTGCAATCTCGCGTACATATTGTGGCTGCACAAGGAGTAGATTTGAGCCATGGCGCGCGTTGCCGTCGATGACACCAACCGCATGAATCTGCGGATCAAGCCGGAGGTGAAAGCCCGGCTGATGCGCGCGGCTGCGCTCCGCCATACCGATCTGACCAGTTTTGTGACGCAGTCGGCGCTGCGCGAAGCGGACGCCGTCATTGCCGAAGCCGATGCGATCAATGTGTCGGAACGCGATTTTGCGCGCATTCTCGACCTCCTGGACAATCCGCCCAAGGCGAATGCCAAGCTGCGCGCGGCCGCAGCCAGTCTGCCCAAAGACCTGTGACGCTTCCCGCCTGGCACGAGGAGCCGGTCGCCAAGGCCCATGACCGCAAGGCCTTCGACTGCGGCGATGACGCGCTGAACACCTTCTTGCTGCGCTACGCCCGCCAGGGGCATGAGCAGAACGCGGTCAAGACCTATTGCGCGATCGCCAACGACACGCCGAACCGGGTCCTCGGCTTCTACAGCCTGGCGCCGGCGTCGATCGCGCACGACGCCGTGCCGGCCGCCATGACCAAAGGCCTGGCGCGCCACAAGGTGCCCGGATTCCTGCTGGCGCGGCTCGCGGTCGACAAGACGGTCGCGGGCAGGGGGCTGGGTGGCCAGCTGCTGCTGGCGGCGGCTTTGCGCTGCCTGCGGGTGACGGAAGAGGTCGGCGGCGTGCTGATGGTCATCGAGGCCAAGACCGCGCGGGCGGCACAGTGGTATCGCAGTCTTGGCGCCGAGCCGCTGGCCGATCAACCGCTTGCCTTGGTCACCCCGCTTGCGACCTTCGCCGACGCGTTGCGGGCGGCCGGACGTCTCTAGCCTGCCTCCAGCGCCCTTTGCCGACACCTGCACAACGTTACCGGCAATTTCGGAAGCCCGGCCAAGAGGCGGCCGGGAGCCCGATTGCGGGCGATTTTCGATCGTCTGGGCGCCGAAACCGGGTGTCATTCGGCCTTATTCACCGGATTGCATTTGATTGATTTTTAACATTTTCGGCTCACCCTAATTCGGTGGATTCGGCCGAGTTCGCTGGAATCTTGCCCTTATTCGGTGGATTCGGGCGAGTGCAAAGGTCGGCGACGTGCGGCGCCATCGAGACAAGCTCGATATCAACGACGCCAAGTGGCAGGACGCGGTTGCGCGGGAAGCGATCGTCAGGCCGCTTGCGAGCGCGACGCGATTGTCGCCGGTTGATGGCGCGCCTCCGATGCGGCCCGAATCGCCTCCGGCCGCCGCTCACGCAGGCCCGGATTGCCAGGCAGCCGGCCGCGCGCCTTGGCGGCCTTCATGCCCGCTTTGGTGCGCTCCGCGATCAGCGCCCGCTCGAGCTGGGCCACGGCGCCGAGCACCTGCAGCGAGAACATGCCCTGCGGCGTCGAAGTGTCGATCGGATCGCGCAGCGACCGGAAATGCGCCCCGCGCGCCTCGAGATCCTCGATCACCGCAAGCAGGTGGCTCACCGAGCGCGCCAGGCGGTCGAGTCGCACGACCACCAAGACGTCGCCGGCGCCGATCTCGCGCATCAGGCGGGCCAGCACCGGCCGGGCCCGTGAGGCGCCGGATCCGTGCTCCTGGTGCAGGAGCTGGCAGCCGGCGGCCCGCAGCTCGTCGACCTGGGCGTCCGTCGCCTGCTCCTCGGTCGAGACGCGAGCATACCCGATCAGGCGACGAATCGGCGGGGGAGGGAAGGGGGAAGCGGTGGCCATGGGCTTTTCGGGGGCGATTCAGGCCCTTTTGTACAATATCGACAAATTGGGAGAAAGGACCCTTTGCAGACGTGTTTTATCGATCGCGTCAGGGAGCCGCAGAAGCCAATCGAGTGTCTCAGATGGCCCTAACCACCAGCCAGGCCCCCAAAGGGCCGTCTACGGGCTTCTGAGGCGAAATCAGGCGTTTTCGGAGGGTTGGCGACTGAAGGAGGCCCAGAACGGCATGCGCGGCTAAATGGCGGCCGCGGCGCGAGGCTAGCGGGCCACGCGCGATCGAGAGTCCACCGATTAAGGGTGAGCTGTCCGCTCAATAAGGACGAAAAATCCACCGATTAAGGGTGAGCGGGGCCGAAAAATCGCGCGTTTTCAGGCCGAATCCAGCCAATAAGGCTGAGCGACACCGGGTGTCGTTCGCGTTTCATCGGCGGACGATAAGTCGTTGATCTGGCGCGAATCATCTTTGGAGTTCATGGGCGGATTCTAGCCGAATCACCGGATTTTTCGTAGCAATCGAGCGGACGAACTTTACGGCGAGGCGCTGTGGTTCATGGGCGCGACAAGGACACGATCGATGATGCCGCCTGGAATGAGGCGGTTGCCAGGGAGGCCGTGATCCGGAGGCTGGCGTCGCTCGACCGCCCCAGCCGGTCTGATTTCTTGCGGGCTTGCGGTGAACTCGGCGTCAGGCGAACCCGCCTCTATGAGCTGATCAGGGCGTACCGGCAGCATCCGATCACGAGTTCGCTGCTGCCGCGAACTGCCGGCACGAGACAAGGCAGCCGCCGGCTGCCGGACGAAACCGAAGCGGTGATCGCCGAAGCGCTGCGGGACTTCTACAAGACACGCCAGAAGCCGAGCATCAATCGGCTGCACAAGGAGATCCGCAGGCTCTGCCGGTCGCGGGGCCTCCGCGCACCGTCCTGGCAGGCGGTGAAGGCTCGGATCGCGGCCATGGACCTCGCCGAACTGACCAGGGCGCGGGACGGCGCGAAGGCAGCACGCGATCGCTTCCGGCCGGTGCCGGGCGAATATGCCGCTGGGTGCGCGTTCGAGGTCGTTCAGATCGACCATACGCTGGTCGATGTCATTGTCGTCGATCGCCAGCATCGACGGCCGCTGCAGAGGCCATGGCTGACACTCGCCGTCGACGTCGCAAGCCGCATGGTCGCGGGCTTTCATCTGACGCTCGAGGCGCCGTCGACGGTTTCGGTTGCGCTCGCAATCCAGCACCTTGTGCAGCCCAAAGCGCCATGGCTTGCCGGGCTGGGGATCGATGTGGACTGGCCGATCTGCGGATTCCCCGACGCGGTCCACCTCGACAACGCCAAGGAATTCCGGTCGCATGCTCTGCGGCGGGGCGCCGAGGAATATGGCATTAAGCTGATCCACCGTCCGGTCGCCACGCCCCACTATGGCGGCCACATCGAACGGCTGATCGGCACCATGATGGGCGCGGTCCATCTTCTGCCAGGTACGACATTCAGCGATATCGCCGAGCGAGGCAGCTACGATTCAGCCGCCCATGCGGCGATGACGCTGGACGAACTGGAGCGGTGGATGGCGCTCGAGATCGTGCGCTACCACGCCGACCGGCACGGAGCGCTGGGAATCCCGCCGCTGGCCGCCTGGCATGAGGCCGCGACCCGCCGTGTCGGACCCGTGCGCCAGCCCCATGACCTCGCCGCTTTCACGATCGATTTCCTGCCCAGCGTCGACCGATTGGTGCGGCGTGGCGGCATTCACCTGTTTGGTCTTCGCTACTGGGATGACGTGCTGAGCGTCTGGGCCGGCCGCCTCGATCGGCCGCTGCGCGTGTCCTACGACCCACGCGATCTTTCCAGAATTTTCGTGCGCGGTCCCGATGGCACGCGCTGGCCAATCCGCTTTGCCGACTTGCGGCGGCCGCCGATCACACTCGGAGAGCATCGCCGCGCCCGGGCAGCCTTGCGCGAGCGCGGTCTGGCGCTTGTCGACGAACAACTGATCTTCGAAACGATCGAGGCGCAGCGCGCATTGGTCGAGGCCGCGACCCGGCGCACCAAGGCGGCGCGTCGGCTGGCCGAGAAGCGCGACCGCGCGCTTGCAAACACGCCAGCTCCGGCCGAGCCTCCGCAAATCGAGGACGACCGGCCGATCGATTGGAGCAAGGTGCCCACCTTTCCCGTCGAGGAATGGTCGTGAGAGGGGAGGGCACACTCGAGCACCTCGACGAGCGCTATCGCCGCTATGCCGCGCTGCCCGACGACGAGCGCATTGCCTGGATCACGGCCGATCGCTGGATCGGCTTCGATCAGGCGACGGCGGCACTTGTCCGCCTGAACGCGTTGCTGGCCTATCCGCCGCGCGATCGCATGCCCTGCCTGCTGATCTATGGCGACACCGGCATGGGCAAGACCAAGATCGTCCGCAAATTCGAGCGGGCGCACCCGGCCACCTTCTGCCAGTCGACCGGTGTTACCAACAGGCCGGTCGTCGTGGCCCAGGTGCCCTCGGAGCCGGTCGAGCAAGACCTTTATCGGGAATTGCTGGCCAGCCTGCAGGCTCCCGCGCTCGTCGGCGGGACGCTGGCCCGGGAGAAAGACATCTGCCGTTCGCTGCTGCGCACCGTCGGCGCCAGAATGATCGTGCTCGACGAGGTCAACGGCATGCTGGCGGGGACCTATCGGCAGCAGCGGATTTTCCTCAATGCGCTGCGGTTTCTCGCAAACGACCTGAGAGTGCCGCTTGTGTGCGCCGGTACTGACCTGGCGCGGCAGGCCTTGCTCACCGACGCACAGCTCGCCGAACGCTTCGAGGCGCTTCATCTCAAGCCCTGGAAGAACGACCACGCCTTTGCGCGGCTTTTGAAGAGCCTGGCTGGCATCCTGCCGTTGCGTGCCCGGTCCGATCTCGACAGCGCCGCGGTCCGCGACCGGATCCACAGCCTCACCAGCGGCGTCACCGCGCGGATTTTCCGATTGATCGAGACGGCTGCCGAGGAGGCCATCCGGTCGGGGAGGGAACGGCTCGACCTGATGAGCTTCGGCGACGATCTGATGCTGCCGCTGGTATCGATGACGCAATCTGCCGGCGGACGGGCGGCTCGCGCGACGGCTCAGCCGGCGGGCCGATGACGGCGGGGCGTCTGCCGGTCGCGCCGCGGCCCTATCGCAACGAATTGCTGTCGTCGTGGCTGGCGCGGGTGGCATGTCGTTACGGCCTTACGGCGCAGGAGCTCGCCGGCCATTTCGGCGACGGCAATTGCTTTTCCTCGCCGCAGCCGATCGACGACGGGGATCCGGCGGCGGATCAGGCGAGGATGTGGGCACAGGCCTGCGGTATTGACCCCGAACGGCTGCGGTGCCTGTCCCTGAGCCGGCGGTTCCCGCGGCGCCCGCGATCATGGTACGTGAGCCAGGGACCGGAGTGGGCGCCGTCCACCGGATCGGCTCCAGTCTGTCTGGCCTGCTTCGCTGCCGATCAATCCGCAGGCCGCGACAGCTATTTGCGCGCCGGCTGGAGGCTTGCCGAGCGCTGCATCTGCCCCGTCCACGGCCAGCTGCTTCACGATCGGTGTGTGTCGTGTCACCGGCGCCTTTCCATGGCTTTCCGCCTGCGTGACGGTCGCGCGCGGCCCGTCTGCAGCCATTGCGGCGTGATTCTGGCCGAAAGGGAAGGGGAGGGCGGTCAACCGCCGGATCGTGCCCTTGTCAGGACGGCGCTGGCTGTCCAGCAACGGATCACGGCAAGCGTCCACGGCGAAATTCCTGAGCGGGAGCAGCTCGAGAAGGCGCTTGCGACGCTCTGGGCGCCGCTCGACCACCCGGCCGCCGCGCGACCCGTTCTGGCGCTGTGGTTCAATGAAGTCGGCTGGCGCTGTCCCTACGAAGCCAGGCATGCCGTCGGCGCCGAAGCGCCGCTTGGCCAGTTGCCGATCAGCTGGCGCTTCCTGACGCTGCTCGCCCTCCACGAGGTCTTCGGCAGCGATCCGCGCGTCGACGGTGCGTTGCCGGCCGCCGTGCTTCTGGCCCGGCGGGCCGCGCCACGGCAGATACGCCTCTCAAGCCGACGACCGCGGGTCTCGGCGCTGATGCGCTCATCGGCCGAATACGAGCGCCTGGCCCATCAAGTTCTGGCCGATCCGCGCTGGCGCGCCGCGCAAGAGCTTCCGTTCCGAAAGCGGCAGCGTGTTTGCGCCCGACTGATCGAGGCCGCGCTGTCCAAAAACCCGGTTACGGTCAGCCGACACAGGGGGGCGCCGGCCAGTCTCAAAAACCCCGGCGCGAGTCTCACAAATCCCGGTCAGTCCTGTCTCACGAATTCCGACTCGGAATCTCACAAACCCTGCGCCAAACGGGCGGCCCGCCCGCTGAATCGCATCAATTCCGGCCGCCCGACACGCACGCCGGATTGGCGTGAATTTCCGCATTCTGCGCCGACGAGAGAGGCCATCCTGGAGGCCGCTGTCCGGGGATTAAGCGCAAAGGCGGTCCGCTTAATGAACGCGAATTTTCGTCGATTTGATGCCAAAACGGGGCTGTCCGGCGGTGAACCGCCAGCGACACCGGGCATCCTCTCTATAAAGGCAAAAACGACTGATAAGGCAACATTATCACGCGTTATTATCCACCGACAGGTGCGGCGGTTTTGGCGATTTTTGATGCCATAAGCGCCGCAATCGGCATAAGCTTCGCCATGCCCCCGCGCGCGCGAACCCTCCCGGAAGCCCCGCCGACCGTCCCGCCCGTTCCTAGCTGGGCGCGCCAGGTCGCGTCCGCACAAGCCGCTGATGATGCGATGTTTTTGGCCGGTGGCGCGCTCGCCGCACTCCACCCCATCGCGCGCAGCGAACACCCGCTCGGCCAGCTCTGGCGATATCGATTAGCGCTCGCCAGCGCCGCCGTGCTCGCCCGGAACAGTGGGCGCCGCGAGGACGAGGCTTCCCTGCGCGACGCCTGGTATCTGCGCCGCACGACCGATGATCCCGGCCCGGGCGGGCGCATCCTCGCGGCCTGGCGCCAGCTCGGCGCGCGCGCCGCCATGGCGCCGGACGACTGGCTGATGACGCTGTCCGTTCGGTTCGAGCTGCGCGTCGACGCTGCGCTCAAGGACGTCGTCACAGCCGCGACACAACTCGCGGCCGGACAGGGCAGCGCCGTCGCGGCCGCCGCCGAGATCGCGGCGCTGAGCCTGCGCTTCGTGCCGGCAAGCGAGCCGCTGGCCCTGTGGCTGGCCGACGTCGTGCTCGCCCACCGCCTGAACTGGCCGATCGCCGTGCCGCTCGTCGCCGGCCAGGTCCGCCGCGCCGATCTGCGTGCCGCCGGCAAGGCGGGCGGCGTTGACGACGCCTGGCTTTCGGCCTGCGCCCTGGCCTATGCGCGCGCCGCCGCGGCCGCAGCGGAGCTCTACGCCGACCTCGTGCGGCGGGCCAACCGGCTGCTGGCGGCGGCGCCAAAACTGCGCGGCAAGGACGCCGACAGGATGGTGGCGATCCTGCTGATGGAGGACGCGCAAGCCGCCGGCGCCGGCCAGTCCGCGAGCGACCGTTCGACGCGGCGGCTGTTCGAGCGGCTGGTGGCGCTCGGCGCCGTGCGCGAACTGACCGGCCGATCCACCTTCCGACTCTACGGGCTCTGAGATGGGGCGGCGCGCGCGAGCCAAAGCGGATCTCGACACGGAGCTCACCGAGCTGCCGCCGGAGCTGCGCTGGCGCGAATGGATGGGCCGGGTCGAGGCCGTGATCTTCGCCGCACCCGCGCCGGTGACCCGCGAGACCCTGGCGCGCGTCGTCGGTCGCGACTGCAGCCTCGATCTGATCATCGACGACATCCGCGCCGAGCTGCGCGGCCGGCCCTACGAGCTCGTCACGGTCGCCGGCGGCTGGCAGCATCGCACCCGGAAAAATTTTGGCGATGCGATCCGCGCGGCGATCGGCGGCGCGAGCGACGGCAAGGCGCTGTCGCAGTCCGAGACGCTGATCCTCGCCTGCATCGCCTATTACCAGCCGATCACCCGCAGCGAGCTGTCCGCCTTCTTCGGCAAGGAGGTCAGCCGCGATACCATCGCCCGTCTGCGCGGATTAGACTTCATCGCGCGCGGCCCGCGGAGCCCGCAACCCGGCGCGCCTTACACCTATGTGACCACCAAGGGGTTTTTGGTGCAGTTCGGCCTGGAGACGTTGCGCGATCTGCCAAACATGGAGGCGCTGGAGGACGCCGGCCTGCTCAGCAAGGACAAGATGTTGGCGGGAGAATTGCCGGATCCCTTGCCGGCAGATGATGAAAAGCATGACGATGACGAAGAAGCTGCAGATTGGACAGAGACAGGCTAGGTGCCTCTGTGGGCGGCCGCTTTCGATTCTATCCCCAACCCGCAAGTGTCCCGCCCCGAGACATAAAACCTTGGCATAGGTTGTGCTGACGAATGGGAGCCGGGATTTTGCATCACCCTCCCGGGCTCGATAAGCGCCGCCTGCAAGCTATTTCAAGCAGGCGGCGTTTTTATTCGGTGTCCCAATTCGATTTTGCGGGTGTGCCAATTAGGACAAGAACTGACGGGCGGGGGCGGTGGCCTCGCCCGGGGAATTCTTTAACGCTGCACCTTGCCGATCTCATTCATCCCTAAATTGAGGGTGAGTTACCGATGGAGGTCCGCATGTCTTCCGCCCAAGCGTTGACTCTCACGGAGGCAGGTTACGTGCTGAACCGGTCGGCGGCGGCGCTCAACAAGGCCGTCGATACCGGCATCATTCGCGCACGTCAGCGACGGGTCGGAAGCGGAGTTCCGCGCCTCTTCGGCCGGGCGGAGATGCGCTTTCTGCTGGTCGCCGACAGATTGGAAAGAGACCTTACCCCTGCCGGCCGGCGCAGGCTCTATGAGGCGATCCGGCACTTCGACGCGCCCCGAGTCGCGTTTGGCGAAGTGGAGCTTGATCTCGGCAAGGTCGACGCCGACGACCTCAAGAGCCGTCTTCATCGTCTCGACGAATTGCGCCGATGGGGACAAATCGGAAGTGACCGCAACGAGTCCCTCATTAAGGGCACCAAAATTCCTGTCCACATGGTGGCGGCCCTGGCCCGTGGGCAATCGGTTGAGCAGATTGTCGACGATTTTCCGTCGCTCAAGCGCCATCAGGTCGAGGCTGTGATCGAATATGCCAACGCGTATCCAAAACAAGGACGACCCTATCCTCCGCGGAGCCTGAAACGGTCGCTTGCGGAGCTGGCCGGCCTCGGCGCGTTTGATGAAGAAGCCGAGGTGGGCGAGGCTGCGCCGCACCGGATTCCGTAACCGCGGATTTGGTCGACGAGAACGTGCTTCGCGAGTTTGGTGCGCGGGGCAACGCGAACGTGTGTCGCGGCTCCAAATATTGACCGGGTGGCAAAAGCCACGCCGATCTACAGCGCGGTTCTGGTTCAGCTCC
The DNA here is from genome assembly GCF_024199885.1 of Bradyrhizobium sp. CCGUVB23. Lineage (NCBI taxonomy): Bacteria > Pseudomonadati > Pseudomonadota > Alphaproteobacteria > Hyphomicrobiales > Nitrobacteraceae > Bradyrhizobium > Bradyrhizobium sp. CCGUVB23. The sequence goes on from NZ_JANADQ010000003.1 coordinate 57,030, forward strand.
AGCCCGCATAAGCTTCCCGAATGCAATAAGCGCGGGAGCCAACGTCTCGACGTCCATGCTGTGATTGTTGTTGTCGTCATCGCCGACATAGGCGACTTGGAACCGCTCACGGTTCTGTTCGCTCTCACTGACGGCGAACAGCAGTTCGCGCTCCACTATTGCTCGGAGGCAATCATTCCCATCTCGAATTCGCGCTGGCAGGTTGACGATGGTCGGCTCTGTTGCGGCTCGCGCGCCGAGATCAAATGATCGTGCCAATCGGCGCATGGTCGGATGAAGCCTCGCGCAGCCACTCGGCGAGCTTGGACCACCGTCGCCGCCCGGAAACATTCCGTACCGCGATGGCAACGGCCTTCTTCTGTCCAACCAGAACGACCAGCTTCTTGCCGCGGGTGACGCCGGTGTAGAGCAGGTTACGTTGAAGCATCGCGTAGTGCTGGGTCATGATCGGAATCACGACGGCGGGGTATTCCGATCCCTGGCTCTTGTGTATCGTCGCCGCATAGGCCGGGGCCAGAATGTCGAGTTCGCCGAATTCATAAGCAACAATGCGGCCATCGAATTCTGCGGTGAGCTCACCTTCGGCAGAATCGACGTCGACCACCGTGCCTATATCGCCGTTGTGGACCTCCTTATCGTAATCGTTCTCGATCTGCATAACCTTGTCGCCAGGGGCGAAGGTCCAGCCAAACCGTTCGACCTTGCGCTCGCCGGCAGGGTTGAGAGCGGCCTGCAATTCGACGTTCAGAGATCGGGCGCCGACACCGCCCCGGTTCATCGGACACAGGATCTGGATGTCACGAATCGGATTGAGGCCAAATCGCTTGGGGATGCGGGTTTTCACGAGCTCGATGATGCGAGCAACGACCTTCTCTGGTTCATCAGCCTGGACGAAGTAGAAGTCGCTTTCGCCTTCCGGCGGACTGAGATCGGGGATTGCGCCCTGATTGATGCGATGGGCGCTGACAATGATCCGGCTCTGAGCTTGACTTTGGCCAATTTTACACTTGTTCATCTTGTACGCGGAACCCTGAACATCGGATCGTTCTCGACGATTTCATGAGCGCTCGTGAGCATGAGTTTCATGCGCCCCATATTGCCAAAGGTCGTCCAGCGCCCCTTCACGTTCGACCAGTAGAAGAGCTCGAAGCGATCGGTATCTGGAATGGGGCGCAGCCGTGCGACCGGATTTGAAGTCCGACGGTTGATAACTAAATAACCGCCACTGCTCTTTTCTATGTCGTGATGCGTGAACTGAGCAGCAATCTGGGCAAGCGTTGGGTCGGATTTTGCCATAGCGCTCAATGTGCTCGATGGGTGCCGCGCGGGCCAGGATGAATCGGTTTGCCGACTCAATTTGTCGCAGCTGGACGAGGTTGCTGCGATTCATCGTGCCGATTCTACCGATGGGATGCAACATGCCCGCCTTCTCCCCCGCTCTTGCGATCCGCTGCCGCCGCGTTTTGTGGCCCGGCTTGCCGTCTTCACCGATCTGTTCACACGCCCCACTTGGCTGAATGTTCTGACGCTGCTCGCCGGCGTTATCCTGGCGCCCGGCCGGCGCACTGTCACGGCGGCGCTGCGCATCTTAGGGCGGGAGCGCGATCGCGATTTCTGTACTTTCCATCGCGTCCTCAACCGAGTGGCGTGGTCGTCGCGGGCCGCGGCAGGCCACCTGCTGCTCCTGCTGATCAAGGTCTTCGTGCCGGCCGGCGAGGCGGTGGTGATCGGGCTCGATGACACCATTGAGCGGCGCTGGGGGCCCAAGATCAGCGCCCGCGGCATCTATCGCGATCCGGTGCGCTCCTCCAAGGGGCACTTCGTCAAAGCCAGCGGCCTGCGCTGGCTTTCTGCCATGTTGCTGGTGCGCGTGCCGTGGGCCGATCGCGTCATGGCGCTGCCTTTCCTCACGCTGCTCGCCCCCTCCAAACGCTTCTATGACGGCAAATCGCGCTCGCCCAAGACGCTGCTCGATTGGGCCCGCCAGGCCGCCCGGCAAATCCGCCGCTGGTTGCCCGATCGATATATCGTACTGGTCGCCGACAGCGCCTTTGCGGCCATCGAATTCCTTGCCGCAGTCCGCAAGCACGTCTGCGTCGTCACCCGCCTGCGCCTCGATGCCAACCTGTTCGAATTTCCCCGACCAAAGCGCAAAGCTCGTGGCCGCCCTCCAATTCGAGGCAAGCCCCACAAAAAACTCTCTGCCATCCTCAAGGATCGCAACGTGTCCTGGACGCGTTATCGGGTCAGTCTCTGGTACGGCCGAACCAATCGCACCGTCGAGATCGCAACCGGCACTGCGCTGTGGTATCGCGGCGGTGTTCCGCCGGTGCCGATCCGCTGGCTGCTCGTCCGCGACCCAACCGGCGAACTCGACCCACAGGCTTTCCTGGCGACCGATCTCAACGCTCATCCCCGCGACATCCTCGCTTGGTTCGTCAGTCGCTGGCAGGTCGAAGTCACCTTCGAGGAAGTTCGCGCTCACCTCGGTGTCGAGACCCAGCGCCAGTGGTCGGACAAAGCCATTCTGCGCTCCACCCCGATTTTGCTCGGCCTCTACTCCATCATCACTCTATGGACCCACGACCTCGCCAAGGCACGAAAGCTGAAGCCCAGAACCGCAGCTTGGTATCCAAAAGCCACCCTGACCTTTAGCGATGCGATCGCCGCCGTTCGACGCCAAATATGGGCTCATCAGATTTCTTTCATGTCCCGGCCGCGCCGTGACAGCATAGAAATTCCGCGCCATATCTGGCGCCGGATGGAGAACGCGCTCGCCTACGCCGCATAAATCGGCCAAAGTCGAGCTGAGCGGCCTGCCGGAAAACCTCGGTGAGCCGCACCACCGGCACGGCGCCGGAGAAAATGATGTCGGCCAGCACCTGGCCGGGACCGACCGAAGGCAGCTGATCGATGTCGCCGACGATCAACATGGCGGCCCCGTCCGGAACTGCCTTCAGCAACGCCCGCATCAGCATGGTGTCGACCATCGAGGCCTCGTCGACGACCAAGAGGTCGCAGTCGAGCAGGTTGTTCTCGCCGCGTTTGAAGCCACCTGTCTTGGGGTCGACTTCGAGCAGGCGGTGAATGGTCTTGGCCTCGAAGCCGGTCGCCTCGGTCATGCGCTTGGCGGCGCGGCCGGTCGGCGCACACAGCAGCAGGTTGGTGCCCTTGGCCGCCAGGATATTCAGGATGCCTTTGACGATCGTGGTCTTGCCCACCCCGGGTCCGCCGGTCATGACCACGACCTTGGATATCAGGGCGAGGCGAACCGCGGCGACCTGGCTTTCCGCGAAGGACATTCCGATTTGCTTCTCCACCCAACGCAAGGCCTTGTCGGGATCGATCGTTGGCCACGGTGGCACGCCGTTGGCCAGATGCAACAGGCGATCGGCAACGGTACGTTCGGCCCGATGAAGAGCGGTAAGGAAAACACACGGCGCATCACCAACCCGCTCTGCGACCACGGTCCCCTCTCGCAGTTCAAGTTCGAGCGCGGCACGGATCAGGCCCGAGGGAACCTCGAGAAGCTTCTGCGCGAGCGGGATCAGTTCGTCAGTCGGTAACCCACAATGCCCGTCATCCATCGCCTCGGTCAGGGCATAGGAGATTCCAGCGCGCACCCGCATCATCGCTGTCTTTTCGACGCCGAGCTTCATGGCGATGGTGTCGGCCGTCTTGAAGCCGATGCCGCGGATATCGCGTGCCAGCCGATAGGGGTTCTCGGTCATCACCTGGATCGCATCGGAACCGTAGGTCTTGAAGATCCGCACCGCACGTGCCGTTCCGACGCCGTGGCTGTGTAGGAACACCATGATCTCGCGGACGGCCTTCTGCTCGGCCCAGGCAGCCAAGATACTGGCGGCGCGGACCGGGCCGATGCCGCCAACCTCGCGCAGCCTGGCAGGGGTCGACTCGATGATGTCGAAAACCTTGTCGCCGAAGGCGCGTACGAGCTTCTTGGCATAGACCGGTCCGACACCACGGATCATTCCCGAGGCGAGATACTTCTCGATGCCGTCAGCCGACGTCGGCGGCGATGTTCGCAGGAACCGTGCCTTGAACTGCTGACCGTGGGTCCGGTCATTGATCCAGTCGCCTGTGGCTGTGATCCACTCGCCCGCGGCGATGGTCGCAGCATGGCCGACGGCCGTCACGAGGTCCCGATGGCCACGCGCCTTGACGCGCAGCACGCAGAAGCCGTTTTCGGCGTTGTGGAACGTGACACGCTCGACGATGCCGGCCAAGACGTCCTGGGGTGATGCGTCGCTCTGAGGTTTCAATAATGTCGCCGTTTCAGGGGACTATCGGCTGCGCGTCGGGCCGACTCGCCGGTAGCTTGGCTGAATTGGTGGCGCGGGATATTGATGATGGCGAAGCGTCTGCGCTCCTCCGCCGCTGTCTCAGCGTCCGCTTCGACGACGATTTCGACAGTCTCCTCGCTCGCATGAATCTCCACGCGAACGGGTGATTCGCCAAAATCGACTTCATGTCGCCGCCCACTTCGACCGCGAATGATCGCAAAGGACATTTGCATATACTCCTTGGGGATGCCCCGGGTTTCGTTGAATTTCTGAAGAGGTCGGCGTTGCCCACCCTGAGCCGGTAGGCTCAGGGTGCCGCTTCCACAAAGGAGAGCAACGCCATGACGAGGGATATCACACCCATTCAGCATGCAAAATCGATTATGTGAATGCTGATCGAACATTGACCCCCATCGGCGTCGTCGAGACCCTTTCAGGCCGTTGATTTCATTGATTTGAGATGGCGGGACCCTACGCCGATCATGGTCGAGACCCCACGCCGAAACACAACGAAAGCATTTATCCGTTTGGGCGCGAGGAAGGCACGCGCGTTGGCACGGCGCTGCGAATGGTTCTTTTGCGATCCGCCCACAGCTATCCTGATTTTGCCAAAGCGATCTTTCAGCGCGCCATTGGTGACAAGGACAGGCGTCGGAAGGTTTACAGCGACCTGATGACGTTCTCGCCCATCATGTCTCAGGTTGCCCCCGACTTGCTGGCCGATCTTGCCGAAGCTCAACTCATGGAAGAGCTTCCACTTGATGAATACAACCGAAAGCGCAAAGAGCGGGAGGAATATTACAAGCGCCTCGAAGAAGTGCGCGCTATTCCCGAGGGTGACCACACGCCTAACCAGCAGCGCATGCTGGATCACACTCACTTTCCCATCGGCGCTGACCGCTTCGATGAGGACGATATTGGCATCGAGCAATACAACAATTTCTATCAGCCGCCATCGGCACTCCATGAACCGTTCAAAAGCCTGTTCGAAAACAGTCCGGCGGTCGCTCTGCGGTTGATCCGCAATCTCTCGAACCATGCGACGGAAGGCTGGAAGCAGCTTCACATCATGCGGAAACGAGAGCTGGGTACCCCGATCCCGGTGCCCGTTGAGTTTCCGTGGGGCAAGCAGGAATTTTGGGGAGACTGGCGCGCCTATAGCTGGGGCCAAGGTCAGCTGGCACCGACCGCGCTTGAATGCGCGTTTCTTGCGCTCACCTATTGGGCGTTCAAACAAGTCGATAGCGGTAGGCCCCACCAGCGACGTCATCAAAGACTTCGTGGAGGGAAACGAGTGCCTTGCGGTTCTTGGCATCGCCCTCGACCTCCCACTTGAATCGTGGGCAACGACCGAGACGACGCTGGCCTTGGCGGCGTGCCAGCGTATTTGGGCTTTCGACCGGGCGCCCCATTCGCAAGAGTCATCGAAAAACATCGACCTCTTGGGCTACGGCTTCCTATCTCGCCTGCACGGCGAAAAGGCCGAGGCAAAAATCTATCTGGACGACCGTAAATATCGCAAGCGAACCGTCACGCAACTCGCGATGTTCTTCGCTCTGAACGAGGACGAAACTCTTCGCAACAAATTCAAAGATTCGCTTGCTCAATTCCCGAACGATCTTCCGTACGAAAACGAAGAGGACAGGACTGATCAAAGCTGCACCGATCATTTGAAGGAAGACGCCGACGGCTGGGCAGGTCTTGGTGACAAAGCAAACTACAAGCAAAGCCCATACGGCGAGGATCGCGTTGCGATCACGTACGATCGCCCAAATCCTCTCACGCCCGCACAGGAAAAGAGGCTAGAGAAGAGCACGATGGTACTTCAAGGGTTCAGCATCGCCGGCTGGGCTGGCCAATCGTTGTCAAGCAACAAGCTCGAAGACGGTATGACCCTCGCCGCCGCCGTCTCTCACGTGAAAGGCCTAGACACCGGGGCAGCTTTTGATTTCCGCGACGATATGGCGTCGTCGCTGCCGTCCGTGGCGGCGAGCGTTGCGGCGTGTGTCGTCCGTTTCGGTCCCCCGGATAACGCGGATCGCACGTGGGCTTCTTGGGGCGTGCTGGCGCGCATCGAAACGATGCTGGAAAATCCAGACAAATTCGGCGGTTCGATTATTCCTTGGCATCCGAAACGACGCCTGGCAGTCGCCGTGTTTCACGACCGCCGCTCCGAGACGCCCCGCGCGGACAGTGTCGAGCGACTTATGAAGCTGACGCTTCACCCGATCAACGTGGTGAGCGAGCTCGCATTCGAAGCGCTGTTCGCTGACAAGGACGAACACGGTCGCTGGGTCGCCGGGCAACTTGCTATGGGCCTGTGTATCGTTCACAGCGCCCGTGCCGATAACCTTGCGCGTGCTCTGGCGGCCCTCAAGAACAACACGCCGGGTCCGATGCCCAAGCTCCCTCCGGCATGGGCCAAGGGTGGGTCGCACCGAGGCCGGGAAATGCCAAACAATTACTGGCACATTCCGGACCCGTTCTTTGACTCGCAGACTGCCGCAAAACTCTTCAAGAACATGCCCCTCGAAGCGTGGATGGCGTCTGACACTCGACCGCGTATGGAAGGGTTGCTTGTCGAACTCACCGATTGGACGAGGGAAAGCCTTCTTCCTTCGTGGCGCGACGACAAGAAGAAAAAAACGCAGCGATGATCGGCGTTCAGACCTCCATGAATGGACCGCGGCCTTCGGCGATATTCTGGCACGGGCCGTTCCGTTCGTTACGCTGGATGTAGCCCGCAAAAGGCTTGTCGCGCCTTTCCTTGAAGAAAACGAGGTGGCGCTGTCCGTCCTTGCCAGCTTTGCCGACCGATTGGTCTGTCGTCATGTATTTGATGCGGCGGTTATCCCTGCCAACACCTTCCCGCTGTTGGACGACTGCGTGACGCGACTGATCAATGACGGCGTGTTCAGGCCGAACGGTTGGCGTGCGGGAGAAGTGCATGGCCTTGCGGCGGGCTGACCTGATGGTTGAGAACTGTACGTATGGACAGCCATACGATCAGCGCGCTGAATCGACTTGAAGTGGTGGAGACGGGCCGGCCACGGCGTTGGTCTGAGGAGGAGAAGGCGCGGATTGTTTTGAAAAGAGGTCTCATGCGCAACCTTCTGTTTATCGGTGTGCTTGCACTTCCCATCCTCGTCGGCTTTGGGTCGCCTTCGACCGCGGCTCCGCGGGGTCGTTCGTACATCCCCCCGGCTCGGCAGGACGTTTACTGCCGCAGGGACTACCTGGGGATATCCGGGCAATTGCCAGTTCTCGACCTATGACCAGTGCATGGCTACTGCATCCGGCACCCACGCCTATCGCGGCATGAATCCGATCTACGCGTTCCAGCGACAGGCAGGACAATTGCGCTGATGTGTGATCGTCACACGTGATTGAGACATCAGGCTTGCTCATATAACGGGACCTACCGCGCGAGGCTGAGAGAGACGTTGGACTTCCGGACTTCCGCCTGACCGGACGTCCCCCGTTCGAGTGCGCTCGCAACGAAGCCCGCAGGTGTATCAAGACGCGAAGCAACAGGGATTGGGACGCAGTGGCTCATCCGCATCTCGCGCTGACGTGCGCCGCTCTTCGATTCAATTAAAAGGAAAAACAACGCGAAAGCTGTCAAACAGACATCTGCTTGTTGCGTTCTTGTCAGCTTCTTCTATGGTGACCACACGAATGTTCTACTTTGGGTAGTTTTCACGTAGCGCTCGTGGCGCGAAATCGACGCTACCCGACCTGCCAGAGAATGAGGGAGATCTCCAAATGTTGGATGCCCCCACGACTGCGCTCCTACGGGTGGTCCTCGACGACGTCTGCAAGAATCTTTCACGGTACGATAACGGTGCTCGCACCCATGTCGCCTCGAAAATTCTGGAAGCCGCGACCACAGGTGAGATAAGACCTGACCGCCTCAAACAGATCGGTCACGATGCCCTTTCTAAAGCTCCGACAATGTGGCGAGAGGCTCGCCAAGTATGATGTTGTCACTGAGGTGCCACGAGACCCGGTAAGCGATCTCGTCGAGGAACAGCGTGCCGCCCGAGGCACGCTCGAAATAGCCCGCGCGTGAGGCGACGGCGCCGGTATAGGCACCCTTCTCGACGCCGAACAATTCTGACTCGACGAGCTGCTCCGGAATCGCGGCGCAGTTGATCGCGACGAACGGACCAGCATTGCGCCGGCTCATCGTGTGCAGTTGGCTGGAGAACAGCTCCTTCCCGACGCCGGACTCGCCGACAAACAATACGGTCGCATCAGTCGCCGCAACGCGCTCAAGCTGCCACCGCGTACGGACGAAGGCCGCGGAGACGCCGACCGCAACATCGCCCCTAGTCGCTCGCTTCAATCAATTTGCAAGGACATGAATTTTGTGATTCGCTTTGGTCGCATCGGATGCGGCGGAGGCAATCATGGCTGCGAAGGAGATTTCGGTAAAGAAGTATGTTGTGCGGCTGAGCGGTGAGGAACGTGAGCAACTCGAAGCGCTGATACGCAAAGGCAAGAGCGCAGCGCAGCGGCTGCTGAAGGCGCGGATATTGTTGAAGGCCGATGTGTCGGAAGCCGGCGAAGGCTGGAGTGACAACCGGATTATCAAGGCGCTGGAGACCAGCGCATCGATGGTTTACCGGGTCCGGAAGCAACTGGTGGAAGAAGGCTTCGAGGCTGTGTTGAGCCGCAAGCAACGGGCGACACCGGCGGTTGCACGGATTTTTGACGGCGAGAAAAAAGCCAAACTGATTGCGCTGGCTTGTTCCAAACCTCCCAAGGGACGCGCGCGCTGGACCTTGCGGCTGTTGGAGAAAAAGGTCGTGGAACTGCAAATTGTCGATCGCGCCAGCGACTCGACGATTGGGCGGGCACTAAAAAAAACATTCTCCAGCCCCATCGCCAGCAGTGCTGGGTCATCCCGCCGAAGGCCAATGGCGCGTTCGTAGCCGCCATGGAAGATGTGCTGGCGGTCTACACGCGGCCACGCGATCCCGATTACCCGCTGGTGTGCCTGGACGAGACCTCCAAGCAGTTCCTTGCCGAGACGCGCCTGCCGATCCCGATGAAGCGGGGACGCCCGGCCCGCTGCGATTACGAGTACGAGCGCAACGGCACCGCCAACATCTTCATGATGTTTGCACCGCTCGAAGGCTGGCGCCACGTCAAGGTCACCGATCGCCATACCGCCGTGGACTACGCTCACGTCTTGAAAGAATTGGCCGATCGCTACTTCGCCAACGCCAAGACCGTCGTACTGGTCCAGGACAATCTCAATATCCACGGCAAGGGGTCACTCTACGAAGCGTTTCCAGCCGCCGAGGCCAGGCGACTGGTCGAGCGCTTCGAATGGCACTACACTCCAAAGCACGGTAGTTGGCTTGATCTGGCCGAGTCCGAACTCGGCGTCCTCACGTCCCAGTGCCTCGACCGTCGGATTGCCGATAAACAAACCCTCGTCGAGGAAATCGCCGCATGGGAGCACGACCGCAATGCCAACCACACCAAGGCCAATTGGCAATTCTCAACCCCCAATGCCCGTATCAAACTCAAGCATCTCTACCCTGCAATCTGAATGAATCGGGCGACTAGCATCCACCTCGGCAGGCACCTCCTGTTCGGCAAGGGACTTTTGCCGAAGCGTGACGCGGGCGGCTCTTCCATTCAAGGCCGAAATACTGCCGCTCAGGCGCGTCGTCGCCCCAGGCATCGGCATGCTGACCGATGATCACGCAGCGCGGCGCGCCCATGGCGGCGCATTCGATCTCGCGAAAGATCACGGGGGTGTCGAACAATTTCGTGGTGTAGCCCGCGGGATAGCCGACCTGGAGCCAGCATACCGGTGCGGCGGCAAGGCCGTAGCTTGCAATATGCTCGGCGGCTTCCGATGAATCGTCCCAGTAGAACTCGCCGAAATAGGTGCCGTTGTCGCGGTCGAACTCGAAGTGCCGCGTGGTGTTGTGTCAAGAAGGCGCGAGAGCGTCATGCTGTGCGAGAGATGGAGGATGTGGACCCTTAGCTCGACTTTGGCCGATTTATGCGGCGTAGGCGAGCGCGTTCTCCATCCGGCGCCAGATATGGCGCGGAATTTCTATGCTGTCACGGCGCGGCCGGGACATGAAAGAAATCTGATGAGCCCATATTTGGCGTCGAACGGATGCGATCGCATCGCTAAAGGTCAGCGCGGCTTTTGGATACCAAGCCGCGGTTCTGGGCTTGAGCTTTTGTGCCTTGGCGCGGTCGTGGGTCCATAGCGTGATGATGGAGTAGAGGCCGAGCAAGATCGGGGTAGTGCGCAGAATGGCTTTGTCCGACCATTGGCGCTGGGTCTCGACACCGAGGTGAGCGCGAACTTCCTCGAAGGTGACTTCGACCTGCCAGCGAGTGACGAACCAGGCGAGGATGTCGCGGGGAAGAGCGTTGAGATCGGTCGCCAGGAAGGCCTGCGGGTCGAACTCGCCGGTTGGGTCGCGGACGAGAAGCCAGCGGATCGGTACCGGCGGAACGCCGCCGCGATACCACAGCGCGGCGCCGGTTGCGATCTCGACAATGCGATTGGTTCGGCCGTACCAGAGACTGACCCGGTAGCGCGTCCAGGACACGTTGCGATCCTTGAGGATGGCAGAGAGTTTTTTGTGGGGCTTACCTCGGATTGGAGGAGCGACGTGAGCTGATACTGCATGAAGCCGCGACTCGTCTTGGCATCAACAAAATGACGGTCATTCGCTTGATCCGGGACGGGATACTGCCCGGCAGACAGATCTGTGCCGGGGCGCCCTATGTGATCCGCGAAGAAGATCTCGATCGGCCCACGGTGCGTCGTGCAATCCGCAACGGCCGTGCAGTATCATCAGACGCACGACAGCAAAAGCTGCCTTTTCAATAACATCATGAGGTAGTGCATCATGTCACGAGCCTGTTCAACCCCAGAAGCAGTCGGTCGTTGCCGTGCCGCGGAGCATAGATAGCTTCCTGGTCGACCAGCACCGTGTCGACGACGCGACACATCTCGATCAGCTGTTGCCAATCCCGGCTATTGCGGGCGAAGCGCGAGACCTCCCGCGCACAGACTGCGCCGACCTTGCCGAGGCAGACCTCGGCCACCATCCGCTCGAAGCCAGCGCGCTGGACGCTGCCGGCAGCGGAACGTCCAAGATCATCGTCGATCACCTCGATCTTGGACCACCCCAGCGCCGTCAATCTGTCGCGCATCGCGTATTGCAACGCACTGCTCTCACGATTGTGCAGAACCTGATGGGCGGAGGACTGACGCACATAGAGGATCGCCTTGCGCTCAAGGTGGTGAGGGCGGACCTTGTCACTGATCATGACCGTCCTCCCTCTTCGCGGGCGTTGCGCTTACCCGTGCATGGTCCAGCACCAGCTGCGTCATCAAGTTCACCAGCGCATCCTGCGCCTCCTTCGGCAGCTCCCGCCACTCCGGAATCCCGACGGTGCTGTGCGCGATGCCGCCCGCGAACAGGTCCATCTGATGCATGCCGAACCGCCGGTTGCGCCGAACCTGGTTCGCCGATATCGCCGTCCTGCTTGCCATGAGCCTCTCCCCGATTCTGGTCGTGAGAGACTCCGCATGCACCGGAAAGCGGCTCATTCAATGTTGATGCTGCGCTCTTGACCGCTGAATCGAGAAGCGCCGACAGCGCGTTGAGCGCTTCCACGCTGACAAAGGGCTCTGCTGTTAGGCTGCCACCGCCAGCACATGCCGCGCGGTCGAACATCCACGATGGGATCTCCAGAAAACGCTGCGTCTCCGATCCATCCAGCGTACAGCGGAAAATAACGCCGTCCGCCTTGTCGATCACAGCATGGACGAAAACCTCGCGGCCTGCCCAAGGGTGAAGCCGGTACAGAACCTCACGGCAAACGGTCCCGTGGGCGTTCTCAAGCCTTGTTGTACAATGGCCGACGTCCACACTCGAGCCTTGACGGCGGCACACCGGATCAAGCCTACTTCAACCCGCTGCCAATCCGCATGGCAGCCTAACCCCGGCAGATGCTCCACTTATCGACGCGGAGATTCTGTTCAGACAACCGGGGCCACCTCTGCTTTGCGGGAATTCTTCACCATGGTCCGCCCTCCGAATGCTTATGGCTAGGCAAAGGAACGCGGCGCGCCGACGCGCTCCGGAAATCGATGAGGTTGCTCATGCTGTCCTCGCTTTTATGTTGCGAATGGGTGGAAATTTCGTCGGAAAATGCCAGCCACCGCGGCGGTTGGCGCCCCCGGCGTGAACTGGCGCCCTCATGGCACCTCGCGAATGTGCGGTGACGCTGGCTTCCCCACAACGAAATAGACGAACCCGTACCCGGGGACGAATGCCGACAAGACGGCATTCAGGAGGATCTGTTTTGCAATCCTCGAAAGATCCCCATTACCCGGCTAGCAAATACGGCAATCGTCAAAATCCAGTGCGAAAATGAACCCATAATCGAATCCCAATTTCTGACGCGTCTAGCGAGCTCCGACTAAAAACGGCCTCAGCTGGCCGGGGGTAAATGCTGAGGCCGTTCGTAACTGCTCGAGCTGTTCCGCAACTCGAAGCCTAGTTGAAACGCCACCTATCGGCCGCTTGTTCCCGAACAGGAACGGCCGACACTCGGACCGGTCTGCGCACGCCATGCGTGCCCATCGACCGCTTCCAGACCGGACTGAAGAGACGGCCCAACGCATGACAAGGCGCATCGCAGCCATAAAAACAGCAATGCAATTTTGAAGGCTCTCAGCATCGTCGCATTCAACGATCGAGCCTATGACGATCGGCAAGATCGAGCGATGCAGCGCATAGCGCTAATGCTCAGCTCCACTCATAATCGCGCCATCAACATGTGGTCATTGCGAATCGCTACCATTCGGCACTCAAGAAGCCTCAACGTCACAACTTAAATGCCGAAGAATCTCGTGGCCGCTTTTGGAGCCACTTCATCTTCTCATACGTGCTCTGCAATAAGAGGTGGACCCTCTGCTCCACGAAGCGAGACTGAAAAAACTCGCGATGGGGTTTATGCGTCGGACGATCTCTGCGATAAGGCGACCGAATACTTGACGGCAACAGCGGTCGAGCGGCCTGCAAAATGAAATGGGAGACATCGGGTTGCGAATGGAATTCTCGCGCATCAATCAGTCTAAGGCCGTCTTCGATGACATTTATGCTTTGGATGATCCCAGGACATATTTCTCTGTGCTGGGAGACTTGGATTATATGATCCCGGACGTGGCCGAGCCGGTGGTGCGCCAGATTCTGGCGGCGAAAGCTTCGGCAACTGGCCTTAGGCCGAGTGTGCTTGATGTTGGCTGTTCATACGGCATCAACGCCGCGGTGCATCGGTTTCCACTGACCTTCGGGGGCTTGCGTCATCGCTACGCGCGGCGCGAGATGAGGGCGATCAGTTCCGAGACACTGGTGCGTCTCGATCGCAATTTCTACGCGTCTTGGCCGGATGTCGGCCTGGCGCGATTTATCGGTCTCGATATATCGGCACGGGCGATCAGCTATGCAACGAGTGTTGGTCTTCTTGAGCAGGGCATTGTCGCCGATCTTGAACGTGAGTCGCTATCGACGGACAGCGCGCGCATTATCCGTTCCGCTGATGTCATCATGTCGACGGGTTGCATCGGCTACGTCACCGAAAAGACGTTCAGCAGAATCCTCGATGCGACAGAGAAGCGTCCATGGATCATCTCCTTCGTGCTGCGAATGTTCCCGTTCGATGCATTGGCTGCGACGTTCGCGAAGCATGGCCTTGTGACGGAGCGTCTGACCGGAGCGACATTTATCCAGCGTCGCTTTCGCGATGCCGAAGAATTCGAAGGTAGCTTGGCCGCCTTGGCGGCTCTTGGCGTCGATGCGACAGGTCTTGAATCGGAAGGGCTGTTTCACGCCGATCTGATCTTGTCCCGCCCTGAGGCGGATGTGCACGTCGCCCCCCTGGAAGACATTGTCACCGTCGCCAGCGGCAGGGGGCGGCCGATCGGGCCTCGTTATGTCCGTATTGAAGGCAACGAGGGCTTGCAGGTCGCACTGGAGCCGTGACGGGCTTGTTTTCCGAAGACAGCCGTGGGTGTGAGCCAGAGAACCGGGCACCCAAGTGGATCATGCCCTGACTCCTTGCATGGTCCCTTTCTATCAGGTAGGTCGTCTACAGGGAGGCCTTGCTCATGACAGTTTCGCCGATTTCGAATCCATCCGCGTCCGCGCCGTATATCGAGATCGATGCTGTGTCGAAGTCCTACGATGGGGGACGGAGTGTTGCCGTTTCCAACGTATCGCTCGACGTGCAGCAAGGTACGCTGGTCGCGCTGGTAGGTGGCTCGGGATCTGGCAAGACCACGCTGTTGAAGACCATCAATCGTCTCGTCGATCCTGACGTTGGAGAAGTCAGGATCGACGGCGTGCCTGTCAGCGCGGCCGAACCGCCGATGCTGCGGCGGAGCATCGGCTATGTCTTTCAGGGGATCGGCTTGTTCCCGCACATGCGGGTCGCCGACAACATTGCGGTGACGCTCAGGCTGCTTGGCTGGAAGGCGAACGAGATCGAAACGCAGGTGGCCGAGATGCTGGATGTGGTCGACCTGCCGCAGGACTACGCCAGCCGATTTCCACATATGCTGTCCGGAGGCCAGCGCCAACGGGTTGGCGTCGCGCGTGCCATCGCCGCCCGACCGCGCATCGTTTTGATGGACGAGCCGTTGGGTGCGCTCGATCCTGTCACACGCGACAGCCTGGGGTCCTCCTACCGCGAGCTGCACGACCGGTTTGGCATCACGACCCTGATGGTCACCCATGATATCCAAGAAGCTGTGCTGATGGCTGATCGGATCGTCGTCATGAAGAACGGCCACGTGCTTGCGGACGATACGCCGCACGCCCTGATGATGGGGTCTGATGATCCCGACGTTGCCGCTTTGATGGAGGTGCCGAGACGTCAGGCGGAGCGTATCGCCGCGCTTGCGGCCAGGAACGGATCTGCCCGTGCCTGATGCTGGCGCAGAGCTGCTGTCCGGTGCCCAATCAGACGCTTTGTTCGACGCCTGGCGTCTGCTTCCGACCTATCTCACACCGCACATTGTCCTTTGCGCCACGGCGCTGGGGCTTGGGCTTCTCATCAGCCTGCCGCTGGCGGCCCTCGCCGCGGATCGGCCATGGCTGCGCAGGCTGGTGCTTGCCATCGCGAGCCTGATCCAGACGATACCGGGGCTTGCGTTGCTCGCCCTGTTCTATCCTTTGCTCCTTGCGCTCTCGACATTGACCGTGCGGCTGTTCGGCTTCGGCATCCCCGCGCTCGGTTTCCTGCCGACGCTGATCGCGTTGACGCTCTACGCCATGCTTCCGATTCTGCGCAACGGCGTAGTCGGCCTGAACGGCGTCAATCCGGCCATCGTCGAAGCGGCGGAAGGCGTTGGCATGACGCCGGGGCAGATTCTGACGCGGGTCAAGGCGCCGCTCGCCACGCCCGTCATCATGGCCGGGGTGCGGACTGCAGCCGTTTGGACGATCGGAGCGGCCACGCTGTCGACGCCCGTTGGCCAAACCAGCCTTGGCAACTACATCTTTACGGGATTGCAGACCGAGAATTGGGGCTCCGTGTTGTTCGGCTGCGTTGCCGCCGCCGGGCTTGCTCTGGTCACCGATCTCTTTCTCGGTCTGGTGGAGACAGGCGCGTCTGAACGCAGGAGAAAGCGCGTGGCGATCGGGATCGGCGGGCTTGCTTTGGGCACGCTCGCCGGCCTGACATCGCTGCTCTCGAACGAAGCCGCAACCTATACGATCGGCGCAAAGAGCTTTTCCGAGCAGTTCATCCTGGCGAATCTGATGGGTGACCGGCTGAAGGCCGAGGGAGCCGGTGTGACGCGCAAGGACGGGCTCGGCTCGGCCATCGCTTTTCGCGCCCTGGTGCACAATGACATCGATGCTTACGTCGATTACTCCGGCACGCTCTGGCGCAATGTCATCGGCCGCGCCGATGCGCCATCGCACGAGAAGATGCAGGCGGAGATCGTCCGCTGGATGAAAGCAGAGCGGGGCGTGACAGTGCTTGGCGCGCTCGGCTTCGAGAATGCCTACGTTCTCGCGATGAAGCGAGAGCGAGCGCAGGAGCTAGGGATCACGTCGATCGCCGATCTCGCCCGTGTCGCACCTCAACTCACCATCGGCGATGATCTCGAATTTCTGGGACGACCGGAATGGAGCTCGCTGAAGAGCGCCTATGGCCTGTCCTTCAAAGCGCGACGCTCGTTCAACCCGACGATGATGTATCACGCCCTCGAATCCGGCGAGGCCGACGTCATCTCCGCATTCTCCAGCGACGGGCGTATCGCGGCGCAGAACCTTCTCGCGCTGGCCGACCCGAAGCATGCGATACCGTCCTACGACGCGTTGATCCTCATCGCACCGAAGCACGCCGGCGATGCGCGGTTGAAGCGAGCGCTTGCGCCTCTTGTCGGCTCGGTTTCGGTCGAGGCCATGCGCGCCGCTAACCTCATGGTCGACAGCGATATGGACAAGGCTTCTCCGGAAGCGGCGGCGCGAGCCTTGGCAAAGGCACTGCACTTGCGGTCGCGATAGATGTAAAAATAAGATCAAGGGTGCTTTCGTTCGATGCTCGCGGATGACCGTCACTCGTCTTATAAGATGCGTCGACGAGGGCCGTAGCGGCGTCCACATAAAACGTCGGCCGGGCTGCTTTCGTTACCTTTTTAAAGTCGGGCTGATTCTGATTCCGGAGCAGTCTGGCTTGCCAGTGCGCGCGCTTTGGCTTCTGCATCGCCGCCCTTGGGCGCGATCCAGGCTTTGAAGTCGGGTGAGCGTCATGCAGCGACCACGCTCTGAGGGCTGATCTGGTCGGCTAGAAAGATCTCGCGGAATGGTTGGTTCGCGAGGTCACAATGTCAAAGGATAGTCGTAAGGATAGCGATAAGGATAGTCATACGCCTATGCTCGAACACGGTGCCGACACGCTGCAGCGTGTCGAGATCATCACTGGGACGGGCCGGCGTCGGCGCTGGTCGGCCGATGCGAAGGCGGCGATTGTCGCGGAGAGTTTTGCGCCGGGTGCAAGCGTGTCCGCGGTGGCGCGGCGACACGACATCAGTCCAAGCCTGTTGTTTCTCTGGCGTCGCCAGGCAACGCGGGCGCAGGTCGCGGAGCGCGGGGACAGAGGCATGCCAGCTGGCTTTGTGCCGGTCGCGATCACCGGCAGCGGGGGCGAATTGCCGTCGCGCGAGGAGCGGGCAGCAATCGAGATCGAGGTCGGCGCGGTTCGCATCCGTGTCAGAGGAGCGGTCGACCGGCGGGCGCTGTGCGAGGTGCTGGCGGCGGTCGGGACAGTTGTCTGATGATCGGGCTGCGACCCGGGTTGTCGATCTGGATCGCGACGCAGCCGGTCGATTTCCGTCGCGGCATGGACTCGCTTGCGATGCTGGTGAGCGAGGCGTTTGGAGTGGATCCGTTCTTATGTGTCGGACGAGATTATGTGGCGGAGGCGCCCTAACGCCAGCCAGGGCCGGCCACGGCAGGATTCCTCCGCCACATAATAATCAGATGCTGGCCAGCAGCTGCAGGATGGTGTCGTTCGGCCGGAAGCGCGCGCTGCGGTCGCCTGAGACGCCCGCCTTCTCGAGTCCCCGGTGTGTTTCGGCGTGGGGTCTCAACCATGATCGGCGTGGGGGTCCCATCATTTCAATTCAATGAAATCAATGGCCTGAAGGAGTCCGACGACGCCGATGGGGGTCATTTTTCAATCAGCATTCACAGGTAGTCATCCGGCGACACGATGGGGAGCCCGGCCATGATGACGTCCACCTGCGCGGTGGAGCGCGCTTTCAACAGTCGACTCATGAGATCAGGCGGGTTCAATGCCATTCGCAGCTCCTCACAGGCTAAAATCGAGGGAATCCTTCGCGCCGGACTGCATCATCCGGGCTTTAAGGGCATCAATCTCGCGCTGGAGAGCGCTAGCGATCTTCTTCACATCGGTCTCGGTGTAATCGTAGGCCGATTTATTACCCAATTTCGCGATTGTGCGGATGGCCTTAATGGCAGTCCGGGTGCGATTCTCGGCCAGTTCCACGAATTTATCGCGCTTCCCGGCCTTGCCCTTGGTATTTTCAGTGGCCTTTTCTAGCATCGCAGCACCTCCGATTGGCTCGCATTTTGCGCATAAAAAATTCGATAATATTTTCCCTAAATTACACGAAATAATGAGTCCAGGAGAATCTGCTTTGCGCGATGAAGATTCGTGCACCCTCATCGCGGGCCACCGAGCGACACGAACGCTTCGACAAATATTTCCAACATTCTTTGCGATTTCGGTTTACGTGTTGGAATTGTGCGTCTATACCTTGGGCCACGCTTCGCGTCGACGCGATTTCGTCACGAAAGGAATATTGAATGGATTTTGACTCTAGGTATCAGGACGAGAAGAACGGTCCCCTCAAAAAGGACCTGAGAGATCGCCTGAGACGGTTCCGTAGTCTCTTCACTCTTGCTGAGATTGGCGACACTCTCAAATTCAGCGGGCCGTTCGTCAGCCAGCTTCTCAACGAGAAAAACCCCGCCCGCGTGGACAGCAAACACATCGAGCGCATAGTCCGTGCGATCGAGGAAGGCGAAGTGAAGCACGCGAAGAAGCTGGGATTGAACAAGCCGCAGCATCAGATTGGTTCCCCGACGCCGGCTTATGACGAGAAGCAAACTCTCGACTACCACCTTGCCGCAATTGACGCGCTCGGGTGGAAGATCACGGGACTTCAACGTAAGGATTAATTTTGGTTATCTAAAAACAAATCGGCGGACTCCCATTAAAGGGGCCCGCCATTTTCTTTTCCTCTTAGCTCGACTTTGGCCGATTTATGCGGCGTAGGCGAGCGCGTTCTCCATCCGGCGCCAGATATGGCGCGGAATTTCTATGCTGTCACGGCGCGGCCGGGACATGAAAGAAATCTGATGAGCCCATATTTGGCGTCGAACGGCGGCGATCGCATCGCTAAAGGTCAGGGTGGCTTTTGGATACCAAGCTGCGGTTCTGGGCTTCAGCTTTCGTGCCTTGGCGAGGTCGTGGGTCCATAGAGTGATGATGGAGTAGAGGCCGAGCAAAATCGGGGTGGAGCGCAGAATGGCTTTGTCCGACCACTGGCGCTGGGTCTCGACACCGAGGTGAGCGCGAACTTCCTCGAAGGTGACTTCGACCTGCCAGCGAGTGACGAACCAGGCGAGGATGTCGCGGGGAAGAGCGGTGAGATCGGTCGCCAGGAAGGCCTGCGGGTCGAACTCGCCGGTTGGGTCGCGGACGAGAAGCCAGCGGATCGGTACCGGCGGAACGCCGCCGCGATACCACAGCGCGGTGCCGGTTGCGATCTCGACAATGCGATTGGTTCGGCCGTACCAGAGACTGACCCGGTAGCGCGTCCAGGACACGTTGCGATCCTTGAGGATGGCAGAGAGTTTTTTGTGGGGCTTGCCTCGAATTGGAGGGCGGCCACGAGCTTTGCGCTTTGGTCGGGGAAATTCGAACAGGTTGGCATCGAGGCGCAGGCGGGTGACGACGCAGACGTGCTTGCGGACTGCGGCAAGGAATTCGATGGCCGCAAAGGCGCTGTCGGCGACCAGTACGATATATCGATCGGGCAACCAGCGGCGGATTTGCCGGGCGGCCTGGCGGGCCCAATCGAGCAGCGTCTTGGGCGAGCGCGATTTGCCGTCATAGAAGCGTTTGGAGGGGGCGAGCAGCGTGAGGAAAGGCAGCGCCATGACGCGATCGGCCCACGGCACGCGCACCAGCAACATGGCAGAAAGCCAGCGCAGGCCGCTGGCTTTGACGAAGTGCCCCTTGGAGGAGCGCACCGGATCGCGATAGATGCCGCGGGCGCTGATCTTGGGCCCCCAGCGCCGCTCAATGGTGTCATCGAGCCCGATCACCACCGCCTCGCCGGCCGGCACGAAGACCTTGATCAGCAGGAGCAGCAGGTGGCCTGCCGCGGCCCGCGACGACCACGCCACTCGGTTGAGGACGCGATGGAAAGTACAGAAATCGCGATCGCGCTCCCGCCCTAAGATGCGCAGCGCCGCCGTGACAGTGCGCCGGCCGGGCGCCAGGATAACGCCGGCGAGCAGCGTCAGAACATTCAGCCAAGTGGGGCGTGTGAACAGATCGGTGAAGACGGCAAGCCGGGCCACAAAACGCGGCGGCAGCGGATCGCAAGAGCGGGGGAGAAGGCGGGCATGTTGCATCCCATCGGTAGAATCGGCACGATGAATCGCAGCAACCTCGTCCAGCTGCGACAAATTGAGTCGGCAAACCGATTCATCCTGGCCCGCGCGGCACCCATCGAGCACATTGAGCGCTATGGCAAAATCCGACCCAACGCTTGCCCAGATTGCTGCTCAGTTCACGCATCACGACATAGAAAAGAGCAGTGGCGGTTATTTAGTTATCAACCGTCGGACTTCAAATCCGGTCGCACGGCTGCGCCCCATTCCAGATACCGATCGCTTCGAGCTCTTCTACTGGTCGAACGTGAAGGGGCGCTGGACGACCTTTGGCAATATGGGGCGCATGAAACTCATGCTCACGAGCGCTCATGAAATCGTCGAGAACGATCCCATGTTCAGGGGTCCGCGTACCCCATGAACGAGTTCAAAATTGGCCAAAGTCAAGCTAAGGACGCGTGCACTATCTGGCGCACGCCAGACGATCTCGTGTGGAGATGGTCCAAGCAGCGGTCGAACCGGCAAGGACAATCCGTTCCTGTCCAAGTACCGCATCACACGGCGAGCGCTTTGCAGTTCCCGGAATTTGGCGAACACGAGATGAAGACGGGCCTGCACCTCCTCATCGGGATTGAGAATAATTGTGCCCGCTCGATCATAGGCGAGCCCCGCTGGCAGGGGCAGCCGCAGTTCGCCCCGCGCCGCCTTCTGGCGTTCCCCTTGGTGAAGGCGCATTCGAAGCTGATGCAACTCCGCCTCGCTCATGATGCCGGACAAGCCCAACAGCAGGCGGTCGTGGTAGGCGCGAGGATCGTAAAGCCGCTCACCATCCGCAATGAGCACGCCGAACACCGAGCACAGTTCGAGAAGCTGATGCCAGTCCCGGTTATTGCGGGCCAAGCGAGAAGCGTCGAGGCTCACCACAAGACCGGCGTTGCCAAGGCCGATCTCGGCAATGAGCTTCTGGAAACCATGACGATCCACACCGCCAGCACCGGATTTGCCCAGATCCTCGTCAATGACCTGGACGCGCTCCGGCGGCCAGCCCAGACCGATGGCGCGATCGACGAGGCGGTACTGCAGCTCCGTGCTCTCCTGGTGCTGGCGCACCTGGTTCACGGATGACTGCCGCACATAGACATAGGCCAACTTGGCTCGGTGCGCAGTCGTGAGCCGCTCGTCAGCGACGGTCGAGCTGATCAGCACGACGCAGTCCCCTTCCGGGCGTGCCGGGAACCGCTTGCATTCGCCGCAGCAGCGTGGCGACGATTTGAGCGATCTGGGTTTGCGTCGCGGTCGACAGATTCGGCCACAGGCGCGGAACGTCGGCCGTCGGACGGCCGGGTGGATTTGCCAACATCGGCAGGGGTCGATACGCAACGCGACCTGGAAGCGGTCGGTGGGTCATCGCGAATCACCTTCTCGTCGAGAAGGCTCAGACTCGCGCTCAAATGTTGCATCAATGGGATCAGCGTACGTACGCTGATGCGCGGCAGATCGGCGGCGTTCGGGCGGGAAGTGATTGGCGTCTCGGCAAGATCCGTCGACGCGATCCGCACTGCCCGCGGCCGGCCGTCCGGTAGCGCGACAACGACGTAGGCGGGACCGCGCCCCGACCGCTCCTTCAGCACCTCAAGCCGGTGCCCGAACAGAAAATGATGCGGGTCCGTGATCGTGACGTGAGACACGACCCGTTCCAAAATAGGGGCACTCTGTCGTGTTCGGTGACCCCACCTACGCCGACGCCGTCCTCGACCGCCTGGTCCATAACGCCCACCGGATCGATCTCAACGGCGAGAGCATGCGGCGAACCCGCAAACCCGGCCGAAAAGCCTGAGCAAGTGGCGCTGTGGACATGCCGCTGCGCTTGGACAACGCAAAGGGCGTTGCCCACATGCCCACAGCAGAAACAGCAGACGAAGAAGACCTTCAAGCCGCGATTCAAGGTTGACCACGCGGCTTGCCCGATGCCAGAAAACAGACAGCCAGAACGCCTCGCGCCCCGGGCGACATCAAATCGGAATGGTGGGCGAGATCATCTCGGAATCCTGGGCGAGATCATATCGGTACACCCGGGCGAGATCATCGGAATCGGCAGTTCGCCATTCTTATGCACGATCATCTTACGCCTACGCTGTCGATCTCTCTGATAGAACTGTTTCATAAGCACGATGCATCGTCGTTTGCGATAAGCTTCGCGAAACATGCGCTGCTGAGGTAGAGTTTCCGCTGGGGCGTAGAGCGGCTGAAGTTCGGGACGGCAGTCAGCGTAGTGCGGGATCAATCCCCAGCGCATCGGTGTTTCTACTTGCGCGCCGGTATCCGGATGTAAACGCAATACCAGCGCCGTTGTTGTTCGACTCCCCGCTTTCGCCCCCGCAGGAACGTGGCTGTCCCGGTGATCTGGGTTCGTTGGGGCCCTGCGACTGATTCTCTTCGACCAACGGGTGCTGGGAATGCGCATCGTCATGACCTCTTCTTGCTTGTTTCCACAAGCCACGCCTTTGATGAGATTCATGTACTCCAATCACTTTGTAGTTTCAGAGCGATTTCATGGGCAAAGAATGTGGGTAATCGTAAGACGACCAAGACGGCCAGTGAGGACCTGCTCTGCTAGCGATGGCCTCGACAATTCCTGCGCGCAGTTTTGTCTCATGAAGTTCGTCTCGCTCGCCACATCGAGCACGAGGGCTGCAGCAACCGGAGAACATGACAATTATCCAACAGAGGCATTCAGACTGCATTCAGTGACATCGCTCATTTTCTGCCATGAAGAAAAGGACGATCTCAACCCGAAGCGTGGAACCAAAACGATCGTTCCTTCGTTAAGCGGCCTGTCCCCCTCGCTGCGCGTCTGCAGTTCTCTCCTCACAATATGGAAGCGTTCAGATGAAGCTCCTTCGATCGTCGGCTTTCGCCCTTATGCTGGGCGGAGCCTTCCCCGCCTACATGAATCGGCCGGCGCATGCCCAGGCCGTGATCGACATCAGCGTCGAGATTGCCCCGCCGCCGCTTCCCTATTACGAGCAGCCGGTCTGTCCGGCCGAGGGCTATATCTGGGTGCCCGGCTACTGGGCCTGGGATCCGAGCGAGCTCGACTATTACTGGGTGCCGGGCACCTGGGTCGAGCCGCCGCAGCGCGAGCTCCTGTGGACGCCCGCTTATTGGGGCTGGGTCGGTGGTCGCTATGCCTTCCACCCGGGCTACTGGGGACGGGAAGTCGGCTTCTATGGCGGCATCGACTATGGCTTCGGCTATACCGGCGAGGGCTATCTCGGCGGCCATTGGGACCATGGCGCCTTCTTCTACAACCGCGCGGTCAACAACATCACCAATGTCAGGATCACCAACGTCTACAATCAGACGGTGGTCGTGAACAACACGGTCAATCGCGTCAGCTTCAACGGCGGCAATGGCGGCACCACCGTGCGGCCGACGCCGCAGCAGGAAGCGTTCGCGCGTCAGCAGCACGTTGCGGCGACGCCAGCACAGGTCCAGCATGTCCAGACCGCGAGCAGGGACCGCGCGCTGTTTTCGAAGCAGAACCACGGTGAGCCCACGGTCGCCGCCACAGTGCGCCCCGGTGTCATGCAAGGCGAGGGCGTGACGCGCGCGAGCCGCACACCGGCTGCGCCTGCCGCCGCGCCGAACCGCGAGCCTGCCCGGCAAGAGGAAGCGCCGCGTCCGGGGCAGGTGCCGCCGCGCGCAACGGAGATGAGTAAAGAACCTCCGAAAATCGGGCCAAAAGCGCCCGCCGAAGTGCCGCGCCGTCCACCGCAGGAGGCGCCAAAGGCCGAGCAGGCGCGTCCCGTCGAGCCGTCCCACGAACTGCCGAAGGCAGCACCGAAGGTTGAGCCGAGGGTTGAGCCAAGAGTCGAACCAAGGGTCGAGGAGCGACGGCCGGCGCCGCCGCAAGCGGAACTGCCTCCCGCTCCCGCTGCGCACGAGCAGCCACCGCGCATGGCGCCCCCGCCGCCTCATCCGCCCGCGGCACAGCGCCCACCCCAACACGAGGAGGAGAAGAAGTAGCGCTCCGTTTGAGCATGATCCTGGAGCCCAGAGCGCGGCCTTCGTGGGCGTGGGCGGTCATTTCCATGGCGCCCACGCATAAGACGCTGGCCTTGCGAACATCGTGCTGGTGACGGGCGACGCCTATGTCGACCATCCGAGCGATAGGAGGCGAGATCCTCTGCTTCGCGAAGCAAGACGAAGTGCGATGGGGTTTATGCATCGGCCAATCTCTGCAATAAGGCACCGATGACTCGAAGGCAGCAGCCGTCGAGTGGCTTGTAAAGTGAAATGGGAGACATCGGGTTGCGAGCAGATTTTTCGCGCATCAATCAGTCTAAGGCCGTCTTCAATGACATTTATGCTTTGGATGATCCCAGGGCATATTTCTCTGTGCTGGGAGATTTGGATTATATGATCTCGGACGTGGCCGAGCCGGTGGTACGCCAAATTCTGGCAGCGAAAGCTTCGGCAACCGGCCTTAGGCCGACCGTGCTCGATGTTGGCTGTTCATACGGCATCAACGCCGCGGTGCATCGGTTTCCGCTGACCTTCGGCGGCTTGCGTCACCGCGACGCGAGATGAGGGCGATTAGTTCCGAGACACTGGTGCGTCTCGATCGCAGTTTCTATGCGTCTTGGCCGGATGTCGGCCTGGCGCGATTTATCAGTCTCGATATATCGGCGCCGGCGATCAGCTATGCAACGGGTGTTGGTCTTCTTGAGCAGGGCATTGTCGCCGATCTTGAACGTGAGTCGCTATCGGCGGACAGCGCGCGTGTTATCCGCTCCGCTGATGTCATCATGTCGACGGGTTGCATCGGCTACGTCACCGAAAAGACGTTCAGCAAAATCCTCGATGCAACAGGGAAGCGTCCATGGATCATCTCCTTCGTGCTGCGAATGTTCCCGTTCGATTCGTTGGCTGCGACGTTCGCGAAGCATGGCCTTGTGACGGAACGCCTGACCGGCGCGACATTTATTCAGCGTCGCTTTCGCGATGCGGAGGAGTTCGAAAGTAGTCTGGCCGCCTTGGCGGCTCTTGGCGTCGATGCGAATGGTCTTGAATCGGAGGGGCTGTTTCACGCCGATCTGATCTTGTCCCGTCCTGAAGCGGATGCGCACGTCGCCCCCTTGGAAGACATCGTCACCGTCGCCAGTGGCAGGGGGCGGCCGATCGGGCCCCGTTATGTTCATGTTGAAGGCAACGAGGGCTTGCAGGTCGCGTTGGAGCCGTGACGGGCCTGTTTTCCGAACACAGCCGTGGGTCTGAGCCAGAGAACCGGGCAACCGAGTGGATCATGCCCTGACTCCCTTCATGGTCCCTTTCTGTCAGGTCGGGCGTCTACAGGGAGGCCTTGCTCATGACAGCTTTGCCGATTTCGAGTCTATCTGCGTCCGTGCCGCACATCGAGATCGATGCTGTGTCGAGACGGGTCGAATCCGGTGCACGCCCCGCAATCCGAGCTACTTGCCGTTCGAACTCACCCTCGGCGATGAGGCGAGCATCATCGGCCGTGGTGAGGAAAGTCGCGTGCCTCTAGCTGTCATGATGCCAGGGGGGCCAGTCGGCGTCGTATGTCGGCGGGCTTTCCTCTTGCGCCCAGGGCAAGCCGCGTCCTCTATGATAACGCTCGAGCTGCTCCTCGGTCCAAGAACTAACGTCGCCGTACCAGTTGTGGGCGTCTGCCCGGCTTTTCATTTTAGAATGTCCTTGGTTCCGAGAACGTCCGGATTGTCCAGAAATCCGCCAGGCGTCCGTTCGTCAAGATTATTGATCGCGTCCTTCATAGCCTTGAGGAGCGCCTTTAGCTCTGGCGGCAGAGGCTCAGGACCGGGAAACTTGATGAATTGATCATATACCGCGTTCAGTTCGTCGATCGGATTCTTTTCTGGCATCACACATCTCCTGTGATCATAGGCATACCAGATTCGTGAGTGATTAAGTCCCCGCCGGAGACTAGCAAGGGATGAATATGCCGACAAAGCCAACGCGGGAAAGCATAGAGGCCGAGCTGAACGCCAGCGAGGGCGAGCGCTTCAGCAGGGAGGCTAAGGACATTTTGCGCGGCATTGATGAGCTCGAAGCTAGGCTCCAGGAGACGGAGCAAGAGCGCGGGCTGCCTAGCGCGAAGCCGATCCTGGAGCGACTGGCCAATCTCGAAATGGACCCGAATGGTATCGATCGCGTCGGGGAGCTGATCGACGCCTTGTTTAACATCGCTGAGGGGAAGCAGGACGAGCTTCCCGAGCATATTCGACAGGAGCTCGCGGAGACCGCGGACGCCGAGATCTCGGCGCTCGACCAGCTTCAAGACGTCCTCGACGCGCAGCGGCGCTGATACTCATGGCAGAGGCTCGCGATCGGGAAGAGACACGTCGATCTGTCGAATCTTGGCGATTTCAGAGGCCTGCTCTTTCACGCCGAAGGCTTTTCCATCGGATAGACCAATCTGCGTCTCTTGCCCGACTGAAGCAGCCGGGTTGCTTGATCCAAGTTAATTCGGCTGCAGAAACGATAAGCTGATGACGCCCCACGGCGCGCGCAGGCTGAAGGTCCCGGCCCCCAATCGAAACCGCGCGATCGCCTGAGGGGCGCCGCGGTGCTTTGTCATTGTCCTCAATCCTGCCTTGTTCCACACTCATCTACGATTGCGATTCTCTTCGGAGGCAACCAGATGATCACGAGAGTGGTGGTTGGGTCGCAGTGGTGCGGACCGACTTGCGAATGGCTTGTCGATTACGATCTCAACGGCAAGAGCAGTCGCCTGTCGATTGTGGCCCATGACGCTATCGAGGCAAAGCAGATCGCCAGTGCGGCGCTGGGAATCGCGTTTGGGATGTGAGTGGCCTCGACCGCCGGTGCGGTAACGGAGCCAGCGGGAGGCACGCCCATGCGGCGCGCCGTAGCGGTAGGCGGCTGTACGTGCGGTGCTTGGCCATGGGCTTTCGTCCTTCGAAAACCCGGCATACCGGTCAAACCTTAAGTTTGACCATGTCCGGCCCGAGGGGCCCACTCCACCACGTTTCACTAGCTTCCTGTGGTGTTGCAGCGCGCACTGGTCTTTGCCAGCGGTCGCCGTTCTGTCGTCGCTTTCTTGCACAACCTATCCGTTACTCATCTATTTTCTTTTCTGGCCGTTCCGCACGCAAACTCCCTAGAAAATGGAAAGAAATGCACCTCGCCACCACAGCCTATGATGGGGCGGTGTCCTGTCTCCAGAATCGCATGACAATGATCCGCTCATCGGGGGGCATGAAGTCCCTTGGTACATCATCCTTGAGACATTCAACTTCAGCGTGAGGGGTGATCGTCGCGTTGACGGTCCGTGTTGTTGTGTTGAGCTGTGTCCGGCTCAAGACGTGAATGTCCCTTGCCCGACGTAAGACGGCAGTATTCCGCCAGCGCGGCGAGAAGTGCATCGTTTTTTGGAGGAGTTCGCAGAACGTCTTTGGCACGCCGATTGCCTAAGACGCGGGGATCCGTCACGACCATGACGGTCTCTAGCCCCCGGCCAAGAGTTCAGATGAAATTTGTTCGATTGATCCAAATCAGCGTCATGCTGATGCTGCCGCGCCCGTCGTGCTCCCGGCTGTCGCGAGGTCGCTCAAATCCTTGATCGCGCTTCCTCTCCTTCCGTGTTCAGACGCGGTGGCCAAACGCTCAGGCGCGTCACAGGGGACCAGATAGATCGCCAATTGTTGCAGATCCTATGAGTCCTGAGCGGATTTTGTGGAGATAGCCGGTCAGTCGCGGAACAGTTGAAAGCAGTGGTTTGCCACGCAAGTGGCATACGTGGAGGTTTCGTCCATGGGGGCGGACTACGAACATCGCGATACATGTGTCGAGATCGAGACCGAGCTGGCAACGCTCTGGGCGGAGCTTCTGGGGCTAGAGCGGGTCGGGCGGCACGACCACTTCTTCGAACTGGGCGGCGACTCGCTGCTGGCGGTGCAACTGATGGAGCGGCTGCGGCGGCTGTCGCTTGGGGTCGAGGTGCGCACCCTGTTCGCCAAGCCGGTGCTGGCGGATCTGGCGGCGAGCCTTGGCAGCCATCAGGAGGTGGCGGTCCCGGCCAACCTGATCAGCGAGCAGAGTACGGCGATCACGCCAGAGATGCTGCCGCTGATCGAGCTTACGCAGGGCGAGATCGACCGGATCGTCGCCACGGTGCCGGGTGGGGCCGGCAACATCCAGGACATTTATGGCTTGTCGCCGCTGCAGGACGGCATCCTGTTCCATCATCTGTTGGCCGGCCAGGGCGATCCGTACCTGCTGGTCAGTCAGATGGCGTTCGCCGACCGTGGGCTATTGGAGCGCTATCTTGGTGCGGTTCAGCGGGTGGTGGACCGGCACGATATCCTGAGGACGTCGTTTGTCTGGGAAGGCCTGTCGCGCCCGGCCCAGGTGGTGTGGCGCAATGCGCCACTGGGGGTGAGCGAGGTCGCGCTGGCTGGCTGTGATGGTCCCGGCCCCGATGAGCTCCGGCTGAGGTTTGATCCGCGCCGGCAGCGTATCGAGCTTGGCCGGGCGCCGCTGTTGCGGTTTGTGATCGCGCGCGAGGCGGGCGGCGCGCGCTGGCTGCTGCTGCAGCTGCAGCACCATTTGATCGGGGATCACACGACGCTGGAGGTGATGCATGCCGAGGTCCGGGCCGTGCTGGAGGGACGAGAGCATGAGCTGAGCGCACCACAGCCGTTCCGCAACCTGGTGGCGGCGGCACGGCTGGGCGTTGATGCAAAGGCGCACGAAGAGTTCTTCCGGACGATGCTGGCCGACATCGACGAGCCGAGCACGCCGTTTGGCTTGCGCGAGGTCCACGGCGACGGCAGCGGGGCCCGTGAGGCGCAGCGGATGCTGCCGCAGGCGCTCAACGCGCGGCTGCGGGTGCAGGCACGGCGGCTTGGGGTGAGCCTGGCGAGCCTGTGCCATCTGGCCTGGGGCCAGGTGGTGGCGCGCAGCAGCGGCCGCGAGCAGGTGGTGTTCGGCACGGTGCTGTTCGGCCGCATGCATGGCGGCGCCGGTGGCGACCGCACCATGGGGCTGTTCATCAACACCCTGCCGCTGCGGCTTGACCTGGACGGAAGCGGGGTCGAGGCGAGCGTGCGGACCACGCACGCCCGGCTTTCCGAGCTGCTGGCGCATGAACATGCCTCGCTGGCCTTGGCGCAACGCTGCAGCGGCGTTGCGGCGCCGGCGCCGCTGTTCAGTTCGCTGTTGAACTACCGCCACAACATGCCGGCGGCAATGCTCCGGCGCCGGCGCCGACGATGGGCTATCCGGCGTGGAATGGCTGGGCGGGGAGGAGCGCACCAACTATCCGCTGACCTTGTCGGTGGAGGACTTTGGCGAGGCGCTCGGGGTGACGGCGCAGGTGGCGGAAGGCGTCTCAGCGGATCGGGTCTGCGGCTACATGCAGCGGACGCTCGAGCAGCTGGCGGAGGCGCTGGAGCGGGCGCCGAACACGCCGGTGCGCGAGCTGGACATCCTGCCGGCCGCTGAGCGGGCGTATCTGCTGGAGGAGCTGAACCGGACGGCGGCGGCGTATCCGTCGGACAAGTGCATCCACGAGCTGTTCGAGGCGCAGGTAGCCAGGGCGCCGGAGGCGGTGGCGGTGGTCTGTGCGGAGGAGCGCGTGAGCTATGGCGAGCTCAATGCGCGGGCCAACCGTCTGGCGCATCATCTGACCGGGCTCGGGGTGAGGCCGGATCAGCCGGTGGCGATCTGCCTTGCGCGCAGCGTGGCGATGGTGGTGGGGCTTTTGGCGATCCTGAAGGCGGGCGGGGCGTATCTGCCGCTGGACCCGGCCTATCCGTCGGCGCGGCTGCGCCAGGTGCTCGACGACGCGGCGCCGCCGCTGGTGCTGGCCGATGCGGCCGGCCGTGCCGCGCTGGGCTGCGAGGCGCTGCTCGATAGGACGGTGGTGGACCTCGACACGGCAACGCCGGCCTGGGCGAACCTGCCGGCCTCCGATCCGGACCCGCGCGCGCTCGGCCTGAGCTCACGCCACCTCGCCTATGTGATCTACACCTCGGGATCATCAGGCACCCCCAAGGGCGTCGAAATGCCCCATGGGTCGCTTATGAATTTGCTTTGGTCCTCGCCGGAGCTTGGTGCACCAAAACGACGTACACTTCAGTTTACGACTTTGAACTTCGACGTCTCGTTCCAGGAATTGTTCAGTTGCTGGAGGGACGGCGGGCTACTCGTGCTCGTGCGGGAAGAGACCCGTGCCGACTTCTCCGAGTTGCCGGACTTTGTGTGGAGAGAAGGGATCGAGCGGCTTTTCCTCCCATTCGTAGCCTTGAATCATTTTGCGGAAGTCGGGTGCGCTCGAGGGCGCTGCTGCCCTCTTTGAAGGAAGTCTATACAGCGGGTGAGCAATTGCGAGCCACCCCGAGCTCAGGTCGTTCTTCGAAAATCACCCGAGGGCGAGATTGATAAATCAGTATGGGCCCACGGAAACCCACGCAATCACGGAGCACCGTCTCGCGGCTGATCCATCATGCTGGCCGCAATTGCCTCCCATTGGGCGTCCGATCGCGAACACGCAGGTGTATCTTCTGGACGGTCATGGCGCGCCTGTTCCGTTCGGGGCGGTGGGAGAGCTTTACATCGGCGGGGCCGGCGTTGCGCGCGGCTATCTGAACCGGCCGGAGCTGACGGCGGAGCGGTTCATCGCCAGCCCCTTTGTGGCAGGCGACCGGCTGTACAAGACCGGGGATCTGGCGCGCTATCTGCCGGACGGCAATCTGGAGTTCTTGGGCCGCAACGACGAGCAGGTGAAGATCCGCGGCTTCCGGATCGAGCCGGGTGAGATCGCGGCGCGGCTTTGCGAGCATGCCTTGGTGCGCGAGGCGGTGGTGGTGGCGCGCGAGGACCGCAGCGGCGATAAACACCTTGTCGGCTATGTGGTGTGTGCGCCTGAAGCAGCTTCGAACGGGCCGGATGGCGGCGCGCTGGCCGGCGCGTTGCGCGCGCATGTGAGTGCGCACCTGCCGGACTACATGGTGCCGAGTGCGTTTGTGCGGGTTGCGGCACTGCCCTTGACGCCGAACGGCAAGCTGGACCGCCAGGCGCTGCCGGCACCGGAGGATGAGGCGTATGCGCGGCGGAGCTACGAGCCGCCGCAAGGCGAGATCGAGACCGCGCTGGCAACGCTCTGGGCGGAGCTTCTGGGGCTAGAGCGGGTCGGGCGGCACGACCACTTCTTCGAACTGGGCGGCCACTCGCTGCTGGCGGTGCGGCTGTTGAGCCGGCTGTCGCAGGCGCTGGGTGTAGAGCTGCCGCTGAGGACGTTGTTTGCCAAACCGGTGCTAGCCGATCTGGCGGTGAGCATCGTGGAGGAGTTGAGCCGCTCCGGTCCGCAACACCTGCCGGCGATGGTCGGCGGGTCGCGCGAAGCGCCCCTGGTGCTGTCGTTTGCGCAGCAGCGGCTGTGGTTTTTGGCGCAGCTGGATGAGACCAGCACGACCTATCACATGCCGTTGGCGTGGCGGCTGCGCGGCGTGCTCGACCGCAGCGCCTGGCAGCGCAGCCTTGACCGTGTGTTGGCGCGTCATGAGGCGCTGCGCAGCATCTTTGTCGCCTCGGAGGGCAAGCCCTCGGTTGAGGTTCTGCCGCCGGATGCGGGGCTGCCGGTCATAGAGCACGATCTGCAGGGTATGCCGGATGCAGACGAGGCGCTTTTGGATTTGTGCCAGGAAGAGGCGCGCACGCCGTTCGCTCTGGCGCGCGGCCCGCTGATCCGCGGCCGGCTGATCCGGCTGTCGGACGAGGAGCACGTCTTCCTGCTGACCCAGCATCACATTGTCTCGGATGGCTGGTCGCTGGGCGTGTTGGCGCGTGAACTCAGTCAGCTGTACCGGGCGTTTGAGGCCGGACAAGACGATCCGCTGCCGCCGCTTGCGATCCAGTATCCGGACTATGCCGCCTGGCAGCGGCAGTGGCTCTCGGGCGAGCGGCTCTCGAACCAGGCGCAGTATTGGCGCAACACCCTGTCTGGCGCGCCGGCGCGCCTGGCGTTGCCAACGGACCGGCCGCGGCCGGCGCAACAGTCCTTTGCCGGAGCCAGTGTGCCTGTCGTGATCGATGCAGATCTGACGCGGGGCTTGAGGCGGCTGAGCCGGCAGCATGGCACGACCTTGTTCACGACGGTGTTGGCGGCGTGGGCGGCGGTGCTGTCGCGTCTATCGGGGCAGGACGACATCGTGATCGGGGTGCCGACTGCCAATCGCGGTCGCCGTGAGATCGAAGAGCTGATTGGCTTCTTCGTCAACACCCTGGCACTTCGCCTCGACCTGTCGGGCGAGCCGAGCGTGGCGGAGCTGTTGGAGCGGACGCGGCGCACGGCCTTGGCGGCGCAGGAGCATCAGGACCTGCCGTTTGAGCAGGTGGTGGAGATTGTGCAGCCGCCCCGGCGTCTTGATCACACGCCGGTGTTCCAGGTGATGCTGGCCTGGGGAACAACGCCGGTGGATCCTTCGATCTTCCCGGGCTGATGGTGGAGATGGTGGGGAATGGGTACGATCAGGTCAAGTTTGATCTGGAGCTGAACTTAAGCGAGCATGGCGAGGTCATCGCCGGAATGCTGGGCTATGCGACCGCGCTGTTCGATCAAGCGAGCATTGCGCGGCAGTGCGGTTATCTGCTGGCGCTGCTGCGGGCGATGGTTGCCGATGCAGAGCAGCCGGTGAGCCGGATTGGGCTGCTGCCGGCCGCTGAGCGGGCGTATCTGCTGGAGGAGCTGAACCGGACGGCGGCGGCGTATCCGTCGGACAAGTGCATCCACGAGCTGTTCGAGGCGCAGGTAGCCAGGGCGCCGGAGGCGGTGGCGGTGGTCTGTGCAGAGGAGCGCGTGAGCTATGGCGAGCTCAATGCGCGGGCCAACCGTCTGGCGCATCATCTGACCGGGCTCGGGGTGAGGCCGGATCAGCCGGTGGCGATCTGCCTTGCGCGCAGTCCGGCGATGGTGGTGGGGCTTTTGGCGATCCTGAAGGCGGGGGCGCGTATCTGCCGCTGGATCCGGCCTATCCGTCGGCGCGGCTGCGCCAGGTGCTCGACGACGCGGCGCCGCCGCTGGTGCTGGCCGATGCGGCCGGCCGTGCCGCGCTGGGCTGCGAGGCGCTGCTCGATAGGACGGTGGTGGACCTCGACACGGCAACGCCGGCCTGGGCGAACCTGCCGGCCTCCGATCCGGACCCGCGCGCGCTCGGCCTGAGCTCACGCCACCTCGCCTATGTGATCTACACCTCGGGATCATCAGGCACCCCCAAGGGCGTCATGGTCGAGCATGCGAGCACCGTGAACCTGCTGCAGTGGAGCAGTGCCGTGTTTGCGGAATCAGAGATCAGCCGCATGCTGTTCTCCACCTCGATCAGTTTTGACCTGTCGGTCTATGAGTGCTTCGTTCCGCTGTCGCAAGGCGGCACCCTGTATGTTGTCGACAATGCGCTGGCGCTGGCGCAAACGTCATTGGATGTCACGCTGATCAACACAGTGCCTTCGGCGCTCGCCGCTCTGCTCGACAAGAACGCAGTGCCGGCTTCGGCAAGCATCATCAATCTGGCGGGTGAGCGGCTGAAGGCAGGTCTGATCGAGAAGATCTTCGAGAGCAGTCGGATCGAGAAGCTTTGTAATCTGTACGCACCTTCCGAGACAACGACGTACTCGACCTGGATTTGCATGCCGAGGGGAGAGGCTGTCGTTGAGACGATTGGCCGTCCAATCGCGAACACGCAGGTGTATCTTCTGGACGGTCATGGCGCGCCTGTTCCGTTCGGGGCGGTGGGAGAGCTTTACATCGGCGGGGCCGGCGTTGCGCGCGGCTATCTGAACCGGCCGGAGCTGACGGCGGAGCGGTTCATCGCCAGCCCCTTTGTGGCAGGCGACCGGCTGTACAAGACCGGGGATCTGGCGCGCTATCTGCCGGACGGCAATCTGGAGTTCTTGGGCCGCAACGACGAGCAGGTGAAGATCCGCGGCTTCCGGATCGAGCCGGGTGAGATCGCGGCGCGGCTTTGCGAGCATGCCTTGGTGCGCGAGGCGGTGGTGGTGGCGCGCGAGGACCGCAGCGGCGATAAACACCTTGTCGGCTATGTGGTGTGTGCGCCTGAAGCAGCTTCGAACGGGCCGGATGGCGGCGCGCTGGCCGGCGCGTTGCGCGCGCATGTGAGTGCGCACCTGCCGGACTACATGGTGCCGAGTGCGTTTGTGCGGGTTGCGGCACTGCCCTTGACGCCGAACGGCAAGCTGGACCGCCAGGCGCTGCCGGCACCGGAGGATGAGGCGTATGCGCGGCGGAGCTACGAGCCGCCGCAAGGCGAGATCGAGACCGCGCTGGCAACGCTCTGGGCGGAGCTTCTGGGGCTAGAGCGGGTCGGTCGGCACGACCACTTCTTCGAACTGGGCGGCCACTCGCTGCTGGCGGTGCAACTGATGGAGCGGCTGCGGCGGCTGTCGCTTGGGGTCGAGGTGCGCACCCTGTTCGCCAAGCCGGTGCTGGCGGATCTGGCGGCGAGCCTTGGCAGCCATCAGGAGGTGGCGGTCCCGGCCAACCTGATCAGCGAGCAGAGTACGGCGATCACGCCAGAGATGCTGCCGCTGATCGAGCTTACGCAGGGCGAGATCGACCGGATCGTCGCCACGGTGCCGGGTGGGGCCGGCAACATCCAGGACATTTATGGCTTGTCGCCGCTGCAGGACGGCATCCTGTTCCATCATCTGTTGGCCGGCCAGGGCGATCCGTACCTGCTGGTCAGTCAGATGGCGTTCGCCGACCGTGGGCTATTGGAGCGCTATCTTGGTGCGGTTCAGCGGGTGGTGGACCGGCACGATATCCTGAGGACGTCGTTTGTCTGGGAAGGCCTGTCGCGCCCGGCCCAGGTGGTGTGGCGCAATGCGCCACTGGGGGTGAGTGAGGTCGCGCTGGCTGGCTGTGATGGTCCCGGCCCCGATGAGCTCCGGCTGAGGTTTGATCCGCGCCGGCAGCGTATCGAGCTTGGCCGGGCGCCGCTGTTGCGGTTTGTGATCGCGCGCGAGGCGGGCGGCGCGCGCTGGCTGCTGCTGCAGCTGCAGCACCATTTGATCGGGGATCACACGACGCTGGAGGTGATGCATGCCGAGGTCCGGGCCGTGCTGGAGGGACGAGAGCATGAGCTGAGCGCACCACAGCCGTTCCGCAACCTGGTGGCGGCGGCACGGCTGGGCGTTGATGCAAAGGCGCACGAAGAGTTCTTCCGGACGATGCTGGCCGACATCGACGAGCCGAGCACGCCGTTTGGCTTGCGCGAGGTCCACGGCGACGGCAGCGGGGCCCGTGAGGCGCAGCGGATGCTGCCGCAGGCGCTCAACGCGCGGCTGCGGGTGCAGGCACGGCGGCTTGGGGTGAGCCTGGCGAGCCTGTGCCATCTGGCCTGGGGCCAGGTGGTGGCGCGCAGCAGCGGCCGCGAGCAGGTGGTGTTCGGCACGGTGCTGTTCGGCCGCATGCATGGCGGCGCCGGTGGCGACCGCACCATGGGGCTGTTCATCAACACCCTGCCGCTGCGGCTTGACCTGGACGGAAGCGGGGTCGAGGCGAGCGTGCGGACCACGCACGCCCGGCTTTCCGAGCTGCTGGCGCATGAACATGCCTCGCTGGCCTTGGCGCAACGCTGCAGCGGCGTTGCGGCGCCGGCGCCGCTGTTCAGTTCGCTGTTGAACTACCGCCACAACATGCCGGCGGCAATCTCCGGCGCCGGAGCGGACGATGGGCTATCCGGCGTGGAATGGCTGGGCGGGGAGGAGCGCACCAACTATCCGCTGACCTTGTCGGTGGAGGACTTTGGCGAGGCGCTCGGGCTGACGGCGCAGGTGGCGGAAGGCGTCTCAGCGGATCGGGTCTGCGGCTACATGCAGCGGACGCTCGAGCAGCTGGCGGAGGCGCTGGAGCGGGCGCCGAACACGCCGGTGCGGGAGCTGGACATCCTGCCGGCCGCTGAGCGGGCGTATCTGCTGGAGGAGCTGAACCGGACGGCGGCGGCGTATCCGTCGGAGGCGTGCATCCACGAGCTGTTCGAGGCGCAGGTAGCCAGGGCGCCGGAGGCGGTGGCGGTGGTCTGTGCGGAGGAGCGCGTGAGCTATGGCGAGCTCAATGCGCGGGCCAACCGTCTGGCGCATCATCTGACCGGGCTCGGGGTGAGGCCGGATCAGCCGGTGGCGATCTGCCTTGCGCGCAGTCCGGCGATGGTGGTGGGGCTTTTGGCGATCCTGAAGGCGGGGGCGCGTATCTGCCGCTGGATCCGGCCTATCCGTCGGCGCGGCTGCGCCAGGTGCTCGACGATGCGGCGCCGCCGCTGGTGCTGGCCGATGCGGCCGGCCGTGCCGCGCTGGGCTGCGAGGCGCTGCTCGATAGGACGGTGGTGGACCTCGACACGGCAACGCCGGCCTGGGCGAACCTGCCGGCCTCCGATCCGGACCCGCGCGCGCTCGGCCTGAGCTCACGCCACCTCGCCTATGTGATCTACACCTCGGGATCATCAGGCACCCCCAAGGGCGTCATGGTCGAGCATCGGGGCTTGGCCAATCTCGGGTTGGCTCAGATCGGACTTTTTGGCGTTTGTTCAAATAGCCGAGTAGTGCAGTTCGCCTCGTTCGGTTTTGATGCAAGCGCCTGGGAGCTCGTTATGGCATTCGGCGCAGGAGCCGCATTGCATTTGCCTGCGGATGAGCTCCGTCAAGCGAGTAACAAGCTGTCGGATTACCTGCGAAACGAAGCCATCACCCATGCGACGTTACCTCCCGCATTGCTTCAGGGAAGCAAAAATCTGGAATGTTTGGCCTCGCAAGTTCTCATTCTTGCCGGAGAGCTGCCAAAGGCTGAGCTCATCCGAAGTCTGGCGCCCGCATCCATTGTCAACGCTTATGGACCTACCGAAGCAACAGTCTGCGCGACGGTTTGGAGTTGCCCAGCTGGATTTGATGGAGACATTGTCCCGATTGGGCGTCCGATCGCGAACACGCGGGTGTATCTTCTGGACGGTCATGGCGCGCCTGTTCCGTTCGGGGCGGTGGGAGAGCTTTACATCGGCGGGGCCGGCGTTGCGCGCGGCTATCTGAACCGGCCGGAGCTGACGGCGGCGCGGTTCATCGCCAGCCCCTTTGTGGCAGGCGACCGGCTGTACAAGACCGGGGATCTGGCGCGCTATCTGCCGGACGGCAATCTGGAGTTCTTGGGCCGCAACGACGAGCAGGTGAAGATCCGCGGCTTCCGGATCGAGCCGGGTGAGATCGCGGCGCGGCTTTGCGAGCATGCCTTGGTGCGCGAGGCGGTGGTGGTGGCGCGCGAGGACCGCAGCGGCGATAAACACCTTGTCGGCTATGTGGTGTGTGCGCCTGAAGCAGCTTCGAACGGGCCGGATGGCGGCGCGCTGGCCGGCGCGTTGCGCGCGCATGTGAGTGCGCACCTGCCGGACTACATGGTGCCGAGTGCGTTTGTGCGGGTTGCGGCACTGCCCTTGACGCCGAACGGCAAGCTGGACCGCCGGCGCTGCCGGCACCGGAGGATGAGGCGTATGCGCGGCGGAGCTACGAGCCGCCGCAAGGCGAGATCGAGACCGCGCTGGCAACGCTCTGGGCGGAGCTTCTGGGGCTAGAGCGGGTCGGTCGGCACGACCACTTCTTCGAACTGGGCGGCCACTCGCTGCTGGCGGTGCAACTGATGGAGCGGCTGCGGCGGCTGTCGCTTGGGGTCGAGGTGCGCACCCTGTTCGCCAAGCCGGTGCTGGCGGATCTGGCGGCGAGCCTTGGCAGCCATCAGGAGGTGGCGGTCCCGGCCAACCTGATCAGCGAGCAGAGTACGGCGATCACGCCAGAGATGCTGCCGCTGATCGAGCTTACGCAGGGCGAGATCGACCGGATCGTCGCCACGGTGCCGGGTGGGGCCGGCAACATCCAGGACATTTATGGCTTGTCGCCGCTGCAGGACGGCATCCTGTTCCATCATCTGTTGGCCGGCCAGGGCGATCCGTACCTGCTGGTCAGTCAGATGGCGTTCGCCGACCGTGGGCTATTGGAGCGCTATCTTGGTGCGGTTCAGCGGGTGGTGGACCGGCACGATATCCTGAGGACGTCGTTTGTCTGGGAAGGCCTGTCGCGCCCGGCCCAGGTGGTGTGGCGCAATGCGCCACTGGGGGTGAGTGAGGTCGCGCTGGCTGGCTGTGATGGTCCCGGCCCCGATGAGCTCCGGCTGAGGTTTGATCCGCGCCGGCAGCGTATCGAGCTTGGCCGGGCGCCGCTGTTGCGGTTTGTGATCGCGCGCGAGGCGGGCGGCGCGCGCTGGCTGCTGCTGCAGCTGCAGCACCATTTGATCGGGGATCACACGACGCTGGAGGTGATGCATGCCGAGGTCCGGGCCGTGCTGGAGGGACGAGAGCATGAGCTGAGCGCACCACAGCCGTTCCGCAACCTGGTGGCGGCGGCACGGCTGGGCGTTGATGCAAAGGCGCACGAAGAGTTCTTCCGGACGATGCTGGCCGACATCGACGAGCCGAGCACGCCGTTTGGCTTGCGCGAGGTCCACGGCGACGGCAGCGGGGCCCGTGAGGCGCAGCGGATGCTGCCGCAGGCGCTCAACGCGCGGCTGCGGGTGCAGGCACGGCGGCTTGGGGTGAGCCTGGCGAGCCTGTGCCATCTGGCCTGGGGCCAGGTGGTGGCGCGCAGCAGCGGCCGCGAGCAGGTGGTGTTCGGCACGGTGCTGTTCGGCCGCATGCATGGCGGCGCCGGTGGCGACCGCACCATGGGGCTGTTCATCAACACCCTGCCGCTGCGGCTTGACCTGGACGGAAGCGGGGTCGAGGCGAGCGTGCGGACCACGCACGCCCGGCTTTCCGAGCTGCTGGCGCATGAACATGCCTCGCTGGCCTTGGCGCAACGCTGCAGCGGCGTTGCGGCGCCGGCGCCGCTGTTCAGTTCGCTGTTGAACTACCGCCACAACATGCCGGCGGCAATCTCCGGCGCCGGCGCCGACGATGGGCTATCCGGCGTGGAATGGCTGGGCGGGGAGGAGCGCACCAACTATCCGCTGACCTTGTCGGTGGAGGACTTTGGCGAGGCGCTCGGGGTGACGGCGCAGGTGGCGGAAGGCGTCTCAGCGGATCGGGTCTGCGGCTACATGCAGCGGACGCTCGAGCAGCTGGCGGAGGCGCTGGAGCGGGCGCCGAACACGCCGGTGCGGGAGCTGGACATCCTGCCGGCCGCTGAGCGGGCGTATCTGCTGGAGGAGCTGAACCGGACGGCGGCGGCGTATCCGTCGGAGGCGTGCATCCACGAGCTGTTCGAGGCGCAGGTAGCCAGGGCGCCGGAGGCGGTGGCGGTGGTCTGTGCGGAGGAGCGCGTGAGCTATGGCGAGCTCAATGCGCGGGCCAACCGTCTGGCGCATCATCTGACCGGGCTCGGGGTGAGGCCGGATCAGCCGGTGGCGATCTGCCTTGCGCGCAGTCCGGCGATGGTGGTGGGGCTTTTGGCGATCCTCAAGGCGGGGGGCGCGTATCTGCCGCTGGATCCGGCCTATCCGTCGGCGCGGCTGCGCCAGGTGCTCGACGATGCGGCGCCGCCGCTGGTGCTGGCCGATGCGGCCGGCCGTGCCGCGCTGGGCTGCGAGGCGCTGCTCGATAGGACGGTGGTGGACCTCGACACGGCAACGCCGGCCTGGGCGAACCTGCCGGCCTCCGATCCGGACCCGCGCGCGCTCGGCCTGAGCTCACGCCACCTCGCCTATGTGATCTACACCTCGGGATCATCAGGCACCCCCAAGGGCGTCATGGTCGAGCATGCGAGCACCGTGAACCTGCTGCAGTGGAGCAGTGCCGTGTTTGCGGAATCAGAGATCAGCCGCATGCTGTTCTCCACCTCGATCAGTTTTGACCTGTCGGTCTATGAGTGCTTCGTTCCGCTGTCGCAAGGCGGCACCCTGTATGTTGTCGACAATGCGCTGGCGCTGGCGCAAACGTCATTGGATGTCACGCTGATCAACACAGTGCCTTCGGCGCTCGCCGCTCTGCTCGACAAGAACGCAGTGCCGGCTTCGGCAAGCATCATCAATCTGGCGGGTGAGCGGCTGAAGGCAGGTCTGATCGAGAAGATCTTCGAGAGCAGTCGGATCGAGAAGCTTTGTAATCTGTACGCACCTTCCGAGACAACGACGTACTCGACCTGGATTTGCATGCCGAGGGGAGAGGCTGTCGTTGAGACGATTGGCCGTCCAATCGCGAACACGCAGGTGTATCTTCTGGACGGTCATGGCGCGCCTGTTCCGTTCGGGGCGGTGGGAGAGCTTTACATTGGCGGGGCCGGCGTTGCGCGCGGCTATCTGAACCGGCCGGAGCTGACGGCGGAGCGGTTCATCGCCAGCCCCTTTGTGGCAGGCGACCGGCTGTACAAGACCGGGGATCTGGCGCGCTATCTGCCGGACGGCAATCTGGAGTTCTTGGGCCGCAACGACGAGCAGGTGAAGATCCGCGGCTTCCGGATCGAGCCGGGTGAGATCGCGGCGCGGCTTTGCGAGCATGCCTTGGTGCGCGAGGCGGTGGTGGTGGCGCGCGAGGACCGCAGCGGCGATAAACACCTTGTCGGCTATGTGGTGTGTGCGCCTGAAGCAGCTTCGAACGGGCCGGATGGCGGCGCGCTGGCCGGCGCGTTGCGCGCGCATGTGAGTGCGCACCTGCCGGACTACATGGTGCCGAGTGCGTTTGTGCGGGTTGCGGCACTGCCCTTGACGCCGAACGGCAAGCTGGACCGCCAGGCGCTGCCGGCACCGGAGGATGAGGCGTATGCGCGGCGGAGCTACGAGCCGCCGCAAGGCGAGATCGAGACCGCGCTGGCAACGCTCTGGGCGGAGCTTCTGGGGCTAGAGCGGGTCGGGCGGCACGACCACTTCTTCGAACTGGGCGGCCACTCGCTGCTGGCGGTGCGGCTGTTGAGCCGGCTGTCGCAGGCGCTGGGTGTAGAGCTGCCGCTGAGGACGTTGTTTGCCAAACCGGTGCTAGCCGATCTGGCGGTGAGCATCGTGGAGGAGTTGAGCCGCTCCGGTCCGCAACACCTGCCGGCGATGGTCGGCGGGTCGCGCGAAGCGCCCCTGGTGCTGTCGTTTGCGCAGCAGCGGCTGTGGTTTTTGGCGCAGCTGGATGAGACCAGCACGACCTATCACATGCCGTTGGCGTGGCGGCTGCGCGGCGTGCTCGACCGCAGCGCCTGGCAGCGCAGCCTTGACCGTGTGTTGGCGCGTCATGAGGCGCTGCGCAGCATCTTTGTCGCCTCGGAGGGCAAGCCCTCGGTTGAGGTTCTGCCGCCGGATGCGGGGCTGCCGGTCATAGAGCACGATCTGCAGGGTATGCCGGATGCAGACGAGGCGCTTTTGGATTTGTGCCAGGAAGAGGCGCGCACGCCGTTCGCTCTGGCGCGCGGCCCGCTGATCCGCGGCCGGCTGATCCGGCTGTCGGACGAGGAGCACGTCTTCCTGCTGACCCAGCATCACATTGTCTCGGATGGCTGGTCGCTGGGCGTGTTGGCGCGTGAACTCAGTCAGCTGTACCGGGCGTTTGAGGCCGGACAAGACGATCCGCTGCCGCCGCTTGCGATCCAGTATCCGGACTATGCCGCCTGGCAGCGGCAGTGGCTCTCGGGCGAGCGGCTCTCGAACCAGGCGCAGTATTGGCGCAACACCCTGTCTGGCGCGCCGGCGCGCCTGGCGTTGCCAACGGACCGGCCGCGGCCGGCGCAACAGTCCTTTGCCGGAGCCAGTGTGCCTGTCGTGATCGATGCAGATCTGACGCGGGGCTTGAGGCGGCTGAGCCGGCAGCATGGCACGACCTTGTTCACGACGGTGTTGGCGGCGTGGGCGGCGGTGCTGTCGCGTCTATCGGGGCAGGACGACATCGTGATCGGGGTGCCGACTGCCAATCGCGGTCGCCGTGAGATCGAAGAGCTGATTGGCTTCTTCGTCAACACCCTGGCACTTCGCCTCGACCTGTCGGGCGAGCCGAGCGTGGCGGAGCTGTTGGAGCGGACGCGGCGCACGGCCTTGGCGGCGCAGGAGCATCAGGACCTGCCGTTTGAGCAGGTGGTGGAGATTGTGCAGCCGCCCCGGCGTCTTGATCACACGCCGGTGTTCCAGGTGATGCTGGCCTGGGGGAACAACGCCGGTGGATCCTTCGATCTTCCCGGGCTGATGGTGGAGATGGTGGGGAATGGGTACGATCAGGTCAAGTTTGATCTGGAGCTGAACTTAAGCGAGCATGGCGAGGTCATCGCCGGAATGCTGGGCTATGCGACCGCGCTGTTCGATCAAGCGAGCATTGCGCGGCAGTGCGGTTATCTGCTGGCGCTGCTGCGGGCGATGGTTGCCGATGCAGAGCAGCCGGTGAGCCGGATTGGGCTGCTGCCGGCCGCTGAGCGGGCGTATCTGCTGGAGGAGCTGAACCGGACGGCGGCGGCGTATCCGTCGGACAAGTGCATCCACGAGCTGTTCGAGGCGCAGGTAGCCAGGGCGCCGGAGGCGGAGGCGGTGGTCTGTGCGGAGGAGCGCGTGAGCTATGGCGAGCTCAATGCGCGGGCCAACCGTCTGGCGCATCATCTGACCGGGCTCGGGGTGAGGCCGGATCAGCCGGTGGCGATCTGCCTTGCGCGCAGTCCGGCGATGGTGGTGGGGCTTTTGGCGATCCTGAAGGCGGGGGCGCGTATCTGCCGCTGGATCCGGCCTATCCGTCGGCGCGGCTGCGCCAGGTGCTCGACGATGCGGCGCCGCCGCTGGTGCTGGCCGATGCGGCCGGCCGTGCCGCGCTGGGCTGCGAGGCGCTGCTCGATAGGACGGTGGTGGACCTCGACACGGCAACGCCGGCCTGGGCGAACCTGCCGGCCTCCGATCCGGACCCGCGCGCGCTCGGCCTGAGCTCACGCCACCTC
This sequence comes from Bradyrhizobium sp. CCGUVB23, assembly GCF_024199885.1. NCBI lineage: Bacteria > Pseudomonadati > Pseudomonadota > Alphaproteobacteria > Hyphomicrobiales > Nitrobacteraceae > Bradyrhizobium > Bradyrhizobium sp. CCGUVB23. Next base: position 100,492 of record NZ_JANADQ010000003.1, read on the forward strand.
GCCTATGTGATCTACACCTCGGGATCATCAGGCACCCCCAAGGGCGTCATGGTCGAGCATCGGGGTTTGGCCAATCTTGTAGCATGGCATGTGCAAACGTTTTGTCCGCAGCGAGATACCTGCTGCGCATTCACGGCTGGAGTCGCATTCGATGCCAGCAGTTGGGAGCTATGGTCTGCGTTATGTAACCGCAGCAGATTGCTGCTCCCGCCCAGAGCATCAGCGGGAGATTCTCTCCATCTGTTGAAATGGTGGCGTGATCAATCGCTGGACGTCGCCTTTTTGATCACGCCGCTCGCTACAATCGCGTTAGAAGATAAGCTGATAAATCCTACATTGGAGTACTTGCTTATTGGCGGGGATCGTCTCCAGCGTGTGCCTGGGCCTCTACCAGCGGCTCTCAAGCTAATAAACAACTACGGCCCTACCGAAGTGACGGTCGTGGCGACCTCAGGACGGCTCTTCAGCGACAACGCTGTGCCGCATATTGGCCGTCCAATCGCGAACACGCAGGTGTATCTTCTGGACGGTCATGGCGCGCCTGTTCCGTTCGGGGCGGTGGGAGAGCTTTACATCGGCGGGGCCGGCGTTGCGCGCGGCTATCTGAACCGGCCGGAGCTGACGGCGGAGCGGTTCATCGCCAGCCCGTTTGTGGATGGCGACCGGCTGTACAAGACCGGGGATCTGGCGCGCTATCTGCCGGACGGCAATCTGGAGTTCTTGGGCCGCAACGACGAGCAGGTGAAGATCCGCGGCTTCCGGATCGAGCCGGGTGAGATCGCGGCGCGGCTTTGCGAGCATGCCTTGGTGCGCGAGGCGGTGGTGGTGGCGCGCGAGGACCGCAGCGGCGATAAACACCTTGTCGGCTATGTGGTGTGTGCGCCTGAAGCAGCTTCGAACGGGCCGGATGGCGGCGCGCTGGCCGGCGCGTTGCGCGCGCATGTGAGTGCGCACCTGCCGGACTACATGGTGCCGAGTGCGTTTGTGCGGGTTGCGGCACTGCCCTTGACGCCGAACGGCAAGCTGGACCGCCAGGCGCTGCCGGCACCGGAGGATGAGGCGTATGCGCGGCGGAGCTACGAGCCGCCGCAAGGCGAGATCGAGACCGCGCTGGCAACGCTCTGGGCGGAGCTTCTGGGGCTAGAGCGGGTCGGGCGGCACGACCACTTCTTCGAACTGGGCGGCCACTCGCTGCTGGCGGTGCAACTGATGGCGCGGCTGCGGCGGCTGTCGCTTGGGGTCGAGGTGCGCACCCTGTTCGCCAAGCCGGTGCTGGCGGATCTGGCGGCGAGCCTTGGCAGCCATCAGGAGGTGGCGGTCCCGGCCAACCTGATCAGCGAGCAGAGTACGGCGATCACGCCAGAGATGCTGCCGCTGATCGAGCTTACGCAGGGCGAGATCGACCGGATCGTCGCCACGGTGCCGGGTGGGGCCGGCAACATCCAGGACATTTATGGCTTGTCGCCGCTGCAGGACGGCATCCTGTTCCATCATCTGTTGGCCGGCCAGGGCGATCCGTACCTGCTGGTCAGTCAGATGGCGTTCGCCGACCGTGGGCTATTGGAGCGCTATCTTGGTGCGGTTCAGCGGGTGGTGGACCGCGATATCCTGAGGACGTCGTTTGTCTGGGAAGGCCTGTCGCGCCCGGCCCAGGTGGTGTGGCGCAATGCGCCACTGGGGGTGAGCGAGGTCGCGCTGGCTGGCTGTGATGGTCCCGGCCCCGATGAGCTCCGGCTGAGGTTTGATCCGCGCCGGCAGCGTATCGAGCTTGGCCGGGCGCCGCTGTTGCGGTTTGTGATCGCGCGCGAGGCGGGCGGCGCGCGCTGGCTGCTGCTGCAGCTGCAGCACCATTTGATCGGGGATCACACGACGCTGGAGGTGATGCATGCCGAGGTCCGGGCCGTGCTGGAGGGACGAGAGCATGAGCTGAGCGCACCACAGCCGTTCCGCAACCTGGTGGCGGCGGCACGGCTGGGCGTTGATGCAAAGGCGCACGAAGAGTTCTTCCGGACGATGCTGGCCGACATCGACGAGCCGAGCACGCCGTTTGGCTTGCGCGAGGTCCACGGCGACGGCAGCGGGGCCCGTGAGGCGCAGCGGATGCTGCCGCAGGCGCTCAACGCGCGGCTGCGGGTGCAGGCACGGCGGCTTGGGGTGAGCCTGGCGAGCCTGTGCCATCTGGCCTGGGGCCAGGTGGTGGCGCGCAGCAGCGGCCGCGAGCAGGTGGTGTTCGGCACGGTGCTGTTCGGCCGCATGCATGGCGGCGCCGGTGGCGACCGCACCATGGGGCTGTTCATCAACACCCTGCCGCTGCGGCTTGACCTGGACGGAAGCGGGGTCGAGGCGAGCGTGCGGACCACGCACGCCCGGCTTTCCGAGCTGCTGGCGCATGAACATGCCTCGCTGGCCTTGGCGCAACGCTGCAGCGGCGTTGCGGCGCCGGCGCCGCTGTTCAGTTCGCTGTTGAACTACCGCCACAACATGCCGGCGGCAATCTCCGGCGCCGGCGCCGACGATGGGCTATCCGGCGTGGAATGGCTGGGCGGGGAGGAGCGCACCAACTATCCGCTGACCTTGTCGGTGGAGGACTTTGGCGAGGCGCTCGGGGTGACGGCGCAGGTGGCGGAAGGCGTCTCAGCGGATCGGGTCTGCGGCTACATGCAGCGGACGCTCGAGCAGCTGGCGGAGGCGCTGGAGCGGGCGCCGAACACGCCGGTGCGCGAGCTGGACATCCTGCCGGCCGCTGAGCGGGCGTATCTGCTGGAGGAGCTGAACCGGACGGCGGCGGCGTATCCGTCGGAGGCGTGCATCCACGAGCTGTTCGAGGCGCAGGTAGCCAGGGCGCCGGAGGCGGTGGCGGTGGTCTGTGCGGAGGAGCGCGTGAGCTATGGCGAGCTCAATGCGCGGGCCAACCGTCTGGCGCATCATCTGACCGGGCTCGGGGTGAGGCCGGATCAGCCGGTGGCGATCTGCCTTGCGCGCAGTCCGGCGATGGTGGTGGGGCTTTTGGCGATCCTGAAGGCGGGGGGCGCGTATCTGCCGCTGGATCCGGCCTATCCGAGCGCGCGGCTGCGCCAGGTGCTCGACGATGCGGCGCCGCCGCTGGTGCTGGCCGATGCGGCCGGCCGTGCCGCGCTGGGCTGCGAGGCGCTGCTCGATAGGACGGTGGTGGACCTCGACACGGCAACGCCGGCCTGGGCGAACCTGCCGGCCTCCGATCCGGACCCGCGCGCGCTCGGCCTGAGCTCACGCCACCTCGCCTATGTGATCTACACCTCGGGATCATCAGGCACCCCCAAGGGCGTCATGGTCGAGCATGCGAGCACCGTGAACCTGCTGCAGTGGAGCAGTGCCGTGTTTGCGGAATCAGAGATCAGCCGCATGCTGTTCTCCACCTCGATCAGTTTTGACCTGTCGGTCTATGAGTGCTTCGTTCCGCTGTCGCAAGGCGGCACCCTGTATGTTGTCGACAATGCGCTGGCGCTGGCGCAAACGTCATTGGATGTCACGCTGATCAACACAGTGCCTTCGGCGCTCGCCGCTCTGCTCGACAAGAACGCAGTGCCGGCTTCGGCAAGCATCATCAATCTGGCGGGTGAGCGGCTGAAGGCAGGTCTGATCGAGAAGATCTTCGAGAGCAGTCGGATCGAGAAGCTTTGTAATCTGTACGCACCTTCCGAGACAACGACGTACTCGACCTGGATTTGCATGCCGAGGGGAGAGGCTGTCGTTGAGACGATTGGCCGTCCAATCGCGAACACGCAGGTGTATCTTCTGGACGGTCATGGCGCGCCTGTTCCGTTCGGGGCGGTGGGAGAGCTTTACATCGGCGGGGCCGGCGTTGCGCGCGGCTATCTGAACCGGCCGGAGCTGACGGCGGAGCGGTTCATCGCCAGCCCGTTTGTGGATGGCGACCGGCTGTACAAGACCGGGGATCTGGCGCGCTATCTGCCGGACGGCAATCTGGAGTTCTTGGGCCGCAACGACGAGCAGGTGAAGATCCGCGGCTTCCGGATCGAGCCGGGTGAGATCGCGGCGCGGCTTTGCGAGCATGCCTTGGTGCGCGAGGCGGTGGTGGTGGCGCGCGAGGACCGCAGCGGCGATAAACACCTTGTCGGCTATGTGGTGTGTGCGCCTGAAGCAGCTTCGAACGGGCCGGATGGCGGCGCGCTGGCCGGCGCGTTGCGCGCGCATGTGAGTGCGCACCTGCCGGACTACATGGTGCCGAGTGGGTTTGTGCGGGTTGCGGCACTGCCCTTGACGCCGAACGGCAAGCTGGACCGCCAGGCGCTGCCGGCACCGGAGGATGAGGCGTATGCGCGGCGGAGCTACGAGCCGCCGCAAGGCGAGATCGAGACCGCGCTGGCAACGCTCTGGGCGGAGCTTCTGGGGCTAGAGCGGGTCGGGCGGCACGACCACTTCTTCGAACTGGGCGGCCACTCGCTGCTGGCGGTGCGGCTGTTGAGCCGGCTGTCGCAGGCGCTGGGTGTAGAGCTGCCGCTGAGGACGTTGTTTGCCAAACCGGTGCTAGCCGATCTGGCGGTGAGCATCGTGGAGGAGTTGAGCCGCTCCGGTCCGCAACACCTGCCGGCGATGGTCGGCGGGTCGCGCGAAGCGCCCCTGGTGCTGTCGTTTGCGCAGCAGCGGCTGTGGTTTTTGGCGCAGCTGGATGAGACCAGCACGACCTATCACATGCCGTTGGCGTGGCGGCTGCGCGGCGTGCTCGACCGCAGCGCCTGGCAGCGCAGCCTTGACCGTGTGTTGGCGCGTCATGAGGCGCTGCGCAGCATCTTTGTCGCCTCGGAGGGCAAGCCCTCGGTTGAGGTTCTGCCGCCGGATGCGGGGCTGCCGGTCATAGAGCACGATCTGCAGGGTATGCCGGATGCAGACGAGGCGCTTTTGGATTTGTGCCAGGAAGAGGCGCGCACGCCGTTCGCTCTGGCGCGCGGCCCGCTGATCCGCGGCCGGCTGATCCGGCTGTCGGACGAGGAGCACGTCTTCCTGCTGACCCAGCATCACATTGTCTCGGATGGCTGGTCGCTGGGCGTGTTGGCGCGTGAACTCAGTCAGCTGTACCGGGCGTTTGAGGCCGGACAAGACGATCCGCTGCCGCCGCTTGCGATCCAGTATCCGGACTATGCCGCCTGGCAGCGGCAGTGGCTCTCGGGCGAGCGGCTCTCGAACCAGGCGCAGTATTGGCGCAACACCCTGTCTGGCGCGCCGGCGCGCCTGGCGTTGCCAACGGACCGGCCGCGGCCGGCGCAACAGTCCTTTGCCGGAGCCAGTGTGCCTGTCGTGATCGATGCAGATCTGACGCGGGGCTTGAGGCGGCTGAGCCGGCAGCATGGCACGACCTTGTTCACGACGGTGTTGGCGGCGTGGGCGGCGGTGCTGTCGCGTCTATCGGGGCAGGACGACATCGTGATCGGGGTGCCGACTGCCAATCGCGGTCGCCGTGAGATCGAAGAGCTGATTGGCTTCTTCGTCAACACCCTGGCACTTCGCCTCGACCTGTCGGGCGAGCCGAGCGTGGCGGAGCTGTTGGAGCGGACGCGGCGCACGGCCTTGGCGGCGCAGGAGCATCAGGACCTGCCGTTTGAGCAGGTGGTGGAGATTGTGCAGCCGCCCCGGCGTCTTGATCACACGCCGGTGTTCCAGGTGATGCTGGCCTGGGGAACAACGCCGGTGGATCCTTCGATCTTCCCGGGCTGATGGTGGAGATGGTGGGGAATGGGTACGATCAGGTCAAGTTTGATCTGGAGCTGAACTTAAGCGAGCATGGCGAGGTCATCGCCGGAATGCTGGGCTATGCGACCGCGCTGTTCGATCAAGCGAGCATTGCGCGGCAGTGCGGTTATCTGCTGGCGCTGCTGCGGGCGATGGTTGCCGATGCAGAGCAGCCGGTGAGCCGGATTGGGCTGCTGCCGGCCGCTGAGCGGGCGTATCTGCTGGAGGAGCTGAACCGGACGGCGGCGGCGTATCCGTCGGAGGCGTGCATCCACGAGCTGTTCGAGGCGCAGGTAGCCAGGGCGCCGGAGGCGGTGGCGGTGGTCTGTGCAGAGGAGCGCGTGAGCTATGGCGAGCTCAATGCGCGGGCCAACCGTCTGGCGCATCATCTGACCGGGCTCGGGGTGAGGCCGGATCAGCCGGTGGCGATCTGCCTTGCGCGCAGTCCGGCGATGGTGGTGGGGCTTTTGGCGATCCTGAAGGCGGGGGGCGCGTATCTGCCGCTGGATCCGGCCTATCCGTCGGCGCGGCTGCGCCAGGTGCTCGACGACGCGGCGCCGCCGCTGGTGCTGGCCGATGCGGCCGGCCGTGCCGCGCTGGGCTGCGAGGCGCTGCTCGATAGGACGGTGGTGGACCTCGACACGGCAACGCCGGCCTGGGCGAACCTGCCGGCCTCCGATCCGGACCCGCGCGCGCTCGGCCTGAGCTCACGCCACCTCGCCTATGTGATCTACACCTCGGGATCATCAGGCACCCCCAAGGGCGTCATGGTCGAGCATCGGGGCTTGGCCAATCTCGGGTTGGCTCAGATCGGACTTTTTGGCGTTTGTTCAAATAGCCGAGTAGTGCAGTTCGCCTCGTTCGGTTTTGATGCAAGCGCCTGGGAGCTCGTTATGGCATTCGGCGCAGGAGCAGATTGCCGCATTGCATTTGCCTGCGGATGAGCTCCGTCAAGCGAGTAACAAGCTGTCGGATTACCTGCGAAACGAAGCCATCACCCATGCGACGTTACCTCCCGCATTGCTTCAGGGAAGCAAAAATCTGGAATGTTTGGCCTCGCAAGTTCTCATTCTTGCCGGAGAGCTGCCAAAGGCTGAGCTCATCCGAAGTCTGGCGCCCGCATCCATTGTCAACGCTTATGGACCTACCGAAGCAACAGTCTGCGCGACGGTTTGGAGTTGCCCAGCTGGATTTGATGGAGACATTGTCCCGATTGGGCGTCCGATCGCGAACACGCGGGTGTATCTTCTGGACGGTCATGGCGCGCCTGTTCCGTTTGGGGCGGCAGGAGAGCTTTACATCGGTGGGGCCGGCGTTGCGCGCGGCTATCTGAACCGGCCGGAGCTGACGGCGGCGCGGTTCATCGCCAGCCCCTTTGTGGCAGGCGACCGGCTGTACAAGACCGGGGATCTGGCGCGCTATCTGCCGGACGGCAATCTGGAGTTCTTGGGCCGCAACGACGAGCAGGTGAAGATCCGCGGCTTCCGGATCGAGCCGGGTGAGATCGCGGCGCGGCTTTGCGAGCATGCCTTGGTGCGCGAGGCGGTGGTGGTGGCGCGCGAGGACCGCAGCGGCGATAAACACCTTGTCGGCTATGTGGTGTGTGCGCCTGAAGCAGCTTCGAACGGGCCGGATGGCGGCGCGCTGGCCGGCGCGTTGCGCGCGCATGTGAGTGCGCACCTGCCGGACTACATGGTGCCGAGTGCGTTTGTGCGGGTTGCGGCACTGCCCTTGACGCCGAACGGCAAGCTGGACCGCCAGGCGCTGCCGGCACCGGAGGATGAGGCGTATGCGCGGCGGAGCTACGAGCCGCCGCAAGGCGAGATCGAGACCGCGCTGGCAACGCTCTGGGCGGAGCTTCTGGGGCTAGAGCGGGTCGGGCGGCACGACCACTTCTTCGAACTGGGCGGCCACTCGCTGCTGGCGGTGCAACTGATGGCGCGGCTGCGGCGGCTGTCGCTTGGGGTCGAGGTGCGCACCCTGTTCGCCAAGCCGGTGCTGGCGGATCTGGCGGCGAGCCTTGGCAGCCATCAGGAGGTGGCGGTCCCGGCCAACCTGATCAGCGAGCAGAGTACGGCGATCACGCCAGAGATGCTGCCGCTGATCGAGCTTACGCAGGGCGAGATCGACCGGATCGTCGCCACGGTGCCGGGTGGGGCCGGCAACATCCAGGACATTTATGGCTTGTCGCCGCTGCAGGACGGCATCCTGTTCCATCATCTGTTGGCCGGCCAGGGCGATCCGTACCTGCTGGTCAGTCAGATGGCGTTCGCCGACCGTGGGCTATTGGAGCGCTATCTTGGTGCGGTTCAGCGGGTGGTGGACCGGCACGATATCCTGAGGACGTCGTTTGTCTGGGAAGGCCTGTCGCGCCCGGCCCAGGTGGTGTGGCGCAATGCGCCACTGGGGGTGAGCGAGGTCGCGCTGGCTGGCTGTGATGGTCCCGGCCCCGATGAGCTCCGGCTGAGGTTTGATCCGCGCCGGCAGCGTATCGAGCTTGGCCGGGCGCCGCTGTTGCGGTTTGTGATCGCGCGCGAGGCGGGCGGCGCGCGCTGGCTGCTGCTGCAGCTGCAGCACCATTTGATCGGGGATCACACGACGCTGGAGGTGATGCATGCCGAGGTCCGGGCCGTGCTGGAGGGACGAGAGCATGAGCTGAGCGCACCACAGCCGTTCCGCAACCTGGTGGCGGCGGCACGGCTGGGCGTTGATGCAAAGGCGCACGAAGAGTTCTTCCGGACGATGCTGGCCGACATCGACGAGCCGAGCACGCCGTTTGGCTTGCGCGAGGTCCACGGCGACGGCAGCGGGGCCCGTGAGGCGCAGCGGATGCTGCCGCAGGCGCTCAACGCGCGGCTGCGGGTGCAGGCACGGCGGCTTGGGGTGAGCCTGGCGAGCCTGTGCCATCTGGCCTGGGGCCAGGTGGTGGCGCGCAGCAGCGGCCGCGAGCAGGTGGTGTTCGGCACGGTGCTGTTCGGCCGCATGCATGGCGGCGCCGGTGGCGACCGCACCATGGGGCTGTTCATCAACACCCTGCCGCTGCGGCTTGACCTGGACGGAAGCGGGGTCGAGGCGAGCGTGCGGACCACGCACGCCCGGCTTTCCGAGCTGCTGGCGCATGAACATGCCTCGCTGGCCTTGGCGCAACGCTGCAGCGGCGTTGCGGCGCCGGCGCCGCTGTTCAGTTCGCTGTTGAACTACCGCCACAACATGCCGGCGGCAATCTCCGGCGCCGGCGCCGACGATGGGCTATCCGGCGTGGAATGGCTGGGCGGGGAGGAGCGCACCAACTATCCGCTGACCTTGTCGGTGGAGGACTTTGGCGAGGCGCTCGGGGTGACGGCGCAGGTGGCGGAAGGCGTCTCAGCGGATCGGGTCTGCGGCTACATGCAGCGGACGCTCGAGCAGCTGGCGGAGGCGCTGGAGCGGGCGCCGAACACGCCGGTGCGGGAGCTGGACATCCTGCCGGCCGCTGAGCGGGCGTATCTGCTGGAGGAGCTGAACCGGACGGCGGCGGCGTATCCGTCGGAGGCGTGCATCCACGAGCTGTTCGAGGCGCAGGTAGCCAGGGCGCCGGAGGCGGTGGCGGTGGTCTGTGCGGAGGAGCGCGTGAGCTATGGCGAGCTCAATGCGCGGGCCAACCGTCTGGCGCATCATCTGACCGGGCTCGGGGTGAGGCCGGATCAGCCGGTGGCGATCTGCCTTGCGCGCAGTCCGGCGATGGTGGTGGGGCTTTTGGCGATCCTGAAGGCGGGGGCGCGTATCTGCCGCTGGATCCGGCCTATCCGAGCGCGCGGCTGCGCCAGGTGCTCGACGATGCGGCGCCGCCGCTGGTGCTGGCCGATGCGGCCGGCCGTGCCGCGCTGGGCTGCGAGGCGCTGCTCGATAGGACGGTGGTGGACCTCGACACGGCAACGCCGGCCTGGGCGAACCTGCCGGCCTCCGATCCGGACCCGCGCGCGCTCGGCCTGAGCTCACGCCACCTCGCCTATGTGATCTACACCTCGGGATCATCAGGCACCCCCAAGGGCGTCATGGTCGAGCATCGGGGTTTGGCCAATCTTGTAGCATGGCATGTGCAAACGTTTTGTCCGCAGCGAGATACCTGCTGCGCATTCACGGCTGGAGTCGCATTCGATGCCAGCAGTTGGGAGCTATGGTCTGCGTTATGTAACCGCAGCAGATTGCTGCTCCCGCCCAGAGCATCAGCGGGAGATTCTTCCATCTGTTGAAATGGTGGCGTGATCAATCGCTGGACGTCGCCTTTTTGATCACGCCGCTCGCTACAATCGCGTTAGAAGATAAGCTGATAAATCCTACATTGGAGTACTTGCTTATTGGCGGGGATCGTCTCCAGCGTGTGCCTGGGCCTCTACCAGCGGCTCTCAAGCTAATAAACAACTACGGCCCTACCGAAGTGACGGTCGTGGCGACCTAGGACGGCTCTTCAGCGACAACGCTGTGCCGCATATTGGCCGTCCAATCGCGAACACGCAGGTGTATCTTCTGGACGGTCATGGCGCGCCTGTTCCGTTCGGGGCGGTGGGAGAGCTTTACATCGGCGGGGCCGGCGTTGCGCGCGGCTATCTGAACCGGCCGGAGCTGACGGCGGCGCGGTTCATCGCCAGCCCCTTTGTGGCAGGCGACCGGCTGTACAAGACCGGGGATCTGGCGCGCTATCTGCCGGACGGCAATCTGGAGTTCTTGGGCCGCAACGACGAGCAGGTGAAGATCCGCGGCTTCCGGATCGAGCCGGGTGAGATCGCGGCGCGGCTTTGCGAGCATGCCTTGGTGCGCGAGGCGGTGGTGGTGGCGCGCGAGGACCGCAGCGGCGATAAACACCTTGTCGGCTATGTGGTGTGTGCGCCTGAAGCAGCTTCGAACGGGCCGGATGGCGGCGCGCTGGCCGGCGCGTTGCGCGCGCATGTGAGTGCGCACCTGCCGGACTACATGGTGCCGAGTGGGTTTGTGCGGGTTGCGGCACTGCCCTTGACGCCGAACGGCAAGCTGGACCGCCAGGCGCTGCCGGCACCGGAGGATGAGGCGTATGCGCGGCGGAGCTACGAGCCGCCGCAAGGCGAGATCGAGACCGCGCTGGCAACGCTCTGGGCGGAGCTTCTGGGGCTAGAGCGGGTCGGTCGGCACGACCACTTCTTCGAACTGGGCGGCCACTCGCTGCTGGCGGTGCGGCTGTTGAGCCGGCTGTCGCAGGCGCTGGGTGTAGAGCTGCCGCTGAGGACGTTGTTTGCCAAACCGGTGCTAGCCGATCTGGCGGTGAGCATCGTGGAGGAGTTGAGCCGCTCCGGTCCGCAACACCTGCCGGCGATGGTCGGCGGGTCGCGCGAAGCGCCCCTGGTGCTGTCGTTTGCGCAGCAGCGGCTGTGGTTTTTGGCGCAGCTGGATGAGACCAGCACGACCTATCACATGCCGTTGGCGTGGCGGCTGCGCGGCGTGCTCGACCGCAGCGCCTGGCAGCGCAGCCTTGACCGTGTGTTGGCGCGTCATGAGGCGCTGCGCAGCATCTTTGTCGCCTCGGAGGGCAAGCCCTCGGTTGAGGTTCTGCCGCCGGATGCGGGGCTGCCGGTCATAGAGCACGATCTGCAGGGTATGCCGGATGCAGACGAGGCGCTTTTGGATTTGTGCCAGGAAGAGGCGCGCACGCCGTTCGCTCTGGCGCGCGGCCCGCTGATCCGCGGCCGGCTGATCCGGCTGTCGGACGAGGAGCACGTCTTCCTGCTGACCCAGCATCACATTGTCTCGGATGGCTGGTCGCTGGGCGTGTTGGCGCGTGAACTCAGTCAGCTGTACCGGGCGTTTGAGGCCGGACAAGACGATCCGCTGCCGCCGCTTGCGATCCAGTATCCGGACTATGCCGCCTGGCAGCGGCAGTGGCTCTCGGGCGAGCGGCTCTCGAACCAGGCGCAGTATTGGCGCAACACCCTGTCTGGCGCGCCGGCGCGCCTGGCGTTGCCAACGGACCGGCCGCGGCCGGCGCAACAGTCCTTTGCCGGAGCCAGTGTGCCTGTCGTGATCGATGCAGATCTGACGCGGGGCTTGAGGCGGCTGAGCCGGCAGCATGGCACGACCTTGTTCACGACGGTGTTGGCGGCGTGGGCGGCGGTGCTGTCGCGTCTATCGGGGCAGGACGACATCGTGATCGGGGTGCCGACTGCCAATCGCGGTCGCCGTGAGATCGAAGAGCTGATTGGCTTCTTCGTCAACACCCTGGCACTTCGCCTCGACCTGTCGGGCGAGCCGAGCGTGGCGGAGCTGTTGGAGCGGACGCGGCGCACGGCCTTGGCGGCGCAGGAGCATCAGGACCTGCCGTTTGAGCAGGTGGTGGAGATTGTGCAGCCGCCCCGGCGTCTTGATCACACGCCGGTGTTCCAGGTGATGCTGGCCTGGGGAACAACGCCGGTGGATCCTTCGATCTTCCCGGGCTGATGGTGGAGATGGTGGGGAATGGGTACGATCAGGTCAAGTTTGATCTGGAGCTGAACTTAAGCGAGCATGGCGAGGTCATCGCCGGAATGCTGGGCTATGCGACCGCGCTGTTCGATCAAGCGAGCATTGAGCGGCAGTGCGGTTATCTGCTGGCGCTGCTGCGGGCGATGGTTGCCGATGCAGAGCAGCCGGTGAGCCGGATTGGGCTGCTGCCGGCCGCTGAGCGGGCGTATCTGCTGGAGGAGCTGAACCGGACGGCGGCGGCGTATCCGTCGGACAAGTGCATCCACGAGCTGTTCGAGGCGCAGGTAGCCAGGGCGCCGGAGGCGGAGGCGGTGGTCTGTGCGGAGGAGCGCGTGAGCTATGGCGAGCTCAATGCGCGGGCCAACCGTCTGGCGCATCATCTGACCGGGCTCGGGGTGAGGCCGGATCAGCCGGTGGCGATCTGCCTTGCGCGCAGTCCGGCGATGGTGGTGGGGCTTTTGGCGATCCTCAAGGCGGGGGGCGCGTATCTGCCGCTGGATCCGGCCTATCCGTCGGCGCGGCTGCGCCAGGTGCTCGACGACGCGGCGCCGCCGCTGGTGCTGGCCGATGCGGCCGGCCGTGCCGCGCTGGGCTGCGAGGCGCTGCTCGATAGGACGGTGGTGGACCTCGACACGGCAACGCCGGCCTGGGCGAACCTGCCGGCCTCCGATCCGGACCCGCGCGCGCTCGGCCTGAGCTCACGCCACCTCGCCTATGTGATCTACACCTCGGGATCATCAGGCACCCCCAAGGGCGTCATGGTCGAGCATGCGAGCACCGTGAACCTGCTGCAGTGGAGCAGTGCCGTGTTTGCGGAATCAGAGATCAGCCGCATGCTGTTCTCCACCTCGATCAGTTTTGACCTGTCGGTCTATGAGTGCTTCGTTCCGCTGTCGCAAGGCGGCACCCTGTATGTTGTCGACAATGCGCTGGCGCTGGCGCAAACGTCATTGGATGTCACGCTGATCAACACAGTGCCTTCGGCGCTCGCCGCTCTGCTCGACAAGAACGCAGTGCCGGCTTCGGCAAGCATCATCAATCTGGCGGGTGAGCGGCTGAAGGCAGGTCTGATCGAGAAGATCTTCGAGAGCAGTCGGATCGAGAAGCTTTGTAATCTGTACGCACCTTCCGAGACAACGACGTACTCGACCTGGATTTGCATGCCGAGGGGAGAGGCTGTCGTTGAGACGATTGGCCGTCCAATCGCGAACACGCAGGTGTATCTTCTGGACGGTCATGGCGCGCCTGTTCCGTTCGGGGCGGTGGGAGAGCTTTACATCGGCGGGGCCGGCGTTGCGCGCGGCTATCTGAACCGGCCGGAGCTGACGGCGGCGCGGTTCATCGCCAGCCCCTTTGTGGCAGGCGACCGGCTGTACAAGACCGGGGATCTGGCGCGCTATCTGCCGGACGGCAATCTGGAGTTCTTGGGCCGCAACGACGAGCAGGTGAAGATCCGCGGCTTCCGGATCGAGCCGGGTGAGATCGCGGCGCGGCTTTGCGAGCATGCCTTGGTGCGCGAGGCGGTGGTGGTGGCGCGCGAGGACCGCAGCGGCGATAAACACCTTGTCGGCTATGTGGTGTGTGCGCCTGAAGCAGCTTCGAACGGGCCGGATGGCGGCGCGCTGGCCGGCGCGTTGCGCGCGCATGTGAGTGCGCACCTGCCGGACTACATGGTGCCGAGTGGGTTTGTGCGGGTTGCGGCACTGCCCTTGACGCCGAACGGCAAGCTGGACCGCCAGGCGCTGCCGGCACCGGAGGATGAGGCGTATGCGCGGCGGAGCTACGAGCCGCCGCAAGGCGAGATCGAGACCGCGCTGGCAACGCTCTGGGCGGAGCTTCTGGGGCTAGAGCGGGTCGGGCGGCACGACCACTTCTTCGAACTGGGCGGCCACTCGCTGCTGGCGGTGCAACTGATGGCGCGGCTGCGGCGGCTGTCGCTTGGGGTCGAGGTGCGCACCCTGTTCGCCAAGCCGGTGCTGGCGGATCTGGCGGCGAGCCTTGGCAGCCATCAGGAGGTGGCGGTCCCGGCCAACCTGATCAGCGAGCAGAGTACGGCGATCACGCCAGAGATGCTGCCGCTGATCGAGCTTACGCAGGGCGAGATCGACCGGATCGTCGCCACGGTGCCGGGTGGGGCCGGCAACATCCAGGACATTTATGGCTTGTCGCCGCTGCAGGACGGCATCCTGTTCCATCATCTGTTGGCCGGCCAGGGCGATCCGTACCTGCTGGTCAGTCAGATGGCGTTCGCCGACCGTGGGCTATTGGAGCGCTATCTTGGTGCGGTTCAGCGGGTGGTGGACCGGCACGATATCCTGAGGACGTCGTTTGTCTGGGAAGGCCTGTCGCGCCCGGCCCAGGTGGTGTGGCGCAATGCGCCACTGGGGGTGAGCGAGGTCGCGCTGGCTGGCTGTGATGGTCCCGGCCCCGATGAGCTCCGGCTGAGGTTTGATCCGCGCCGGCAGCGTATCGAGCTTGGCCGGGCGCCGCTGTTGCGGTTTGTGATCGCGCGCGAGGCGGGCGGCGCGCGCTGGCTGCTGCTGCAGCTGCAGCACCATTTGATCGGGGATCACACGACGCTGGAGGTGATGCATGCCGAGGTCCGGGCCGTGCTGGAGGGACGAGAGCATGAGCTGAGCGCACCACAGCCGTTCCGCAACCTGGTGGCGGCGGCACGGCTGGGCGTTGATGCAAAGGCGCACGAAGAGTTCTTCCGGACGATGCTGGCCGACATCGACGAGCCGAGCACGCCGTTTGGCTTGCGCGAGGTCCACGGCGACGGCAGCGGGGCCCGTGAGGCGCAGCGGATGCTGCCGCAGGCGCTCAACGCGCGGCTGCGGGTGCAGGCACGGCGGCTTGGGGTGAGCCTGGCGAGCCTGTGCCATCTGGCCTGGGGCCAGGTGGTGGCGCGCAGCAGCGGCCGCGAGCAGGTGGTGTTCGGCACGGTGCTGTTCGGCCGCATGCATGGCGGCGCCGGTGGCGACCGCACCATGGGGCTGTTCATCAACACCCTGCCGCTGCGGCTTGACCTGGACGGAAGCGGGGTCGAGGCGAGCGTGCGGACCACGCACGCCCGGCTTTCCGAGCTGCTGGCGCATGAACATGCCTCGCTGGCCTTGGCGCAACGCTGCAGCGGCGTTGCGGCGCCGGCGCCGCTGTTCAGTTCGCTGTTGAACTACCGCCACAACATGCCGGCGGCAATCTCCGGCGCCGGAGCGGACGATGGGCTATCCGGCGTGGAATGGCTGGGCGGGGAGGAGCGCACCAACTATCCGCTGACCTTGTCGGTGGAGGACTTTGGCGAGGCGCTCGGGGTGACGGCGCAGGTGGCGGAAGGCGTCTCAGCGGATCGGGTCTGCGGCTACATGCAGCGGACGCTCGAGCAGCTGGCGGAGGCGCTGGAGCGGGCGCCGAACACGCCGGTGCGGGAGCTGGACATCCTGCCGGCCGCTGAGCGGGCGTATCTGCTGGAGGAGCTGAACCGGACGGCGGCGGCGTATCCGTCGGAGGCGTGCATCCACGAGCTGTTCGAGGCGCAGGTAGCCAGGGCGCCGGAGGCGGTGGCGGTGGTCTGTGCGGAGGAGCGCGTGAGCTATGGCGAGCTCAATGCGCGGGCCAACCGTCTGGCGCATCATCTGACCGGGCTCGGGGTGAGGCCGGATCAGCCGGTGGCGATCTGCCTTGCGCGCAGCGTGGCGATGGTGGTGGGGCTTTTGGCGATCCTGAAGGCGGGCGGGGCGTATCTGCCGCTGGACCCGGCCTATCCGTCGGCGCGGCTGCGCCAGGTGCTCGACGACGCGGCGCCGCCGCTGGTGCTGGCCGATGCGGCCGGCCGTGCCGCGCTGGGCTGCGAGGCGCTGCTCGATAGGACGGTGGTGGACCTCGACACGGCAACGCCGGCCTGGGCGAACCTGCCGGCCTCCGATCCGGACCCGCGCGCGCTCGGCCTGAGCTCACGCCACCTCGCCTATGTGATCTACACCTCGGGATCATCAGGCACCCCCAAGGGCGTCATGGTCGAGCATGCGAGCACCGTGAACCTGCTGCAGTGGAGCAGTGCCGTGTTTGCGGAATCAGAGATCAGCCGCATGCTGTTCTCCACCTCGATCAGTTTTGACCTGTCGGTCTATGAGTGCTTCGTTCCGCTGTCGCAAGGCGGCACCCTGTATGTTGTCGACAATGCGCTGGCGCTGGCGCAAACGTCATTGGATGTCACGCTGATCAACACAGTGCCTTCGGCGCTCGCCGCTCTGCTCGACAAGAACGCAGTGCCGGCTTCGGCAAGCATCATCAATCTGGCGGGTGAGCGGCTGAAGGCAGGTCTGATCGAGAAGATCTTCGAGAGCAGTCGGATCGAGAAGCTTTGTAATCTGTACGCACCTTCCGAGACAACGACGTACTCGACCTGGATTTGCATGCCGAGGGGAGAGGCTGTCGTTGAGACGATTGGCCGTCCAATCGCGAACACGCAGGTGTATCTTCTGGACGGTCATGGCGCGCCTGTTCCGTTCGGGGCGGTGGGTGAGCTTTACATTGGCGGGGCCGGCGTTGCGCGCGGCTATCTGAACCGGCCGGAGCTGACGGCGGCGCGGTTCATCGCCAGCCCCTTTGTGGCAGGCGACCGGCTGTACAAGACCGGGGATCTGGCGCGCTATCTGCCGGACGGCAATCTGGAGTTCTTGGGCCGCAACGACGAGCAGGTGAAGATCCGCGGCTTCCGGATCGAGCCGGGTGAGATCGCGGCGCGGCTTTGCGAGCATGCCTTGGTGCGCGAGGCGGTGGTGGTGGCGCGCGAGGACCGCAGCGGCGATAAACACCTTGTCGGCTATGTGGTGTGCGCCTGAAGCAGCTTCGAACGGGCCGGATGGCGGCGCGCTGGCCGGCGCGTTGCGCGCGCATGTGAGTGCGCACCTGCCGGACTACATGGTGCCGAGTGGGTTTGTGCGGGTTGCGGCACTGCCCTTGACGCCGAACGGCAAGCTGGACCGCCAGGCGCTGCCGGCACCGGAGGATGAGGCGTATGCGCGGCGGAGCTACGAGCCGCCGCAAGGCGAGATCGAGACCGCGCTGGCAACGCTCTGGGCGGAGCTTCTGGGGCTAGAGCGGGTCGGTCGGCACGACCACTTCTTCGAACTGGGCGGCCACTCGCTGCTGGCGGTGCAACTGATGGAGCGGCTGCGGCGGCTGTCGCTTGGGGTCGAGGTGCGCACCCTGTTCGCCAAGCCGGTGCTGGCGGATCTGGCGGCGAGCCTTGGCAGCCATCAGGAGGTGGCGGTCCCGGCCAACCTGATCAGCGAGCAGAGTACGGCGATCACGCCAGAGATGCTGCCGCTGATCGAGCTTACGCAGGGCGAGATCGACCGGATCGTCGCCACGGTGCCGGGTGGGGCCGGCAACATCCAGGACATTTATGGCTTGTCGCCGCTGCAGGACGGCATCCTGTTCCATCATCTGTTGGCCGGCCAGGGCGATCCGTACCTGCTGGTCAGTCAGATGGCGTTCGCCGACCGTGGGCTATTGGAGCGCTATCTTGGTGCGGTTCAGCGGGTGGTGGACCGGCACGATATCCTGAGGACGTCGTTTGTCTGGGAAGGCCTGTCGCGCCCGGCCCAGGTGGTGTGGCGCAATGCGCCACTGGGGGTGAGCGAGGTCGCGCTGGCTGGCTGTGATGGTCCCGGCCCCGATGAGCTCCGGCTGAGGTTTGATCCGCGCCGGCAGCGTATCGAGCTTGGCCGGGCGCCGCTGTTGCGGTTTGTGATCGCGCGCGAGGCGGGCGGCGCGCGCTGGCTGCTGCTGCAGCTGCAGCACCATTTGATCGGGGATCACACGACGCTGGAGGTGATGCATGCCGAGGTCCGGGCCGTGCTGGAGGGACGAGAGCATGAGCTGAGCGCACCACAGCCGTTCCGCAACCTGGTGGCGGCGGCACGGCTGGGCGTTGATGCAAAGGCGCACGAAGAGTTCTTCCGGACGATGCTGGCCGACATCGACGAGCCGAGCACGCCGTTTGGCTTGCGCGAGGTCCACGGCGACGGCAGCGGGGCCCGTGAGGCGCAGCGGATGCTGCCGCAGGCGCTCAACGCGCGGCTGCGGGTGCAGGCACGGCGGCTTGGGGTGAGCCTGGCGAGCCTGTGCCATCTGGCCTGGGGCCAGGTGGTGGCGCGCAGCAGCGGCCGCGAGCAGGTGGTGTTCGGCACGGTGCTGTTCGGCCGCATGCATGGCGGCGCCGGTGGCGACCGCACCATGGGGCTGTTCATCAACACCCTGCCGCTGCGGCTTGACCTGGACGGAAGCGGGGTCGAGGCGAGCGTGCGGACCACGCACGCCCGGCTTTCCGAGCTGCTGGCGCATGAACATGCCTCGCTGGCCTTGGCGCAACGCTGCAGCGGCGTTGCGGCGCCGGCGCCGCTGTTCAGTTCGCTGTTGAACTACCGCCACAACATGCCGGCGGCAATCTCCGGCGCCGGAGCGGACGATGGGCTATCCGGCGTGGAATGGCTGGGCGGGGAGGAGCGCACCAACTATCCGCTGACCTTGTCGGTGGAGGACTTTGGCGAGGCGCTCGGGCTGACGGCGCAGGTGGCGGAAGGCGTCTCAGCGGATCGGGTCTGCGGCTACATGCAGCGGACGCTCGAGCAGCTGGCGGAGGCGCTGGAGCGGGCGCCGAACACGCCGGTGCGCGAGCTGGACATCCTGCCGGCCGCTGAGCGGGCGTATCTGCTGGAGGAGCTGAACCGGACGGCGGCGGCGTATCCGTCGGACAAGTGCATCCACGAGCTGTTTGAGGCGCAGGTAGCCAGGGCGCCGGAGGCGGTGGCGGTGGTCTGTGCGGAGGAGCGCGTGAGCTATGGCGAGCTCAATGCGCGGGCCAACCGTCTGGCGCATCATCTGACCGGGCTCGGGGTGAGGCCGGATCAGCCGGTGGCGATCTGCCTTGCGCGCAGTCCGGCGATGGTGGTGGGGCTTTTGGCGATCCTCAAGGCGGGGGGCGCGTATCTGCCGCTGGATCCGGCCTATCCGTCGGCGCGGCTGCGCCAGGTGCTCGACGACGCGGCGCCGCCGCTGGTGCTGGCCGATGCGGCCGGCCGTGCCGCGCTGGGCTGCGAGGCGCTGCTCGATAGGACGGTGGTGGACCTCGACACGGCAACGCCGGCCTGGGCGAACCTGCCGGCCTCCGATCCGGACCCGCGCGCGCTCGGCCTGAGCTCACGCCACCTCGCCTATGTGATCTACACCTCGGGATCATCAGGCACCCCCAAGGGCGTCATGGTCGAACATCGGGGAGCGGTGCGTCTAGTAGCGGGGAACGATTTCGTCGAGATCTCGCCGCAGGACGTCTTTCTCAATGCCTCCTCGCCGACATTCGACGCGACCGCGTTCGAAGTCTGGGGAGCCTTGGCAAACGGCGCCACGGTTGTGCTCTATCCTGGACGTTACCTCTCCACGGCAACGCTGGCCCAGATCATCCGAGACCGAGGCATCACGATCGCCTGGATGACTGCGCGGTTGTTTGACGTCTATGTCGGGGAGGGGCGGAGCACTGATCGGCTGCAGCAGTTGCTGGTCGGGGGCGAAGAGGTCTCCGTCGCTTCCATCAGAGCATGTCAGAAGCGACATCCGACGCTGAGGATTTCAAATGGCTACGGGCCGACGGAGAACACCACCTTCAGTATCTGCTATCCTGTGCCTCCCGATCTCGATGACCAGACCCGGGTGCCGCTCGGCCGACCAATTCGGAATTCGGTGGCGTATCTGTTGGACGAGCGGCTACAGCCGGTACCGCTGGGAGCAATTGGTGAAATCTATGTCGGCGGGGCCGGCGTTGCGCGCGGCTATCTGAACCGGCCGGAGCTGACGGCGGCGCGGTTCATCGCCAGCCCCTTTGTGGCAGGCGACCGGCTGTACAAGACCGGGGATCTGGCGCGCTATCTGCCGGACGGCAATCTGGAGTTCTTGGGCCGCAACGACGAGCAGGTGAAGATCCGCGGCTTCCGGATCGAGCCGGGTGAGATCGCGGCGCGGCTTTGCGAGCATGCGGTGCGCGAGGCGGTGGTGGTGGCGCGCGAGGACCGCAGCGGCGATAAACACCTTGTCGGCTATGTGGTGTGTGCGCCTGAAGCAGCTTCGAACGGGCCGGATGGCGGCGCGCTGGCCGGCGCGTTGCGCGCGCATGTGAGTGCGCACCTGCCGGACTACATGGTGCCGAGTGGGTTTGTGCGGGTTGCGGCACTGCCCTTGACGCCGAACGGCAAGCTGGACCGCCAGGCGCTGCCGGCACCGGAGGATGAGGCGTATGCGCGGCGGAGCTACGAGCCGCCGCAAGGCGAGATCGAGACCGCGCTGGCAACGCTCTGGGCGGAGCTTCTGGGGCTAGAGCGGGTCGGTCGGCACGACCACTTCTTCGAACTGGGCGGCCACTCGCTGCTGGCGGTGCAACTGATGGCGCGGCTGCGGCGGCTGTCGCTTGGGGTCGAGGTGCGCACCCTGTTCGCCAAGCCGGTGCTGGCGGATCTGGCGGCGAGCCTTGGCAGCCATCAGGAGGTGGCGGTCCCGGCCAACCTGATCAGCGAGCAGAGTACGGCGATCACGCCAGAGATGCTGCCGCTGATCGAGCTTACGCAGGGCGAGATCGACCGGATCGTCGCCACGGTGCCGGGTGGGGCCGGCAACATCCAGGACATTTATGGCTTGTCGCCGCTGCAGGACGGCATCCTGTTCCATCATCTGTTGGCCGGCCAGGGCGATCCGTACCTGCTGGTCAGTCAGATGGCGTTCGCCGACCGTGGGCTATTGGAGCGCTATCTTGGTGCGGTTCAGCGGGTGGTGGACCGGCACGATATCCTGAGGACGTCGTTTGTCTGGGAAGGCCTGTCGCGCCCGGCCCAGGTGGTGTGGCGCAATGCGCCACTGGGGGTGAGCGAGGTCGCGCTGGCTGGCTGTGATGGTCCCGGCCCCGATGAGCTCCGGCTGAGGTTTGATCCGCGCCGGCAGCGTATCGAGCTTGGCCGGGCGCCGCTGTTGCGGTTTGTGATCGCGCGCGAGGCGGGCGGCGCGCGCTGGCTGCTGCTGCAGCTGCAGCACCATTTGATCGGGGATCACACGACGCTGGAGGTGATGCATGCCGAGGTCCGGGCCGTGCTGGAGGGACGAGAGCATGAGCTGAGCGCACCACAGCCGTTCCGCAACCTGGTGGCGGCGGCACGGCTGGGCGTTGATGCAAAGGCGCACGAAGAGTTCTTCCGGACGATGCTGGCCGACATCGACGAGCCGAGCACGCCGTTTGGCTTGCGCGAGGTCCACGGCGACGGCAGCGGGGCCCGTGAGGCGCAGCGGATGCTGCCGCAGGCGCTCAACGCGCGGCTGCGGGTGCAGGCACGGCGGCTTGGGGTGAGCCTGGCGAGCCTGTGCCATCTGGCCTGGGGCCAGGTGGTGGCGCGCAGCAGCGGCCGCGAGCAGGTGGTGTTCGGCACGGTGCTGTTCGGCCGCATGCATGGCGGCGCCGGTGGCGACCGCACCATGGGGCTGTTCATCAACACCCTGCCGCTGCGGCTTGACCTGGACGGAAGCGGGGTCGAGGCGAGCGTGCGGACCACGCACGCCCGGCTTTCCGAGCTGCTGGCGCATGAACATGCCTCGCTGGCCTTGGCGCAACGCTGCAGCGGCGTTGCGGCGCCGGCGCCGCTGTTCAGTTCGCTGTTGAACTACCGCCACAACATGCCGGCGGCAATCTCCGGCGCCGGAGCGGACGATGGGCTATCCGGCGTGGAATGGCTGGGCGGGGAGGAGCGCACCAACTATCCGCTGACCTTGTCGGTGGAGGACTTTGGCGAGGCGCTCGGGGTGACGGCGCAGGTGGCGGAAGGCGTCTCAGCGGATCGGGTCTGCGGCTACATGCAGCGGACGCTCGAGCAGCTGGCGGAGGCGCTGGAGCGGGCGCCGAACACGCCGGTGCGCGAGCTGGACATCCTGCCGGCCGCTGAGCGGGCGTATCTGCTGGAGGAGCTGAACCGGACGGCGGCGGCGTATCCGTCGGAGGCGTGCATCCACGAGCTGTTCGAGGCGCAGGTAGCCAGGGCGCCGGAGGCGGTGGCGGTGGTCTGTGCGGAGGAGCGCGTGAGCTATGGCGAGCTCAATGCGCGGGCCAACCGTCTGGCGCATCATCTGACCGGGCTCGGGGTGAGGCCGGATCAGCCGGTGGCGATCTGCCTTGCGCGCAGCGTGGCGATGGTGGTGGGGCTTTTGGCGATCCTGAAGGCGGGCGGGGCGTATCTGCCGCTGGACCCGGCCTATCCGTCGGCGCGGCTGCGCCAGGTGCTCGACGACGCGGCGCCGCCGCTGGTGCTGGCCGATGCGGCCGGCCGTGCCGCGCTGGGCTGCGAGGCGCTGCTCGATAGGACGGTGGTGGACCTCGACACGGCAACGCCGGCCTGGGCGAACCTGCCGGCCTCCGATCCGGACCCGCGCGCGCTCGGCCTGAGCTCACGCCACCTCGCCTATGTGATCTACACCTCGGGATCATCAGGCACCCCCAAGGGCGTCATGGTCGAGCATGCGAGCACCGTGAACCTGCTGCAGTGGAGCAGTGCCGTGTTTGCGGAATCAGAGATCAGCCGCATGCTGTTCTCCACCTCGATCAGTTTTGACCTGTCGGTCTATGAGTGCTTCGTTCCGCTGTCGCAAGGCGGCACCCTGTATGTTGTCGACAATGCGCTGGCGCTGGCGCAAACGTCATTGGATGTCACGCTGATCAACACAGTGCCTTCGGCGCTCGCCGCTCTGCTCGACAAGAACGCAGTGCCGGCTTCGGCAAGCATCATCAATCTGGCGGGTGAGCGGCTGAAGGCAGGTCTGATCGAGAAGATCTTCGAGAGCAGTCGGATCGAGAAGCTTTGTAATCTGTACGCACCTTCCGAGACAACGACGTACTCGACCTGGATTTGCATGCCGAGGGGAGAGGCTGTCGTTGAGACGATTGGCCGTCCAATCGCGAACACGCAGGTGTATCTTCTGGACGGTCATGGCGCGCCTGTTCCGTTCGGGGCGGTGGGAGAGCTTTACATCGGCGGGGCCGGCGTTGCGCGCGGCTATCTGAACCGGCCGGAGCTGACGGCGGCGCGGTTCATCGCCAGCCCCTTTGTGGCAGGCGACCGGCTGTACAAGACCGGGGATCTGGCGCGCTATCTGCCGGACGGCAATCTGGAGTTCTTGGGCCGCAACGACGAGCAGGTGAAGATCCGCGGCTTCCGGATCGAGCCGGGTGAGATCGCGGCGCGGCTTTGCGAGCATGCCTTGGTGCGCGAGGCGGTGGTGGTGGCGCGCGAGGACCGCAGCGGCGATAAACACCTTGTCGGCTATGTGGTGTGTGCGCCTGAAGCAGCTTCGAACGGGCCGGATGGCGGCGCGCTGGCCGGCGCGTTGCGCGCGCATGTGAGTGCGCACCTGCCGGACTACATGGTGCCGAGTGGGTTTGTGCGGGTTGCGGCACTGCCCTTGACGCCGAACGGCAAGCTGGACCGCCAGGCGCTGCCGGCACCGGAGGATGAGGCGTATGCGCGGCGGAGCTACGAGCCGCCGCAAGGCGAGATCGAGACCGCGCTGGCAACGCTCTGGGCGGAGCTTCTGGGGCTAGAGCGGGTCGGTCGGCACGACCACTTCTTCGAACTGGGCGGCCACTCGCTGCTGGCGGTGCAACTGATGGAGCGGCTGCGGCGGCTGTCGCTTGGGGTCGAGGTGCGCACCCTGTTCGCCAAGCCGGTGCTGGCGGATCTGGCGGCGAGCCTTGGCAGCCATCAGGAGGTGGCGGTCCCGGCCAACCTGATCAGCGAGCAGAGTACGGCGATCACGCCAGAGATGCTGCCGCTGATCGAGCTTACGCAGGGCGAGATCGACCGGATCGTCGCCACGGTGCCGGGTGGGGCCGGCAACATCCAGGACATTTATGGCTTGTCGCCGCTGCAGGACGGCATCCTGTTCCATCATCTGTTGGCCGGCCAGGGCGATCCGTACCTGCTGGTCAGTCAGATGGCGTTCGCCGACCGTGGGCTATTGGAGCGCTATCTTGGTGCGGTTCAGCGGGTGGTGGACCGGCACGATATCCTGAGGACGTCGTTTGTCTGGGAAGGCCTGTCGCGCCCGGCCCAGGTGGTGTGGCGCAATGCGCCACTGGGGGTGAGCGAGGTCGCGCTGGCTGGCTGTGATGGTCCCGGCCCCGATGAGCTCCGGCTGAGGTTTGATCCGCGCCGGCAGCGTATCGAGCTTGGCCGGGCGCCGCTGTTGCGGTTTGTGATCGCGCGCGAGGCGGGCGGCGCGCGCTGGCTGCTGCTGCAGCTGCAGCACCATTTGATCGGGGATCACACGACGCTGGAGGTGATGCATGCCGAGGTCCGGGCCGTGCTGGAGGGACGAGAGCATGAGCTGAGCGCACCACAGCCGTTCCGCAACCTGGTGGCGGCGGCACGGCTGGGCGTTGATGCAAAGGCGCACGAAGAGTTCTTCCGGACGATGCTGGCCGACATCGACGAGCCGAGCACGCCGTTTGGCTTGCGCGAGGTCCACGGCGACGGCAGCGGGGCCCGTGAGGCGCAGCGGATGCTGCCGCAGGCGCTCAACGCGCGGCTGCGGGTGCAGGCACGGCGGCTTGGGGTGAGCCTGGCGAGCCTGTGCCATCTGGCCTGGGGCCAGGTGGTGGCGCGCAGCAGCGGCCGCGAGCAGGTGGTGTTCGGCACGGTGCTGTTCGGCCGCATGCATGGCGGCGCCGGTGGCGACCGCACCATGGGGCTGTTCATCAACACCCTGCCGCTGCGGCTTGACCTGGACGGAAGCGGGGTCGAGGCGAGCGTGCGGACCACGCACGCCCGGCTTTCCGAGCTGCTGGCGCATGAACATGCCTCGCTGGCCTTGGCGCAACGCTGCAGCGGCGTTGCGGCGCCGGCGCCGCTGTTCAGTTCGCTGTTGAACTACCGCCACAACATGCCGGCGGCAATCTCCGGCGCCGGCGCGGACGATGGGCTATCCGGCGTGGAATGGCTGGGCGGGGAGGAGCGCACCAACTATCCGCTGACCTTGTCGGTGGAGGACTTTGGCGAGGCGCTCGGGGTGACGGCGCAGGTGGCGGAAGGCGTCTCAGCGGATCGGGTCTGCGGCTACATGCAGCGGACGCTCGAGCAGCTGGCGGAGGCGCTGGAGCGGGCGCCGAACACGCCGGTGCGCGAGCTGGACATCCTGCCGGCCGCTGAGCGGGCGTATCTGCTGGAGGAGCTGAACCGGACGGCGGCGGCGTATCCGTCGGAGGCGTGCATCCACGAGCTGTTCGAGGCGCAGGTAGCCAGGGCGCCGGAGGCGGTGGCGGTGGTCTGTGCGGAGGAGCGCGTGAGCTATGGCGAGCTCAATGCGCGGGCCAACCGTCTGGCGCATCATCTGACCGGGCTCGGGGTGAGGCCGGATCAGCCGGTGGCGATCTGCCTTGCGCGCAGCGTGGCGATGGTGGTGGGGCTTTTGGCGATCCTGAAGGCGGGCGGGGCGTATCTGCCGCTGGATCCGGCCTATCCGAGCGCGCGGCTCAAGCAGGTTCTTGAGGATGCGGCGCCGCGGCTCTTGCTGGCTGATGCGGCCGGCCGTGCCGCGCTGGGCTGCGAGGCGCTGCTCGATAGGACGGTGGTGGATCTCGACACGGCAACGCCGGCCTGGGCGAACCTGCCGGCCTCCGATCCGGACCCGCGCGCGCTCGGCCTGAGCTCACGCCACCTCGCCTATGTGATCTACACCTCGGGATCATCAGGCACCCCCAAGGGCGTCATGGTCGAGCATGCGAGCACCGTGAACCTGCTGCAGTGGAGCAGTGCCGTGTTTGCGGAATCAGAGATCAGCCGCATGCTGTTCTCCACCTCGATCAGTTTTGACCTGTCGGTCTATGAGTGCTTCGTTCCGCTGTCGCAAGGCGGCACCCTGTATGTTGTCGACAATGCGCTGGCGCTGGCGCAAACGTCATTGGATGTCACGCTGATCAACACAGTGCCTTCGGCGCTCGCCGCTCTGCTCGACAAGAACGCAGTGCCGGCTTCGGCAAGCATCATCAATCTGGCGGGTGAGCGGCTGAAGGCAGGTCTGATCGAGAAGATCTTCGAGAGCAGTCGGATCGAGAAGCTTTGTAATCTGTACGCACCTTCCGAGACAACGACGTACTCGACCTGGATTTGCATGCCGAGGGGAGAGGCTGTCGTTGAGACGATTGGCCGTCCAATCGCGAACACGCAGGTGTATCTTCTGGACGGTCATGGCGCGCCTGTTCCGTTCGGGGCGGTGGGTGAGCTTTACATTGGCGGGGCCGGCGTTGCGCGCGGCTATCTGAACCGGCCGGAGCTGACGGCGGCGCGGTTCATCGCCAGCCCCTTTGTGGCAGGCGACCGGCTGTACAAGACCGGGGATCTGGCGCGCTATCTGCCGGACGGCAATCTGGAGTTCTTGGGCCGCAACGACGAGCAGGTGAAGATCCGCGGCTTCCGGATCGAGCCGGGTGAGATCGCGGCGCGGCTTTGCGAGCATGCCTTGGTGCGCGAGGCGGTGGTGGTGGCGCGCGAGGACCGCAGCGGCGATAAACACCTTGTCGGCTATGTGGTGTGTGCGCCTGAAGCAGCTTCGAACGGGCCGGATGGCGGCGCGCTGGCCGGCGCGTTGCGCGCGCATGTGAGTGCGCACCTGCCGGACTACATGGTGCCGAGTGGGTTTGTGCGGGTTGCGGCACTGCCCTTGACGCCGAACGGCAAGCTGGACCGCCAGGCGCTGCCGGCACCGGAGGATGAGGCGTATGCGCGGCGGAGCTACGAGCCGCCGCAAGGCGAGATCGAGACCGCGCTGGCAACGCTCTGGGCGGAGCTTCTGGGGCTAGAGCGGGTCGGGCGGCACGACCACTTCTTCGAACTGGGCGGCCACTCGCTGCTGGCGGTGCAACTGATGGCGCGGCTGCGGCGGCTGTCGCTTGGGGTCGAGGTGCGCACCCTGTTCGCCAAGCCGGTGCTGGCGGATCTGGCGGCGAGCCTTGGCAGCCATCAGGAGGTGGCGGTCCCGGCCAACCTGATCAGCGAGCAGAGTACGGCGATCACGCCAGAGATGCTGCCGCTGATCGAGCTTACGCAGGGCGAGATCGACCGGATCGTCGCCACGGTGCCGGGTGGGGCCGGCAACATCCAGGACATTTATGGCTTGTCGCCGCTGCAGGACGGCATCCTGTTCCATCATCTGTTGGCCGGCCAGGGCGATCCGTACCTGCTGGTCAGTCAGATGGCGTTCGCCGACCGTGGGCTATTGGAGCGCTATCTTGGTGCGGTTCAGCGGGTGGTGGACCGGCACGATATCCTGAGGACGTCGTTTGTCTGGGAAGGCCTGTCGCGCCCGGCCCAGGTGGTGTGGCGCAATGCGCCACTGGGGGTGAGCGAGGTCGCGCTGGCTGGCTGTGATGGTCCCGGCCCCGATGAGCTCCGGCTGAGGTTTGATCCGCGCCGGCAGCGTATCGAGCTTGGCCGGGCGCCGCTGTTGCGGTTTGTGATCGCGCGCGAGGCGGGCGGCGCGCGCTGGCTGCTGCTGCAGCTGCAGCACCATTTGATCGGGGATCACACGACGCTGGAGGTGATGCATGCCGAGGTCCGGGCCGTGCTGGAGGGACGAGAGCATGAGCTGAGCGCACCACAGCCGTTCCGCAACCTGGTGGCGGCGGCACGGCTGGGCGTTGATGCAAAGGCGCACGAAGAGTTCTTCCGGACGATGCTGGCCGACATCGACGAGCCGAGCACGCCGTTTGGCTTGCGCGAGGTCCACGGCGACGGCAGCGGGGCCCGTGAGGCGCAGCGGATGCTGCCGCAGGCGCTCAACGCGCGGCTGCGGGTGCAGGCACGGCGGCTTGGGGTGAGCCTGGCGAGCCTGTGCCATCTGGCCTGGGGCCAGGTGGTGGCGCGCAGCAGCGGCCGCGAGCAGGTGGTGTTCGGCACGGTGCTGTTCGGCCGCATGCATGGCGGCGCCGGTGGCGACCGCACCATGGGGCTGTTCATCAACACCCTGCCGCTGCGGCTTGACCTGGACGGAAGCGGGGTCGAGGCGAGCGTGCGGACCACGCACGCCCGGCTTTCCGAGCTGCTGGCGCATGAACATGCCTCGCTGGCCTTGGCGCAACGCTGCAGCGGCGTTGCGGCGCCGGCGCCGCTGTTCAGTTCGCTGTTGAACTACCGCCACAACATGCCGGCGGCAATCTCCGGCGCCGGCGCCGACGATGGGCTATCCGGCGTGGAATGGCTGGGCGGGGAGGAGCGCACCAACTATCCGCTGACCTTGTCGGTGGAGGACTTTGGCGAGGCGCTCGGGGTGACGGCGCAGGTGGCGGAAGGCGTCTCAGCGGATCGGGTCTGCGGCTACATGCAGCGGACGCTCGAGCAGCTGGCGGAGGCGCTGGAGCGGGCGCCGAACACGCCGGTGCGCGAGCTGGACATCCTGCCGGCCGCTGAGCGGGCGTATCTGCTGGAGGAGCTGAACCGGACGGCGGCGGCGTATCCGTCGGAGGCGTGCATCCACGAGCTGTTCGAGGCGCAGGTAGCCAGGGCGCCGGAGGCGGTGGCGGTGGTCTGTGCGGAGGAGCGCGTGAGCTATGGCGAGCTCAATGCGCGGGCCAACCGTCTGGCGCATCATCTGACCGGGCTCGGGGTGAGGCCGGATCAGCCGGTGGCGATCTGCCTTGCGCGCAGCGTGGCGATGGTGGTGGGGCTTTTGGCGATCCTGAAGGCGGGCGGGGCGTATCTGCCGCTGGATCCGGCCTATCCGAGCGCGCGGCTCAAGCAGGTTCTTGAGGATGCGGCGCCGCGGCTCTTGCTGGCTGATGCGGCCGGCCGTGCCGCGCTGGGCTGCGAGGCGCTGCTCGATAGGACGGTGGTGGATCTCGACACGGCAACGCCGGCCTGGGCGAACCTGCCGGCCTCCGATCCGGACCCGCGCGCGCTCGGCCTGAGCTCACGCCACCTCGCCTATGTGATCTACACCTCGGGATCATCAGGCACCCCCAAGGGCGTCATGGTCGAGCATGCGAGCACCGTGAACCTGCTGCAGTGGAGCAGTGCCGTGTTTGCGGAATCAGAGATCAGCCGCATGCTGTTCTCCACCTCGATCAGTTTTGACCTGTCGGTCTATGAGTGCTTCGTTCCGCTGTCGCAAGGCGGCACCCTGTATGTTGTCGACAATGCGCTGGCGCTGGCGCAAACGTCATTGGATGTCACGCTGATCAACACAGTGCCTTCGGCGCTCGCCGCTCTGCTCGACAAGAACGCAGTGCCGGCTTCGGCAAGCATCATCAATCTGGCGGGTGAGCGGCTGAAGGCAGGTCTGATCGAGAAGATCTTCGAGAGCAGTCGGATCGAGAAGCTTTGTAATCTGTACGCACCTTCCGAGACAACGACGTACTCGACCTGGATTTGCATGCCGAGGGGAGAGGCTGTCGTTGAGACGATTGGCCGTCCAATCGCGAACACGCAGGTGTATCTTCTGGACGGTCATGGCGCGCCTGTTCCGTTCGGGGCGGTGGGAGAGCTTTACATCGGCGGGGCCGGCGTTGCGCGCGGCTATCTGAACCGGCCGGAGCTGACGGCGGCGCGGTTCATCGCCAGCCCCTTTGTGGCAGGCGACCGGCTGTACAAGACCGGGGATCTGGCGCGCTATCTGCCGGACGGCAATCTGGAGTTCTTGGGCCGCAACGACGAGCAGGTGAAGATCCGCGGCTTCCGGATCGAGCCGGGTGAGATCGCGGCGCGGCTTTGCGAGCATGCCTTGGTGCGCGAGGCGGTGGTGGTGGCGCGCGAGGACCGCAGCGGCGATAAACACCTTGTCGGCTATGTGGTGTGTGCGCCTGAAGCAGCTTCGAACGGGCCGGATGGCGGCGCGCTGGCCGGCGCGTTGCGCGCGCATGTGAGTGCGCACCTGCCGGACTACATGGTGCCGAGTGGGTTTGTGCGGGTTGCGGCACTGCCCTTGACGCCGAACGGCAAGCTGGACCGCCAGGCGCTGCCGGCACCGGAGGATGAGGCGTATGCGCGGCGGAGCTACGAGCCGCCGCAAGGCGAGATCGAGACCGCGCTGGCAACGCTCTGGGCGGAGCTTCTGGGGCTAGAGCGGGTCGGGCGGCACGACCACTTCTTCGAACTGGGCGGCCACTCGCTGCTGGCGGTGCAACTGATGGCGCGGCTGCGGCGGCTGTCGCTTGGGGTCGAGGTGCGCACCCTGTTCGCCAAGCCGGTGCTGGCGGATCTGGCGGCGAGCCTTGGCAGCCATCAGGAGGTGGCGGTCCCGGCCAACCTGATCAGCGAGCAGAGTACGGCGATCACGCCAGAGATGCTGCCGCTGATCGAGCTTACGCAGGGCGAGATCGACCGGATCGTCGCCACGGTGCCGGGTGGGGCCGGCAACATCCAGGACATTTATGGCTTGTCGCCGCTGCAGGACGGCATCCTGTTCCATCATCTGTTGGCCGGCCAGGGCGATCCGTACCTGCTGGTCAGTCAGATGGCGTTCGCCGACCGTGGGCTATTGGAGCGCTATCTTGGTGCGGTTCAGCGGGTGGTGGACCGGCACGATATCCTGAGGACGTCGTTTGTCTGGGAAGGCCTGTCGCGCCCGGCCCAGGTGGTGTGGCGCAATGCGCCACTGGGGGTGAGCGAGGTCGCGCTGGCTGGCTGTGATGGTCCCGGCCCCGATGAGCTCCGGCTGAGGTTTGATCCGCGCCGGCAGCGTATCGAGCTTGGCCGGGCGCCGCTGTTGCGGTTTGTGATCGCGCGCGAGGCGGGCGGCGCGCGCTGGCTGCTGCTGCAGCTGCAGCACCATTTGATCGGGGATCACACGACGCTGGAGGTGATGCATGCCGAGGTCCGGGCCGTGCTGGAGGGACGAGAGCATGAGCTGAGCGCACCACAGCCGTTCCGCAACCTGGTGGCGGCGGCACGGCTGGGCGTTGATGCAAAGGCGCACGAAGAGTTCTTCCGGACGATGCTGGCCGACATCGACGAGCCGAGCACGCCGTTTGGCTTGCGCGAGGTCCACGGCGACGGCAGCGGGGCCCGTGAGGCGCAGCGGATGCTGCCGCAGGCGCTCAACGCGCGGCTGCGGGTGCAGGCACGGCGGCTTGGGGTGAGCCTGGCGAGCCTGTGCCATCTGGCCTGGGGCCAGGTGGTGGCGCGCAGCAGCGGCCGCGAGCAGGTGGTGTTCGGCACGGTGCTGTTCGGCCGCATGCATGGCGGCGCCGGTGGCGACCGCACCATGGGGCTGTTCATCAACACCCTGCCGCTGCGGCTTGACCTGGACGGAAGCGGGGTCGAGGCGAGCGTGCGGACCACGCACGCCCGGCTTTCCGAGCTGCTGGCGCATGAACATGCCTCGCTGGCCTTGGCGCAACGCTGCAGCGGCGTTGCGGCGCCGGCGCCGCTGTTCAGTTCGCTGTTGAACTACCGCCACAACATGCCGGCGGCAATGTCCGGCGCCGGCGCCGACGATGGGCTATCCGGCGTGGAATGGCTGGGCGGGGAGGAGCGCACCAACTATCCGCTGACCTTGTCGGTGGAGGACTTTGGCGAGGCGCTCGGGCTGACGGCGCAGGTGGCGGAAGGCGTCTCAGCGGATCGGGTCTGCGGCTACATGCAGCGGACGCTCGAGCAGCTGGCGGAGGCGCTGGAGCGGGCGCCGAACACGCCGGTGCGCGAGCTGGACATCCTGCCGGCCGCTGAGCGGGCGTATCTGCTGGAGGAGCTGAACCGGACGGCGGCGGCGTATCCGTCGGAGGCGTGCATCCACGAGCTGTTCGAGGCGCAGGTAGCCAGGGCGCCGGAGGCGGTGGCGGTGGTCTGTGCGGAGGAGCGCGTGAGCTATGGCGAGCTCAATGCGCGGGCCAACCGTCTGGCGCATCATCTGACCGGGCTCGGGGTGAGGCCGGATCAGTCGGTGGCGATCTGCCTTGCGCGCAGTCCGGCGATGGTGGTGGGGCTTTTGGCGATCCTGAAGGCGGGGGCGCGTATCTGCCGCTGGATCCGGCCTATCCGTCGGCGCGGCTGCGCCAGGTGCTCGACGATGCGGCGCCGCGGCTCTTGCTGGCCGATGCGGCCGGCCGTGCCGCGCTGGGCTGCGAGGCGCTGCTCGATAGGACGGTGGTGGATCTCGACACGGCAACGCCGGCCTGGGCGAACCTGCCGGCCTCCGATCCGGACCCGCGCGCGCTCGGCCTGAGCTCACGCCACCTCGCCTATGTGATCTACACCTCGGGATCATCAGGCACCCCCAAGGGCGTCATGGTCGAGCATCGGGGCTTGGCCAATCTCGGGTTGGCTCAGATCGGACTTTTTGGCGTTTGTTCAAATAGCCGAGTAGTGCAGTTCGCCTCGTTCGGTTTTGATGCAAGCGCCTGGGAGCTCGTTATGGCATTCGGCGCAGGAGCCGCATTGCATTTGCCTGCGGATGAGCTCCGTCAAGCGAGTAACAAGCTGTCGGATTACCTGCGAAACGAAGCCATCACCCATGCGACGTTACCTCCGCATTGCTTCAGGGAAGCAAAAATCTGGAATGTTTGGCCTCGCAAGTTCTCATTCTTGCCGGAGAGCTGCCAAAGGCTGAGCTCATCCGAAGTCTGGCGCCCGCATCCATTGTCAACGCTTATGGACCTACCGAAGCAACAGTCTGCGCGACGGTTTGGAGTTGCCCAGCTGGATTTGATGGAGACATTGTCCCGATTGGGCGTCCGATCGCGAACACGCGGGTGTATCTTCTGGACGGTCATGGCGCGCCTGTTCCGTTTGGGGCGGCAGGAGAGCTTTACATCGGCGGGGCCGGCGTTGCGCGCGGCTATCTGAACCGGCCGGAGCTGACGGCGGCGCGGTTCATCGCCAGCCCCTTTGTGGCAGGCGACCGGCTGTACAAGACCGGGGATCTGGCGCGCTATCTGCCGGACGGCAATCTGGAGTTCTTGGGCCGCAACGACGAGCAGGTGAAGATCCGCGGCTTCCGGATCGAGCCGGGTGAGATCGCGGCGCGGCTTTGCGAGCATGCCTTGGTGCGCGAGGCGGTGGTGGTGGCGCGCGAGGACCGCAGCGGCGATAAACACCTTGTCGGCTATGTGGTGTGTGCGCCTGAAGCAGCTTCGAACGGGCCGGATGGCGGCGCGCTGGCCGGCGCGTTGCGCGCGCATGTGAGTGCGCACCTGCCGGACTACATGGTGCCGAGTGCGTTTGTGCGGGTTGCGGCACTGCCCTTGACGCCGAACGGCAAGCTGGACCGCCAGGCGCTGCCGGCACCGGAGGATGAGGCGTATGCGCGGCGGAGCTACGAGCCGCCGCAAGGCGAGATCGAGACCGCGCTGGCAACGCTCTGGGCGGAGCTTCTGGGGCTAGAGCGGGTCGGTCGGCACGACCACTTCTTCGAACTGGGCGGCCACTCGCTGCTGGCGGTGCGGCTGTTGAGCCGGCTGTCGCAGGCGCTGGGTGTAGAGCTGCCGCTGAGGACGTTGTTTGCCAAACCGGTGCTAGCCGATCTGGCTCGCGAGATTTCTATTACCTTGCTGGAAGGAGAATTTGATCGTGACGAGCTTCAGAAGTTTCTCGGTGGCTAGATAATGACAGATTTAGTTAGGACCGGCTTGGAAAAGCTGGATGTTGAAGGCTTAACTAAGCTTCTCTTACTCGCCAAAGATAGAAACCGGGGTGGCAGACGAAAAGGGACTGTGATCCCAAAGGTTGAACGCGAAGGCGCTCTAGCACCTTCGTTTGCGCAGCAGCGGCTGTGGTTTTTGGCGCAGCTGGATGAGACCAGCACGACCTATCACATGCCGTTGGCGTGGCGGCTGCGCGGCGTGCTCGACCGCAGCGCCTGGCAGCGCAGCCTTGACCGTGTGTTGGCGCGTCATGAGGCACTGCGCAGCATCTTTGTCGCCTCGGAGGGCAAGCCCTCGGTTGAGGTTCTGCCGCCGGATGCGGGGCTGCCGGTCATAGAGCACGATCTGCAGGGTATGCCGGATGCAGACGAGGCGCTTTTGGATTTGTGCCAGGAAGAGGCGCGCACGCCGTTCGCTCTGGCGCGCGGCCCGCTGATCCGCGGCCGGCTGATCCGGCTGTCGGACGAGGAGCACGTCTTCCTGCTGACCCAGCATCACATTGTCTCGGATGGCTGGTCGCTGGGCGTGTTGGCGCGTGAACTCAGTCAGCTGTACCGGGCGTTTGAGGCCGGACAAGACGATCCGCTGCCGCCGCTTGCGATCCAGTATCCGGACTATGCCGCCTGGCAGCGGCAGTGGCTCTCGGGCGAGCGGCTCTCGAACCAGGCGCAGTATTGGCGCAACACCCTGTCTGGCGCGCCGGCGCGCCTGGCGTTGCCAACGGACCGGCCGCGGCCGGCGCAACAGTCCTTTGCCGGAGCCAGTGTGCCTGTCGTGATCGATGCAGATCTGACGCGGGGCTTGAGGCGGCTGAGCCGGCAGCATGGCACGACCTTGTTCACGACGGTGTTGGCGGCGTGGGCGGCGGTGCTGTCGCGTCTATCGGGGCAGGACGACATCGTGATCGGGGTGCCGACTGCCAATCGCGGTCGCCGTGAGATCGAAGAGCTGATTGGCTTCTTCGTCAACACCCTGGCACTTCGCCTCGACCTGTCGGGCGAGCCGAGCGTGGCGGAGCTGTTGGAGCGGACGCGGCGCACGGCCTTGGCGGCGCAGGAGCATCAGGACCTGCCGTTTGAGCAGGTGGTGGAGATTGTGCAGCCGCCCCGGCGTCTTGATCACACGCCGGTGTTCCAGGTGATGCTGGCCTGGGGGAACAACGCCGGTGGATCCTTCGATCTTCCCGGGCTGATGGTGGAGATGGTGGGGAATGGGTACGATCAGGTCAAGTTTGATCTGGAGCTGAACTTAAGCGAGCATGGCGAGGTCATCGCCGGAATGCTGGGCTATGCGACCGCGCTGTTCGATCAAGCGAGCATTGAGCGGCAGTGCGGTTATCTGCTGCGCTGCTGCGGGCGATGGTTGCCGATGCAGAGCAGCCGGTGAGCCGGATTGGGCTGCTGCCGGCCGCTGAGCGGGCGTATCTGCTGGAGGAGCTGAACCGGACGGCGGCGGCGTATCCGTCGGAGGCGTGCATCCACGAGCTGTTCGAGGCGCAGGTAGCCAGGGCGCCGGAGGCGGAGGCGGTGGTCTGTGCGGAGGAGCGCGTGAGCTATGGCGAGCTCAATGCGCGGGCCAACCGTCTGGCGCATCATCTGACCGGGCTCGGGGTGAGGCCGGATCAGCCGGTGGCGATCTGCCTTGCGCGCAGTCCGGCGATGGTGGTGGGGCTTTTGGCGATCCTCAAGGCGGGGGGCGCGTATCTGCCGCTGGATCCGGCCTATCCGTCGGCGCGGCTGCGCCAGGTGCTCGACGATGCGGCGCCGCGGCTCTTGCTGGCCGATGCGGCCGGCCGTGCCGCGCTGGGCTGCGAGGCGCTGCTCGATAGGACGGTGGTGGACCTCGACACGGCAACGCCGGCCTGGGCGAACCTGCCGGCCTCCGATCCGGACCCGCGCGCGCTCGGCCTGAGCTCACGCCACCTCGCCTATGTGATCTACACCTCGGGATCATCAGGCACCCCCAAGGGCGTCATGGTCGAGCATCGGGGTTTGGCCAATCTTGTAGCATGGCATGTGCAAACGTTTTGTCCGCAGCGAGATACCTGCTGCGCATTCACGGCTGGAGTCGCATTCGATGCCAGCAGTTGGGAGCTATGGTCTGCGTTATGTAACCGCAGCAGATTGCTGCTCCCGCCCAGAGCATCAGCGGGAGATTCTCTCCATCTGTTGAAATGGTGGCGTGATCAATCGCTGGACGTCGCCTTTTTGATCACGCCGCTCGCTACAATCGCGTTAGAAGATAAGCTGATAAATCCTACATTGGAGTACTTGCTTATTGGCGGGGATCGTCTCCAGCGTGTGCCTGGGCCTCTACCAGCGGCTCTCAAGCTAATAAACAACTACGGCCCTACCGAAGTGACGGTCGTGGCGACCTCAGGACGGCTCTTCAGCGACAACGCTGTGCCGCATATTGGCCGTCCAATCGCGAACACGCAGGTGTATCTTCTGGACGGTCATGGCGCGCCTGTTCCGTTCGGGGCGGTGGGAGAGCTTTACATCGGCGGGGCCGGCGTTGCGCGCGGCTATCTGAACCGGCCGGAGCTGACGGCGGAGCGGTTCATCGCCAGCCCCTTTGTGGCAGGCGACCGGCTGTACAAGACCGGGGATCTGGCGCGCTATCTGCCGGACGGCAATCTGGAGTTCTTGGGCCGCAACGACGAGCAGGTGAAGATCCGCGGCTTCCGGATCGAGCCGGGTGAGATCGCGGCGCGGCTTTGCGAGCATGCCTTGGTGCGCGAGGCGGTGGTGGTGGCGCGCGAGGACCGCAGCGGCGATAAACACCTTGTCGGCTATGTGGTGTGTGCGCCTGAAGCAGCTTCGAACGGGCCGGATGGCGGCGCGCTGGCCGGCGCGTTGCGCGCGCATGTGAGTGCGCACCTGCCGGACTACATGGTGCCGAGTGCGTTTGTGCGGGTTGCGGCACTGCCCTTGACGCCGAACGGCAAGCTGGACCGCCAGGCGCTGCCGGCACCGGAGGATGAGGCGTATGCGCGGCGGAGCTACGAGCCGCCGCAAGGCGAGATCGAGACCGCGCTGGCAACGCTCTGGGCGGAGCTTCTGGGGCTAGAGCGGGTCGGTCGGCACGACCACTTCTTCGAACTGGGCGGCCACTCGCTGCTGGCGGTGCAACTGATGGAGCGGCTGCGGCGGCTGTCGCTTGGGGTCGAGGTGCGCACCCTGTTCGCCAAGCCGGTGCTGGCGGATCTGGCGGCGAGCCTTGGCAGCCATCAGGAGGTGGCGGTCCCGGCCAACCTGATCAGCGAGCAGAGTACGGCGATCACGCCAGAGATGCTGCCGCTGATCGAGCTTACGCAGGGCGAGATCGACCGGATCGTCGCCACGGTGCCGGGTGGGGCCGGCAACATCCAGGACATTTATGGCTTGTCGCCGCTGCAGGACGGCATCCTGTTCCATCATCTGTTGGCCGGCCAGGGCGATCCGTACCTGCTGGTCAGTCAGATGGCGTTCGCCGACCGTGGGCTATTGGAGCGCTATCTTGGTGCGGTTCAGCGGGTGGTGGACCGGCACGATATCCTGAGGACGTCGTTTGTCTGGGAAGGCCTGTCGCGCCCGGCCCAGGTGGTGTGGCGCAATGCGCCACTGGGGGTGAGCGAGGTCGCGCTGGCTGGCTGTGATGGTCCCGGCCCCGATGAGCTCCGGCTGAGGTTGATCCGCGCCGGCAGCGTATCGAGCTTGGCCGGGCGCCGCTGTTGCGGTTTGTGATCGCGCGCGAGGCGGGCGGCGCGCGCTGGCTGCTGCTGCAGCTGCAGCACCATTTGATCGGGGATCACACGACGCTGGAGGTGATGCATGCCGAGGTCCGGGCCGTGCTGGAGGGACGAGAGCATGAGCTGAGCGCACCACAGCCGTTCCGCAACCTGGTGGCGGCGGCACGGCTGGGCGTTGATGCAAAGGCGCACGAAGAGTTCTTCCGGACGATGCTGGCCGACATCGACGAGCCGAGCACGCCGTTTGGCTTGCGCGAGGTCCACGGCGACGGCAGCGGGGCCCGTGAGGCGCAGCGGATGCTGCCGCAGGCGCTCAACGCGCGGCTGCGGGTGCAGGCACGGCGGCTTGGGGTGAGCCTGGCGAGCCTGTGCCATCTGGCCTGGGGCCAGGTGGTGGCGCGCAGCAGCGGCCGCGAGCAGGTGGTGTTCGGCACGGTGCTGTTCGGCCGCATGCATGGCGGCGCCGGTGGCGACCGCACCATGGGGCTGTTCATCAACACCCTGCCGCTGCGGCTTGACCTGGACGGAAGCGGGGTCGAGGCGAGCGTGCGGACCACGCACGCCCGGCTTTCCGAGCTGCTGGCGCATGAACATGCCTCGCTGGCCTTGGCGCAACGCTGCAGCGGCGTTGCGGCGCCGGCGCCGCTGTTCAGTTCGCTGTTGAACTACCGCCACAACATGCCGGCGGCAATCTCCGGCGCCGGCGCCGACGATGGGCTATCCGGCGTGGAATGGCTGGGCGGGGAGGAGCGCACCAACTATCCGCTGACCTTGTCGGTGGAGGACTTTGGCGAGGCGCTCGGGGTGACGGCGCAGGTGGCGGAAGGCGTCTCAGCGGATCGGGTCTGCGGCTACATGCAGCGGACGCTCGAGCAGCTGGCGGAGGCGCTGGAGCGGGCGCCGAACACGCCGGTGCGCGAGCTGGACATCCTGCCGGCCGCTGAGCGGGCGTATCTGCTGGAGGAGCTGAACCGGACGGCGGCGGCGTATCCGTCGGACGTGCATCCACGAGCTGTTCGAGGCGCAGGTAGCCAGGGCGCCGGAGGCGGTGGCGGTGGTCTGTGCGGAGGAGCGCGTGAGCTATGGCGAGCTCAATGCGCGGGCCAACCGTCTGGCGCATCATCTGACCGGGCTCGGGGTGAGGCCGGATCAGCCGGTGGCGATCTGCCTTGCGCGCAGTCCGGCGATGGTGGTGGGGCTTTTGGCGATCCTCAAGGCGGGGGGCGCGTATCTGCCGCTGGATCCGGCCTATCCGTCGGCGCGGCTGCGCCAGGTGCTCGACGACGCGGCGCCGCCGCTGGTGCTGGCCGATGCGGCCGGCCGTGCCGCGCTGGGCTGCGAGGCGCTGCTCGATAGGACGGTGGTGGACCTCGACACGGCAACGCCGGCCTGGGCGAACCTGCCGGCCTCCGATCCGGACCCGCGCGCGCTCGGCCTGAGCTCACGCCACCTCGCCTATGTGATCTACACCTCGGGATCATCAGGCACCCCCAAGGGCGTCATGGTCGAGCATGCGAGCACCGTGAACCTGCTGCAGTGGAGCAGTGCCGTGTTTGCGGATCAGAGATCAGCCGCATGCTGTTCTCCACCTCGATCAGTTTTGACCTGTCGGTCTATGAGTGCTTCGTTCCGCTGTCGCAAGGCGGCACCCTGTATGTTGTCGACAATGCGCTGGCGCTGGCGCAAACGTCATTGGATGTCACGCTGATCAACACAGTGCCTTCGGCGCTCGCCGCTCTGCTCGACAAGAACGCAGTGCCGGCTTCGGCAAGCATCATCAATCTGGCGGGTGAGCGGCTGAAGGCAGGTCTGATCGAGAAGATCTTCGAGAGCAGTCGGATCGAGAAGCTTTGTAATCTGTACGCACCTTCCGAGACAACGACGTACTCGACCTGGATTTGCATGCCGAGGGGAGAGGCTGTCGTTGAGACGATTGGCCGTCCAATCGCGAACACGCAGGTGTATCTTCTGGACGGTCATGGCGCGCCTGTTCCGTTCGGGGCGGTGGGAGAGCTTTACATCGGCGGGGCCGGCGTTGCGCGCGGCTATCTGAACCGGCCGGAGCTGACGGCGGCGCGGTTCATCGCCAGCCCCTTTGTGGCAGGCGACCGGCTGTACAAGACCGGGGATCTGGCGCGCTATCTGCCGGACGGCAATCTGGAGTTCTTGGGCCGCAACGACGAGCAGGTGAAGATCCGCGGCTTCCGGATCGAGCCGGGTGAGATCGCGGCGCGGCTTTGCGAGCATGCCTTGGTGCGCGAGGCGGTGGTGGTGGCGCGCGAGGACCGCAGCGGCGATAAACACCTTGTCGGCTATGTGGTGTGTGCGCCTGAAGCAGCTTCGAACGGGCCGGATGGCGGCGCGCTGGCCGGCGCGTTGCGCGCGCATGTGAGTGCGCACCTGCCGGACTACATGGTGCCGAGTGCGTTTGTGCGGGTTGCGGCACTGCCCTTGACGCCGAACGGCAAGCTGGACCGCCAGGCGCTGCCGGCACCGGAGGATGAGGCGTATGCGCGGCGGAGCTACGAGCCGCCGCAAGGCGAGATCGAGACCGCGCTGGCAACGCTCTGGGCGGAGCTTCTGGGGCTAGAGCGGGTCGGGCGGCACGACCACTTCTTCGAACTGGGCGGCCACTCGCTGCTGGCGGTGCAACTGATGGCGCGGCTGCGGCGGCTGTCGCTTGGGGTCGAGGTGCGCACCCTGTTCGCCAAGCCGGTGCTGGCGGATCTGGCGGCGAGCCTTGGCAGCCATCAGGAGGTGGCGGTCCCGGCCAACCTGATCAGCGAGCAGAGTACGGCGATCACGCCAGAGATGCTGCCGCTGATCGAGCTTACGCAGGGCGAGATCGACCGGATCGCAGCTGAATCAGTCGCCACGGTGCCGGGTGGGGCCGGCAACATCCAGGACATTTATGGCTTGTCGCCGCTGCAGGACGGCATCCTGTTCCATCATCTGTTGGCCGGCCAGGGCGATCCGTACCTGCTGGTCAGTCAGATGGCGTTCGCCGACCGTGGGCTATTGGAGCGCTATCTTGGTGCGGTTCAGCGGGTGGTGGACCGGCACGATATCCTGAGGACGTCGTTTGTCTGGGAAGGCCTGTCGCGCCCGGCCCAGGTGGTGTGGCGCAATGCGCCACTGGGGGTGAGCGAGGTCGCGCTGGCTGGCTGTGATGGTCCCGGCCCCGATGAGCTCCGGCTGAGGTTTGATCCGCGCCGGCAGCGTATCGAGCTTGGCCGGGCGCCGCTGTTGCGGTTTGTGATCGCGCGCGAGGCGGGCGGCGCGCGCTGGCTGCTGCTGCAGCTGCAGCACCATTTGATCGGGGATCACACGACGCTGGAGGTGATGCATGCCGAGGTCCGGGCCGTGCTGGAGGGACGAGAGCATGAGCTGAGCGCACCACAGCCGTTCCGCAACCTGGTGGCGGCGGCACGGCTGGGCGTTGATGCAAAGGCGCACGAAGAGTTCTTCCGGACGATGCTGGCCGACATCGACGAGCCGAGCACGCCGTTTGGCTTGCGCGAGGTCCACGGCGACGGCAGCGGGGCCCGTGAGGCGCAGCGGATGCTGCCGCAGGCGCTCAACGCGCGGCTGCGGGTGCAGGCACGGCGGCTTGGGGTGAGCCTGGCGAGCCTGTGCCATCTGGCCTGGGGCCAGGTGGTGGCGCGCAGCAGCGGCCGCGAGCAGGTGGTGTTCGGCACGGTGCTGTTCGGCCGCATGCATGGCGGCGCCGGTGGCGACCGCACCATGGGGCTGTTCATCAACACCCTGCCGCTGCGGCTTGACCTGGACGGAAGCGGGGTCGAGGCGAGCGTGCGGACCACGCACGCCCGGCTTTCCGAGCTGCTGGCGCATGAACATGCCTCGCTGGCCTTGGCGCAACGCTGCAGCGGCGTTGCGGCGCCGGCGCCGCTGTTCAGTTCGCTGTTGAACTACCGCCACAACATGCCGGCGGCAACGCCGGCGCCGGCGCCGACGATGGGCTATCCGGCGTGGAATGGCTGGGCGGGGAGGAGCGCACCAACTATCCGCTGACCTTGTCGGTGGAGGACTTTGGCGAGGCGCTCGCGGGTGACGGCGCAGGTGGCGGAAGGCGTCTCAGCGGATCGGGTCTGCGGCTACATGCAGCGGACGCTCGAGCAGCTGGCGGAGGCGCTGGAGCGGGCGCCGAACACGCCGGTGCGCGAGCTGGACATCCTGCCGGCCGCTGAGCGGGCGTATCTGCTGGAGGAGCTGAACCGGACGGCGGCGGCGTATCCGTCGGACAAGTGCATCCACGAGCTGTTTGAGGCGCAGGTAGCCAGGGCGCCGGAGGCGGTGGCGGTGGTCTGTGCGGAGGAGCGCGTGAGCTATGGCGAGCTCAATGCGCGGGCCAACCGTCTGGCGCATCATCTGACCGGGCTCGGGGTGAGGCCGGATCAGCCGGTGGCGATCTGCCTTGCGCGCAGCGTGGCGATGGTGGTGGGGCTTTTGGCG
Source organism: Bradyrhizobium sp. CCGUVB23 (assembly GCF_024199885.1). Lineage (NCBI taxonomy): Bacteria > Pseudomonadati > Pseudomonadota > Alphaproteobacteria > Hyphomicrobiales > Nitrobacteraceae > Bradyrhizobium > Bradyrhizobium sp. CCGUVB23. The sequence goes on from NZ_JANADQ010000003.1 coordinate 142,548, forward strand.
ATCCTCAAGGCGGGGGGCGCGTATCTGCCGCTGGATCCGGCCTATCCGTCGGCGCGGCTGCGCCAGGTGCTCGACGACGCGGCGCCGCCGCTGGTGCTGGCCGATGCGGCCGGCCGTGCCGCGCTGGGCTGCGAGGCGCTGCTCGATAGGACGGTGGTGGATCTCGACACGGCAACGCCGGCCTGGGCGAACCTGCCGGCCTCCGATCCGGACCCGCGCGCGCTCGGCCTGAGCTCACGCCACCTCGCCTATGTGATCTACACCTCGGGATCATCAGGCACCCCCAAGGGCGTCATGGTCGAGCATCGGGGTTTGGCCAATCTTGTAGCATGGCATGTGCAAACGTTTTGTCCGCAGCGAGATACCTGCTGCGCATTCACGGCTGGAGTCGCATTCGATGCCAGCAGTTGGGAGCTATGGTCTGCGTTATGTAACCGCAGCAGATTGCTGCTCCCGCCCAGAGCATCAGCGGGAGATTCTCTCCATCTGTTGAAATGGTGGCGTGATCAATCGCTGGACGTCGCCTTTTTGATCACGCCGCTCGCTACAATCGCGTTAGAAGATAAGCTGATAAATCCTACATTGGAGTACTTGCTTATTGGCGGGGATCGTCTCCAGCGTGTGCCTGGGCCTCTACCAGCGGCTCTCAAGCTAATAAACAACTACGGCCCTACCGAAGTGACGGTCGTGGCGACCTCAGGACGGCTCTTCAGCGACAACGCTGTGCCGCATATTGGCCGTCCAATCGCGAACACGCAGGTGTATCTTCTGGACGGTCATGGCGCGCCTGTTCCGTTCGGGGCGGTGGGAGAGCTTTACATCGGCGGGGCCGGCGTTGCGCGCGGCTATCTGAACCGGCCGGAGCTGACGGCGGAGCGGTTCATCGCCAGCCCGTTTGTGGATGGCGACCGGCTGTACAAGACCGGGGATCTGGCGCGCTATCTGCCGGACGGCAATCTGGAGTTCTTGGGCCGCAACGACGAGCAGGTGAAGATCCGCGGCTTCCGGATCGAGCCGGGTGAGATCGCGGCGCGGCTTTGCGAGCATGCCTTGGTGCGCGAGGCGGTGGTGGTGGCGCGCGAGGACCGCAGCGGCGATAAACACCTTGTCGGCTATGTGGTGTGTGCGCCTGAAGCAGCTTCGAACGGGCCGGATGGCGGCGCGCTGGCCGGCGCGTTGCGCGCGCATGTGAGTGCGCACCTGCCGGACTACATGGTGCCGAGTGCGTTTGTGCGGGTTGCGGCACTGCCCTTGACGCCGAACGGCAAGCTGGACCGCCAGGCGCTGCCGGCACCGGAGGATGAGGCGTATGCGCGGCGGAGCTACGAGCCGCCGCAAGGCGAGATCGAGACCGCGCTGGCAACGCTCTGGGCGGAGCTTCTGGGGCTAGAGCGGGTCGGTCGGCACGACCACTTCTTCGAACTGGGCGGCCACTCGCTGCTGGCGGTGCAACTGATGGAGCGGCTGCGGCGGCTGTCGCTTGGGGTCGAGGTGCGCACCCTGTTCGCCAAGCCGGTGCTGGCGGATCTGGCGGCGAGCCTTGGCAGCCATCAGGAGGTGGCGGTCCCGGCCAACCTGATCAGCGAGCAGAGTACGGCGATCACGCCAGAGATGCTGCCGCTGATCGAGCTTACGCAGGGCGAGATCGACCGGATCGTCGCCACGGTGCCGGGTGGGGCCGGCAACATCCAGGACATTTATGGCTTGTCGCCGCTGCAGGACGGCATCCTGTTCCATCATCTGTTGGCCGGCCAGGGCGATCCGTACCTGCTGGTCAGTCAGATGGCGTTCGCCGACCGTGGGCTATTGGAGCGCTATCTTGGTGCGGTTCAGCGGGTGGTGGACCGGCACGATATCCTGAGGACGTCGTTTGTCTGGGAAGGCCTGTCGCGCCCGGCCCAGGTGGTGTGGCGCAATGCGCCACTGGGGGTGAGTGAGGTCGCGCTGGCTGGCTGTGATGGTCCCGGCCCCGATGAGCTCCGGCTGAGGTTTGATCCGCGCCGGCAGCGTATCGAGCTTGGCCGGGCGCCGCTGTTGCGGTTTGTGATCGCGCGCGAGGCGGGCGGCGCGCGCTGGCTGCTGCTGCAGCTGCAGCACCATTTGATCGGGGATCACACGACGCTGGAGGTGATGCATGCCGAGGTCCGGGCCGTGCTGGAGGGACGAGCATGAGCTGAGCGCACCACAGCCGTTCCGCAACCTGGTGGCGGCGGCACGGCTGGGCGTTGATGCAAAGGCGCACGAAGAGTTCTTCCGGACGATGCTGGCCGACATCGACGAGCCGAGCACGCCGTTTGGCTTGCGCGAGGTCCACGGCGACGGCAGCGGGGCCCGTGAGGCGCAGCGGATGCTGCCGCAGGCGCTCAACGCGCGGCTGCGGGTGCAGGCACGGCGGCTTGGGGTGAGCCTGGCGAGCCTGTGCCATCTGGCCTGGGGCCAGGTGGTGGCGCGCAGCAGCGGCCGCGAGCAGGTGGTGTTCGGCACGGTGCTGTTCGGCCGCATGCATGGCGGCGCCGGTGGCGACCGCACCATGGGGCTGTTCATCAACACCCTGCCGCTGCGGCTTGACCTGGACGGAAGCGGGGTCGAGGCGAGCGTGCGGACCACGCACGCCCGGCTTTCCGAGCTGCTGGCGCATGAACATGCCTCGCTGGCCTTGGCGCAACGCTGCAGCGGCGTTGCGGCGCCGGCGCCGCTGTTCAGTTCGCTGTTGAACTACCGCCACAACATGCCGGCGGCATGCTCCGGCGCCGGCGCCGACGATGGGCTATCCGGCGTGGAATGGCTGGGCGGGGAGGAGCGCACCAACTATCCGCTGACCTTGTCGGTGGAGGACTTTGGCGAGGCGCTCGGGGTGACGGCGCAGGTGGCGGAAGGCGTCTCAGCGGATCGGGTCTGCGGCTACATGCAGCGGACGCTCGAGCAGCTGGCGGAGGCGCTGGAGCGGGCGCCGAACACGCCGGTGCGCGAGCTGGACATCCTGCCGGCCGCTGAGCGGGCGTATCTGCTGGAGGAGCTGAACCGGACGGCGGCGGCGTATCCGTCGGAGGCGTGCATCCACGAGCTGTTTGAGGCGCAGGTAGCCAGGGCGCCGGAGGCGGTGGCGGTGGTCTGTGCGGAGGAGCGCGTGAGCTATGGCGAGCTCAATGCGCGGGCCAACCGTCTGGCGCATCATCTGACCGGGCTCGGGGTGAGGCCGGATCAGCCGGTGGCGATCTGCCTTGCGCGCAGCGTGGCGATGGTGGTGGGGCTTTTGGCGATCCTCAAGGCGGGCGGGCGTATCTGCCGCTGGACCCGGCCTATCCGAGCGCGCGGCTCAAGCAGGTTCTTGACGATGCGGCGCCGCCGCTGGTGCTGGCCGATGCGGCCGGCCGTGCCGCGCTGGGCTGCGAGGCGCTGCTCGATAGGACGGTGGTGGACCTCGACACGGCAACGCCGGCCTGGGCGAACCTGCCGGCCTCCGATCCGGACCCGCGCGCGCTCGGCCTGAGCTCACGCCACCTCGCCTATGTGATCTACACCTCGGGATCATCAGGCACCCCCAAGGGGGCACAGAATGAGCATCGGGCTATCGTCAATCGCTTGATCTGGATGCAAAGAGCCTTTGGTCTCAAGGCGACTGATGTCCTCTTGCAGAAGACGCCATTCGGCTTCGATGTCTCGGTCTGGGAGTTCTTCTGGACGCTGCTTGAAGGGGCGACCCTGGTGCTGGCGCCTGCGGGTGCGCACAAAGATCCCGATGCATTGGTCGACTTGATCATCAGAGAACACATCACGACGGCTCACTTCGTCCCATCCATGCTGGTCAGCTTTATGGATACGAAGGGTGTTGATCGCTGCACATCGCTGCAGCGTCTCATCTGCAGTGGCGAGGCGCTTCCTGCGGCCAGTGTGCATCAGGTTCGGCGACTATTGCCTTGGACCGGCCTGCACAATCTATACGGTCCGACGGAAGCTGCGATCGACGTCACCGCGTGGAGTTGCCCCGTTGATTTTGATGGGTCGGTTGTCCCGATTGGCCGTCCGATTGCGAACACGCGGGTGTATCTTCTGGACGGTCATGGCGCGCCTGTTCCGTTCGGGGCGGCAGGCGAGCTCTACATCGGCGGGGCCGGCGTTGCGCGCGGCTATCTGAACCGGCCGGAGCTGACGGCGGCGCGGTTCATCGCCAGCCCCTTTGTGGCAGGCGACCGGCTGTACAAGACCGGGGATCTGGCGCGCTATCTGCCGGACGGCAATCTGGAGTTCTTGGGCCGCAACGACGAGCAGGTGAAGATCCGCGGCTTCCGGATCGAGCCGGGTGAGATCGCGGCGCGGCTTTGCGAGCATGCCTTGGTGCGCGAGGCGGTGGTGGTGGCGCGCGAGGACCGCAGCGGCGATAAACACCTTGTCGGCTATGTGGTGTGTGCGCCTGAAGCAGCTTCGAACGGGCCGGATGGCGGCGCGCTGGCCGGCGCGTTGCGCGCGCATGTGAGTGCGCACCTGCCGGACTACATGGTGCCGAGTGCGTTTGTGCGGGTTGCGGCACTGCCCTTGACGCCGAACGGCAAGCTGGACCGCCAGGCGCTGCCGGCACCGGAGGATGAGGCGTATGCGCGGCGGAGCTACGAGCCGCCGCAAGGCGAGATCGAGACCGCGCTGGCAACGCTCTGGGCGGAGCTTCTGGGGCTAGAGCGGGTCGGGCGGCACGACCACTTCTTCGAACTGGGCGGCCAGTCGCTGCTGGCGGTGCGGCTGTTGGAGCCGGCTGTCGCAGGCGTCGCTTGGGGTCGAGCTGCGCAGGACGTTGTTTGCCAAACCGGTGCTGGCCGATCTGGCGGCGAGCGTCGGGAGGAGTCAGAGCCGCTCCGGTCCGCAACACCTGATCGGCGATGGTCGGCGGGTCGCGCGAAGCGCCGCTGGTGCTGCGTTTGCGCAGCAGCGGCTGTGGTTTTTGGCGCAGCTGAATCAGGATAGCACGACCTATCACATGCCGCTGGCGTGGCGGCTGCGCGGCGTGCTCGATCGCATCGCTGGCAGCGCAGCCTTGACCGTGTGTTGGCGCGTCATGAGGCGCTGCGCAGCATCTTTGTCGCCTCGGAGGGCAAGCCCCGGGTTGAGATCAGCCGCCGGATGCGGGGCTGCCGGTCATCCTGAGAGCACGATCTGCAGGGTATGCCGGATGCAGACGAGGCGCTTTTGGATCTGTGCCAGGAAGAGGCGCGCACGCCGTTCGCTCTGGCACGCGGCCCGCTGATCCGGGGCCGGCTGATCCGGCTGTCGGACGAGGAGCACGTCTTCCTGCTGACCCAGCATCACATTGTCTCGGATGGCTGGTCGCTGGGCGTGTTGGCGCGTGAGCTCAATCAGCTGTACCGGGCGTTTGAGGCTGGAGAGGACGATCCGCTGCCGCCGCTTGCGATCCAGTATCGGACTATGCCGCCTGGCAGCGGCAGTGGCTGGGCGAACGGCTCTCGAACCAGGCGCAGTATTGGCGCAACACCCTGTCGGGCGCTCCGGCACGTCTGGCGTTGCCAACGGACCGGCCGCGGCCGGCGCAACAGTCCTTTGCCGGAGCCAGTGTGCCTGTCGTGATCGATGCAGATCTGACGCGGGGCTTGAGGCGGCTGAGCCGGCAGCATGGCACGACCTTGTTCACGACGGTGCCATGGCGGCGTGGGCGGCGGTGCTGTCGCGTCTATCGGGGCAGGACGACATCGTGATCGGGGTGCTGAGCGCATGCATCGCGGTCGCCGTGAGATCGAAGAGCTGATTGGCTTCTTCGTCAACACCCTGGCGGTTCGCCTCGACCTGGACGTCGGGCGAGCCGAGCGTGGCGGAGCTGTTGGCGCGGACGCGGCGCACGGTCTTGGCGGTGCAGGCGCATCAGGACCTCGCTGTTTGAGCAGGTGGTGGAGATCGTTGCGGCCCGGCGCGGCGCCGGCGCCGCTGTTCAGTTCATCTTGATCACACGCCGTTGTTCCAGGTGATGCTGGCTTGGGAGAACAACGCCGGTGGATCCTTCGATCTTCCCGGGCTGATGGTGGAGATGGTGGGGAATGGGTACGATCAGGTCAAGTTTGATCTGGAGCTGAACTTAAGCGAGCATGGCGAGGTCATCGCCGGAATGCTGGGCTATGCGACCGCGCTGTTCGATCGGCTACAAGCGAGCATTGCGCGAGCAGCTGGCGGTTATTCGCTGGCGCTGCTGCGGGCGATGGTTGCCGATGCAGAGCAGCCGGTGAGACGGATCCTGCCGGCCGCTGAGCGGGCGTATCTGCTGGAGGAGCTGAACCGGACGGCGGCGGCGTATCCGTCGGAGGCGTGCATCCACGAGCTGTTTGAGGCGCAGGTAGCCAGGGCGCCGGAGGCGGAGGCGGTGGTCTGTGCGGAGGAGCGCGTGAGCTATGGCGAGCTCAATGCGCGGGCCAACCGTCTGGCGCATCATCTGACCGGGCTCGGGGTGAGGCCGGATCAGCCGGTGGCGATCTGCCTTGCGCGCAGTCCGGCGATGGTGGTGGGGCTTTTGGCGATCCTGAAGGCGGGGGCGCGTATCTGCCGCTGGATCCGGCCTATCCGTCGGCGCGGCTGCGCCAGGTGCTTGACGACGCGGCGCCGCCGCTGGTGCTGGCCGATGCGGCCGGCCGTGCCGCGCTGGGCTGCGAGGCGCTGCTCGATAGGACGGTGGTGGACCTCGACACGGCAACGCCGGCCTGGGCGAACCTGCCGGCCTCCGATCCGGACCCGCGCGCGCTCGGCCTGAGCTCACGCCACCTCGCCTATGTGATCTACACCTCGGGATCATCAGGCACCCCCAAGGGCGTCATGGTCGAGCATGCGAGCACCGTGCGCTTGTTCGTGGAGCAGTGCCGTGTTTGCGGAACATGAGATCATGCCGTGCCTGTTCTCATTCCTTCTCGTTTTGACCTCTCGGTCTATGAGTGCTTGTTCCGCTGTCGCAAGGCGGCACCCTGTATGTTGTCGACAATGCGCTGGCGCTGGCGCAAACGTCATCTGGATGTCACGCTGATCAACACAGTGCCTTCGGCGCTCGCCGCTCTGCTCGACAAGAACGCAGTGCCGGTTTCCGCAAGCGTGATTTTCGTGCGGCGAGCGGCTGAAGGTAGGCCTCATAGAGAAGGCGTTCGAGAGCAGTCGCGTAGAGAAGATCAATAACCTTTACGCGCATCTGAAACCACCACATGTCACCAACCGGATCTGCCGTCGAACCGCCGCCTCGGGCTGTCGTTGAGACGATTGGCGTCATTGCGAACACGCGGGTGTATCTGCTTGACGGTTACGGTGCGCCTGTTCCGTTCGGGGCGGTGGGCGAGCTTTACATCGGCGGGGCCGGCGTTGCGCGCGGCTATCTGAACCGGCCGGAGCTGACGGCGGCGCGGTTCATCGCCAGCCCCTTTGTGGCAGGCGACCGGCTGTACAAGACCGGGGATCTGGCGCGCTATCTGCCGGACGGCAATCTGGAGTTCTTGGGCCGCAACGACGAGCAGGTGAAGATCCGCGGCTTCCGGATCGAGCCGGGTGAGATCGCGGCGCGGCTTTGCGAGCATGCCTTGGTGCGCGAGGCGGTGGTGGTGGCGCGCGAGGACCGCAGCGGCGATAAACACCTTGTCGGCTATGTGGTGTGTGCGCCTGAAGCAGCTTCGAACGGGCCGGATGGCGGCGCGCTGGCCGGCGCGTTGCGCGCGCATGTGAGTGCACACCTGCCGGACTACATGGTGCCGAGTGCGTTTGTGCGGGTTGCGGCACTGCCCTTGACGCCGAACGGCAAGCTGGACCGCCAGGCGCTGCCGGCACCGGAGGATGAGGCGTATGCGCGGCGGAGCTACGAGCCGCCGCAAGGCGAGATCGAGACCGCGCTGGCAACGCTCTGGGCGGAGCTTCTGGGGCTAGAGCGGGTCGGTCGGCACGACCACTTCTTCGAACTGGGCGGCCACTCGCTGCTGGCGGTGCGGCTGTTGAGCCGGCTGTCGCAGGCGCTGGGTGTAGAGCTGCCGCTGAGGACGTTGTTTGCCAAACCGGTGCTAGCCGATCTGGCGGTGAGCATCGTGGAGGAGTTGAGCCGCTCCGGTCCGCAACACCTGCCGGCGATGGTCGGCGGGTCGCGCGAAGCGCCCCTGGTGCTGTCGTTTGCGCAGCAGCGGCTGTGGTTTTTGGCGCAGCTGGATGAGACCAGCACGACCTATCACATGCCGTTGGCGTGGCGGCTGCGCGGCGTGCTCGACCGCAGCGCCTGGCAGCGCAGCCTTGACCGTGTGTTGGCGCGTCATGAGGCACTGCGCAGCATCTTTGTCGCCTCGGAGGGCAAGCCCTCGGTTGAGGTTCTGCCGCCGGATGCGGGGCTGCCGGTCATGGAGCACGATCTGCAGGGTATGCCGGATGCAGACGAGGCGCTTTTGGATTTGTGCCAGGAAGAGGCGCGCACGCCGTTCGCTCTGGCGCGCGGCCCGCTGATCCGCGGCCGGCTGATCCGGCTGTCGGACGAGGAGCACGTCTTCCTGCTGACCCAGCATCACATTGTCTCGGATGGCTGGTCGCTGGGCGTGTTGGCGCGTGAACTCAGTCAGCTGTACCGGGCGTTTGAGGCCGGACAAGACGATCCGCTGCCGCCGCTTGCGATCCAGTATCCGGACTATGCCGCCTGGCAGCGGCAGTGGCTCTCGGGCGAGCGGCTCTCGAACCAGGCGCAGTATTGGCGCAACACCCTGTCTGGCGCGCCGGCGCGCCTGGCGTTGCCAACGGACCGGCCGCGGCCGGCGCAACAGTCCTTTGCCGGAGCCAGTGTGCCTGTCGTGATCGATGCAGATCTGACGCGGGGCTTGAGGCGGCTGAGCCGGCAGCATGGCACGACCTTGTTCACGACGGTGTTGGCGGCGTGGGCGGCGGTGCTGTCGCGTCTATCGGGGCAGGACGACATCGTGATCGGGGTGCCGACTGCCAATCGCGGTCGCCGTGAGATCGAAGAGCTGATTGGCTTCTTCGTCAACACCCTGGCACTTCGCCTCGACCTGTCGGGCGAGCCGAGCGTGGCGGAGCTGTTGGAGCGGACGCGGCGCACGGCCTTGGCGGCGCAGGAGCATCAGGACCTGCCGTTTGAGCAGGTGGTGGAGATTGTGCAGCCGCCCCGGCGTCTTGATCACACGCCGGTGTTCCAGGTGATGCTGGCCTGGGGGAACAACGCCGGTGGATCCTTCGATCTTCCCGGGCTGATGGTGGAGATGGTGGGGAATGGGTACGATCAGGTCAAGTTTGATCTGGAGCTGAACTTAAGCGAGCATGGCGAGGTCATCGCCGGAATGCTGGGCTATGCGACCGCGCTGTTCGATCAAGCGAGCATTGCGCGGCAGTGCGGTTATCTGCTGGCGCTGCTGCGGGCGATGGTTGCCGATGCAGAGCAGCCGGTGAGCCGGATTGGGCTGCTGCCGGCCGCTGAGCGGGCGTATCTGCTGGAGGAGCTGAACCGGACGGCGGCGGCGTATCCGTCGGACAAGTGCATCCACGAGCTGTTCGAGGCGCAGGTAGCCAGGGCGCCGGAGGCGGAGGCGGTGGTCTGTGCGGAGGAGCGCGTGAGCTATGGCGAGCTCAATGCGCGGGCCAACCGTCTGGCGCATCATCTGACCGGGCTCGGGGTGAGGCCGGATCAGCCGGTGGCGATCTGCCTTGCGCGCAGTCCGGCGATGGTGGTGGGGCTTTTGGCGATCCTCAAGGCGGGGGGCGCGTATCTGCCGCTGGATCCGGCCTATCCGTCGGCGCGGCTGCGCCAGGTGCTCGACGACGCGGCGCCGCCGCTGGTGCTGGCCGATGCGGCCGGCCGTGCCGCGCTGGGCTGCGAGGCGCTGCTCGATAGGACGGTGGTGGACCTCGACACGGCAACGCCGGCCTGGGCGAACCTGCCGGCCTCCGATCCGGACCCGCGCGCGCTCGGCCTGAGCTCACGCCACCTCGCCTATGTGATCTACACCTCGGGATCATCAGGCACCCCCAAGGGCGTCATGGTCGAGCATCGAGCACCGGCCAATCTTGCTAGCATGGCATGTGCAAACGTTTTGTCCGCAGCGAGATACCTGCTGCGCATTCACCTCGATCGCATTCGATGCCAGCAGTTGGGAGCTATGGTCTGCGTTATGTAACCGCAGCGATTGCTATGTTGTCGACAATCAGCGGGAGCTGGCCATCTGTTGAAATGTGGCGTGATCAATCGCTGGACGTCGCCTTTTTGATCACGCCGCTCTGCTCGACAATCGCGTTAGAAGATAAGCTGATAAATCCTACAATTGGCGGGTGAGCGGCTGAAGGCGGGGATCGTCTCCAGCGTGTGCCTCGGCCTCTACCAGCGGCTCGAAGCTTTAAACAACTGTACGGCACCTTCCGAAGTGACGGTCGTGGCGACCTCAGGACGGCTCTTCAGCGACAACGCTGTGCCGCATATTGGCCGTCCAATCGCGAACACGCAGGTGTATCTTCTGGACGGTCATGGCGCGCCTGTTCCGTTCGGGGCGGTGGGAGAGCTTTACATCGGCGGGGCCGGCGTTGCGCGCGGCTATCTGAACCGGCCGGAGCTGACGGCGGAGCGGTTCATCGCCAGCCCGTTTGTGGATGGCGACCGGCTGTACAAGACCGGGGATCTGGCGCGCTATCTGCCGGACGGCAATCTGGAGTTCTTGGGCCGCAACGACGAGCAGGTGAAGATCCGCGGCTTCCGGATCGAGCCGGGTGAGATCGCGGCGCGGCTTTGCGAGCATGCCTTGGTGCGCGAGGCGGTGGTGGTGGCGCGCGAGGACCGCAGCGGCGATAAACACCTTGTCGGCTATGTGGTGTGTGCGCCTGAAGCAGCTTCGAACGGGCCGGATGGCGGCGCGCTGGCCGGCGCGTTGCGCGCGCATGTGAGTGCGCACCTGCCGGACTACATGGTGCCGAGTGCGTTTGTGCGGGTTGCGGCACTGCCCTTGACGCCGAACGGCAAGCTGGACCGCCAGGCGCTGCCGGCACCGGAGGATGAGGCGTATGCGCGGCGGAGCTACGAGCCGCCGCAAGGCGAGATCGAGACCGCGCTGGCAACGCTCTGGGCGGAGCTTCTGGGGCTAGAGCGGGTCGGTCGGCACGACCACTTCTTCGAACTGGGCGGCCACTCGCTGCTGGCGGTGCAACTGATGGAGCGGCTGCGGCGGCTGTCGCTTGGGGTCGAGGTGCGCACCCTGTTCGCCAAGCCGGTGCTGGCGGATCTGGCGGCGAGCCTTGGCAGCCATCAGGAGGTGGCGGTCCCGGCCAACCTGATCAGCGAGCAGAGTACGGCGATCACGCCAGAGATGCTGCCGCTGATCGAGCTTACGCAGGGCGAGATCGACCGGATCGTCGCCACGGTGCCGGGTGGGGCCGGCAACATCCAGGACATTTATGGCTTGTCGCCGCTGCAGGACGGCATCCTGTTCCATCATCTGTTGGCCGGCCAGGGCGATCCGTACCTGCTGGTCAGTCAGATGGCGTTCGCCGACCGTGGGCTATTGGAGCGCTATCTTGGTGCGGTTCAGCGGGTGGTGGACCGGCACGATATCCTGAGGACGTCGTTTGTCTGGGAAGGCCTGTCGCGCCCGGCCCAGGTGGTGTGGCGCAATGCGCCACTGGGGGTGAGCGAGGTCGCGCTGGCTGGCTGTGATGGTCCCGGCCCCGATGAGCTCCGGCTGAGGTTTGATCCGCGCCGGCAGCGTATCGAGCTTGGCCGGGCGCCGCTGTTGCGGTTTGTGATCGCGCGCGAGGCGGGCGGCGCGCGCTGGCTGCTGCTGCAGCTGCAGCACCATTTGATCGGGGATCACACGACGCTGGAGGTGATGCATGCCGAGGTCCGGGCCGTGCTGGAGGGACGAGAGCATGAGCTGAGCGCACCACAGCCGTTCCGCAACCTGGTGGCGGCGGCACGGCTGGGCGTTGATGCAAAGGCGCACGAAGAGTTCTTCCGGACGATGCTGGCCGACATCGACGAGCCGAGCACGCCGTTTGGCTTGCGCGAGGTCCACGGCGACGGCAGCGGGGCCCGTGAGGCGCAGCGGATGCTGCCGCAGGCGCTCAACGCGCGGCTGCGGGTGCAGGCACGGCGGCTTGGGGTGAGCCTGGCGAGCCTGTGCCATCTGGCCTGGGGCCAGGTGGTGGCGCGCAGCAGCGGCCGCGAGCAGGTGGTGTTCGGCACGGTGCTGTTCGGCCGCATGCATGGCGGCGCCGGTGGCGACCGCACCATGGGGCTGTTCATCAACACCCTGCCGCTGCGGCTTGACCTGGACGGAAGCGGGGTCGAGGCGAGCGTGCGGACCACGCACGCCCGGCTTTCCGAGCTGCTGGCGCATGAACATGCCTCGCTGGCCTTGGCGCAACGCTGCAGCGGCGTTGCGGCGCCGGCGCCGCTGTTCAGTTCGCTGTTGAACTACCGCCACAACATGCCGGCGGCAATCTCCGGCGCCGGCGCCGACGATGGGCTATCCGGCGTGGAATGGCTGGGCGGGGAGGAGCGCACCAACTATCCGCTGACCTTGTCGGTGGAGGACTTTGGCGAGGCGCTCGGGGTGACGGCGCAGGTGGCGGAAGGCGTCTCAGCGGATCGGGTCTGCGGCTACATGCAGCGGACGCTCGAGCAGCTGGCGGAGGCGCTGGAGCGGGCGCCGAACACGCCGGTGCGCGAGCTGGACATCCTGCCGGCCGCTGAGCGGGCGTATCTGCTGGAGGAGCTGAACCGGACGGCGGCGGCGTATCCGTCGGAGGCGTGCATCCACGAGCTGTTTGAGGCGCAGGTAGCCAGGGCGCCGGAGGCGGTGGCGGTGGTCTGTGCGGAGGAGCGCGTGAGCTATGGCGAGCTCAATGCGCGGGCCAACCGTCTGGCGCATCATCTGACCGGGCTCGGGGTGAGGCCGGATCAGCCGGTGGCGATCTGCCTTGCGCGCAGCGTGGCGATGGTGGTGGGGCTTTTGGCGATCCTGAAGGCGGGCGGGGCGTATCTGCCGCTGGACCCGGCCTATCCGAGCGCGCGGCTCAAGCAGGTTCTTGAGGATGCGGCGCCGCCGCTGGTGCTGGCTGATGCGGCCGGCCGTGCCGCGCTGGGCTGCGAGGCGCTGCTCGATAGGACGGTGGTGGATCTCGACACGGCAACGCCGGCCTGGGCGAACCTGCCGGCCTCCGATCCGGACCCGCGCGCGCTCGGCCTGAGCTCACGCCACCTCGCCTATGTGATCTACACCTCGGGATCATCAGGCACCCCCAAGGGCGTCATGGTCGAGCATGCGAGCACCGTGAACCTGCTGCAGTGGAGCAGTGCCGTGTTTGCGGAATCAGAGATCAGCCGCATGCTGTTCTCCACCTCGATCAGTTTTGACCTGTCGGTCTATGAGTGCTTCGTTCCGCTGTCGCAAGGCGGCACCCTGTATGTTGTCGACAATGCGCTGGCGCTGGCGCAAACGTCATTGGATGTCACGCTGATCAACACAGTGCCTTCGGCGCTCGCCGCTCTGCTCGACAAGAACGCAGTGCCGGCTTCGGCAAGCATCATCAATCTGGCGGGTGAGCGGCTGAAGGCAGGTCTGATCGAGAAGATCTTCGAGAGCAGTCGGATCGAGAAGCTTTGTAATCTGTACGCACCTTCCGAGACAACGACGTACTCGACCTGGATTTGCATGCCGAGGGGAGAGGCTGTCGTTGAGACGATTGGCCGTCCAATCGCGAACACGCAGGTGTATCTTCTGGACGGTCATGGCGCGCCTGTTCCGTTCGGGGCGGTGGGTGAGCTTTACATTGGCGGGGCCGGCGTTGCGCGCGGCTATCTGAACCGGCCGGAGCTGACGGCGGCGCGGTTCATCGCCAGCCCCTTTGTGGCAGGCGACCGGCTGTACAAGACCGGGGATCTGGCGCGCTATCTGCCGGACGGCAATCTGGAGTTCTTGGGCCGCAACGACGAGCAGGTGAAGATCCGCGGCTTCCGGATCGAGCCGGGTGAGATCGCGGCGCGGCTTTGCGAGCATGCCTTGGTGCGCGAGGCGGTGGTGGTGGCGCGCGAGGACCGCAGCGGCGATAAACACCTTGTCGGCTATGTGGTGTGTGCGCCTGAAGCAGCTTCGAACGGGCCGGATGGCGGCGCGCTGGCCGGCGCGTTGCGCGCGCATGTGAGTGCGCACCTGCCGGACTACATGGTGCCGAGTGCGTTTGTGCGGGTTGCGGCACTGCCCTTGACGCCGAACGGCAAGCTGGACCGCCAGGCGCTGCCGGCACCGGAGGATGAGGCGTATGCGCGGCGGAGCTACGAGCCGCCGCAAGGCGAGATCGAGACCGCGCTGGCAACGCTCTGGGCGGAGCTTCTGGGGCTAGAGCGGGTCGGGCGGCACGACCACTTCTTCGAACTGGGCGGCCACTCGCTGCTGGCGGTGCAGTTGCTCAGTCGCGCACTCGATCTCGGGCTCAAGTTCAGCGCCGCCGACCTCTTCCAAGCCCCGTTCTAAAGGAACTTGCATCAAAGATTCATTTGGAACCACAGCCCAGCAGCTCGGGAGTGATTTGTGTTTCTCGAGAAACCGGATCGCAGCCGCCGCTGTTCTTTGTTCCCACAGGTTTGGGCGATTGCTCCTATGTCCTTAGTTTGGTGCAGGAGATGGACACAGGATGTCCTGTCTACGCTTTGCCATGGCCGCCATTTAGTGAAGTTCAATTTCCAACTCTTAAAGAGATGGCCTCGCAACTCAATTTGGCAATCCGAAAGATCCAGCCACGAGGTCCATATCGCCTCGCTGGATACTCATCAGGAGGAATTTTGGCTTACGCAATTGCGCAACGGTTACTGGATCAAGACGAAGCTGTTTCATTCATCGCTCTAATTGACGTTGTGCTATCTTCGCGTCCATCACGCGTATCGCCCACCCAAATGGTACAAGAAGTGCTCCTGGAATCTCTCGAACCAGACGACGAGAGGTTCGAACTACTTGAACGCTTCTCTGGACGAAGTTCAATTTCTCAATTCCTTGAAAAGGCACAGAAAATTGGAGTGATCCCTTTCGATCGCAACCTGCACAATGACATCCTGACGTATGAAAGGGCCATACAGTTCCAACGGGCGCTGGACTCGTATCAAGTTCCGTCCCTCCCAATCGAGGTATACCAGTTCTATGCCAATGAACCTCTTCGCCACCGGGCACGATCTCGCAAAAATTCTATAGGTCCAGAAGCACGCTCGCCTTTGCGGGGTGGGACCGAATTTTGAGTGCGGAGGCCATTCATGCCGTTCCAATTCCAGGTGACCACATAACTATGATGAATGTCCCGGCGAACCGCCAAGTTCTGGCTCGATGCCTATCAACGGCTCTTGGCCAGTCAGCGACGGGCGCCGAATAAAGGGTTCATAGGGCACAGGCGGAAACGTATGCTGAACCGCGCCGGGTTTGCCGGAGGCTCCAACTCCTGAGAGGATGGAGCCATGACGAGCAAGACGACGAACAAGTTTTCACCCGAGGTCCGGGCCCGAGCGGTACGGATGGTTCTGGATCACGCGAACGAGCACCCCTCTCGCTGGGCGGCGGTGACATCGATTGCCGCCAAGATTGGCTGCACGCCGCAGACGCTGCATGACTGGGTCAGGAAGGCCGAGATCGACAGCGGGCAGCGGGCCGGCGCTCCGACCGACATGGCCGAGAAGCTGAAGGCCCTCGAACGGGAGAACCGCGAGCTTCGGCAGGCCAACGAGATCCTGCGCAAGGCAAGCGCGTATTTTGCGATGGCGGAGCTCGACCGCCGGTCCAAGCCATGATCGCCTTCATCGACGATCATCGTGGGGCGCATGGGGTCGAGCCGATCTGCAAGGTCTTGCCGATCGCCCCCTCGACCTACCACGCCCATGTCGCCAAGCGGCGCGATCCGGCCAGGCTGTCGGCCCGCGCCAGGCAGGATGCAGCCCTGAAGATCGAGGTTCGGCGAGTGTTCGATCAGAACTTCTCCGTCTATGGCGTGCGCAAGGTCTGGCGCCAGCTCAAGCGCGAAGGCTTCGATGTTGCCCGTTGCACAGTGTCGCTGTCAATCGGCCCTTTAATTGCGGTTTGATGTCAAGCCACCTCCTTGCTTCCTTGCTCTCCACTTGGCCCGGCGGTAGCGCTTGCCCCGTTGGAGCTGGTCGGGTTGGTGCGCCACGACGGCGCGAAGAAGGAGGTAGATCAATTGACCTAAAACCTTCAAGCAGCCTTGCTGTGCAGGAGATGAGGGTAGGCCCCTCGGGCTCGGATTGCAGGATCAGAGTCCAAACCACCACAAGCTGCTTCGACACAACGGTCGAGGTGGTGAGCGTTGTTGGAAAAGGCGGGCGCAAGCCCGTCAGGTAAGCCTCAGGAAGGCGAGCGGAAGCGAACCGCCGATGAAGCATCGAAAACCAGTACAGACGTTGTCGAAACCAAGGGTTCAACCCTTCCTTGGGAGCAAGCCGATCGGGAGCCTGGTTACTGGATGGGTGACGACCGGTGTAGAGGCGGCGCGATCCTGATGGCAGGCTCTTACACGGAACGTGGGAACCTGGGTCGTGATGCCAAGGGAGAACCTGAAAGCGGCAGCACCGCTGAGGGAGAGTACCGATGCACGGCGCAGGGGCGGACGGGTTCGCAGTAGTGATGAAGCCTGGTAATGCAGGTGGAGCGAAGGGACCCGATCATCTGGCCAACGACAACAGCCAACCCGCAATGGGGATGAACTGATGTCCGAGGCAAAGCCGTATGATATCTCCAAGCACCTTGTTTGGCAGGCTTGGAAACAGGTCAAAGCAAACCAAGGGGCCGCGGGCGTGGATGGCGTCTCCGTCGCGGCGTTCGAAAAGGACCTGAAGAGGAATCTCTACAAGGTCTGGAATCGCATGTCGTCGGGGACGTATTTTCCACCGCCTGTTCGTCTCGTGGAAATCCCCAAATCCGATGGCAAGAGTGTCAGGAAACTCGGCATTCCCGCCGTCGGAGACCGAGTGGCCCAGACAGTCGCAAAGATGGTCATAGAAAAGGAAGTGGAGCCAGTCTTCCACCCCGACTCTTACGGCTATCGGCCCGGACGCTCTGCGCTCGATGCGGTGGGGAAGGCGCGCGAGCGCTGCTGGAAATTCGATTGGGTCATAGACTTGGACATCAAGTCGTTCTTCGATACGATTCCATGGGACCTGATGGAAAAAGCTGTAGCCCACCATGTGGAATTGGGCTGGGTTCGTCTCTACGTCAGACGGTGGCTGCAAGCCACCGTGGAGCGGAAAGACGGGACCCGCGACGAGCGAACACGAGGAACCCCTCAGGGTTCTGTCGTCTCGCCCGTACTCTCCAATCTCTTCATGCATTATTGTTTCGATGCATGGATGCAACGGACCTTCTCACACCTGCGCTTCGAAAGATTCGCTGATGATGCGATCGTCCATTGCAGGAGTGAGGAGGAGGCCAAAGCCGTACTGGGAGCGATCCGTAATCGCCTTGCCGAGTGCGGTCTGGAACTCCACCCGGAGAAAACCCGGATCGTCTACTGCAAGGACAACAATCGGAGCGGGGGTACGAGCAAATCACGTTCGACTTCCTCGGCTACACGTTCCGGCCGCGCAAAGCTCGGGACAGCAAGGGTGAGAAGTTTGTCAGCTTCGCACCGGCCATCAGCCGCAAGGCAGCCAAGGGAATCCGGCAGGCTATCCGCGAATGGCGGGTGACAAGCAGGAGCAACCAAACGCTGGAAGACCTAGCCAAACTGATCGACCCTGTCGCGAGAGGATGGCTGAACTACTACGGGCGGTATTACCGCTCGGAGTGCGTCAACGTCCTTCGTCACGTCAACATGGTGCTCACCCGGTGGGTGATGGGGAAATATAAAGGTTCAAGCGCCGGAAAACTGCGGCCATATACTGGCTAGGACGTCTCGCAAAACGAGCGCCAAGCCTGCTGTATCTGTGGAAAGTCGGCATCAGACCAACGGCTGGATGATAGAAGCCGGATGAAGCGCGAGCTTCACGTCCGGATTCGTGAGCGCCTGGGGTGAAATTCCCCCGGGCGACTCGACCGGAGACGGGGCGAGCGCGGCTTATCTACGATTGTTAGCCGTTGATGCATCGCTGGGGTCATGGTCCTTTATATGGACGCCTCCCGCTTGCCAAGTCTCGCTTAGATGAGATGCTACACAGAATACGGTTGCAGTTTTATATCCGGCCTGTTTGTGCAGGTGAGATACCTGCTGGCCCTGATGGAATTCGCTGATCCACGCCTCATTTTCCGAGAGGGCTCGAAGCCCGAAGAACCATTCAGGTTTAGTGGATCACGGTCCGACCTGTTTGCCAGTGAAATGGACCCCGGTTTTGGGACCAGAGGCTAAGTTGGAAAAGGGCCGCTCCGTTTGATAGACGGAGGGCATGATGACGAAGAAGACACGACGGAAGATCGACGCGGCGTTGAAGGCAAAGATCGCGCTGGAAGCCGTGCGGGAGCAGGCGACGGTGGCCGATCTGGCCCAGCGCTATGAGGTTCACCCAAACCAGATCTATGCCTGGAAGAAGCAGCTGCTGGACCAGGCGGCCCGGGCTTTTGACGCGGGTGTCGGGCGCGAGAGCGAGGAAACGCGCGAACGCGAGATCGAGAAGCTGCACGCCAAGATTGGACAACTGACAGTCGAGCGCGATTTTTTAGCGCGGAGGTCCGGAAGATGAGCACGCCGGACCGTCGAGGAATGCTCGATCGCGCCGACCAGGCGCTGTCGATCCGCCGGCAATGCATGTTGCTTGGCATCGCCCGTTCTGGGGTCTACCGGCCGCCACGGCCGGCCAACGACAACGACCTTGCCCTGATGCAGCGGATCGACGAGCTGTTCACCGCCTGGCCATTCCTGGGCTCGCGGCGGATGACCGCGATGCTGAAGACTGAGGGGCTTCAGATCAATCGCAAGCGCGTGCAGCGGTTGATGCGCAAGATGGGCATCGCGGCGCTGGGACCGAAGCCGAACACGACAAAGCCGGCGCCGGGCCACAAGATCTATCCCTATCTGCTGCGCAACATGACGATCGACCGGCCGAACCAGGTATGGGCGGCCGACATCACGTATCTGCCCATCGGCCGCGGCTTTCTCTATCTCGTCGCCATCATCGACTGGGCGAGCCGTGCGGTTCTGGCGTGGCGGTTGTCGAATACGATGGAGGTCTCGTTCTGCGTGACGGCTCTGGAAGAGGCGCTGGCGAAGTACGGCACGCCGGAGATTTTCAACACCGACCAGGGCAGCCAGTTCACCAGCGTGGCCTTCACCGGCGCGCTGGCGGCCGCAAAGATCAAGATCTCCATGGATGGCCGCGGTCGTTGGATGGACAACGTCTTCATCGAGCGGCTGTGGCGGTCTCTCAAGCATGAGGACATCTATCTCAAGGGCTATGCCGACGGCCGCGAGGCCAAGGCAGGGATCGCGAGCTGGATCGCCTTCTACAACGATCGTCGCCTTCATCAGTCCCTCGGCTATCGCACGCCGATGGCGGTCTGGCGCGAACGGATGCAGGCCGCGAAGGCTGTGGACATGGTGGACAACGCTGACGCGTTGACCACATGCCCACAGCAACAGCAGCAGACAGAATCTCTGGCTGCGTGATAGAAAGGGATCAGGAGCGATCAGTTTCAACTAACAAGCCGGTTCAACCGGTCCCGCTTCGCGGGTCCATTTCAGTCGCGTCGTCGACACGGTGCTGGTTGACCAGGAAACTATCTATGCTCCGCGGCACGGCAACGACCGACTGCTTCTGGGGTTGAAGGGAAGCCTCAACGAGTATGAGCTGGACCTTTTACGACAACGTTCGCTCTCGGCACGCTACGAGAAGGCCCGCCGCGGCGAACTGGTTGCGGCCACGCCGGTCGGTTTTGTGAAAGTCGGTGATCGCTACGAGAAGGATCCGGATCGGCGTGTGCAGGACGCCATTACGCTCGTCTTCGACAAGATCGAGGAACTCGGGAGCGCGCGGCAGGCGCTGCTGTGGTTCCATGAGCACAGCCTCGACCTTCCGGTGAAGCAGCCGAACGGCGACACAGCCTGGCGGCGGCCCAGCTACGCGACCCTCCACAGGATGGTCGAGAACCCGGTCTACGGCGGAGCCTACGCCTATGGTAGAACAGCCGTAGCGACGGGGTACGGCGTCCATGGCGCAGGCGCGAATGTAGCGCGACGATCTGGGAGAGAGGTCGTATTGCCTCACATATCGATGCTCCCGAGTGCGATCGGTTGCCTCATTTAATTTGCTCCCGGCCAGGGTTGAGGAGGAGGCCGGGTGCGGAGATGGCCGGGGTTTCGGAGCGCCCGGCCTCCTCCTCTGGCATCTGGCACATCATTGGGTTGTTGTGCCCTCGCGCCCCAGCAGCGTTTTCTCCGCAGGAACGAACAATAACGCGTTCGCTTGCTCGCTGCGCCAGGATTTAAGCCGACGTTGAAGCGTTCGAAGAAGCTTGTTCGGATAGGCTCCAGGATATTCCACCTGCAACCGGGAGAGCAGTTCGCTACCAGTCCGCCAGGGCTCGGCTTCAAACCATTTTCGCAAATCTAGCGTTGCCCCGATGAGCGGGTCGGGACGACGCCGGCCTCTTTTTCGGTTTCACGATTGGCCGATCCGTCGGCCGCATAGCTCCGTCCTTCCAGGCGGTTCGTAGGCTTGCCAGGAAGAGATCGATCGATTGCGATGCCGCAGCAGGATGGGCGATTGGCTGGGTATCCGCGAGCGCCGCGAGGCGTTCCTGCGCGCCGCGGATGTCGCGCAACAACGCGACCGGGTCGAGAGTGGCATAGATTTCTTGGAGATGGTGGCGAACCGCGTCGGGCGTGCGGGCGTCGGCGGCCAAGCGCTGGTGTGGCGTTGCCGGCGCGCTGTATGTCTTGCGCACACGAGCACCGTCGCGCTGCTTGGCTATCAATTTGAACGAGGGTTGGAAGAAGTTCACGAACAGTCGCGCCGATCTGCCGCGCATCAGTGTGCGTACGCTGATCCCATTGATGCAACATTTGAGCGCGAGTCTGGGCCTTCTCAACGAGAAGGTGATTCGCGATGCCCCACCGACCGCTTCCAGGTCACGTTGCGTATCGACCCCTGCCGGCGTTAGCAAATCCCTCCGGCCATCCGACAGCCGACATTCCGCGCCTTTGGCCGAATCTGTCGACCGCGACGCAAACGCAGATTGCTCAAACAATCGCCGCGCTGATGCGGCGAATGCAAGCGATCCCCGGCACGCCCGGAAGGGGACTGGGTCGTGCTGATCAGATCGAACATCGCTGACGAGCGGCTCACGACCGCACACCGAGCCAAGTTGGCCTACGTCTACGTGCGGCAGTCATCCGTGAACCAGGTGCGCCAACATCAGGAGAGCACCGAGCTGCAGTACCGCCTTGTCGATCGTGCCATCGGTCTGGGCTGGCCGCCTGAGCGCGTCCAGGTGATTGACGAGGATCTGGGCAAATCCGGCGCTGGCGGCGTGGATCGCCATGGTTTCCAGAAGCTCATCGCCGAGATCGGCCTTGGCAACGCAGGTCTTGTGGTGAGTCTCGACGCTTCTCGCTTGGCCCGCAACAACCGGGACTGGCATCAGCTTCTCGAACTGTGCTCGGTATTCGGTGTGCTCATTGCGGATGGCGAGCGGCTTTACGATCGATCATGTTGATACCTTCATTTGTTTGCTCTCGGGTCGAAAACGAGGTGATCTCGAGCTCCTGTTTTAAGCTCTCGCAATGCGACAATGCTGGCTTCCGTATCAGGAAAGAGGAATCGCTTGTCCCAAGGATCGCGCTGGATATCAATGGTGCCGCTGCGGATACGTCGCTTGATCCAAGAACTCGAAACTCCCAAACGCTTTGCCATTGCGGTCACCGGCAGCCAGCCAGCAATGTGACGAGCACGCGTTGCGACGCCGTCCTGCAGTACGCGATGGCGCTGCCGCACGATCTGAACGGTTCGTACTGGAACATAATTTCGGCGCGGTGAGCGGTGCCCCTCCTGGGTCAAGGTGTTGGCGATTTCGGCATCATCGAAACCCTGGCGGGCCAGCTCAAGGATCCGTGCTTGCATCTCAGTCCCTCGAGTTAGAGCATGCAGGGCATGGACCCTCGGCTCGACTTCCAATTCGGATATCTCGCCACCACACCAGACGATCCGGACCGCGATTCGATCGCGCGTGATGCGGTGGAGAACAACCTTGTCAATCAGCGTTCGTAATAACTGCTTCTTATCTGCCCGGCTCACATCAGGCCGCCGCCAGAGCTCAGGCAAGTGTGGACCAAGCGCAAGAAACTCATTCTGCTCCTCTGGGGTCAACATGGCTGATTTGCTCTTCGTGGCTCGGCGGGTGGTCAGCGCCTCTTCAGCCTGCCGGAGTTCGCGTAACGCTTTTTCCCATCGTCGCTCCAGCTCAGCGGCGATGAGGCGATTGTCAGGATCGACCCGATTATACTGTCGTTCGGCCAGGAGCGCCTGATAGCGCAGTCGCTCAACCTGCTGCTCTTCGGCGCGATCAAGCGCTTCGTCAGTCTGCTGCCGCGCATTGAGCGCACGCCTCCAGGCCTCCACCTCAGCGGGAGCGATCGCTGCAAAGAATGCAGCCACCACCTGTGCGTCGATCGGATCGGCGGGAAGATGCTGGCATAGCGTCTTGCCTTGGTGGTTCAACAGGGCATTGCAGACGTAGCGAGACCCGCCCTTGTATTGTATCGACATCTTGTGGCCGCACCGGCCGCACCAGGTGATGCCCTGCAAGATAGCGGCCCCTCTCGGGGCACGCCACGCGTTTGATTGCGTTGGTATTCGGCATGGTTGTCGCGCAACATGGCCTGGATCCGCTCAAAGCCATCCCAATCGATGTATGCAGGATAGCGGTCCTTTACTACTACCTTCCACTCTGCCATTGGGCAGCGGGCCGTCTTCAGTTTACCACTTGCATAGGTCGTGCGGCAGGACCTGGTACGGCCATAGACGAAAGCGCCAGCATAGGCCGGATTCCTCAAAATTCCGGAAATCATGCTGGCCGATGGTGTCCGCCACGCAATATCGCCGAACCGGTCCCGCCGCGGTATGGAGAGCGCACGATCTCGGAATGACCGGATTACCTTGCCTACGGAGCCTCCCTCCAGAAACGTCGTGAAAACCAGTGATATCCGCTGCTGCACCTCCCTGCTTGGATCCTTCGATGCCACGCCATTGGCGTCACGTTCCAAACCCGCCGGTAACAGTAACGTCAACTCGCCGCGCTCGGCCTTGGCGCGCAGCCCCGCCGTCAGACGACCGCGCAGAGTGTGCAACTCCACTTCGGAGATTGTGCCCTTTAAGCCGAGTAACAGGCGCCCATTGGTTGAGCCAGGATCGTAGACGCCGTCGCGATCCGCAATGAGGCATTGCCGGTAGCCGCACAGATCGAGTAGCGGGTACCAATCAGAGCAGTTGCGCGCGAGACGCGTCACCTCGTAGGAGAGAATGATTCCGATTTCACCCAACGTGACGCGAGCGATAACGTCCTTGAAGCCCTCGCGATGCGCTGCTGTCGATCCACTCAATCCAAGGTCGGCATCAACGACATCAACATTGGTATCATCCCAACCGAGATCGGTGGCTCGCTGTCGCAGTGCATACTGCAGTCGCAGGCTCTCCTGGTTGGTCATCACCTGATGAGGCGTGGACTGCCGAATGTAAATTACGGCTCTGCGACACAGGTGGCTCCCCGTCACGAGATCCGACCTCATGGCTCTCCTCCCAGCGAACCACGCGAGCTCGCCAATTTTGATTCGGAGCCGTGCCCTAAAGAATCATTTGTCGGCTGATTCGCCAAGCTCGTCAGCACCACTTCTCTTGAAAGCCGAAGCAAGTCTCGAATGCTTTCGAGCGAAAGCTTGCTTGACGGGACAGACAGCCGCTCGCCATAGAGGTTGGTTGCTGCAGCTCGAACTCTCAGCAAAATGCCGTCGCGATAATGAACGAGAACGCAGCCGCCGGGTCGGAGCGAGCTTCCGGCCGATACCAAATCAAAGCACCGTCCGTATAGTGGATGGGTTGGGTCGGTTACGGTAATCTGCTCCAACTGATCAGATGGCTCCCGAATAGGGGCATCATGCGGTGTGGTCGTACGATCCACGCGCCTACCACGACCGCTTGCTGTTGGGCTTGTCCGGCATCATGAGCGAGGCGGAGTTGCATCAACTTCGGATGCGCCTTCACCAAGGGGAGCGCCAGAAGGCGGCGCGGGGCGAACTGCGGCTACCTCTGCCAGCCGGGCTCGCCTACGATCGAGCAGGCATGATTATTCTCAATCCCGATGAGGAGGTGCAGGCTCGTCTGCATCTCGTGTTCGCCAAGTTCCGGGAACTGCAAAGCGCTCGCCGTGTGATGCGTTACTTGGACAGGAACGGATTGTTCTTGCCGGCTCGACCGCTGCTTGGACCGTCTCCACACGAGATCGTCTGGCGTGCGCCAGATAGTACACGCGTCCTTAATATCCTTCAGAATCCGGCCTATGCTGGCGCTTATGTTTATGGCCGCCGGCAAAAGGATCCGAGCCGATGCCGGCCGGGATCGCTGACGGGAACGGTCAAGGTGGCGATCGCGGATTGGGCGGTATGCCTCCACGCCGCTCACCCAGGCTATATCGGCTGGGAGGAGTTCATGGCCAACCAGGGGCGACTGGCGGATAACATCTGCCGCTTTGAGGCAGGACACTCGGGTGTACCGCGCAAGGGGGCAGCCCTGTTGCAGGAATTGGGATTTGCGGTCGTTGTGGACGGCGCATGAGCATGCGCTACACGGGCCCGAATGCCGACTATCCGGTCTATTGCTGCCGCTCGGATCGGGACCAGCAAGGCAGTGCGATGTGCCAGGAAGTCCGGGCCTTGGCAGTTGACGCGCTGGTTGAGCGGGTGGTCCTCGATGCTCTGGTGCCGGATCAGATTGAGATCGCAATCGCAGCCGCGGGCCAACTGGAGCAGGAGAGCCGTCAGCTCGAGCGCCAGTGGGCGCTTCGCGTGGAGCGCGCCCGCTACGACGCCGAGCGCGCTCGGCGTCAATATGACGCCGTAGAGCCCGAGAACCGTCTTGTGGCGCGCTCACTCGAGCGGGCTTGGGAGGAGAGGCTGCGCGTCGTCGAGGCGGTCGAGCAGGAGCATGCGCGTTGGCGCGCGCAAGAGCCGCTTCTGATTGGCCCAGTGGAACGCGCAGGGCTACAAGCGCTCGCCGAGAACCTGCCGCGGATTTGGAACGCGGCGACCACGTCGGCAGCTGATCGCAAGCGCATTCTTCGATTTGTCATCCGCCAAGTCGTTCTTGATCAGAAGCGAGCCCAAGGTCAGGTGTGGCTCAAGATCGTCTGGCAGACCGGCGCAATCAGCGAGCATCACGTGCAACGCCGCGTTCACACCTACCGCGATTACATCGACATTGCTCGATTGCGTCAACGGATCGTCGAGTTGAACGCTGAACACAAAATGGATGGCGAGATCGCGGCAATACTCAATCAGGAAGGCTTCGTCGCGGCTCGAGGCTGCGACTTCAAAGGCGAGAATGTCTGGCTATTACGTACCCGCTGGGGCATTCCCACCGTTAAAATCAACGGCGTGGACAAGAATCCGATGCGCTGGCCCGACGGCAGCTTCTCGATTCAGGGCGCAGCGGCTGAGCTTGGGGTGACCCCGCAGACGGTGTTCGATTATCTCGCGCGGGGATTGCTGGCAGGTCGGCAGCTAACCAAAGGCCAGCCATGGCAGATCGAGCTCTCAGACGACCAAATCAGTCAGCTTCGTAATCGGGTACGACGCACCAAGCGTTCGAAGAAGGAGGCATCATGAAGTCATTGGCTCTGGGAAGATCTTCCCCACTCGCCGAAGGGCTGGTTGGCGGTGATCAGCATGGAGCGCCGCTCGTAACGGGCGCTGATGAGCTCGAAGAGCACACTGGTCTCGGCCTGGTCCTTGGTGACGTATGCGAGATCATCGAGGATGAGCAGGTCGAACTTGTCGAGCTTGGCCAGCACGCTCTCGAGGACGAGGTCGCGGCGGGCCTGCTGCAGCTTCTGGACGAGATCTGTGGTGCGGGTGAACAGCACCCTGTAGCCGTTCTCGATGAGGGCGAGACCGATCGCCGAGGCGAGATGGCTCTTGCCGGTGCCCGGCGGGCCGAACAAGAGCAGGTTTGCGCCTTTCTCCAACCAGGTGTCGCCGGCGACGATGGCCATGACCTGAGCCTTGGAGACCATCGGTACAGCGTCGAACTCGAAGGCGTCGAGGGTCTTTCCGGGCAGAAGGCGGCCCTCTGTGAGGTGCCGCTCAATGCGGCGGCGATCGCGCTCGGCCAGTTCGTGCTCGGCGAGCACAGTGAGGAAGCGCGCGGCGGGCCAGCCCTCCTTGTCGGCCTGCTCGGCGAACTGTGGCCAGATCACCTTGCTGGCGGGCAGTCGCAGCTCGTTAAGGAGCAGGCTGAGCTTGGCGGGGTCAATCGAGGCGCTCTTCATGCTGCGTCTCCCAGGCTGGCGCCGATGAGCGCTTCGTAGGCCTGAAGCGGCGCAAGGCGGACGACCACGTTGGGCAGGCGCGCGGGATCGGGCGCGAAGCGGGCACGCACCGCGGCCATGTCGGGGAGCCGGTGATTGTCGAGGCAGATGGACAGCTCCTCGGCCAGTTCGCTCTCGCAGCCGCGCTCGTGGGCGAGGCCAAGAAGCTCGACCATGATGCGGCAGGCCTGGCGCTCGGGCAGACGCTCGACGAGGAGATCGAAGGTCCGCCGGTAGGCCTCGCGCGGGAAGAGCCGGTCGCGATAGACAAGATTGAGCAACGCCATCGGCTTCCTTCTGAGCGAATGGATGACGTGCCGGTAGTTGACGACCTGGTCATGCTTGCCGGACGGGGAAGCACGCCCGCGCGGTAGCGTCATGAGATGGGTGCCGCCGATGAAGACATCGAGCCGATCGTCGTAGAGGCGCACACGCAAGCGATGGCCGATCAGGCGCGAGGGCACGGTATAGAAGACCTTGCGCAGCGTGAAGCCGCCTGAGGAGGTGACGCGCACGCTGAGTTCCTCATAGTCGGTGGTGCGCCGCTCAGGTAGTTCCCGAAGCTGGGCGCGCTCGGCATCGATGCGCTTGGCGTTGCGGGCATTGCGGCGGCCGACGATCTCGTCGACGAAGCGGCGATAGGAGGCGAGATCATCGAAGTCGACGGTGCCACGCAGCAACAGTGCATCCTCGATCGCCCGCTTGAGATGGCCGTGCGGGCCCTCGATCGAGCCGTTCTCGTGGGCGATGCCGGCATTGTTGCGTGACGGCGTCATGCCGTAATGGCTGCACAGCTCGTCATAGCGGCGGGTGAGATCCTCGCGCGCGTCCTTGTCCAGGTTGCGGAAGGCGGCCGACAGGCTGTCCGAGCGGTGCTCGCGCGGCACCCCACCGAGGGACCAGAGTGCGTTCTGTAGGCCTTCCGCCAGCGCCACGAAGCTCTCGCCGCCGAGCACGACATGGGCGTGCTCGAAGCCCGAATAGGCGAGCCGGAAATGATAGAGCCGGTGGTCGAGCGGCTGACCGGCGATGGCGACGCCGAACGAGGCCACGTCGGTGAAGTCCGACAGACCGAGCCTGCCGGGTTCGTGCGCCTGGCGGAAGATGACCTCCTGCTCCTCACCGTGGACGGCACGCCAGCCTCGGATGCGCCGTTCCAGCGTCCGGCGCACTCCTTCGCCCAACTTGGGATGGCGCCGCATCATCTCCTCGAAAATGGCCACGGGCCGGATGCCGGGCGCTGCCCGCAGCAGCGGCACAACTTCAGCGTCGAAAATGTCGGCGAGCGGATCGGGACGCCGTCGTCCGCGCGGCTCCTTCTTCTGCGAAGGTAGTATCGGATCCTTCTCGATCCGGTAGGCCGTTGCCACGCTGATCGACGCCTTCGCCGCGGCGACAGGCGTCGGATGGGTCTTCCTGAGCTTCATGTAGAGCCTCAATTGATGGTCGGTTATGTGGCGGCCGGGCACAAAAGTGATTCCTCCGAATCGGAAAAACCACCGGCATACCGGCCGACCGCGACCACCAGAGAAAGGCCTCGAAGAGGCCGCCGCCGCTGGACGGAAACTCCGGTCGGGCTACGCCCTCCCTACGTTCCCGTCCAGCGGCGGCATTCTCATCTTGATTGACGCTGCACTCTCACTTTGATCGCCGCGCCGCACGCGAAGATCCGCCGGAAGGCGCGCGCGGAGTGGCTCGCCCTTAAGCCGGACGCCCACGAAGGCTATGTGAACTGGGAGAGGTTCGAAGCGA
Source organism: Bradyrhizobium sp. CCGUVB23 (assembly GCF_024199885.1). Lineage (NCBI taxonomy): Bacteria > Pseudomonadati > Pseudomonadota > Alphaproteobacteria > Hyphomicrobiales > Nitrobacteraceae > Bradyrhizobium > Bradyrhizobium sp. CCGUVB23. The sequence goes on from NZ_JANADQ010000003.1 coordinate 170,792, forward strand.
TCCGTACAATGGTCTCCAGTAACGTGCCCACGAGCCGGCATCATGGTGCGCCCAAGCATGGCGAGGCGCTGCTCGCTGGGCTCATCCGCTGCCGACGTTGTGGCCGCAAGCTGACGCTGCGCTATAGCGGTATGAAGCATCATATTCCCCGTTACAGCTGCTCGCGCGGCTGGATGGATAACGGCGAACCGCGCTGCATCGCGTTCGGAGGCTTGCGCGTCGATGATGCAATCGAAGAGGCACTTCTCGGCGTCGTCGGACCCGGCGCCGTCGTGGCGGCTACGGCCGCTGCAGCCCAGGCCACACATCAGAGGGATCAAGTTCGCGAAGCGCTCGGCCGTGATCTCGAAGTGGCCCGTTACGCCGCCGATCGCGCCTTCCGGCAATATGACGCGGCTGATCCGGCAAACCGCCTGGTTGCCGCGGAGCTTGAGGCGCGCTGGAATCGCTCGCTTGCCCGCGTCGCCGAGGTAGCGAGCAAGATTGCCGCGCATGACGCGGCGACCGCACCGACAGCGATCGATCCAGCGCTGCTCAGTGTGCTGGCCTCAAACCTCAAGTCAGTTTGGTCAGGGCCGACCACCGATGCGCGGCTGAAGAAGCGCATCGTCCGTACGCTAATCCACGAGGTCGTTGCCGATATCGATGACGAAGCGTCCGAGATCGTCCTCGTCGTGCATTGGGCGGGCGGCGCTCACAGCGAGATGCGGCTGCCCAAGCGTCGACGCGGGCAGCGTAACAGCACCTCCGACGACATCATTGCAGCCATCCGGCAACTGGTTCTGATCGCCAGCGACGACCTGATTGCGGGCCTGCTCAACCGCAACGGCCTCAAGACGGGCAACGGCAACCGTTGGACCCGTGAGCGCGTCACAACCACGCGATCTTATCATCGGATACCCGTCTTCCGGCGGGCCGAGGATAGCGTCGAGCCCTGGCTCAATCTCTCCCACGCCGCCAGGCTTCTCAAGGTCGCATCCAAGACGCTGCGCTTAGCCGCAGAAGCTGGTCAGATCGAAGCCGTCCACCCTCTGCCGGATGGGCCATGGATCTTCGCGCGCGCGGCCTTGACCACGGATGCCGCCACATCCATCACCGAACGAGCGCGGCAGAACCCAAGATACCCCGCAGGATCGCATCCCGATCAGCAAAGTCTCTTCTCTTCAACAACATAGACAAATGGGTGTTCTGATGCGCGGTTGTAAAATTCGATCCATCGGACGATTCCGGCTTTGGCCTCGCGACCATCCGAATAACCCTTGAGATAGATGTCCTCGTATTTGAGCGAGCGCCACAGCCGCTCGATGAACACGTTGTCCATCCAGCGCCCACGACCGTCCATCGAGATCCTGACGCCGGTGGCGGCCAGCGTGCCGGTGAAGGCGGCGCTGGTGAACTGGCTGCCCTGGTCGGTATTGAAGATCTCAGGCCGGCCGAAGCGCGCCAAGGCCTCTTCGAGCGCAGACACGCAGAACGATGTGTCCATCGTGTTCGACAGGCGCCAGGCCAGCACCGCACGGCTCGCCCAATCGATGATAGCCACCAGATACAGAAAGCCCTGGCCGATCGGCAGATAGGTGATATCGGCCGCCCACACTTGATTCGGTCGGTCGATCACCATATGGCGCAGGAGATACGGGAAGATCTTGTGTCCCGGCGCCGGCTTTGTGGTTCTGGGCTTTGGTCCCAGCGCCGCGATGCCCATCTTGCGCATCAACCGCTGCACGCGCTTGCGATTGATGCGACAGCCTTCGCTATTGAGCATCGCCGTCATCCGCCGCGAGCCCAAGAACGGCCAGGCCGTGAACAGCTCGTCGATCCGCCGCATCAGCTCAAGGTCGTTGTCATTGGCCGGCCGCGGCGGCCGATACACGCTCGATCGCGCAACGCTCAGCAGTTGGCATTGCCGGCGGATCGATAGACTCGCATGATCGCGCTGAAGCAATCCTCGGCGATCCGGCGCGCTCATCTTTCGGACCTCCTGGCTAAGAAATCCCGCTCGACCGTCAATTGTCCGATCTTGGCGTGGAGCTTCTCGACCTCCAGTTCGTGGGCCGCCTCGCCATCCCGACCAGCGCCCGCGTCGAACGCCCGAACCGCTTGATCCTGAAGCTGTTTCTTCCAGGCATAAATCTGGTTCACATGCACCTGGTAGCGCTGCGCCAGATCCGTCACCGTTGATTGTTCTCGCAGCGCCTCCAAGGCGATCTTTGCCTTCAGCGCCGCATCGATTGTCCGTCTCGTCTTCTTCATGGTCCGCTCCGTTTATCAAAACGGAACGGCATCCGCACCACCTAAGCCGCCGGTCCAAAATCCGGGGTCCACTTCTCTATGCAGGAGCGCCGCATGATGGCGTTCAAGAGGCGCGGCATCGCGATGTGAAGAGCGCGGTCCGTCACCGCCCGCGGGACGACTTTCGAGACTGCCAACACCTTCGTCCCGGCAGGGACGCATGTTCCGTCGAAGGCGGATCTCGCCGGCAGCTACATTCGATCTCATCCATGCATCAATGTGACGGTGGCGGATGTCTAACATTCTGTTCAGCACGCGACAGCACTCGCCCAAACACCTCTGATAAATCAGCTCTACACGCTTGGCACGACTCTTGATTATAGCTAGCGCACTCAAGTGACCCCGGTTTACATGGAGATGATCTGTGCTTGAAGTGCGAAAGAGTGTGATCTCGAAGCTGAAGGTGGCTGCCCCTCTGACTGCAATGGCGGTAATCTTGCCGATAGCGGCCAAACCAGTGATTTGGAGTTCGAGCGCTCAATACGGAAGCTATAGGTTCGACGGCTATACTTGGAATAACGACGTATTTGGCTCAGGTGCGGGGCCTCAAACAATCTCGGTGAGTTCAATCAACCAATGGAGCACCGGCGGCGTCAAGAGCTATCCCCACGAGGCCCACGATGTTGCCAAACCGCTAGACTCGATCATCACCCTGAAATCGAGCTTCAACCAACTCGTACCCTCTGCGGGTGCCTGGGACACGGCCTACGATATCTGGAGCAGTTCAAACGACCAGGAGATAATGATCTGGACGAACTATACGGGAGATTCGAACGGAGGAGGAAACGTCAAGCCGATCTCGTACAAATATGACCCTCATTCCGGAGCTGCGATACCGGTCTACACGAACGTCAACTTGGCGGGCGTGAACCGCCCCGGGTTTGCCGGAGGCTCCAACTCCTGAGAGGATGGAGCCATGACAAGCGAGACGACGAACAAGTTTTCACCCGAGGTCCGGGCCCGAGCGGTCCGGATGGTTCTGGATCACGCGAGCGAGCATCCCTCGCGCTGGGCGGCGGTGACCTCGATTGCCGCCAAGATCGGCTGCTGCGACGGGACTGGTTCGGCGCGTTTTTCTTCGGGGTTGCCCAGACGCGTTGCTCTACTGTTTCGAGCCTGACCGCCGGGCGCTTGATCCAATAGAGGGTGATGTGTTGCTTAGGAAGATGAGCCTTTAGAGCAACCGACCCCCGCTTCCCTCATGCTACGGGCTTGGTCGCAATCGCCGCATTTATGAACGTGGCGTGGCCAGACTTGTTTGCGAATTGGCATCAACTTCTGGAATGCGAGCGTCTGCGATGGCATTTACCGAACTTTTCATAAGGCGTCCGGTGCTATCTATCGTGGTCAGTCTCCTGATCCTGCTGATCGGCCTGCGCGCGGCCACAGTTCTGCCGATCCGGCAGTATCCCAAGCTGTCGAACACGGTCGTCAATATCACGACCTCCTATCCGGGTGCCTCCGCGGACATGATCCAAGGGTTCATCACGACCCCGTTGGAGCAGGCAGTCGCTTCGGCCCAGGGCGTCGACTTTACAACGTCCTCCTCGGTTCTCGGTACCTCGGCGATCCAGGTCTACATCAAGCTCAACTTCGATCCAAACGAGGCGCTCACCGAAGTCCTCTCTAAAGTCAATTCGGTCAGATACTTAATCCCGAAGGAAGCGAACGATCCGGTCGTGACTAAGTCTACCGGTCAGACGACAGCTGTCATATATATGGCCTTCTCCAGCGAGGAACTGACGGCTAGCGCGATCTCCGACTATCTCTCGCGCGTAGTGCAACCGGTTCTGTCAACCGTGGACGGCGTCGCAGCGGCGGACATCCTGGGCGGCCAAAGTTTTGCGATGCGGCTATGGCTCGATCCTGCGAGAATGGCGGGGCACGGGGTGTCGCCGGCTGATGTTTCGACTGCAATCGCCGCCAATAACTTTCAGTCCGCAGCCGGCCAAGCTAAGGGCTATTTCATCGTCTCTGATGTGACGGCCAATACTGATCTGCGAAGCGTCGATGACTTCAAGCGCATGGTCGTCAAAGCCAACGACGGCGGCTTTGTGCGCATAGAGGACATTGCGACAGTCGAGCTTGCCGCACAGACCGCAGACGTCAGCATTGCCATGAACGGCGAGCACGCCATCTTTATCGGCGTGCAGGCGAGCCCGCAAGGCAATCCGCTCAACATAGTGCGAGACGTTCGGGCACTGTTTCCAGAAATGGAACGTAATCTGCCGCCATCGATGAAAATGAATGTGGCCTACGACTCCACCAAGTTCATTCAATCATCGATCGATGAGGTGGAGAAGACGCTCATTGAGTCCGTCGCGATCGTGGTGGCGGTGATCTTCCTGTTCCTGGCTACGCTGCGGTCGGTCATCATTCCCGTCGTCACCATTCCGCTGTCGCTCGTTGGCGTCTGCAGCTTGATGCTGACGCTGGGGTTTTCATTCAATCTCCTGACCCTCCTCGCGATGGTGCTTGCGATCGGTCTCGTGGTCGATGACGCAATCGTTGTGGTGGAGAACATTCATCGCCATCTGGAGGCAGGCGCGCCGCCAGCGCAGGCAGCTAGGGAAGGCGCGCGCGAGATCATCGGCCCCGTCGTCTCCATGACGATTACGCTGGCCGCTGTGTACGCGCCCATCGGCTTTCTCGGCGGCCTCACCGGGGCGCTGTTTCGCGAATTTGCCTTTACGTTGGCGGGGTCGGTAATCGTGTCGGGCGCGGTTGCGTTGACGCTGTCGCCGATGATGTGCTCGATCTTCCTGAAGAGCGCTGAGGAGGGGCGGTTTGCGAGATTTGTGAACCGCGTGTTCGGCGCCATGACACGCTGGTACGGCCGCAAGCTCGACCGCTCGCTCGACTATCGCCCGATTACCGGGCTGTTTGCGCTGACCATGCTAGGCCTCGTCGGCTTTCTCTATATGCATACCTCCAAGGAACTCGCACCCGAGGAGGATCAGGGCATCGTATTTGCGCTGACTAAGGCGCCGAAATATGCCAATATCGACTATCTCGACTATTACGGTGCCAAGCTCGACAAGGCGTTTCAGGAATTTCCCGAGACCGACTTGCGTTTCGTGCTCAACGGCACCAGCGGTCCGCAGGGCGGCATGGCCGGCATGTTGCTCAAGCCTTGGGACGAGCGCAAGCGATCATCAATCGCGCTCAAGTCATTAGTGCAGGCGGAGCTGTCCAAAATCGAAGGTATCAACGCATTTGCCTTTAGCCTACCGCCCCTTCCGGGCAGTTCGGGAGGGTTGCCAGTGCAGATGGTGATCAACTCGACGCTGGGTTTCCAGTCCATCTATGAGCAGATGTCGACGCTGAAGGATGCCGCGCGCAAGAGCGGTCTGTTCATGGTCAGCGACTCTGACCTTGAGTTCAACCAGCCGGTGGTGCGAATCAAGGTCGATCGGTCCAAGGCCAACGAACTAGGCATCACCATGCAGAACATCGGTAACGCGGTCGCGACCCTGCTTGGCGGAAACTACGTCAACCGCTTCAACCTACAGGGCCGCTCCTACCAGGTAATCCCGCAGGTGCCACGCGAGCAACGCCTGTCGCCGGAATCACTCGGGAATTTTTATGTGAAGGCTGCGACGGGTGCGATGCTGCCGCTGTCAACGGTGGTCTCCATCGAGACTGCGACCGATCCGAACGCGCTCACCCACTACAACCAACTCAACTCCGCAACATTCCAGGCCGTACCGATGCCCGGCGTCACGATCGGTCAGGCTGTGGACTTCCTGGATGGGGAGGCAAAGAAACTGCCCGCAGGCTTCAGCCACGACTTCCTCGCCGATGCCCGCCAATATGTGCGGGAAGGTAGCCAACTCGCCATCACCTTTGCGTTTGCGCTCATCATCATTTTCTTGGTGCTTGCGGCGCAGTTCGAAAGTCTGCGCGATCCTCTCATCATCATGGTCAGTGTGCCGATGGCAATCGTCGGCGCCTTGATCCCGCTATTTTTTGGCGTGGCGACGATGAACATCTACACCCAGGTCGGATTGTTGACACTGGTCGGGTTGATTTCCAAGCATGGTATCCTGATGGTCGAGTTCGCCAATGAGCTGCAGTTCAAGAAGAGGCTCGATCGTCGCTCGGCCATCGAGTTGGCGGCGCGCGTCCGACTCCGTCCAATCTTGATGACCACTGCGGCGATGGTTACTGGCCTTTTACCCTTGTTGACTGCAGTGGGTGCTGGCGCCGCGAGCCGCTTCTCGATCGGGCTCGTGGTCGTCGCGGGCATGTCCATCGGCACACTGTTCACGCTCTTCGTGCTGCCGGCGGTTTATGTCGCGATCGCGTCCGATCACCGCGCCGACGCGCGTGCGCGCCACGCCAAGATGGCCGCCGAGCTCGAACTCACAGGAAGCTGATATCGTGCCGCCCCGAGCAAGTGGGGCCGATGATTTTGCGGCTCTAATGCCAGCCGTGATACGGGCTGCACCAGCCCGAGCGTTCGTTCATCACGCCGGATCAGCCACGTGCCAGGGCTTGCCGCGAAGGACGGGATCGACATCCAGGTCACGGTGGACGATGCGGCTCTGGTTGAGGAGTCCGTGTTCGAACGAGAGAGCTTCGAGCGCATCAGCGGTCAAGATCCGGAAAGGGGCGGTGTGAGGAGCCTATTCCTCGGGAGGAAGGACACGCATCTCCTGCCCGGCGATGAACTTAAGGAGAACGGACTTACGCGCGCAAAGCATCGATCCAAAGCGAAAGACCGGCAATTTCGACCGCTCCGCCAGATAGTAGACCTTGCGTCGATTGCGATCGCGCTCGGCATCGTTCGTGCCAAACAAGAATTCGGCGATAGCGTCCGCACCTTCGAGTATGTCGTCGGCAAGCTTGTCGGGCTCAGTCTTCGCTATCGCATTCGGCTTCATTGGACCCCCTGTTGCTGTTGAACAGTTCTCCACGGACGCGGAGAACATCCCTGTCAGACAAAAAGGGAGCGTTCGCTCGAACGTGGATTCGTTCGCGCGACTTGGCCTGGTTGCCAAAAATGGGTAGCTCCCTGGGTCTGCGCCCGCTCCCTGTGGTAGGAAGTCAGGGCACTTGCGAACAAAGTCGGCCTTCAGCGAGGGCACGTCGATGCCCCGGGGACAGGACAAAATTTTCCGCGTTGCTCAGACAGGGCTGCTCATTGCTGGTGTATGCGTGCCATGTCGACGCCTTTCTCAGGTCCTGGCGTGCGTATCAATGAATTCCGAAGGAGATCGCCTACATGTCCGTTGTTCGGGCTAGCCCGTCTTATTCATCAGCGGATTGTTGAGAGGTTGGCGAGCGTGGCGTAAGCCGCTGAGGTGGCGTAGGATTCGGTTGCTGACACCCACCCTCCGCGCATCGGGCCGCCGCCACACTCGCCATGACTGACAATACGAGTCTGCCGTTCTCATTTCCAGCCGTTTCCCGCAAGAAGATCACAGCCGCGTTTGACGGCGGCAGGCTGACGTCGGATGGCGGCGTCATGCTTCTGGCCATGGCGGACCAGCGCCTCGGCTTGGCCGCGAAGTTGTCCTGCGTATTCCCCGAGCGGCGCGATCCGGGACGCATCGTGCACAGCCTTGGGGATATGATCCGCGCCCGCATCTTCGCCATCGCGTGCGGCTACGAGGATGGCAATGATCTCGATCGGTTACGCGGCGATCCGGCGTTCAAGCTGGCCTGCGGCCGGCTGCCGGACACTGGCCGTGATCTGTGTTCGCAGCCGACGCTATCGCGCCTAGAGAATGCACCACACCTGCGTGAGGTGATCCGGCTGAGCTATGCGCTGGTTGACCTATGGATGGACAGCTACGCGCGAGCGCCGAGCGCAATCACGCTCGACATCGACGACACGGTCGACGTGGTGCATGGCCGTCAGCAACTCTCGCTGTTCAATGCCCATTATGACGAACACTGCTTCCTGCCGATCCACGTCTACGACACTGAGCACAGCCGGCCTGTTGCGGTCATGCTGCGCCCCGGCAAGACGCCGAGCGGCATCGAGGTGCGAGCACATCTGCGCCGCCTGGTTCGGCGCATTCGGCGGCGCTGGCCCGACACGCGTATCACCTTCCGCGGCGACAGCCATTACGCCTGCCCCGAGGCGATGACTTTTTGCGAGCAAAACGGCATCGATTACGTCTTCGCGCTGGCCGGCTGCACCAAGCCGCTCGCCAGAAAGGTCGACGAGGTCTGCGATGCTGTTCGAACCAAACGTGCGGTCGAGAACAAGATCGTGGTTCGCGGCTACACCGAGACCCGCCACGCGGCAGGTTCCTGGCATCGTGAGCGCCGCGTCATCGCCCGCATCGAGGCAACCCAACAAGGGCTCGACATCCGCTACGTCGTCACCAGCCTGAATATCGGCTCGGCCGAGTGGATCTATGATAGCCTCTACTGCGCACGCGGACAGGCCGAGAACCTGATCAAGCTGCACAAGACCCAGCTCGCCTCCGATCGCACCAGCTGCCGCTCGGCGCTCGCCAACCAGGTCCGCCTCGTCTTCCACACCGCCGCCTATTGGCTCATCCTCGCCGTGCGCGACGCCATCCCGAAGCCGCGTGATCTGGCAACCGCCGAGTTCAACACCATCAGGCTCAGACTTCTCAAGATCGCAGCCCGTGTCATCGAGACCGCCACCCGCGTCCGTCTGGCCTTCGCTGCAGCTTGCCCCGACGCCGACCTGTTCCGCGGCTTGGCGAACGCTCTGGTCCCGCAAGCGCCCTGACGCGCGGGGCATGAGCCCCGGTCATTCCCGCCGACGTCCTCCAACGCGTTCACGAAGTCCGGTCGAAAAGCGGCGACAAAGCCGAAGCGCTCGCGCGCGCCTTCAACCCCGACCGGAAATGTTCCAGAAGCCCGCCCGGCAATCATGAATAAGACGGGCTAGAACGGAAAGGCGCGGTGCGCAGTCAACCCGACGCCTGTTGGCGGGGATCGATCTGCTAACCGGGAAGGTCCACGCTCTTGTCAGAGACCGCCACCGCAGCCGCGAGTTCGTCGAATTCCTCAAGTTTCTCGACGCGGCTTATCCCCGCAGCACGGCGATCAAGCTGATCCTCGACAATCATTCCGCACACATATCGAGAGAAACCAAAGCCTGGCTCGACACACGACCCGCAGGCCGCTTCGAATTTACCTTCACGCCCAAGCACGGCTCCCGGCTCAACCTCATCGAGGGCTTCTTCTCCAAATTCGCACGCTCCGTCCTGCGTCACATCCGGGTGACCTCAAAACACGAACTTAAGGAGTGCATCATGGCCGGCATCCACGACGTCGATCGGTACCCCGTCATCCACACCTGGTCCTACAAGCTCGCCCAGGCTGCCTGATAAGATTCGAACCACGAAAACGCAGACCTAGTCCAGTACTCCATTCACCGTGACCGGAAGGGTCGTATTGGCCTCAGTCAAGGCCGTTCCACCGAAGTAAATTAAATTACGCCGCGTTCGCCGCTACTGACGGCGAATCAGCCTCACCAACCTCCAAGAATCTTGAGGGTTCTGTGAGGTCGCGTGGCAGGCGCGAGCCGCGCGCCCGGTTGTGCGTGCGACCTCATAGAAGCCGGATTGAACGAAGCTGCGGAGTTGTGGGCGCTATGGGAATAGTGCAGCGGTTGGGACTGCGGGGAAGGCGCGCCTGGGGTCGCCGCGCGTCGGCGAGTCATGGATCGGATCTGAGGGGCCGGATTGATCGGGCCAAGGGCGCGATCCAGCGAGCGACTTGCTGCGCTGGGATGCGTGGCCGAACGATTGGCAGGGTGTTCGGTGACGAGCGCGGCCACGGCGACTTTGGACGTTGCCGACGAGAAGGTGATCACAGAAGGGGTGGGTGGAGGCGCTGGTCATGACGTATCACAGCGAAACGGCTGGTCGCGGGCGCAGGCTCGCGGGACAACATCGATGCGCCGCATGGTGCCGCCGCAATGCGGGCAGACGGGGATCTCACATATGGTGAGGGGATCGTCGCCGGCTTCTTGATCAGTCGGAGCGTTGCGGACAGCAAGGAGTTGACGGCAGAGAGCGATTTTACCGTTGCGTCCGCCATTGGCGAGGAAGCCATAGTGGCGGATGCGGTGGAAGCCGTCCGGCAGGGTGTGCAGGAGAAAGCGACGAATGAACTCATCGGCATCAATCGTCATCAGTTTGGCTTTACGATTCTGCCGATAGTCCTTCCAGGAAAAGCTCACCCTGCCGTCGGCAAGCGAGATCAGCCGACTGTTGGCGATGGCAACGCGATGCGTATAGCGGCCGAGATAAGCCAGCACCTGTTCGGGCCCGCCAAATGGCGGCTTGGCATAGACGACCCAGTCGGTCCGTCGAAGTTGATTAAGGCGCGCGGCGAATGCAGCTGGATCGGCGAGATGGGCGAGAGCGCCGAAGAAGCCCAGCTCGCCAGCCGCGAAGGCAGCTTGCAGCTCTTGCAGAAACAGGCGGCGGAACAGCCGGGAGAGGACGCGCACTGGCAGGAAGAAGCCGGGCCGGCAAGCGACCCAGCGTGTGCCGTCGAGCGAGGGTCCACCGCCCGGCACGACGCAGTGGATGTGAATGCTGATCGAAAAATGACCCCCATCGGCGTCGTCGGGACCCCTTCAGGCCATTGATTTCATTGAATTGAAATGATGGGACCCCCACGCCGATCATGGTTGAGACCCCACGCCGAAACACAGTAACTCGACGCAACGCTTTCCATTCGACGCGGAATATTTCCGCAATCATGCAACGGCTAGCCTCTCTTTGAGAGACGCCGGCAACTACAAGGTGGTGATTATCTTCACGGATCGTTCCCTCTCCCGAGAAATGAGACAGGACCGATCGAGGCCGTATTCGACATTAGCGTGAAGCAATAATTCTGGGACCGTCCCATTTAACGATTTTCTACCAAATTGCTAACAGCCTATCTCCATTGCAGATAGCTCGCGATGAGCGACAGCGACGTGTTTGGACTTTTCAATGCGTTCTCGCAAGCTCCTATGTTCTTAATGCCACGCGGGAGCATTACCGCGACCGCAAGAGGACGCAGATGTCAGATCCAGAAGTTGCCCGTCAATCGGCAGGTCGCTCACCCGTCTGGCTCGCAGCTGATCCGCTCGTACCACTTCGCATCCGCAAGCTCTGTCTATATTCGATAGCCTCAGCTACTTCGCGAAACTCCAATAGTTGCCCAGTTAACTGACCGAGTTGCGTCTTCACCTCTGAGGGCGTCGCCCGAAAGAACTCTCGCCTTCGGTTCACCTCGTTCACGCGGCAGCCCGACAGCCGATCATGCATCAAAGTTTCGATTCCTATAGCATCATCAGAGAAGAAGAGTGCATGAACATCAAAGTTGAACGGCACCGATGCGTCGCTTAGTTCCCGAATGCGCTCCATTGGATCGAGCCGTCTCGTCATTCCAATCTTTACCATCCTCTCGCCGAATGACCCAATGTTGGAGATCACGTACACATAGCCTGCGCGTGTATTGGCTGCGCGAGCTTCCACGCTCTCGATTGCCTTATCCACGTCGGCGATTTGCTCCCGAAGCCGCTCCATGCCGTGCTGGTCGCCATTTATGGTAACTGCTTCCAGCGCATTCTGGTAGTGCTGCTTCTCCTTAGCCAGTTTTGCGCGCTCGCGCTCGATCTCTTGCTGCGCTCTCCGCTCATCTCGCATCCGCTCGCGTTCCTGCCGTTCAGCCTCTTTTTCTTCAGCTTGCTTCTGGAGAAAATCGGCAGTGAGTTCGAGTTCGTCGATTCGCAGTTGAACGTACGCGGGCGAGATGCTCACCTGCAACGTGGCACCCAGCTTTCTCACGGTCTCCTCTACCTTCTTCAACCGCTCGATTGCACTTTGCAGCTTGTATGGTTTCAGGCCCCGCACAAGGTTGTCAGCTTCGGCGTTGAAGGCGCGCAACATGAGCTTGGAAACTTCTAGCGTCATCTTGCGGCCTTCAGCTTCGGAGCCGCCGACCGTCCAGCTAGTGGCAGCGAGTACCGCGCTGCCATCCTTTTTTGCCGTTGCCTTGGTGGCATCTTGGAGCCGATCCAACGCTTTCTTGTAAGCCAGCGTATCTGTGAGAGGGTGCCGGTAATCATAGATTCCAATTTCTTGAAGCAGGGCAGTCTCCCTCGTTTCGACGATAGTTTGGCGAGCTTCTTCGACCTCTTTCCGCAAGGCGGCTTGTTCAGCAGCAATGTCCGCGCGAGCCTGTGCAAGCTGTTTGTTCAGTGCATCCACCTGCACCTGTAATTCCCGTCGCCGCGCGTCGATGTCGAGGAGCGGAGCGGCTCCGATTGACTCAAGCTGCTTCCGCCCGAGATCGCGCTCCGCTCGAACTTGCTCTATCTGGGTCCTCAGTTGTTCGACAGTCGCGCTGAGGTCGGCGTTTTTCGACAGAACTTCCTCCCGCTCCCGCTCGGCGGATAGAAGGTGTGAGTTGAGCTGATCCACCTCCGCCAGAAGTTTGCGGGCAAAGGCGCGAGCACCGAACATTGGCACGGTCCGGATTGGCTTGTACGCAACTTCCTGCATCGAAATACCCCAAAGAATCAAAATCTGGACCGCGCCAACGCGACCTCAGGTTGATGGATAATTCCAGAGCAACATTCCGCTTTCAAGCAGAGTTGTGTGTTTGCGACTTGCGACCTTGGGCGTAGCGGAGAAGCCGCCCGAGAGGCCCGAAGCGCTCGCAAGTGCGGATCATTTTGCCGACTCGCAGCTGGCGCAGATCAGGGGTGGCGCACTGTGAAAGCAGAAACCAAGCAGTGGTGGGAAAGGTGGCCGACGAGGACATCTGAGCTGCCACTGAGTTTTCATCCAGCGACGGTTAGAGTCTCGGGGGTTTTGACGTCCGCCGGCCATCTGCTCGGACGAGTTGCCCAGGCTCTCTAGCCCGTCTTATTCATGATTGCCGGGCGGGCTTCTGGAACATTTCCGGTCGGGGTTGAAAGCGCGCGCGAGCGCTTCGGCTTTGTCGCCGCTTTTCGACCGGACTTCGTGAACGCGTTGGAGGACGTCGGCGGGGTGACCAGGGGCTCATGCCCCACGCGTCAAGGCGCTTGCGGAACCAGAGCGTTTGCCAAGCCACGGAACAGGTCGGCGTCGGGGCACGCCGCAGCGAAGGCAAGACGGACGCGGGTGGTGGTCTCGATGACGCGGGCCGCGATCTTGAGAAGCCTGAGCCTGATCGTGTTGAACTCGGCCGTTGCCATATCACGCAGCTTTGGGATGGCAGCGCGCACGGCGAGGATGAGCCAATAGGCGGCGGTGTGGAAGACGAGGCGGACCTGGTTGGCGAGCGCCGAGCGGCAACTCGTGCGATCGGAGGCGAGCTGGGTCTTGTGCAGCTTGATCAGGTTCTCGGCCTGTCCGCGTGCGCAGTAGAGGCTATCATAGACCCACTCCGCCGAGCCGATATCCAGGCTGGTGACGACGTAGCGGACGTCGAGCCCTTGTTGGGTTGCCTCGATGCGGGCGATGACGCGGCGCTCACGATGCCAGGAGCCGGCCGCGTGGCGGGTCTCGGTGTAGCCGCGAACCACACTCTTGTTCGCGATCGCACGTTCGGTTCGAACTGCATCACGGACCTCGTCGACCTTTCTGGCGAGCGGCTTGGTGCCGGCCAGCGCGAAGATGTAATCGACGCCGTTTTGCTCGCAAAAAGTCATCGCCTCGGGGCAGGCGTAATGGCTGTCGCCGCGGAAGGTGATACGCGTATCGGGCCAGCGCCGGCGAATGCGCCGCACCAGGCGGCGCAGGTGTGCCCGCACCTCGATGCCGCTCGGCGTCTTGCCGGGACGCAGGATGACCGCAACAGGCCGGCTGTGCTCGGTGTCGTAGACGTGGATCGGCAGGAAGCAGTGTTCGTCATAATGGGCGTTGAACAGCGAGAGTTGCTGACGGCCATGCACCACGTCGACCATGTCGTCGATGTCGAGCGTGATTGCGCTCGGCGCTCGCGCGTAGCTGTCCATCCATAGGTCAACCAGCGCATAGCTCAGCCGGATCACCTCGCGCAGCTGTGGTGCATTCTCCAGGCGCGATAGGGTCGGCTGTGAACACAGATCCCGGCCAGTGTCCGGCAGTCGGCCGCAAGCCAGCTTGAACGCCGGATCGCCGCGTAACCGATCGAGATCATTGCCATCCTCGTAGCCACACACGATGGCGAAGATGCGGGCGCGGATCATATCCGCAAGGCTGTGCACGATGCGTCCGGGATCGCGTCGCTCGCCGATACCACAAGCCGGTGCCTGTCGTGATATCGAGGTGTTTATCGGTTTGCCCGCCATACCAGCTTGAGGCGACGATGCGTTGCCACACCGTCTTGGGGTTGTTGAGGACGGCTTTTAGCTTGGGCAGGGGCATGCCTTTTTGTGCAGGCCGTCCAAGCGTGTGTTCGTGTCGCGGATCTGGCTGGGCAAACAGACTGGCGTCTAGACGCAGGCGCGTGATGAGGGTGGCCCTGTCTGGCAGCGCTGCGGCCAATGTGTGGACAGCAAAACTGCTGTCGCCAACAAAGATGAGATCGCGTCCAGGCAGCCAGCGGCAAAGTTGCATCACGCCCTGTCTTGCCCAATCTGTCAGCAGTTTGTGCTTTCGCCCCTTCTTTTTGTCGTAGCGCTCTGAGCTCGACTTTGGCCGATTTATGCGGCGTAGGCGAGCGCGTTCTCCATCCGGCGCCAGATATGGCGCGGAATTTCTATGCTGTCACGGCGCGGCCGGGACATGAAAGAAATCTGATGAGCCCATATTTGGCGTCGAACGGCGGCGATCGCATCGCTAAAGGTCAGGGTGGCTTTTGGATACCAAGCTGCGGTTCTGGGCTTCAGCTTTCGTGCCTTGGCGAGGTCGTGGGTCCATAGAGTGATGATGGAGTAGAGGCCGAGCAAAATCGGGGTGGAGCGCAGAATGGCTTTGTCCGACCACTGGCGCTGGGTCTCGACACCGAGGTGAGCGCGAACTTCCTCGAAGGTGACTTCGACCTGCCAGCGACTGACGAACCAAGCGAGGATGTCGCGGGGATGAGCGTTGAGATCGGTCGCCAGGAAAGCCTGTGGGTCGAGTTCGCCGGTTGGGTCGCGGACGAGCAGCCAGCGGATCGGCACCGGCGGAACACCGCCGCGATACCACAGCGCAGTGCCGGTTGCGATCTCGACGGTGCGATTGGTTCGGCCGTACCAGAGACTGACCCGATAACGCGTCCAGGACACGTTGCGATCCTTGAGGATGGCAGAGAGTTTTTTGTGGGGCTTGCCTCGAATTGGAGGGCGGCCACGAGCTTTGCGCTTTGGTCGGGGAAATTCGAACAGGTTGGCATCGAGGCGCAGGCGGGTGACGACGCAGACGTGCTTGCGGACTGCGGCAAGGAATTCGATGGCCGCAAAGGCGCTGTCGGCGACCAGTACGATATATCGATCGGGCAACCAGCGGCGGATTTGCCGGGCGGCCTGGCGGGCCCAATCGAGCAGCGTCTTGGGCGAGCGCGATTTGCCGTCATAGAAGCGTTTGGAGGGGGCGAGCAGCGTGAGGAAAGGCAGCGCCATGACGCGATCGGCCCACGGCACGCGCACCAGCAACATGGCAGAAAGCCAGCGCAGGCCGCTGGCTTTGACGAAGTGCCCCTTGGAGGAGCGCACCGGATCGCGATAGATGCCGCGGGCGCTGATCTTGGGCCCCCAGCGCCGCTCAATGGTGTCATCGAGCCCGATCACCACCGCCTCGCCGGCCGGCACGAAGACCTTGATCAGCAGGAGCAGCAGGTGGCCTGCCGCGGCCCGCGACGACCACGCCACTCGGTTGAGGACGCGATGGAAAGTACAGAAATCGCGATCGCGCTCCCGCCCTAAGATGCGCAGCGCCGCCGTGACAGTGCGCCGGCCGGGCGCCAGGATAACGCCGGCGAGCAGCGTCAGAACATTCAGCCAAGTGGGGCGTGTGAACAGATCGGTGAAGACGGCAAGCCGGGCCACAAAACGCGGCGGCAGCGGATCGCAAGAGCGGGGGAGAAGGCGGGCATGTTGCATCCCATCGGTAGAATCGGCACGATGAATCGCAGCAACCTCGTCCAGCTGCGACAAATTGAGTCGGCAAACCGATTCATCCTGGCCCGCGCGGCACCCATCGAGCACATTGAGCGCTATGGCAAAATCCGACCCAACGCTTGCCCAGATTGCTGCTCAGTTCACGCATCACGACATAGAAAAGAGCAGTGGCGGTTATTTAATTATCAACCGTCGGACATCAAATCCGGTCGCACGGCTGCGCCCCATTCCAGATACCGATCGCTTCGAGCTCTTCTACTGGTCGAACGTGAAGGGGCGCTGGACAACCTTTGGCAATATGGGGCGCATGAAACTCATGCTCACGAGCGCTCATGAAATCGTCGAGAACGATCCGATGTTCAGGGTTCCGCGTACAAGATGAACAAGTGTAAAATTGGCCAAAGTCAAGCTGAGGGGCATAAAAGCGTCAAGACTGGTAGGGCCTTGATGCATTTGGCCCATGGGACCGGGGCAAGAACCATGAAGCTCAACCAGCGCAAGCCGCTGGCTTTGACGAAGTGACCATGACTGGAGCGCACCGGATCGCGATAGATGCCACGGGCGGCAATCTTTGGTCCCCATCGGCGCTCGATAGTGTCATCCATGCCAATCACAATGGGACCGTCGGGTACGAGGCTAGCGACAACGACCGATAGCAGCCGCGAAGCCAGCGTGCGCGGATTCCAACGCGCTCGATTAAGGAGCTGATGGTAGAGGGAAAACTTGCCAGCCTCAGCGCGGCCGGTGATCCGCAAACAGGACGTCACCGTTCGTTTGCCTGGAGACAGGATCGCGCCCATCACCAGGACCAGCAGATGCTCCCAACTGGGTGCGGTGAACCAGGGACGAAACGACGACAGCCACTGGCGAAGGATGTGCGGAACAGGATCTCCAGACCCGACGCAGTTCTCGTTATGATCGGTCATACACCGGTTCGAATCCGGTCAGGCGAAGTAGGCAAGTCAGTGAGAGTGAGACTGCGGCGAATTGATTCACCCCGTTCAAATTGCCACAAAATGAGAGGACCGCGCGCACCTCACGCTGCCAGTACGCGGAAGATCAGCGCCGCCGCTACAAACCTGAAATGCCCAAGGGATTTTGTACAAAGTCAAGCTTAGAGTCTTCTCTATTCGGCCGGATTTGGTCAAGGGCTTTGGTTGGGCGCCTCCTCGGGTTCGGTGCCGCTCGCGGGGCCGTGCTTCTCTTCGGGATCAGCCGTATGGCTCTCCCAGCATGGGATCAGTAGAACGAGACGGAACAATCTGACTCGCGTGCTGATCGCAGGGACGCGACCGTACAAGAGCCCAAAGCGAACTCATCTCGTCCATCGTCCCGCGAGGGACCTCGCCCCACTAAACAACGAGTGTGTGGACCGCGCGTCGCACTATTGTGCCGCGGGCGAGACCTCCCGTGTCCAGCGGAATTCCGTTCCATCGCTCCAAATGCGGTGCATGATGACGGCGAGCCGCCGCGCCAGAGCGACGATCGCCTTTTGCTGCCCGCGTCGTTTGGCGATCTGCATGGCCCACGCCTTGAGCCAGGACCATTTCTGGACCCGCGTCAGCATGACCTGCGCGGCCTCATAGAGTAGCGCTCGCATGGCTTGATCGCCGCACAGCGAGATCCGACCGATGCGGTGGCTTTCACCGGACTGGTTGAGGACTGGCGTCAATCCGAGGGAGGGCCCGACGGCTTTCGAACTCTTGAAGCGGGCGGGAACGTCGATCGTGCTGATAAAGGCCAACGACGTGACGGGACCAACACCGGGGATTGTCATCAACCGGCGACAGACCTCGCTTTCCCGGGCAAGCAGAACCACATTGCGATGCAGTCGCGTGAACTGTTCGCGTAAAACGCGTCGGGCGACGAGAAGCGGTTCCATGAGTTCGGTCAGCTCCGGCTGACCAACGGTGAGTTCGTGGATGCGTTGTTCGAAGCCGATCACCCCCACAATTCCAACCTTCAAGCCGAAGTTGCGCAACAGCCCACGAATGTCATTCTCGATGGCAATGGCCTTCTCCTGAAGCAGCTTGCGACCGGCAAGCAGGACCCGTCGCTTCTGACTGGTCAGGGTCTTGACGTGGACAGGCCGGAACAAGCCGACACGCATCATCTGCGCAATGCCACGCGCATCATTACGGTCGCTCTTGTTCACCTGCGCCTTGAGGAACGCCTTGGCGTGCCGTGTCTCGATGCAGATTGCCGGCAGGCCAGCTTCCGCCAGCCCGCTGAACAGCCATTGTGACAGCGGCCCGGCCTCGAGTCCGATCCGGTCAAACCGCCAAGTCGGATCGTTGAGTACAGCAAGAAGATCTTCCGGGTGGCTCTCCACTTTCACTTCCCGGCAGATGCGGCCTGTTTCATCGACAATGCATAGGGACGTCTCTTTGACCGACACGTCTAATCCGGCGTAATGTTTCATGCTGCGCTTCTCCGTCCGATGCTTGTGGCTGCTCGACACAGACCACGTTTATCATCAACCTGAAGCGCACCACCCTGCTAACACGGGGCTCAGCAACAGGCCGAATACCCCATCTGACTCAAATTGCATTGCTGTTTTTATGGCTGCGATGCGCCTTGTCATGAGTTGGACGGAGGCGAGGAAGAGCCAGGCAGTTGCGCTTTCGATGGTTCGCTCGAAGTCCTTGGCCAATCTGCGGTTGCGGCCGAGCCAGGCGAAGGTTCGTTCGACCACCCAGCGGCGCGGAAGCACCTCGAAGCCCTGTGCGGCATCGGAGCGCTTGATGATCTCGACAGTCCACCGGCCGATCTTTTCTAGCACCGCCTTGAGCTTTTCGCCGGCATAGCCGCCATCGGCGAAGACATGGCGCAGCCAGGGGAAGCGGTAGCGAATGCTGCACAGGACATCTGGCGCGCCATCGCGATCCTGGACGTCGGCAGCGTGAACGATCGCGCCGACCAGGAGCCCTTGGGTGTCGGTGACGATGTGGCGCTTTCGACCCTTGATCTTCTTTCCCGCGTCGTAGCCGCGAGGGCCGCCACCTTCGGTGGTCTTGACCGATTGGCTGTCGATCACACCAGCCGTCGGCGAGGCCTCCCGGCCGATCGCCTCGCGCGCCAGCATCAGGAGTGCGTGGTTGATCGATTGCCACAATCCGCTGTCGCGCCATTGGTAGAAATAGTACTGCACCGTGGTCATTGGTGGAAACAGAGTGGGCGGCAGCATGCGCCACGGCAACCCGCCGCGCAGCAGATAGAGCACTGCCTCGACGATGTCCCGATAGCTCCATTTCGGGCGCCGCCCGCGCTTGGCCCGCACAGGAAGCAACCTCTCCAGCACGACCCATTCCGCATCCGTCAAGTCGCTTGGCAAACGCAGCTCCTCTCGGGCAAACTGTGCCCGGGTGATATCAGTCCACATTCTCGATCCCTTTGATGCTTCGCAACACCAATGGAATCAGAACTCGCTGATATCACTCAACTTATTTTTCGGTCGGACACTTAGCCGCCGACCAGCCTGGGGAAGAAGACGGTTTCTTCCGCGTTCGGGTCGAACGATCGGATCTGCGAGACCTGACCTGGACCGGTCCGGACCGCTGCGGTGAAACCGATATTCGTCAGTTCGTAGAACCGCTGCTCCGCCTTCGCCAGTTCTTGTGCGTCGTCGAGGTTGAAAGGATGACGGCTGTCGCCGCTGTGGTCCATCACGATCTGGATTGCCATAATCGCCCTCCTCGGATTGCTGATAGCCATGGGACCTCGATCGAGTATCGAGCCAAAGTCGTGGATTTTCAAGGGTGGAGCATTCCATCGCAAGTTGCCGCTGGTCTACTGATCGCAGCGGCGCGCAGCCCAAGGCCGTTGCGCATCCGACCGACGCGCGGCAGATGCATCGGGCAATCGTCAAGCTCATTGGGCTCGCCAAGCGCGCCGCCATCACGATCGGCCGTATACCCACGCTGACCAGTTCAAGCGCGCCCGGCGCCAACTCAAGTTCCTGCGAACACGGCTTGGCCGGATCATTCGCGGCATCCGCCGCAAGATTGATGGCGATGCGGTGCTGGAAGCTCGCTTCGGCCCGCTGCTCGGTTACACAATGTACTTTCTGCACCGGCTCCTGAAGCAGCTTGGACTGTTGCATCGGTATCACCGAGAGCCAGGGAATTGGACGACGTTGCTTATTGCTGCGCGCGTGCGAGCGGCTCTTCCATCATGCTGTTCGGCGAACACCCACACCTGCCAAACTCAGAGAGCCTGGGCAACTCTCCGAGCAGATGGCCGGCGGACGTCATCAGCCGCCGGCCATCCTACGCTGCCTTGGGCCTGGGGGCTGGATAAGGCAGCGATCCACTGAGTGATCGCAAGCTTGCCCATCGCCGATTAACAACCCGCGAACCAATTTCGGCAAGCTCCGGGCTTGATCGAACCCTAGAAATCGGTGGTCTTGCATTATTGAGCAAGCCCCCCGTTAGTCGGCGTTCAGCGTCGCAGCGGATTCTATGGCTTTTGCTTATTCGCTGTTTCTCGCGTGGCCAAGCTAAGCTCCAATACTCTGAGCTGCTCGATCAGCAGGTCCACGATCTCTTCGTATTCAGCTGGCTTTAGTGAATCAACGCCGCGTAATGCCATTTGGTTCTGCAGGATCGTCGCCATCATGGCTTTGACGTTCATGGGGCCTCGTCTGGAAATAAGATCGCGTCCAATTCAATTTGAAGTAGATGCCAAACATCACCGATGTGCAACGCCCGTAGAATTACGGGCAGCCTGTAGTGCCGCGAGATGTTCGCAGCGCACAAATAGGATGTCCTCGTCGGCCACCTTTCCCACCACTGCTTGGTTTCTGCTTTCACAGTGCGCCACCCCTGATCTGAGAGCTGGCTCCGCAAATTCGGACAGTAGCTTGAGTGGATTTTCTGCCTGACAGCGGCGAGGATTCTTGCCGCGAATCAGGAGCGAAGATGACGAAGAGGAGTCGCCGGACGCATTCTCCGGCATTCAAGGCGAGGGTGGCTTTGGCGGCCGTGAGGGGGAGAAGACGCTGGCCGAGCTGGCGCAACAGTTTGATGTTCATCCGAACCAGATCACGACCTGGAAGAACCAGCTTCTGGAAGGCGCCGCCGGCGTGTTTGGGCAGGACAAGGGATCGGCCGAGGCACCGGTCGATTTGAAGGCGTTACATGCCAAGATCGGCGAGCTTGCGTTGGAGAACGATTTTTTGTCCGGCGCGCTCACCAAGGCGGGCCTGCTGAGCGCAAAGCGATGATCGACCGCGATCATGATCTGTCTGTTGTTCGCCAGGCAAAGGTCCTGAACCTCGCCCGCAGCACGGTCTACTATGAGCCTCGGCCGGTTTCGGCCGAGGACCTTGCCTTGATGCGTCGGCTCGATGAGCTGCACCTCGATTACCCCTTCGCGGGAGCCCGGATGCTGCGATCGCTGTTGCGGCGTGAGGGCGTGCGGGTTGGCCGCCGCCACGTCGCGACGCTGATGAAGCGGATGGGGATCGAGGCGATCTATCGCCGTCCGAACACCAGCAAGCCGGCACCTGGCCACAAGATCTACCCGTACCTGTTGCGCGGATTGAAGATCGAGCGGCCCGACCAGGCGTGGTCGATGGACATCACCTACATTCCGATGCGGCGTGGCTTCGTCTACCTCGCGGCGGTCGTTGATGTGTTCAGCCGACGGGTCCTGGCCCATCGCGTATCGATCACGATGGAGGCGGCCTTCTGCGTCGAAGCGCTCCAGGAGGCATTGGTGAAGCACGGCAGGCCCGAGATTTTCAACACGGATCAGGGCAGCCAGTTCACCAGCCTCGACTTCACCAGCGTGCTGCTGGACGCTAAGATCGCCATCAGCATGGACGGCAAGGGCGCCTGGCGCGACAACGTGTTTGTCGAGCGGCTCTGGCGGACGGTCAAATACGAGGAAGTGTATCTTCGTGCCTACGACAGCGTGTCTGCGGCGCGAGCGTCGATTACCAAGTATTTGACGTTCTACAATCAGGGACGCCCTCACTCGAGCCTTGACGGACGCACGCCCGACGAGGCTTACTTCGGCGCGCAAGCAATGGTGATGGCCGCATGACCGTCGTTTACGATTTTGTCGTCGCTCAGGTCGGGCTACGCCCTCCCGACGCAACGACAAAATCGTAGAGCCCCGCGTTCAGCGTAACCCGGCAGGAATCCACTTAATTTCCGCGGGGCGCTGTCCAAACAACCGGAGCCAGCTCTCTGCGCCAGCTACGAGTCGGCAAAATGATCCGCACTTGCGAGCGCTTCGGGCCTCTTAGGCGGCGTCTCCGCTACGCCCAAGGTAGCAAGTCGCAAGCACACAACTCTGCTTGAAAGCGGAATGTTGCTCTGGAATTATCCATCAACCTGATGGTCGCGTTAGCGCGGTCCAGGTTTTGATTCTTTGGGGTATTCCGATGCAGGAAGTTACGTACAAGCCAATCCGGACCGTGCGCATTGCCTCATCGAGAATGTTACCGAAGGATTCCACGCCGATGACTGGGGCCGCGCCACCGAATCAGGTCGGTGGCGCCAATGGCGAGCGGGATCAGCATGGGCGCACGGCGCGAGGTGTTGGCGGCGGTGGCGAAGCGCTACCGTACGGCAGGGCGAGTTGAGAAGGGACGCATCCTTGATGAGTTGACGGCAACGACGGGTTGGCATCGCAAGCACGCGATGCGAGCATTGTCGGCAGCCGGAAGGAACAGGACCGGATTGCGATTGAGCGAGGAGGCGACCGTCGCAACCGAGCCTGCGAGCAGTCGGTGGCGCAAGTACGCCAGTGTGCGCGACGCGCTGATCGCGCTGTGGGAAGCCTCCGATCGCGTCTGCGGCAAGCGCCTCGTATCGATGATCCCAGCGCTGTTGCCCGCACTCGAGCGGCATGGTCGGCTGAAGCCGACGAGCGAAGAGCGTGCGCTGCTGGCAACGATGAGCGCGGCGACAATCGATCGGATGTTGATTGACGCTAAAGTTGCGGCTGCTGGTGGTCGCCGGCGCCGGGGCGGGTTCAGGTGGATGCACTGAATAAACAGCTTGCACAGGCTCGCGCAGACATTGCTGCTGAACAAGCCACCTTGCGGAAAGAGGTCGAAGAAGCTCGCCAAACTATCGTCGAAACGAGGGAGACTGCCCTGCTTATCTGTGAATGCTGATCGAACATTGCCCCCCCCCATCGGCGTCGTCGAGACCCTTTCAGGCCGTTGATTTCATTGATTTGAGATGACGGGACCCCTACGCCGATCATGGTCGAGACCTCACGGCGAAACACAGGGTCTCCTTTATCAGTGTGAAGGGTGTGGGTCGGGCATCCCGCGTGACCGGGAGGCAGAGAAGTTCGCGCTCCACCGGGAAATCAGGCGCAAGCTACTGATTAAATTGACTTTTCCTGTGCCGCCGAGACGTTTCTGGCGACGGGCGATCTACTCGCGATGGGCCCTTGCAATTCTCCGTTTTTGGAGTATATTCACTCCTAATTCGGAGGATGTCATGCAAGCCCAGCTCGCCTACCCAAAGGCCGGTTACGAGCCTTCGCCGCTGATCAACTTGAACGATCAGACGGAGCGGGAGCGTTTGAGCCCGTCCGCCATCAAAGCCTTCTTCAACATCATGGAGAAGTGGGCGATCAAGGACGCGGACGCTCGCGATCTGTTGGGCGGCGTTTCGAACGGCGTGTTCTACGAGATGAAGAAAAACCCGGACCGGGTTCTTGATACGGATCGGCTCGCACGGATCTCGCTGCTCATCGGCATCTTCAAGAGCCTCAATATCCTCTACCCAGAAGATCTGGCCGATGCCTGGGTGACGCTGCCGAACAATAACCGTCTCTTCAGTGGCGGAACGCCCTTGTCGTACATGATCCAGGGCGGACTGGCCGCGATGTGGACTGTTAGACGGTTGGTCGACTCACGGCGGGGTGGACATTGACGGTCTCCCCGCCGGTTTCGCTCGTCCGTCAATTCGACACGCATCGACTGATCCCGTCGAAATACAGCGACAACAACGACAGCGTGCTCACGCGCATTGCTGACGACGATGCGCACCTCAAGGATATTTTCGATCTCGATCACGCGACGAACGATCGCCTCTTGGCCGAGAATGATCGCTTGCCGGGCATCGGGCTTGGCGAGCTTGTCTTCGGTGTTCCTTACTACCGCATCATCAATGCGGCCTTCTGTCATGCTCATCCTCATGGCAGCCGTTTCAACGGCCCCGACCGAGGTGCCTGGTATGGTGGCTTCGAGATCGAAACATCGATCGCGGAAGTCGGCTTTCACAAGCGGGTCGAGCTTGCCGAGGTCTCTTGGACGAAGCCTGTGTTAGTGACCTACGACGATTATCTGGCCGATTTCACCGGCAGTTTTCACGATCTGCGGGGAGCCGCCGCGTTCGCCGCTTGCCTCGATCCCGAAAGCTACATCGAGTCTCAGCGCCTATCGCAGCAGCTGCTTAGCGAAAACTCCCTGGGACTCGTATACCCGAGCGTTCGCCATGAAGGCGGCACCTGCATTGCGTGCTTCCGCCCCGCAGTTGTGGGCAATGTCCGGAAAGATCGAACTCTCCGCTTCACGTTTGAAGTTGGCGCAGATCCGAAGGTCGAGCCCGCCTAATCCATCTCTCGGAAGCCGCAGATCGTCGAGATTGTGAATGCTGATCGAACATTGACCCCCATCGGCGTCGTCGAGACCCTGTCAGGCTGTTGATTTCATTGATTTGAGATGACGGGGCCCCTACGCCGATCATGGTCGAGACCCCATATGTGGACGGCCCTCTCCTCGCAAGGGTCTTTTTGCATTGTTTTGATCAGATCGCTTGCGTCCATATGTCCGTGTGTGGATGCCCCCGGGAATGCAAGAAGTTTTTATCGACGAACTTGAGAACATGCGATCAGGTGCGGTCGTGTGTCCGGCCTCATAAGTTGCGGCATTCGCACGCCGCGGGCCTGTATGGCGATACGCGGATTAGGTCCAAATCGGCCTGGCGAGCTCAAAGCTCCTGGACATATTCTGGTTATCCAAATCCCGTCTCTAAGACCGTGTTCCCTTACCCGTCCTTCTGCCCTTCTCACATTCCGACGCTATCGGCGGATGGCGCGTCTCAAGCCACCGCTGCTGCCGGATCGCGGTAATTCTCTTTTTTGGTCATTAGGGCCCAGACTATCCGCGCCATCTTATTGGCCAGCGCAGTTGCAACCAGAATGCGCGGTTTGCATACCAGCATCCGGGTAAGCCACGGACCCTTTGGCACGCCCGTTCGTCCAGCCCAATTAACGACCGATGTTGCGCCAAGGATCAAGAGGCGGCGGATATCGCGCTGGCCCATCTTTGATGTTTTTCCGAGCTTCGGCTTGCCGCCAGTAGATTTTTGCCGAGGTACGATCCCAAGCCACGCGGCAAAGTCACGGCCATTCCTGAAGACCTCCATCGGTGGTGCGAAAGCCTGAATCGCCATGGCGGTGATCACTCCAATTCCCGGTATGGTCATTAGTCGCGTGACATCTTCATCCTGCTTGGCACGCTCGCGGATGATCTTTTCCAACGCTTTGATCTTGTCGTCGTACATCGTAATTTGATCCAAATACAGCCGGCTCAAGTCTCGCACCTGTTCAGGTAAGCCGAACTTTGGATCCTCAATAACCTGCTCGAGCCGATGCACATGAACTGTGCCTTGGGGCGCAATCACACCATATTCGGCTAGGTGGCCTCTTAACGCATTGATCATCTGCGTCCGCTGGCCGACGAGAATATCTCGCGTTCGGAACACCATGCTCTGAGCCTGCTGAGCTTCAGTTTTCACGGCGACGAAATGCATCGTTGGGCGCGAGGCGGCTTCAACGATCGCCTCAGCATCGGCAGCATCGTTCTTCTGTCTTTTGACAAACGGCTTCACATAGATGGGCGGAATGAGCCTCACCTCATGTCCAAGCTTAGCAATCTCACGGCCCCAGTAGTGCGAGGTAGCGCAACTTTCCATCGCCACCAGACACTTCGGCTGGCTGTCCAGAAAACCTAAAACTCGCTCGCGCGATAGTTTCTTGCGGAAGATCACCGAACCATCGGCGCCTGCCCCGTGCAGCTGGAAAGTGCGCTTTGCCAGATCAATCCCAATGATGGTAACATTTTCCATGGATGTCTTCTTCCTTGATGATTGCGAATATCCTCATTGGCACATTGCGATGCCGGCGGGAGGGGCATCCACTCCATCAGCCTGTTGTCGCGCTCGCAGATGAACGCTGGCCAAGATGGTTTCCGCGACGCGAGTTCCAAACACGCCGGCGACCTTTGCGGGGTCAGTGGGGTCCACGGAGTATCTCGTGTCTAGGATCGATCGATCACACCATCTGCTTGTCACCTTGCAAGTTCCGGCATCGGCTCAGCACGGTTGCAGTTAAGTTGCTCCCCGTGCCTGGCTGATCTCTATGCCGCGCCCGCCGGAGCGACGCGCGCGGATGTCATGGCGTAGTTTTCGCCCGTGACCATCAGTTTCCAAGCGATACGGGCCATCTTATTGGCTAACGCTACGGCGGCCAGCTTCGGCGGCTTGCGCTTGAGAAGGTCGAGGAGCCAGGGCGAGGCGCGTCCTCCGCAGCGAACAGCATGCCTGATCACGGCGGTGGCCCCCGACACCAGCACGGCGCGCAAAGCTTCATCGCCGGCCCGGGTGATGGCGCCGAGCCTGACCTTGCCGGCCGTAGAATGATCCTTCGGCGTCAATCCGATCCAGGCCGCAAACTGGCGCCCTGACCGGAATAGCTCAGGCGCCGGGGTCTTCATCATCAACAGCGCCGCGCCGATCGGACCGACGCCAGGGATCTTGGCGAGACGTCGGCTGCATTCATCAGCCTTGTGCCAAGCCATGAGCTTGGCGGCGACTTCGGCGATTTGCGCCTGCAACTGAGCATATTCTTCAGCCTGGGCCGCGAACAGCTCGCGAGCCAGGTCGGGCACGCTCTCATCCGCTTGAATGTGTTCGAACAGCGGATCGAGGTGCACCATCCCTTTGGCGGCGGTAAAGCCAAACTCGGCGGCATAGCCGCGGATGGCATTCGACAATTGCGTGCGATTGCGGATGAGCCGATCGCGCAGGCTGACCAGCATCAGGGCCGCCTGTTGCTCGGCAGTTTTTACCGGCACAAAACGCATCGTTGGCCGGCTCATCGCCTCGCAAAGCGCCTCGGCGTCAGCCGTATCGTTCTTGCTGCGCTTTACATACGGTTTGACCAGTTGAGCCGCGATCAGCTTCACCTCATGGCCGAACGACCGCAAAAGCCGCGCCCAATGGTGGGAGGCGCTGCAGGCTTCGATCCCGATCACCGTCGGCGCAAGCTTCTCGAAGAACTCAACCATCTCCTTGCGCCGCAACTTCTTGCGCAAAACCACCTTCTCGGCGGCGTTCACCCCGTGAAGTTGGAAAAAACGCTTCGACGTATCCATGCCGATTCGGCTAATCTGTTCCACGGACGGTCTCCTTTGTCTGAGATCTGCAACGACCTCATTCTGGCACAATCGATGCCGTGGGGGCCGTCCACCCCAACACGCCGAAACACAGTTGATCTCCCGGGCGTTTCCGGTCCGGAGCGCCCTGCTCGCAAAGATAGGTGTGCAGCGTCTGCACGCATGCATCTGCGCTCTTGTTGTCCCGCTTTTCGCACGGAACGACGGTGAGATCGGCTTGGCGATAGTGGGGCGTGCGCTGCTTGACGAGTTCCTCGAAGCGCACCTTCTTGATGGCCGACGTGTTGGAGCTCTCGGCGACGTCGCTATCCTCCGCCTTGTCGATGCGCAGCAACGGACGGCTGGTGTCCTTTGCAAGGCGCTTCCATATTTCGTCTCGGTTGGTGTCGAGCCAGATCGACACCGCCTTGTCCTGGATGAGGCGCCGCGTTTCCTCGCGCTCGAACGCCCCGCCGCCGGTTGCCAGGACCACGTTCCCTTTCTCGACGCACTGCGCGATCACGCTTGCCTCGCTGTCCCTGAACCACTGCGGGCCCTTGGCATCGAAAATCTTCGATATCGACATGTCGGTGGCCTGCTCGATCTGTTTGTCGGAATCGATAAAGAGCAGCCCCAGTCGTCTTGCGAGATACCGGCCGATGGTGGATTTGCCAGCGGCGGGCAGGCCGACGAGCACGATGGGCCGCGCACCGAGAGCTGCGACAATCTCTTTTGCAATAGTCGACCTCTCTGGCCTTCTTTGTTGTTCGGCAGCACGCAGGCCAAAGGCTGCGCTGGTGCCGCCTCTGAGACCCGCTTCACCGCCCCAGTGGGGGATGTTCCTGGCGCCATCGGGGATGGCGACCTCCTTGCAGACGGCTCGCACGCTCTGAGTGAGCTCCTCCGCCTTACCTTGCTCCAGAGCATCGCCGCTCGCTTGCTTGCGAAGCTTCTCCAGCTGCTTGTAGGTATCGTGATTGTCAATCTTGGCCTGGTAGCTGTCTGGCGTGTGGAACTCTACCTCGAAGCGGTAATCCTCCGGGGTGGCGAGCACGGTTTTGATGCCGACGAAGCTCGGATTGCGCATCCTGAACCAGTTGGTCGTGCTGACCTCGGCGTAGCCCCGCTCCTCGAACGCCAGCATGGCCGTCTTGAAGGCGCGGGTAAAATCCATCTCAGGGACTTCGAAGACATGGCGGACGGCGTTGCTGATCAGCTGTGCGGCGGCGCCGGATGGGACGCTCGTGCCGGTGAGCTGGTCTGAGATGGAGTGTTTTGATTTTAACCTGCGACCGTAATGGGGCATATTCACCCGAATGCCCGCCTGCCTAAGGGTTTCGGCGACCCACATCGCCGTTCTGGTGATTTCCCCCTCTTCGGCCTTAGCGCGGGCAGTTTCCGTGTGGCCGCGCTCTGCCGCCTCGTCGCTGGTCAGCGTGACCGTCATGGCGGAATTCCCGGCGACCGGCTGTCGATCAAAGGGGCCGGGCAGAATCCGCTTCTCCACCGCAAGCTTGATCGAGGCTTCCATGATGGAAGCCGCCAGCGTGGGATTGTCCTTCAGATCCTCCAAGGTCGCATCGGCATCGAACCTGCCCTGGTTGAGGGTCGCCGCCAGTCCCTTGCTGTAGGGCACGGACTGCAGACTTGGCGTCCGCTGCAGGAGCCGCTGAAGCGTTTGGCCCTTCTTCATGAAGATGCGAGCGCCCGTGTCTGATTTATAGGCGTCGGTCCCGACTTTGATGCCGAGGCTCAGGAGGTTGGTTGCGCTTTGCAGGAGGTCGTCCGCGTTGTAACCATCCGGGCGGGGATCGATGCGCGCAGGATAATGGTCGAGCAAGGCCTGGACTCTATGGCGTGGGTCAGGCGTTGCCGGATAGGTCGCCGCCAGCTCCGGGAAAAGCTCGGAGAGCGCTGGGCTCAGCGTTGGGATTGCGTCGCTCCCGCTGTCAACTCCCTCGGGCAGGACCTGCTTATCCGCGCTAGCGGCCCACGCCTCGAGATCGGACATGAGCAGCTCGGCGACTTCGCCGGCGACCGGATGGTCTGCAGCCTCGATCTCGTCCCTCGCCCGCTCGAGCCTGTCCTGGATATCCTGGCCGCGCACCTGGTCCTGGTTCAACAGGTCCCGGATATCCCGCTTGAGCTTGTGATGAATGCCCTCGAAAGTCCCAAACACGGCACGTTCGGCAAACCAGCATCGGGCATCATGCGATTGAGCCAGAAAGTCTCGCTGCAGGCAGCTATACGTTTCCAGAACGTCCTGCGTGGCAGCGAGGATCTGGCTGGCACGACCGAAGTGGTAGAGCTCGCCCTCAATTGCCGGGGTATGCGACTTTGGCGGCTTGAGCGAGCGAAGTCCGCGCGCTTGCTCGGCCTGATCGAACTGCCGGACATGCTCGTAAAGCTGCGGCCGGTCGGCGATGACAATGGCCGTGTCCCCGTCGAAGTCACCGTCAAGCTTGTTCTGCTCATCGATCGGAATGGCCACCAACGAGCCCGGGGCGAACAGCTCGGTCGCCTGGAGGATGCCGACGCAGTCGACCGGCGTGTCCTCCGCTACGCGGTCCTTGCGCTTGGTCCAACTCGAATGGGACTTGACGTCCTCGGCAGACATGACCAGGCCGTGGCCGGCGTGGTTGGCCGGCCACATCTCGTCCGGCACCACGATCAGAATGCCTTTGGCAAAAAACGTCGGATCGTCAGCTGACAAGTGCTCGGCTGACTTTTGGGCGACGTTAAAACTGTATTGCATGGCCACGCACTGATCCAGGAACGCGGCAGTCGAGTCGCCATCAACCGCCGACCTCACTCGCTCGGCTTCGAACGGGCGCAGGTTGGGCTTGTCATAGGGGGACCGCCCGAGCAGCACGCCACTCGTTCCCGTCAAGGTGTCGCTCTTGAGCGTCGGCACATGGAGGCAGCCATCATCGGACGGTACGGCGACTGCGCCGGGACCGTCGATGTGTCCGGCTGTCACGGTGCGAAACAGCTCTTCAGACGTCAGCTTTTCCTCTTGCCTGCGCTCGAGCCAATTCATGGCCTTCTCGTGCGCCTCATCCGCCACCTGCGCGCTGCGCGGATAATGCTGTAGCGCCGAGGCGGGCAGCGACGATCGCCTTCCTTCACCAAAGGCATGCATCCGGTCGGGACCTTCGTGGTGGCCGGCCCGGCGGACCGCTGGCATGCGCTCGGCCAGCGAGGCCTTGATGAAGCCGCAACCGTCATGAGGGCGCAGGGCAATCGGGCCTTGCGGCCCAGTCAGCTTGAAGGGATGCTCCTCGGTGGCAGGGCGGTCCGGCAGCAACAACAGTTTGAAGGTACCCTCCAGCGCGTAGTCGTGAGGCCCTAGATCTTTGATCGCCGGTGGCGCTGCAAACCCCCTGCGCTGAGTGTAATAATAGGCCTCTTCGAAGGGCGCCCAGGCGCGTGACAGCTGCTCGAACGCCGTGCCGGGTGCGGTGTCGGCATAGGGAATGGCCAGCAGCTTGCCTCCGGAAGACGCCGCGGGCTGCTCGCCTGGCGCGCGGGCGGCGATCTGCGAGACGGTCGGTTTTGGTGGTTTCAACTTGCTGCCGCCGAACAGGTCCATACGGTATGGCACCCCTTCGACGGTGACCGTGCGTGACAGCATGAAGGCGCTCGGCCTTGCCGGCAGCTGCACCGCGACCACCGGCAGCGTCCCCGACGTCAGGCGATGAAAAATCGAATACCTTGTCTCGGGCTCCGTGGCCATTTGCCGTCCCTGGACATCCACCACCGGCAACCGCATCAGTCCCGCCTCCCCCTGCGGCGGCCTCGGCTCGTGATCCATGGTTCGCAACACCTGATGGACATCGAACACTGCCGCAGAATGTTGCGCCTGGATCCTCGGCGCCTCCTCGGCCATGAAGGGGTCCAGCACATCGACCGGGCTTTCCG
This sequence comes from Bradyrhizobium sp. CCGUVB23, assembly GCF_024199885.1. Taxonomy (NCBI): domain Bacteria; kingdom Pseudomonadati; phylum Pseudomonadota; class Alphaproteobacteria; order Hyphomicrobiales; family Nitrobacteraceae; genus Bradyrhizobium; species Bradyrhizobium sp. CCGUVB23. The sequence goes on from NZ_JANADQ010000003.1 coordinate 202,417, forward strand.
CCTCGATCTGCGCGATCAGATTCCAGCTCATCTTGGAAAGATCGCTTTGGATGAGGTCGCGTGCGCCGGCCAGGATCTCCCTGGTCCCGCACCGCAGCTCTTGCTGCCTTATCCCCAAATCGGACCTCTTGCCCTCGACATGCGGCCGTCGGTACAGAGTCTCCAGGACCGCACGCGCCTTGAGCACCTGATAGATCGACAGCGCGGGACGGCGGGTCGCGAACGGCCCACGGGTCCGCTCCGCATCGCTCGCGATGAGATGCGCCGCGATCTTCTGCTCCACGACCGATTGCAGATCGTTCAGCAAGCCTAGAGCCTGTCTGCGGTGCCAGCGCAGCGGCTTCTGCGAGCTGCGGGCCAGCGGCAGCAGAGCTACGCACAGATTGCCTAGAGTTTCGAGGTCGTTCTCCGCGATGAAACCAGGGTGACGACGCAACTCCTCTAGCCGACCCAGGCCTGTGGGCGCGAGCGAACCGAGTTCGTCGAATAGCCTGGCCTTACCCAGCACCTTGAAAATGGTCGCGATGCTCAGAGCATTGGCCTGCTCCAGGCGATCCGTGGCATATTGAAGGTGGTGCGCCAGCTGATGGAGCCGACCGTTCAGCAGAGCGGTCTGTGTGATCTGTCCAGTGTCCTCCGCCCTCATGACAGTTCGCCCGAGGGCATTGGCAATCAGGCTGAGCTGAGGCGTTGTGAAAACACCGAAGCGCCGGCCTCTCGTACCGAGATTGCGCGCGATGTCTATTACTGCCTGGTGGCATGCCGCCTCGTCGGGCCACCTGCTAATGCCGTTCACGAGGTTCGCCAGTTCCTGCGGATTGAAATCGGAGAGCTGGTGGAGAGGCACCTCGCTGGCGATGGCGACGATGGCCTTGCGACAATCAGCCTCGTCCGGCCACTTGCTGAAGCCGTTCACCAGGTTCGCCACGTGCCGTGGTTTAAAATCGGAGAGCTCGCGGCGACTGATCTCACCGGCGATGGCGACCGTGGCCTCACCACAGTCCGCCGCTTCCGGCCATTTGCTGAAACCATTGACCAGGCTTGCCAGGTGCTGCGGAGTAAAATCGCAGAGCGGGCGACGACGTACCTCACCGGCGATGGCGATCGCGGCCTCGCGACAGGTCGCCGCTGCCGGCCACTTGCTGAAACCGTTTACCAGGTTCGCCAGCTCCTGTGGCTTGAACTGCGCCAGCTCCAGCGCCTTGAACTCGGAGAGCCGGCGCCAACGGATCGCACCGGCGATTGCGACTGTGACATCGCGACAGGCCACCGCTTCCGGCCACTTGCTGAAGCCGTTCACCAGGTTCGCCAAGTGCTGCGGTGTAAAATCGGAGAGCTGACGACGACAGATCTCATCCGCGATGGCGACGGTGGCCTTGCCACAGTCTGCCGCTTGCGGCCACTTGCTGAAGCCGTTCACCAAGTTTGCGAGCTGCTGTGGTGTAAAATCGGAGACGTGGCGAGGGATCGCACCTGCGATCGCGACGGTGGCCTCGCGACAGGTCGCAGCTTCCGGCCACTTGCTGAAGCCGTTCACCAGGTTCGCCAGCTCCTGTGGCTTGAACTCGAAGAGCTCGGGGCGGGGGATCGCACTCGCGATTGCGACTATGGCCTCTCGACAGTCCGGCGCTTCCGGCCACTTGCTGAAGCCGTTCACCAGGTTCGCCATCTGCTGCGGTGTTAAGTTGGAGGGCTCACGGCAAGGGATCTCACTCGCGATGGCGACTGCCGCCTCGCGACAGGTCGCCGCTTCCGGCCACTTGCTGAAGCCGTTTACCAGGCTCGCCAGATCCTGCTGAGTAAAATCGGAGAGTTCGCGGCAAAGGATCTCACCGGCGATTGCGATGGTGGCCTCGCCACACGTCGCCGCTTCCGGCCTCTTGCTGAAGCCGTTCACCAGGTTCGCCAGCTCCTGTGGCTTGAACTCGAAGAGCTCTGGGCGGGGGATCGCACTCGCGATTGCGATTGTGGCGTCGCGACAGGTCGCCTCTTCCGGCCACTTGCTGAAGCCGTTCACCAATAATGCCAGACCTTGACTCTCGGCTCCCTGAAATATCCCACTTTCGCGACAAAATTCTGCGATCTTGACCGTTCCGTCGCGGCATTCCGTTGCCTGGGGATGCCGACCGAACGATGATGCGAAAAGGGAAAAGGCCCGAGGGTCGACTTGCTTCAAATGCGCCTTGTCAAGCCGCGATACCTGAGCCGCTAGGGCTCGACAAGCTCTTATTCCGGCCTGACCTCCGGCGTCCCGGCTCACCGCGTTGCAAGTCGTGGCGTACCCCCATGACGATCGGATATTGTCTTCCAACTGCGCCACAAACCGAGCATCAAAATGGCCAGCTGCGTTTTGCAGAAATTCTGAAAGGTCCTCCCCCTTCAGCTGCTTGTTGTGATGCACCACTCTACGTGAGAAAGTACCGATGTTGCGAGCTCTGGCGATTTCTCCAAGCGCAGCATTGAGTTTATCTGGACGTCTCAAATAGCTATCCGATATTGCACCTTGGACGTTCTGCGCAGTCGCATTGTCGACATGCGGCCTTTCTGGTATGTTGCTTAAGCTGGAGACGGATTGGCGATGCGCCGGCAGCGCAGCTGGTTGCAAGCTTTCGGCAGCTTGATCTGGGCGCCACCGACCGCCATCCGAATGCAACAGGCTTGCATCGCGACTTACTGCGCCACTGTAAGATCGATGTGGCCGTTCCGGGCGTTCACCCTGGATCGGCCGCGCAGGCACATCGCCCATGCGCCACCTTCCTAGCCAGCCACTTCGCTCGGGCACGGATTGCGTATCCGGCGGAAGCGCCGCTCTTTGCGAGCTTTCGGCCGTTCGATCGGCGCGCCACGGCTCGCCATCCGAGGGCAAGGAGTCCGCCTCGCCGCGTGGTGCGCCACTGTCAGGTCGACAGGGTCGCTGCGAGCCTGAACCCTGGACGACCCGCGATGGCACATCGTGCACGCGCCCTCCTTCTGGTCCGCCACGCCGATTGGGGACGGATTGCGTGTGCTGCGGGCGCGCGCTTGTTTGCGCGCTTCCAGCCGCCGGATCGTCGCGCCAGCGCTCCTCATCAGAACGCGACGAACTGGATTCCGGCAAGGAGCGGAAACGACGACGGCTTCCACCCATTGCGCCCTGCAGCGCAGCGCCAAGGATACGATGCGCGCCGATGGGGGGACCGGCAGACCGGTCCGCACCGCTGGCGGGTTGCGCGATACGCAATGCGGAAGCGCCTGAATCCTGAGGCTCAGAGCGAATCCGCTCCACAGCAGAATCGAATGATCGGGTCTCTTCGCCGGGGGCACGCACGGCTCCTGCGCGAGAACCGTCGGCGCCCCCATCTTCGTTGGCGCGTTCCGAACCGAGCGAGTTCCCACGCTCGTCAATGCGCCTCATGATTCAACTCCGATGCAGAGGGGCTGGACTGCCTACCCTCACGAATTCGAAACTCATGCCGGCTCGGCCACCTATAGCGGTCTTGCCTGACGTAGAGCTGACCGAATGGGAGCCGCCGATCCGGTCGCGAGCACCGCGGGGCCCCCGCTCAAGCACATGTGCGATCACCCTCGCCTCGAGATCCCCGAGATGTTCCTCGCCAAGGTTCTCCAACGCAAGCTCGCCGATCTTGGCATGAAGCGCCTCCAAATCGACCGGCGCCTCGACCAATCCCTTGTCCTGCCCAAACACGCCGGCGGCGCCTTCCAGAAGCTGGTTCTTCCAGGTCGTGATCTGGTTCGGATGAACATCAAACTGTTGCGCCAGCTCGGCCAGCGTCTTCTCCCCCTCACGGCCGCCAAAGCCACCCTCGCCTTGAATGCCGGAGAATGCGTCCGGCGACTCCTCTTCGTCATCTTCGCTCCTGATTCGCGGCAAGAATCCTCGCCGCTGTCAGGCAGAAAATCCACTCAAGCTACTGTCCGAATTTGCGGAGCCAGCTCTTAGAGCCACGGCAGCACGGTTTGCAGGTTCGTTGTCCGCGCTTTCGGGAGGAGCTTGAGCAATTCGGGTTTGTAAGGCCGAGCGCAACCGTGGGCACGAAAACCCAAGGGATCACGAACTATTCCTCATCGACCAACGTGTCTTCCGTCAGCGTCGAGCCTTGCAACCGTTTACGAGAGCGCGCGGTTTCGTCGCGCTTCGAGTAGAAAATGACCGTTGCAAACGCCTGGGTTGTATGCAACCTTAGGGTTGGGCCTCAGAAACCCAAGGAAACCCGAGCAAGATGGCATCAGTGGCCATCAATGGGCCAGCGTTCTAACAGCCCCGTTCGGTGAGACGGTGCGCCCATGTCCAAGGGGCACGCCCCCCAAGAGCACATTGGCCGTTCGCGATTGCGGTTTCTGAACCCCGGCAGCCAGTCCGCTACCGGTATCAGAGCTAAAAGCAAAATCCATGAATCATCAGCGAATCTCGCGCCGCGCCGTGGCGATCGCTCGCGTCTGCAGCCTCGAGGTGTTGCACGACAACGAAACATCTCAACAGAGAGCCGACCGGTTGCTGGCGCCGCACAAGCGGCGTAACCGTTCTCCGTCGTCAAATGATTTGAGGCTAATTAGGCGGCTCGCGAAAGGAGGGGCTGGCTCCTCAGGGGTTAGAGTTTAAGCGGCCGGCACTCGTTGCTGCGAGCGACGGTTTGCATTTCATCGGCGCCATCCTGCTCGAGCAGCGCCCATATGTGGCCCCCCAAAGCGCCTTCCGAGCCGCAAAGCGTTTGCTCCCAGCGAAAAGCTTCCTTTGGGCAGTGTTTCGGGGACCTGAGAGAGCATTGTGCTGGGGGCATCAACAGGATCGCGACGCCGCAGCCGCATGCGCCGGCGACAACACCACCTGCCATGGCGGTTTACCTCTTGCGACAACACGGCAACGAGAACCTCTACGTCTGTGTGAGCTCTCGTCGAATTATCGACCAGGACACAATTCTTGGCGTATTTAGCCCGATCTATTCACGAGAGCACGGTCGTTCTTGACGTCTGACGGGGGCTGGCGGCTGGCGTGGGTGACCGTCCGGCCTTTTGTCACCGGGTTCTACATCAAGCTGTTTTGTACGCGTTGGAGGAGTGGGGCGGGTGAGCGGGCGCAGGCCCGGTCGGTTACGGGCCGAGCGGGAGCAGCGCGCCGGGCAAGCTGCGGAAGAGGTCGGCTTCGGGGCATGCCGCGGCGAACGCAAGGCGAATGCGGCTCGCGGTTTCGACGACCCGGGCTGCGATTTTCAAGAGACGAAGACGCAGCGTCGCGAACTCGGCAGTGGCCAATTCCCGGACTCTAAGCTTGACTTTGGCCAATTTTACACTTGTTCATCTTGTACGCGGAACCCTGAACATCGGATCGTTCTCGACGATTTCATGAGCGCTCGTGAGCATGAGTTTCATGCGCCCCATATTGCCAAAGGTCGTCCAGCGCCCCTTCACGTTCGACCAGTAGAAGAGCTCGAAGCGATCGGTATCTGGAATGGGGCGCAGCCGTGCGACCGGATTTGAAGTCCGACGGTTGATAACTAAATAACCGCCACTGCTCTTTTCTATGTCGTGATGCGTGAACTGAGCAGCAATCTGGGCAAGCGTTGGGTCGGATTTTGCCATAGCGCTCAATGTGCTCGATGGGTGCCGCGCGGGCCAGGATGAATCGGTTTGCCGACTCAATTTGTCGCAGCTGGACGAGGTTGCTGCGATTCATCGTGCCGATTCTACCGATGGGATGCAACATGCCCGCCTTCTCCCCCGCTCTTGCGATCCGCTGCCGCCGCGTTTTGTGGCCCGGCTTGCCGTCTTCACCGATCTGTTCACACGCCCCACTTGGCTGAATGTTCTGACGCTGCTCGCCGGCGTTATCCTGGCGCCCGGCCGGCGCACTGTCACGGCGGCGCTGCGCATCTTAGGGCGGGAGCGCGATCGCGATTTCTGTACTTTCCATCGCGTCCTCAACCGAGTGGCGTGGTCGTCGCGGGCCGCGGCAGGCCACCTGCTGCTCCTGCTGATCAAGGTCTTCGTGCCGGCCGGCGAGGCGGTGGTGATCGGGCTCGATGACACCATTGAGCGGCGCTGGGGGCCCAAGATCAGCGCCCGCGGCATCTATCGCGATCCGGTGCGCTCCTCCAAGGGGCACTTCGTCAAAGCCAGCGGCCTGCGCTGGCTTTCTGCCATGTTGCTGGTGCGCGTGCCGTGGGCCGATCGCGTCATGGCGCTGCCTTTCCTCACGCTGCTCGCCCCCTCCAAACGCTTCTATGACGGCAAATCGCGCTCGCCCAAGACGCTGCTCGATTGGGCCCGCCAGGCCGCCCGGCAAATCCGCCGCTGGTTGCCCGATCGATATATCGTACTGGTCGCCGACAGCGCCTTTGCGGCCATCGAATTCCTTGCCGCAGTCCGCAAGCACGTCTGCGTCGTCACCCGCCTGCGCCTCGATGCCAACCTGTTCGAATTTCCCCGACCAAAGCGCAAAGCTCGTGGCCGCCCTCCAATTCGAGGCAAGCCCCACAAAAAACTCTCTGCCATCCTCAAGGATCGCAACGTGTCCTGGACGCGCTACCGGGTCAGTCTCTGGTACGGCCGAACCAATCGCATTGTCGAGATCGCAACCGGCACCGCGCTGTGGTATCGCGGCGGCGTTCCGCCGGTACCGATCCGCTGGCTTCTCGTCCGCGACCCAACCGGCGAGTTCGACCCGCAGGCCTTCCTGGCGACCGATCTCACCGCTCTTCCCCGCGACATCCTCGCCTGGTTCGTCACTCGCTGGCAGGTCGAAGTCACCTTCGAGGAAGTTCGCGCTCACCTCGGTGTCGAGACCCAGCGCCAATGGTCGGACAAAGCCATTCTGCGCACTACCCCGATCTTGCTCGGCCTCTACTCCATCGTCACGCTATGGACCCACGACCTCGCCAAGGCACGAAAGCTGAAGCCCAGAACCGCAGCTTGGTATCTCAAAGCCACCCTGACCTTTAGCGATGCGATCGCCGCCGTCCGACGCCAAATATGGGCTCATCAGATTTCTTTCATGTCCCGGCCGCGCCGGAACAGTATAGAAATTCCGCGCCCTATCTGGCGCCGGATGGAGAACGCGCTCGCCTACGCCGCATAAATCGGCCAAAGTCAAGCTTAGCGTCCTTCAAAATCCGGCCTATGCTGGGGCGTATGTTTATGGCCGCCGGCAAAAAGATCCGAGCCGATGCCGGCCGGGATCGTTGACGGGAACGGTCAAGGTGGCGATCGCGGATTGGGCGGTTTGCCTCCACGCCGCTCACCCAGGCTATATCAGCTGGGAGGAGTTCATGGCCAACCAGGGGCGACTGGCAGATAACGTCTGCCGCTATGAGGCAGGACACTCTGGCGTACCGCGCAAGGGGGCAGCCCTGTTACAAGGAATTGCGATCTGCGGCCGTTGTGGACGGCGCATGAGCATGCGCTACACGGGCCCGAATGCCGACTATCCGGTCTATTGCTGCCGCTCGGATCGGGACCAGCAAGGCAGTGCACTATGTCAGGAAGTCCGGGCCTTGGCGGTTGACGCGCTGGTTGAGCGGGTGGTCCTCGATGCCCTGGTGCCGGATCAGATTGAGATCGCACTCGCGGCGGCGGGCCAACTGGAGCAGGAGAGCCGTCAGCTCGAGCACCAGTGGGCGCTTCGCGTGGAGCGCGCCCGCTACGAGGCCGAGCGTGCTCGGCGTCAGTATGACGCCGTAGAGCCCGAGAACCGTCTTGTGGCGCGCTCACTTGAGCGGGTTTGGGAAGAGAAGCTGCGTGTCGTCGAGACGGTCGAGCAGGAGCATGCGCGTTGGCGCGTGCAAGAACCGCTTCTGATTGGCCCAGTGGAACGCGCGGGGCTACAAGCGCTCGGCGAGAACCTGCCGCGGATTTGGAACGCGGCCATCACGTCGGCAGCCGATCGCAAGCGCATTCTGCGATTTGTCATCCGCGACGTCGTTCTTGATCAGAAGCGGAGCCGAGGTCAGGTGTGGTTCAAGATCGTCTGGCAGACCGGCGCAACCAGCGAGCATCACGTACAACGGCGCGTTCACGCCTACCGCGATTACATCGATATGGATCGGTTGCGGCAACGGATCGTCGAGTTGAATGCTGAACACAAGATGGATGCCGAGATCGCGGCGATACTCAATCAGGAAGGCTTCGTTGCGGCCCTAGGTTGTGCGTTTAAAGGCAAGAACGTCTGGGTGTTGCGTACCCGCTGGGGCATTCCCACCGTCAAACTCAACGGCGTGGACAAGAATCCGATGCGCTGGCCCGACGGTAGCTTCTCGATTCAGGGCGCAGCGGCTGCGCTTGGCGTAACCGCGCAAACGGTGTTCGATTATCTCGCGCGCGGATTGCTGGCAGGTCGTCAGTTAGCCAAAGGCCAGCCATGGCAGATCGAACTCTCAAACGAACAAATCAGTCAGCTTCGCAATCGGGTACGACGCACCAAGCGTTCGAAGAAGGAGGCATCATGAAGTCATCGGCTCGCCGAAGACGCTCGGCCATTCGCCAAAGGCGAGATTGGTGGTCAAAATGACGGAGGCGCGCTCATAAAGCCGGCTGACGAGGTGGAAGAGAAGCTGGCCCCCCGACTGAGCGAAGGGAAGATATCCAAGTTCGTCCAGAACGATGAAGTCCATCCGGGTCAGATGCTCAGCAAGCCGCCCCTGCCGTCCGCTGCGGGTCTCGGCCTCGAGCCGGTTGACGAGGTCGACGACATTATAAAATCGTCCCCGGGCTCCGGATCGGATGCAGCTCCTGGCGATTGCGATCGCAAGATGGGTCTTGCCGGTCCCGGTACCGCCCACCAGCACGACGTTGCGTTGTTGGGCGATGAAGCCACCGCCGGCGAGGTCATTGACGAGCGTCTGGTTGATCGGCGTGCCGTCGAACTGGAAGTCGGCGATATCCTTGGCGAGCGGGAGCTTGGCGATCGTGAGCTGGTATTTGATCGATCGAGCTTGCTTCTCGTTGATCTCGGCGTTGAGCAGGTCGCCGACGATGCGCTGAGGTTCATGCTGTCGCTTGACGGCGGTCGCCATGATCTCGTCGAAGGCGGCCTTCATGCCGTAGAGCTTGAGTTCGCCCATGAGGTCGAAGATTTGGGTTCGTTCCATCAGCTGGTCCTCCTGAGGTTGTCGTAACGGGCACAATCGGCGATCGGCGCATGGCGGAGCGTCAGTGCGGCGGGCGTCATGATGTTGGCCGGTGGAGCGGGTTCGCGTTGCCGGGCCAGGATGTTGATCACGACATCGGCGGAATGGACGCCATGACCGAGGGCTTCGGCACAGGCGGCTTCTACCGCCGGCAGGCCGTCAGTCAGCACGGCGTTGAGGATGTCGACCATCTGCCGATTGCCATCGTCGGTGCTGGCGAGCCTGCGCCGGATCCGCTCGATCGCTGCCGGCAGCACCCAGTCCTTGAAGGGAGCGCCATTGCGCAAGGCGCCGGGTTTGCGAGCCAGCACCGGCACGTAGTGCCAGGGATCGTAGGTCGTCTCGCCGCGGCCAAAAGATCGCGGGTGCTCCGCGACGATGCATCCATCCTGACGGATCACGATGCGGCCGGCATAAGCTTGGACCTCGACCGGGCGCCCGACCGCGCTGGCTGCGACTGAGTATTTGTTGTTGTCGAAGCGCACCAGACAGGTCTTCGAGACCGACGCCGTCACCGCATGGAAGCCGTCGAAGCGGCCGGCATAGGGAACGAGCTTGGGACGCTCGGCTTCGAACACCTCCCAGACCGTCTGCTCGGCAAACTCCGGATGGCGATGCGCCTTGGCGTAGGCGATGCATTTATCGAGCAGCCAGGCGTTCAACTCGTCCAGCGTCTTGAACCGTAGCCGAGGGGTGAAAAAGCGCTCCCTGACCAACCCGACCTGGTTCTCGACCTGGCCCTTCTCCCAGCCCGAGGCTGGCGTGCAAGCCACCGGATCAACCAGGTAATGGCTACACATCTGCAGAAAGCGGCGATTGTAGAGGCGATCCTTGCCAACGAAGATGGTCTCTACCGCGGTCTTCATGTTGTCGTAGATGCCGCGGCTGCAGGTGCCCTTGAACAGCGCGAACGCCCGGTCGTGAGCGTCGAACACCATCTCCTGTGTCTCGCGCGGATAGGCCCGCACGAACAGCATGCGACTGTGGCAGAGCCGGACGTGGGCGACCTTCACCATCACCGTGGTGCCGCTCAAAAGCACCACCTCGTGGCTCCAGTCGAACTGATAGGCTTCGCCTGGCGCAAAGCTCAGCGGGACATAGGCTGATGCTGTCGAGGTGCCGCGCTCCCGGCTCCAGCGTCGCGCGTAGCGACGAACCGCGTCATAGCCGCCGTTATAGCCCAAGCCGCGAAGCTCTTCGAACAACCGGATCAGCGTCAGCCGTTCCCGTGCCGCCTTGCTCTCATTTGCCGCCAACAGCCGGTCAAGCTCGGAACTCCACAGCCCCATCTTCGGGAGCGGCTGCGTCTCCCGTTCGTATCGGAACTCCGTTGCTTGAGAACGAATAACCTTGCGGACCACCTTCCGCGACACGCCGAGTTCTCGGCAGATCGCCTTGATCGGACGACCATCAACAAAATAGGCGCGACGGATCTTGGCAATCGTCTCCACTACCTGCATCCCAACCTCGGCTTCCATGACTCAATGGAAGCCACTGTGGACCCTTGCCCCGGGGTCCCGATTGGATGCCGATTACCCCGAATACGGGGTCCTTATTCCATGCCGAAACACACATGATTCATGCGCTGCCCAGCGCACACTATCGGTCAGTCTGACTTCCACCCGGTCATCAGACCCTTCTCACCTCAGCGGCTTGGCAGGTCTTACAAGCTTGCGCTTGAACCGGATGGATCTCCCTTGTTCACGCTGCTTCCTTTGATTGCATGCTGGCGGTACGAACCCCGGGAGCACCTCTGACCGCTCGCGTTGTCGCGGCCTGCGGTTCCGCCTTCCCCTTTGAGAGACAGGGTCGGCTACTCCGATCACGTTCGATTTCGGGGCTATTTTCCCGTTCACTTCATTCCGGCCTACAACCTCCCTGTCTACGCTTCGCAACGGCCGTTACCCGCCGACCTCCTGCATGACCTCGATCGATTTTTCAATCTTCGACGGCGGCAGCGTGATCCGATCGCCCGCACTCAACGACTATGGAGCTGGAGCCGCACGACCGCGTGGCGACGCGTCAAGGAAATGATGGCGGCCGCCCAGATATTCGGAGCCTGCGCAATGCCCAAAGGATTGCGCCACGCCTTCGGCGTCAACGCCTATCGGGTCAGTGTGCCGCCAAACACTTTTGCAAAAGTGGCTCGGCCACACCTCGCTCAAAACGACGGCGATCTACGCAGATGTAGCGGGCCCTGAAGAACGGGCCTTCGCAACCCGGATGTGGAAGGACAGATAGGATTGGGGGCCAGCAAGCCTCCTCTCCGCCATTCAGGCACCTCACGGACCAAGGCATTGAAATAAAACATATTTTCTCTATTGACCAAGATTGGCCATCTGTATAAAATATGTTTTATCTTACATCTACGTAACGCCAGTCGTATAAAAGGTGTTTTATATGGCCGCAGCATTGTGGAGCAGAGTCTACTATAACAATGATCTCTTCGCGGGCATTCTGCGGCAAGAGCCGGGTGGCCGCTGCGTCTTCACCTACGACGAAGCCTATCTGGCAGCCCGGCATCCCTCGATCGCGTACACCCTGCCGCGCCAGGAATCACCCCATCTCTGCGAAGCCGGACTACACCCCTTCTTCGACAATCTGGTGGCCGAAGGCTGGCTGCGCAATGCGCAGGCCCGGGCACTCAAGATCAACCCCAATGACCGTTTCGCGCTGCTGCTCGCGTTCGGTCGTGACTGTGCGGGCGCCGTCAGCGTCATTGATCCCGCGCCCATCAAGGATGTCGCTATCGACATCGGCGATCCAACCGCAACCGCTGCGCTTGCCAGCCGCGGGTCCCTGTCCGGAGTCCAGCCAAAACTACTCGCGGTAAAGGACGGCAAGACCTACCGCCCCGCCCGCACGGACGAGACATCAACCTACATCGCCAAGCTGCCGTCGGGCAGCCTGCGCGACATCATCGAAAATGAATTTCTGGTCTTGCATGCCTGCCGTTCGCTCCTCCCGAACGACACCATCGTCGATGCCGCCATCGCCCCCCTGAAGGACATCGGCGACAAGGCCCTGCTCGTTCCACGATTTGACCGTCTGCGCAGCGGGGCGAAGATTCATTTCGAGGAGTTCAACCAGCTTCTCGGCCACCGTTCGGGCGACGACAAATACGATGCCGCCTACGAGGATATGGCGACCTTCATCACAAAGACGCCGGGATGCGTACCTGCCGATGCCTGGCGGCTCTATGAACGCGTGCTTGCCTGTCTCCTGACCGGCAACACCGATGCGCATCTCAAGAACTTCGCGATGCTGCATACACCCGAAGGCTTGCGGTTAAGTCCGGCCTACGACCTCGTTGCCGCCGCACTCTATCCGGAATATCGCACCTTTGCTCTTTCGGTCGGCGGCGCCGCCAATCTCACCATCGATCAGATCAAGCCAAAGCACCTCGTCGCGCTGGGGCATGCCTGTAATCTTACTGACGAGGTGATCGTGCAAACCGTGCAGCGCCTTGATGCGCGCCGCAAGCCCACCGAAAAGACGCTGACAGCCCAAGCCAAGAAAATCGGTGCGACGGGACTCGGCACCGACATCCTTCAGCTGATGGAGCATAGATGGAACGGGAGTTTCTCCTCAATTGGTCCGTTCTTGTCGAAGAAGCGATCCGCCGCCGACAAGGAATGAAGCTGACGCAGCGGGATCTCGCGGCACTGGCGAAAGTCAGCACGCCCACGGTTTCGCGCTTCGAGCAGGCCGCCAAGGATGTGCAGCTATCGTCGGCACTGGCTATTCTGGATGTGCTCGGCATGACCGACAAACGCACGCTGACCTTCGCGGACAAGGAATACAGCTACGACATGGGTGCCGGTGTCACCTTCTGGGGCCAGGACGGAGATCAGCGCGTCCGCTGCCGCATCGCGCGCGAAGCGCTCGACGACCATTTCTCAGATGACGACAAGCTGCGACCGCCCAAGGCGTTCGAAAAATATCGCACGACGATCGAAGCTCTCGCACGCCGCAAATATCTGCGTGGCCAGCTTGAGCCCGATAAGTCTGTCCTTATCCGCACCCACGAGATTTCCCCGACAGCATCATCGCGTTAGCCGTCGGCCTTCATCCGCAAAACGGCGAGACTCTATGTCAGATACTTATTCGCCTACCGACCGAGAGGTCATTGTCCTCAAATCGATATGGGATTCCATCGATGAGATGGTCAACTACTCCCTCTTCATGAAGCTTACGCAGACAACGGATGCCGAGCTGAGGTTTCTGTCCTCCGTGCATCAGCGCCTCTTCAATGTGCTCCTAACTGACTTTCTGACTGTGTTTCGGCGTGGGACCTCGACCATGATCGGCGTAGGGGTCCCGTCATCTCAAATCAATGAAATCAACGGCCTGAAAGGGTCTCGACGACGCCGATGGGCGTCAATGTTCGATCAGCATTCACACTCAATTGCCCTCGGAGCGTTGCTGCCGATACTGGCAACAGGCTGACCCCTGCGCCGATTCACAGGCGCCTCTGATGCGGCCAACGTCGAGCGATCGAAGGACCTTCGAACATGCCAGCCGACGGTCTGATGCCCGCAGAACACTGACCAGCGCGGCAATGGTCATTTGTTTCCATAGGAAAGCCACGCGATTTCCCGGAATTCCTCCGCGCCATTTCGCAACCGCAGGGGACCGACATGCTCATCGTCGCCGACAAGGAGAAGTTCGATCAGCACCGCGATCTGCTGGATCGCGCCTTTCGCTTGCGCCACGACGTATTCGTCGAAGAGAAGGGCCGGGAGGACCTTCGCCGAGCCGACGCGCGCGAGCGCGATCAGTTTGATGATGAACATGCTGTCCGCCTCATTCTGCTGCGCGACGACCAGATTGTCGGCTATCAGCGCCTGCTTCCGACGACGCGCCCGCATCTCCTCAGCAGCGTCCTCAGTGACCTCTACCATACCACACCGCCTCGCCGCTCGCACGTCGCCGAATGGATACGGTTCTGCGTCGCGCCGGGCTTTCGCGAGACTCGGCCAATCGTCGCGTTCCGAATGTCCTTTACCCGCGAGACGCACGCCGTCATCCACGAAGTGCGCGGATCGGCTGACCCGGTCCTGAATCTGCCGTCCGCTCTCTCGTCGGCCGCTTGAATCTGGGGTTGAGACCAAAGGAAAGGAGCATCCCAATGATCCGAAAGGCCGATACCAAGCGACTGGCGGGCGAGTTGCACTCGCGCTACGAACCGATGCGGGCAGTGGTATTGATGAGCCGCCTTTTGCAAAAGGCGCTGTTTGCCGGGCGCTCCGACGAGGTAATCTTCTGGGCGCTGGTCCACGCGCATTACCGCGGCGGCGATCTCAGCGACGCGTCCCACCGCCATCTCGCGGCGTTCTCGGATTATATTCTGCCAGATCCGTCGGAATTTCACTGAACCCGTGAGGCCTTGGTCTAAGCCTGCCGCCTCGATCGAGATGCCAGCGCGATCGAGGCTTCTGCACTTCTCCTGGTATTATCTCTCACCTCTTGCCTTACTATTTTCATCGACCCGCCCTGTCTCGAAATGCACGCCAACCCACGACAGAATTTGACGTTGGCGCGCTGCAAGCTCTTCGCCACAGTCGAGTGTGAGGATCCATGAGCAATGAGTCGCGGCTCCTGGTCCGGTCGAAGGAGGACCTCCGCCGGTCCAAGAGCGACCGGAATGCCTTTGCGCGGGGTGTCATTCACCATCCGTCATGTCAACGCCCGTGCGCTTCTGGAGCGCACGTTCGATTCCGCGTGTTTGCGCCAAATCAGAGAAGAGGCAGAGCGAAATCGCCGACATCGCGCCGACGCTGACGCTCGACTCTGGGCGGAGCTGTGGCTGATGGTGACGACGCAATAACCTTCTGCAAACATCCGCCGGTCCAACGATGATATTCGCGCTGCTTGCCGGCGGCGGATTCCCCGCCACTCCGCTGGGTGCCGGGAAGTCTCTTGGCCCCGAAGGCCCGCACACCGCCTGTCCATCCTGGCAATTGGGGGCAGCTTTCGCCCGCGCGTTCTGTACCATGTTGCAGATCGTCGTGCCGTTGATGTCCGAGAATCCGGAGCACCGCCCCGAATCCAGCATCTTCTGGCAGTTGCCCGTTCCAAGCTGGATACAGGCGGCGATAAAGCTCAAGTCGACCTTCTGGCCATCGAAGGTCGGCATCAACGCGAGCTGGCGCACAGCCGGCGAATCGTAGCCGTCGTTGGTGAGATTGGCCCAGGCGTTGACCTGGTCCTGCAGTGACATGCAGCTATGGCCTTCGCGATCGGTGTTCGCATATTGGCGGATGCTGGCGTTGTTCAACTGGAAGATGCCCGTGCAGCAAGAACCGTTATAGACGCCCTTGTTGCCGCTCGATTCGAAGCGTCCGAGTCCGCCGAGTGAGCACGACGTGCCCTTGAGATCGTCGCACAGCGGCGAATTGCGTACGGTTTCGGTGATCTCCTGCGGAACAATTGGTGCGCTCGCAATACTGGCCCGACGCCACGGCCGGGCGAATTCCTATTCCAAGGACGAGCATCAGAAACAACAAAATGAAGGTCTAGCCGCCGAATCGCGTGCGCATGATTTGTCCTGCCTTTTCGTAATCACTTGATGGAATAGGTGGGCGCGCAGCACAGCACGTCGGGTGCCGCCGACATTGGTGCGAAAGGCGATCGTTCCAGATTTTGCGTCGAATCGGGTAGGAATCGTCATTGCGATTCTTGGCCGGAAGGTCTGGGTCCGAATGATCGGCGTAGCAGCCGGTCTCGGTTTTGCTGGTCACGCCCCTGCCGGCCTCGATAATGACGATGCGGAAGGGACAGACTGAGGCGGCGCCCTTGTCGTTGGCGCGCACGATCATGTCAGGCCACACGAGCGCCTGGAGCACATCCTGTTTCGAGGGCGTGCGCAGATCGCGACACTTCATCGGCCGCCAATCGGCAGCGAATTCCTGGGCGAGAGCCGCCCCGGACGATAGGACCGCGCCGATCGCGACCGTGATAATGAACGTTCGCATCAAACTCTGCTTGAGTGGTGGTTTGCGTTCACGATTCGGCCGGATGCAGGCAGCCCACGACCACGCCGAGCGCGCAGCCGCCTCGACGTCCTGGGCAGCGTCGGGATGCGCGGGATTTGGCGAGTGGTTCATGGTCGAACGAGCGGAATGTCTTGCGAGCAACCGTCAATCGCTTGATGGTCGATGACAAGCCCAGTCCTGACTGGTCTTCGATCCGACGTCGTACGCCGCATAGGCGACCGCTCGGTTCGGATCGATGGGTTCGCCCGCCGCCGGCGCGGCGAGCTCGAGAAAGCAGGCGCGACCGCCGTCGGGCCTGCTTACCTGCACGCCTTCGTAGATCGCGATGCGGAGTGGGCACGATTTTACCGTCGCGCGGAACGACGGATTTTTCGGGCTCCAGATCACGAAATGCGCCTCGATTGTGTTCCCGATCGCGTCGCGCCAGATGTTGGCGTAGGTGGCCGTTGCTGGCGTAGTACGTTGCAGATCGGCGTATGGGAGCGGCCGCCAGGCGCCAGGATTGGGAGTCGGCGTTTGCGCACCCGTCGGCGATCCTTGCGCGAGGAGAAGGACGGCCCCGCAAAGCACGCCGCCGTGCCGCTTGGCGGAAGCGCCGGGCGCTTCACTCATAGCGATCTCGCCCCGGAACCCAGCGCCACGGACCATTGGGCGAGGCCTCGCGGTCACGCCAGGGAACCAAGGACAGCGGCGGATCGACAGGCTGCATGCGCCAAAGCAATCGCGAGTAGTAGAAATTCACCGTTCGACGCCCGCTCTGCCGGCCGGTCTCGTCAAGAAAGTCGGTCGCGCAATGGACGACGGGACCAGGTAAACGGGCGACCCGCGCCGTCTGGGGATCGAGCGCGCCCGGTTTGCAGCCGAAAAGCCGGACTGATGATGGCGCGTCTTCGGGGCGACGGTCGGCTAGAAGCCGCCGATAGGCGTCATTGGCCTGGCCCTGCGTCGGATAGGCGACGCGTTCGGTGAGTATCGGCGCGAAGGTGTTGCGATTCGGCGCATATTCGAGCCGGCCAGGCTCGACGCGCCGCGGGCGGTAGAGCGCGTCTTTCGCCGGAGCGGCAACCGGATCGGGGGACGGCGGCGGAGCCTTCGTGGCCGCGCAACCGCTCAAGGCGAGCGTAGAAGCAAGCACGAGGCTAAAGACGGGACGGATCATGGCGTCGCCTCCGCGCAAGACGCATTGGAAGTACGGGCGGCGACCCTGGCGCGGTACTCCCACGGCATCTCAAAGCTTGAGGCCCAGAGGCCGTGATAGGCCTTGCGCGCCTCACGTTCGGCGGCGACATAGGCGCGGATGGTGGGATTCCCGTCAGTTGGCGGCGGCGTGACGGCGACGCCCTCCCGGATCATGTCGGCGCCGAGATCGGCGTGATCCGCCGAGGCGCAGCGCGCGAGGCGCTCGCCATTTTCTTCATGCAACGTATTGCAGGCAACCCATTTGTTGAGCGTCGCCGAAACGAGCCAGGCAACGGCGATTGCGCCGCAAGGCCAGGGCTGCCGACCGAGGCGAGCGATCTGGCCGGACGCGCAGGTCTCAACCCCGTAGAGGCGATAGATCGTTCCCGTCTCAATGTCGCGAAACCGCGCGCGGTCGAGAACTTCGACGCGCATTGGCACAGACTGCGGCGCGCCGCGCGGCGAATAATGGCCTACTTTCAGGGTGACATCGGCTCCTTGAGCCAATGCGGCAAGCGGCGCGATCGAGGCCACGACAATTACGCCGGCGCCCAGCGCCTTACAGGCTCGCGTCATTCTTCGCCCCGAGATCGAGTTTATGAAACACATTGGCGACAATGTCCGTCGTGTAGACGGTTTCGCCGTCGCGCTTGTAGGAGCCCTCAGCGATCCGGCACTCGGCGTAGACCGCGTCGCCTTTTCCGATATGAGCGAGCACCCATTCCGCGACTTTTTCGTTGAGCAGGGTGACAGTCACCCAGTCGGTTTCTTCGCGCCGCTCGCCTTTTCCATCGGTCCAGGCTCGATCGGTGGCGACGCTGAGTTTCGCGGTCTTGCCGAAGGCTTTTGGCGCCTGGCCGACGCGGCCGCGCAGGATGAAGAGGTTGGTCGTTCTCACGTTATGGTCTCCATGGTCACAATCAGAATTGGCGTCTCATCGAGGGCACTCGCCAGTCGCGGCCGCAGCGCTTCCTCCGGCGCGCAGTGCGCCAAAGATGATGGCGTTCGGCTCGGGCAGGTCCGAAAAAGCCCAAAGGCCGGCGCGGCTCTTTTCGGCGACCTGTTGCGCGACGAGATATGGCGGGTGGACCGGCCTGCAGTTGGGGGTGAGCGCGGCGAACGCGTAGCCCATCGCGATCAGCGCCGTGCCGAGATCGACGCGGGCGCTCATCCCGGTGCCGTTCGGTCGCTGCGCCATGCAGAACACGAAGACCGTGCGCGCCTGGGGCGTTTTCGCCGCCTCGTAGCATTGCGGGCGAAGATCGCGCGTCAACGCGATCAGCATGGCGAGCGACGCCTCGCCGCAGTCGCGCTTCACGCCACGGGCGTTGGTGAAACTCGTGCCCCGGATGCAGGACTGGACGCCATAGAGGCGGTAGGTGACGCCGTTATCGATCCAGGAATCGCCAGTGAGATAGACGGCGCTCGCCGGGACCGGAAACCATGGCGACGCCTGATCGGCACAGACAGGCGACGAAACCGCCAGAAACGCGGTCGCTAATGCGAGGGCCTTGCTCATCGTCAATAGCCCCGCAACGAAAAATAGAACCGCTGCGCGCCGTTCGCGGTCGACAGGTCGACGTAATTCGGCTCCGACCGCAATGGCCGCGGTATCGTCGAAGCGCCCGCCGAACACGACGCGCTGAGACCGGAGCCTGGACAATCGCGTTGCGCGGAGGCGTCGAGGCAAAGGCCGCCATTCGCGGAAGCGACGAAGCCGGCCGAATCGCCGCCTTTCACTTCCACCGGAATCATTCCAGCGGGGCAGGGGGAGTATGGCTCGTAGCCCAAACCGCTCGCGCTTCCCTCGGCGCATATCGGCCAGGCTGCGCCGAACGGCGCGCTCGCCAGAACCAGCGCGACCAGGCCGCGTGCAACAGGCTTCATTAGCATTTTGGTCGAACCTCTGTGGACATTTCGTTCGAAGCGGGTTGCATGTTAACTAACATTCAATATATTGTCTATTGTACACACTGAGATTAGGGGACTACATGAGGTTGGGCGCGGTTGTTATCGCGGGAACATTGCTGACGGGCTGGGCAGCGGCCGGCGCTCAGCCTCTCGCACCCGTGGACGCGCCCCCGAAATTCGCGGCGGTCGACGCCGCCGGTCGCACCATGCCAAGCGCCGCCCCTGCTCCCGCGACGGAGCGAATCAAACATCCCGACGCCGGTGCGTGCGGCGCAGCGGACGCGCTGACGCTAGAAGCGGCCCGGGCCCTCGTCCAGCGCGTTGCGACGGAAGAACATTTCTATCCGGAATTCGTGCTGTCGGTCGCCAAGATCGAGAGCCGCTACGATTCCAAAGCGCTGTCCGACAAAAACGCCTTCGGCTTGATGCAATTGACCGCCGAGACCGCCGCCCGTTTCAATGTTGATCGCTGCAACCCCGAATCAAACGTGCGCGGCGGCGTCCGTTATTTGCGCTTTCTGCACGAACGCTACCGGAATCCGCTGTTCATCCTCGCCGCTTACAACGCCGGCGAAGACGCCGTCCTGAAGAGCCGTGGTGTGCCGCCATTCCCAGAGACCGTTCGCTTCATCGCCGACGTCCTTAACGATTTCTACAGCTGGCCGGATTCTGCGCCGAGGGCGAGGCTCGCGGCGAAGAGTCTCATCGCGCCTGTCATTATCGAACCCAGCGGCGACTCTGCGCCCGCGCAAATGGCGGCGGGCGACAAGCCCGCGCGCGAAAACTGGGGCGGCGGTTTCGTCCTGCACGTCCAGTAAACCAATCCAAACAACAGGAGATTGAAATGCTCGCCTTGCCGAAACGCGCGCCTCTTGCCGCCGGACTCGCGCTGCTGTCGATGATCGGAGACGCAGCGGCGCAAACGAGCGGTACGCTGCAGCCGGTGCAGTCGACGTTGACCCAGCTCGTCTCGGCGCTGACCGGACCGATCTCAACGGCCCTGGCAACGCTCGCCGTCATCGCCTGCGGCTTCTTCGCCTGGTCGGGGCGGCTCACCTGGGGCATCGCCGGCAGCGTCATTTTCGGCATTGTTCTTGTCTTCGGCTCCGCCCAGATCGTGCAGTTCTTCCAGTCGGCGGTCGGGCAATGAATGCGTCCGATCTCGAGGAGCCGCTGATCACCCCGCTGGTCAAGGCTTTGACCCGCGCCCCGACGCTGATGGGCGTGCCTTATCTCTATTTCATGTTCAACGGGGTGGTCTCCTCCGTCTGCTTTCTCGTCTCGCACAACCTCCTGATGCTGCTGGTCGCGGTTCCGCTCCATCTCTTCGGCTATGTGATGACGCTGAGGGACGACCGGATTTTCGAAATCCTGTTCGTCCGCTCGACCCAATGTCCGCCCCGTTCGCGCGCGCTCTGGGCCGCCGACAGCTATTGCGCCTGAAGCGGGCCGATGGTCGCGAAGTCTCTCTTCAACGAGCTGAGTTTTGGCGCTCTCGCGCGAGGCGAGCGCCCGGTCGCGTCGCATATCCCCTATACGCGCCATGTCGACGACCATATCGTCAAGACCGGCGACGGCCTGGTCATGGCCTTCCTCAAGCTCGAAGGTTATTCCTTCGAGACCGCTGATATGAGCGAGGTCAATTCGCGGCTGCTCGCCCGCAATGACATCGTCCGCACGCTCGCCAATTCCCGCTTCGCCCTCGTCAGCCACATCATCCGGCGCGAGGTGCAGCCGCGCATCGACTCGACCTTCGACAATGCGCTCTGTCGCGAGATCGACGAGCGCTACGACGCGGCGCTGTCGAAACGGCGGATGTTCGTCAACGATATTTACCTCACCATAGTCCGCCGCCCCTTGCAGGGCCAGGCGGGAACCTTCGACACGCTGCTGACCGCGCTCCTCGGCCGCAAGGACGCGGCCGGCGATTCGGTCGCCGAACAGACCGCGCTCAACGAGCTCAGGGACGCCGTCACTGCGGTTCGGGAAAATCTCGCCGCCTATGGCGCGCGCCAGCTCGGCGTCGTGCGCCGCGACGGCGTCTGGTTCTCCGAGCCTTTGGAATTCCTGGTCCAGCTCGTCAACGGGGGCCTGCCGCGGCCGATGCACCTGCCGCGCATGGCGCTTTGCGACGCCCTGTCGATGAAGCGCCTCTTCTTCGGCAAGAACGCGATCGAAATCCGCGGCGCAGGCGAATCTGACTCGCGGTTCAGCGCGATCGTTTCGATCCGCGAATATCCGGCCCAGACTGGGCCCGGCTCCTTCGACAATTTGCTGCGCGTCCCGCACGAATTCATCGCGACGCAGAGTTTTGCGATCATCGACCGGCCGGAGGCGGCGAAACAGATCGACCGCGTCGCGCGCCAGGTCGACATGTCGGACGAGGCTGGCTCGATCGTCGCCGAACATCTGGATGAGGCCCGCGACGAACTCCTCGCCTCCGAAGCCATCTATGGCGAGCATCATATGACGGTGCTGTGCCTTGGCCAGACCATGACCGAGGTCGGCGCGGCGGCCACCGCCGTCGGCGCGGCCCTGACCGACCGCTCGGTAATCTGGACGCGCGAGGATTTGAACTGCGAGCCGGCCTTCTGGGCGCAACTGCCAGGCAATTTCGCCTACATCGCGCGAAAATCGGTGATCTCATCGAAGAATTTCGCCGGCTTCGTCTCGCTGCACAATTATCCGAGCGGGAGGCCGGATGGCAATCATTGGGGGCCGGCGATCTCGATCTTCGAAACGACGTCGCAGACCGCCTATTACTACAACCATCACATCCGCGATCTCGGTAATTTCACCGTGGTCGGCCCATCTGGCTCCGGCAAGACCGTGTTCCTATCCTTCATCTCGGCCCAATCGCAACGGGTGACGCCGCGGCCAAAACTTCTGTTCGTCGACAAGGACCGCGGTGCCGAAATCTTCATTCGCGCCATCGGCGGGCAATACGAAGTTCTGACGCCGGGCGAGCCGACCGGCTTCAACCCCTTGTCGCTGCCGGACACGGCGCCGAATCGCGAATTCCTGTTCCACCTCTTCGGCTTCATGCTGCGGCCGGCAAACGGCGGCGAGCTCACGGCGAGCGAAGAACAGGTAATCCGCAACGCGATCGGCGCGGCGCTCGGCGGCGGCCCCGAGGGGCGCACGCTTCAAGCGTTCTCGACCCTGCTGCGCGGGCGCATCCGCGCAGGCGAACACGATCTTCTCGCCCGGCTCGAGAGCTGGATGCGCCACGATCAGCGCGGCTGGCTGTTCAACAACGAGCAGGACCAGTTCTCGCTGAAAAACATTTTCGGCTTTGACATGACCCGCGTCCTCGACGATCCGACGATCAGGACCGCGGCGCTGATGTATATTTTCCATCGCACGGAAGAACTCCTCACCGGCGAGCCGGTGATGATCTTCCTTGACGAGGGCTGGCTGCTTCTCGACGACCCGGTCTTTGCCCTGTTCATCAAGGACAAGCTCAAGACCATCCGCAAACAGAACGGGATCATCGGCTTCGGCACGCAATCGGCCGCCGACATCGTGCGCTCGAGCTCGGCCAACACGTTGATCGAGCAAACCGCGACCAATGTGTTCTTCCCCAATCCCAAAGCCGACGACGAGAGCTACCGCAAGGCGTTCCGGCTGTCGGAGCGGGAGGTCGCCTGGATAAGGAGCACGGCCCCGGAAAGCCGATCATTTCTGATCAAGCATGGCCGCGACAGCGTGGTCGCCAGGCTCAATCTTTCCGGCATGCCCGACATTATCAAGGTTCTGTCTGGCCGCACCGAGACGGTCGCGGAGCTCGAAGAATTGCGTAGCTGCGTCGGCGACGACCCGAACGTCTGGCTGCCGATTTTCATGGGGGGCGGCGAGCCATGAGAGCGCTGCTTGGTCCCACCCTTTTCGTCACGCTCTGCAGCCCCCTGTCGCCGGCGTGCGCCGACATTCCGACGATCGACGCGGCGCAACTGACGCAGCATTCCAAAACGGCGAGCCTGAAGGTCAAACTCGTGCCGCTCAGCAATCAGCGGCAGGACGCCGATCGCGGCGTCCATTGCGCGGTCTCCACCGGCAAGAAGGCCAATGTCGCCGATCCGACCGTGCAGCCGCAGGCGGGCGCGGGCGCCAAGGCGATCCAACCTTATGCGCCCGACATGCCGGCCGCGCCGGAAGCCGGTGCGCAGGGCGCCAGGCTCGATAGTCAGACCTTGTTCAAATCGACAGGCGACGTTGTCGCCGGCATCAACGCCAGCCGTTCGACGCTTCAAGCAGCGCAAGCGGCGTTTCAGGCGGTGGGAGCGCAAGTGGGCTTGGCCCCGACCCTCATGGGCGCCTTCGACATGAATAGCGCGGCGCGGCTTCAGAACAATCTCGCCTGGAACGGCGCGATTGGCTCGGCGAATTTTTGGGTCACGGCGCTCAACGCGTGCGAACTGGCGCTCGTGGGCGATCAAAGCCGCGCCGCGATCGCCATGCGCGCGACGCCACCACAGGTCTCGACCGGCAGCGCGCCGCTCTGCCCGGTCGGAATGATCGGATCCGGGACGCCCGCCGATCCCGCCGTCCGCATCTTCGGCGGCAATGGCGACATCCTGCTCTTTCTCGCCGGCGTCCAGGACGCAGCGAGGGCGGCGGCCACCGCCCAATCCGGCGCACGCTAAGAGGTCCTCATGCCGATCATTCGACCATTCGCCGTGATGCTGGCGTTCGCCTGCAGCGCCTTCGCGTTCGAAACAAAGGCGCAAGTCCCGGTCATCGACAGCCCCAATCTCACCAAGGCGCAGGAGATCGCGACCAGCACCCAGCAGATTCTGACCGCCGATCAGCAGATCCTCCAGTACACTCAGAAGACGCTACAGGCCGTCACCGGCGACCGGGCGTCGGTCGCTCAGGGTAGCCTCGCCCAGATGGCGCTCGGCGGCGGTTTTTCCATGGCGCAGGCGCCTTCGCTCGGCTCGGTGATCTCCGGCGGGACCCTGTCGTTTGCCGGCATGGGCGCAAATTCGCAGAACATCGTCTCGACGCTGATCAACGGGTTGCAGCTCGTCCAGACCATCACCGGCCTGAGCCAGGGCGGGCAGACCCACCCGGTCGACGCGGCGTACAAGAATTCGGTCAATGTGGCGGCGACCCTTTCGGGGCTGATCAATTCGACCCAAGGGGCGGTGCAGAGCCGCTCCGCCGCCTTCACCCAAGGCGGCCAGCAGATCGGCCGAGCGCCGGACCTCAAGGGCAGCATCGACCAGAACACGCAGGTCCAGATCCAGACCGGCCAGACCATCAACGAATTGAACGGCGTCGTGAACAATGCCGCCGCCGCCGCCAACCAGGCCAATCTCGACCGCATCGCGGCGGAATCGGCCGCCGCCCGCGCGATGAAATTCACCCAATGAGCCATCCAGCCGAAAACGACGACCGCGCCATGAAGATTGAAATAAAACTTTTGCGACGAACTATCATTGCCGCAGCCGCAGCCCTCAGCGCGCTGTTCGGCGCGCTTGCGCTTGCCGAAAAACCGCATTCGTGGTGGCAGCAGATGGGCTCTTCGACGGCCCCGGCCGAAGAGGATGCCGCCAAAGCCGCAACACGGGCGATGACCTTCACCCAACGGCCGGAGGTGGCGAAGTGAGGGCCCGCCCGGCGCTCGCCGCAACCCTTCTCGCCGCCCTGGCCTCGTCGGGCTGCGCCTACCGGCCGCTTAAGGCGCCGTGTTCGCCTGACGAAGGCGGGGCGCCGTTAGCCTATGCTTATCCGCCACCTGCGCTTCCCCTTCCGGAGCCGCTACAAGCGATCGATTCCTGCGGCCCGATGCGGCCGATCGGAGCGGAGTAAATGGCAACGTTCAACATCACTTCGCTCCTCTCGTCCGTCGACCAGATCGGTCAGAACTATGTCTCGACGGCCTATCAGGCGCTCGCCAACGCCGCGACCTCCGGCGGCGGGACCGGCGTTGCCGGCCTGCTGCTCACGCTCTACGTGATCTTCTGGGGCGTCGGCGTCTGGCACGGCACGGCGACCGGCGGGCCTGCCGACCACGCCTTCCGGCTGCTGCGCGCCTTTCTCATTTACGCCATGGCGACGAAATGGAGCGACTTCCAGGCACTTGTCTACAATTTCATGAACCAGGGCCCCTCGGCGATCGGCAACGCGCTGCTTAGCGCCGTGACTTCGGCCAACGGCACTGGGACCTCGGCGAATCTCAATTCCGTCAACGGCGTGCAGAGCGCGCTGCAGAACATCTGGGACACCACAAACAGCGCAACCGAGGCCTTCCTGCAGAACGCCGGCATCACCAATTGGGGCCCCTATATTTTCGCCGCGGTCTTCTATCTCGTCATGGCGCTGCTGATCGGCTTCGCTTTGTTCCTGATCGTTCTCTCAAAACTGTTCATGTGGCTGCTGCTGGCGCTCGCGCCGGTATTCATCCTGCTGTTGCTCTTCGGGGTGACGAGCCGGTTTTTCGCCAGCTGGCTCGGCGCGCTCGCGCAGTATTTCTTCGTTCAGGTGCTCGTCTACGCCTTCCTCGCCTTCTATGTCTCGCTGATCCAGCAGTCGATCGACGCCTTGAACGGCGTCGCGAGCAGCAAATCCGCGACCTGGGCGACGATCGGGCCGGTCGTCCTGCTCGCGATCATCGGAGTCCTGCTGCTCGCCCAGATCAACCATGTCGCCGCCTCGATCGCCGGCGGCGTGCCGATCTACAGCCCGCGCATCGGAGCGTTTCTCGCGACCGTCAGCGGCTACCGGCTCGGCATGACCGCGAACCGCGCCCGCCTCGCCTTCCGCAATCCGCTGAACCCTGCCTCGGTCTCCCACCGCGAGGAATTGGCCGCGCGGCAGCGGGCGCGGGTCGGATCGCGGGCGGCGTCCTGGGCGCAGACGCCGGAATTCCGGCGTCTCGCCGAGCAGATCAAGCATCCGGGCGTTCCCCCGGCGCAGAACGGGGGCTAAGGCATGAACTACAATGTGAAATTGGCCCCGGAAACGATAGACCCGCGTTATTACGTCGAGGGCGCGACCTGGGAGCACGACATCGCGCGCCGAAACCGCAACGCGCGCGCTCTCGCCTGGACGGTCGCTGCGGTCATGACGCTCGTCGCGCTCGGACTCCTCGCAATTCTGGCGCTGCTCGTGCCGCTCAAGACCTATGAGCCTTACATGGTCGTCGTCGACAAGACGACCGGCTTCGTCGAGGTCAAGCGGCCGATGGCCGAAGGCCCGCTGACCCAGGACGAGGCGGTCACGACCTTCAATGTCGTGCGCTATGTCAAGGCGCGCGAGACCTATGATCCGAAGGCGCTCAAGGATAATTTCGACCTGGCGCAGCTGCTCGCGGCCAAAGAGGCGGCGCGCGATCTCACCGAGATCTATTCGCCGGCCAATCCGCAGAACCCAGTCAAAATCTATGGAACCAACACCGAGGTCGCCGTAGCGATTAAATCGGTGACCTTCCCCAACAGCCGGACGGCGCTGGTGCGCTTCTCGACCGACGAGAAGACGCCGACCAACGCCATTGCTCGGAACTGGGTCGCGCTGGTGCGGTTCCGCTACACCTCGGCGCCAATGCGCAACGAGTACCGTTTCGATAACCCGCTCGGCTTCCAGGTGCTCGAATATCGCCGAGATCAGGAAACCGCTCCCTCGCCGGGCGCGATCGGAGCGCAGAAATAATGACCTTGTTCGTTTCACGCGGCGGTCGCATTGCTTCCGTCGCCGCCTTGGCGCTCGCCATCACGATCCCCGCCGCCCGCGCCGAAGCGATCCCGGCGCCCGGACGCACTGATCCGCGCATCCGCAATGTCGTCTACAACCGCGACAATGTCACCGCGATCGACGCGACCTACGGCACCTCGACGATGATCGAGCTGCAGCCCGACGAGAAGATCGAGACTTTGGCGCTCGGAGATTCGCTCGCCTGGAAGGTCGAGCCCAATCACAAGGGCAACATCATTTTCGTCAAGCCGGTCGACAAGAACGCCCAGTCGAATCTCAACGTCGTCACCGACCGACGAGTCTATAGCTTCATCCTGCGTTCGAACACCCAACCGCCGACGAGCCAGCTTTACGAAGTGCGCTTCCGCTTTCCGGACGACGACGCCGACGCGCGTCTTCTTGCCGCGGCCAAAGAGCGCGCGGCCTATCCGAGTCTGAAGGCGCTCAATATCGCCAACGCCAACAGCGACTATGGCTACAAGGGCTCATCCGCCAACAGGCCGGTTGCGGTGTTCGATGACGGAACGAAAACCTGGTTCCGTTTCGAGGGCGAGACGCCGGCGATCTATATCGTCGACGCCGAGCGCAATGAGAGCCTGATCAATTTCCGCACCGAGGGCCCCTATGTCGTCGTCGACAAGGTAAGCCCGCAATGGACCTTGCGCAACGGGCCGGAATCGACCTGCGTTTTCAACAGGCGGCTGACCAACCTGCATGAGCCGAATGGGCTCGAGCCCTATGCGCCACAGCGCGTGGGCGCCGTGAGAACGGGAGGCTGACGCGCCATGCCGACCCCGCAAGACTATCGCGCGCTCGAACTCGAGGCGGCGGCCGCCACCGCCGTCGCCCGCGGCTCAACCGCCTTCGGCAATCTGATGAAATTCGGCGTGCCGCTCGGTGCGCTCGCGGTCGCCGGCTGGATGATCCACGGCTCGCTTCAGCGCCCGCGCGCGACCATGACCGCGCCGGATAAGGAAGAGTTCACCACCACCCAGTTTCCGGCGCCCTCTCTGCAGGCGGCGAGGCTTGAGGCCGGCCCGCCGACGATTCAGCTTCCGCAGGCACCGGCCGTCCCAGCGGATCCCGCTCTCCCGCCGCCGCCCGCCGCGCCCCCGATGGCGCTGCCAGCGCCGCCGCCACCCGAGCCGCCTTTGGCGCTTGTCGCGCCGAACGACGACGAGGCGCGCCGCCTCGCCGAGCTCGAGCGCTTGCGGCTCGAGGAAGAACGCCGCAAATGGGAGCGTTTGCGCAGCTCCCAGGTGATTTCTGACAACGCCGTCCCTAACAGCGACGGGGCGCTGGCCGCAGAGGCCGGACGCGGCGCGGGCCCTGACGACGATCCGAACCGTCGCTTCCTCGCTTCGGTCGGCGGTGCCGGCGTCGAGGTCGCGCGCGCAATCCAAAACCGCCGGATTGACGCCCTCGTCGCGCAGGGGACAATAATTCGCGGCGCGCTGGAGACTGCAGTGCAAAGCGATCTGCCGGGCATGCTGCGTGCGGTCGTGACCGAGAACGTCTGGTCGTTCGACGGACGCCGCATTCTCATTCCGGCCGGCAGCCGTCTCGTCGGCGAATACAAGTCGGGCATCGCTCAAGGGCAAACCCGCGTCTTTGTCGTCTGGACGAGGATGCTACGCTCCGACGGCGTGTCGGTGCAGCTCGGCTCGAACGGCGCCGACGATCTCGGCCGCGCCGGCAACGCTGGCTTTGTCGATGATCATTACCTCGAGCGCTTCGGCTCGGCGATCATGCTGTCGATCGTTGGCGGCGTCTCGCAATTCCTGAGCGGCTACGGACAGACTTTCGCCAATGGTGGGACGACGATCACCACGACCGATCCGGCGACCGGGCTCGTCACGACGACGCAAACCGGGGTCCAGAACGGCCTGAACCTGAAGGCGCGCGAGATCGCCGCCCAGAACGTCTCGCAGACCCTGACCTATATGGCCCAGGACGCGCTCAAGAACTCGATCAACATTCCGCCGACCATCTATCTCGACCAAGGCACGCACATCGTCGTGTTCGTGCGGCGGGACCTCGATTTTTCTTCCTTTTATCCCGATCCGGTGAAGGAGGCTCTCCGAGAGATCAAACGTGAACGCTCAAGCAGCAAACCCGACCATCTTTCTCGATAGGGCGCTCGAGCCGCTGCGGCCCTGGCTCGAGGACAATCAGGTCGTCGAGATTTGCGCCAATGGCCCCGGCGAGGTCTGGGTCGAGCGGTTCGGGCGATCGGCGATGGAGCGCTATGCGGTTCCGGAATTGACGGAAGCGGCGATCCGGCATTTGACCGAGCGAATCGCCGGCCATTCCGGCCAAAGCGTCAACGAGGAGCATCCGCTGCTCTCGGCGGCGCTGCCAAGCGGCGAGCGCTTTCAGGGCGTGCTGCCGCCGGCGACGACCGGCGGCGCCTTCGCCATCCGCAAGCAGGTGATCAAGGAGATGGGTCTCGATGATTACCGAAAACTCGGTTCCTTCGATCATGTCACGACGGTGACGGAAGGCGCGCTCTCGGAAATCGACCGGCGGCTTTGCGAAAAGCTCGACGCCGGCCGCATCGAGGACTTCATTCGCCTCGCCGTCGTCAATCGCTATTCGATCCTGCTTTCGGGTGGCACTTCGTCGGGCAAGACCACTTTTCTGAACGCGGTCCTGAAGGAAGTGCCGAGCGACGAGCGCATCATCACCATCGAAGACACGCGCGAGGTCAAGCCGGTACAGCAGAACTATCTGCCGCTCGTCGCCTCGAAAGGCGACCAGGGCGAGGCGCGCGTCACTGTGGAATCGCTGCTGCAAGCCTCGATGCGCCTGCGCCCCGACCGCATCTTTCTCGGCGAAATCCGCGGCGCCGAGGCCTATTCCTACCTCCGTGCGATTAATACCGGCCATCCCGGCAGCATCACCACCGTTCACGCCGACAGTCCCCTCGGCGCCTTCGAGCAGCTCGCTTTGATGGTCATGCAGGCGGGGCTCGGGCTCAGGCGCGACGAGATCGTCGACTACATCAAGTCCGTGCTGCCGATCGTCATCCAGCAGACCAAAATCGGCGGCTGGCGCGGGACGTCGGCGGTTTATTTCTCAAAGCTCGCCGAATGGCGGGCCGAGGGCAGGGGAGGCGGCCATGGCCCGGGTCGCGGCCAATAGGATCGGCGTCGCGATCCTCTGTGTCGTCGCTTTCTTCCTGCTGTGGAGCCTCGCCTACGAAATCGTCGTCGGCCTGCGCTGGGCACCGTCTCGCTTTCCCGGCGAGGGCGCGGCGCGCTGGGTGTTGCTACGAGCACAGAACGCCGACCATAGCGTCGCAACCTTGTTCATCGCCTGGCGCCATTTTCAGGCGCGCCTCGCTTATCCGCCCACGCAGGGGGAGGCGCTGATACGCGCGGGATTCGCCGCCGGCGGCGTCATTGTGCTCGGCCTCGCCGGCTGGCTTTTCGCCTTCGTCAATCGAAAGCAAATGCCCTACGGCGAGGCCCGCTTTGGCACGCTGATGGAGGCGGCGCGGCAAGGCCTCATGGCCAAACAGGGCATCGTGCTCGGCCTCCTCGGCGGCGCGACCATCCGTTCGGACGAGCCGGCGCATATTCTCGTCGTCGGCCCCTCGCGCTCCGGCAAAGGCACCGGCTTCGTGCTACCGAATGGCTATCTCTGGCAGGGCTCGGCCGTGTTCTTCGACCCCAAGCGCGAGAATTTTGCGGCGCTCGCCAACCATCGCAAGGCCATGGGCAATCAGGTCTTCATGTTTTCGCCGGGCTCGAACGACACCCACCGCTACAACCCGCTCGACTTCGTGCGCCGCGACGAGCGCATGGCAACCGATTGCCTCGTCGTCGCTTCCTTCATCATGCCTGAAAAGGCCGACGACACCTGGGCCGGCGCCGGCCGCCTTCTGCTCTCGGCGCTGATCGGTTACGTGCTTTCCTCGCCCTTGCTGGCCGGCGCGCAGCACATGCGCTCGGTCGCGCGCATGACGACGACGGGCAAGGACATTTCTTCGGTGCTGCGGGCGATCGTCAAGACCGAGCGCCCGCATCTGCCGGCCTGGGTCGTCGACAATTTCAACCAGTACATCGCGCTCGAGCCCGAGACGCGCAATTCCGCGGTGTTCAACGTCAATATGGCGATGGGCTTGTGGAACAACGGGCTGATCTCGGCCGCGACCGAGACCTCCGACTTCGACATTGGCGAGTTGCGCCGCCGGCCGATGACGATCTTTATCGGCTGCACGATCGCGGAACTTGCCATCTTCCGGCCGCTGATCCGCATCTTGTTCCAGCAGATCCACGATCTGATGATGGTGAGGCTGCCAGACGCCGACGAGCCGCACCAGGTGCTGCTCATGCTCGACGAATTCTACCACGTCGGGCGCTTGGATTCGCTGATCTCCAAGATCACGATCTCGGCCGGCTACGGCTTCCGCATGTGCATCGTCATGCAGGACATTTCCCAGCTCGACGAGCTCTATGGCAAGAGCACGCGGATTACCACCGTCTCCGGCTCACAAATCAAACTCTTCGTCCAGATCAATGATCTCGAGACCTCGGAATTCGTCTCCGAAATGCTCGGCGAGACGACGGTAGTCTACAAGACGCCAGTGACCCGGCCGGGGCAGGGGATCTTCGCGCCCACCGCCTGGGCGCCGCATTTCACCGCGCGGCCTTTGCGCAGCCCGGTGGAGCTGCGCGAAATGTCGGCGAAAAAGTCGATCCTGATGGTGAAGAATTCGCGGTCGTTCGAGCTTACCAAGATCCGACATTACAAGGACAAGCCCTATCGCCGCTTCTACGAACTTGCGAAAGGCGCGCCCCCGGCATTGCCGGTGTTGCGGGAATGGAAGGACGGGCCGCTCGGCGGCGCGTTCGACCTGGCGACGGCGACTGAACAGGCGACCGAGGCCGTGCCTGCCGCTCCGGCGCCCGCGCGGCCCCGGAAAAGTCCGCCCAGAAAGACGCCGGCGAAGAAGGCGCCGGCCGGGAAGAACGCGGGGCCCGAGGCTATTCCCCTTCCAGCGCCCTTGCCGATTGCAAGAGGGCGCGTGAACCACGCCGCGAGCGCGAAAACGGCCGCCAAACGTCTCTCGCTCGAACAGGAGCCCTCCGCGCCATCCGGCGAAAGTTGTGATCTCCGCGACCTGCTGGCGGCTACAGAAGGCGAGCAATGTGACGGCTTCAACACAATGATTGCCTCGGTAGCTGGGTCGGCCACCGAGGATCCCGGCAAGCTGACGGAACTGACGACCACACTGATCCGGCTGGAGGAGTCGTTCGGCGACGACGACAAGCGGTCCTAAAATGAGGGCGCTGATCGCTGTCACTCGGCGGGAATAGGCTGCGGCGACGGAATTGGCATCCGACGGCCGACTAGTGGTTCATCACAGTGATTTTGACGTTTTGATGCCGAGCCATTGGAGGATGGGCAAGTTTTCGGGTGGCAAGAGGATCTCGATGCTTCGTGCGACGCCAGGCTTGCGACGAATGAACCCGTTGCGTTCGAGGGTGACGATCATCTGGTGAACTGACGGTGGGCTGACGCGGAAGTGGCGCTGGATGTCGGCCTCGGCGGGCGGCTGTCCGAACATGTACGAATAGGTATGGATGAAAGCGAGATAGTGCCCCTGCTTCTCGGTGAAGTGCACGCCTGATTTTTGACTCATAGCTGGATTCGTCCCGGCCTCCGACAAGGAGGCGAAGCATGAATGTACGTTATCGGGTGGAATTGAGCCAAGTCGAGCGGGACGAACTGACGGCGATGCTCGGCGGCGGCAAGCATGCCGCCCGCAAACTCAAACGGGCTCAGATTTTGCTGGCGGCCGATGGGGACAGTTCTGACGCAGAGATTGCCCGAACCGTCCGGGTCAGCCTCTCCACTGTCGGCCGGACCAAGCGCCGCTTCGTGGAAGGCAATCTGGAGCGGGCCTTGAGCGAGGAGCCGCGTCCGGGCGCAGAGCGCAAGCTGACCGGCAAAGAGGAGGCCCTGCTGGTGGCGACCGCATGTGCCAAGCCGCCAGCTGGCCGCAAACGCTGGACGCTGACACTGCTGGCCGACACGATGGTCAAGCTCACCGATCACGACAGCCTGTCGGGCGAAACCGTGCGCCGCCGGCTCACCGAGAACGATCTCAAGCCCTGGCGCAGGGACATGTGGTGCATTCCCCAGGTCGACGGCGAGTACGTCGCCCGCATGGAGGACGTGCTCGATCTCTACGCCGAGGCGCCGGATCCCGAGCGGCCGCTGCTTTGCTTCGACGAGACCCCCGTCCAGCTGATCGGCGAGGTGCGCCAGCCGATCCCGGCCCAACCGGGACAGCGCGAGCGATACGATTACGAGTACCGCCGCAACGGCACCGTCAATCTCTTCGTCACCTTCGATCCGCATCGCGGCTGGC
The DNA here is from genome assembly GCF_024199885.1 of Bradyrhizobium sp. CCGUVB23. Lineage (NCBI taxonomy): Bacteria > Pseudomonadati > Pseudomonadota > Alphaproteobacteria > Hyphomicrobiales > Nitrobacteraceae > Bradyrhizobium > Bradyrhizobium sp. CCGUVB23. Next base: position 235,704 of record NZ_JANADQ010000003.1, read on the forward strand.
GCAACGTCCAGGTCACCGAGCGCCGCGCCGCCGTAGACTACGCCCACTGCATGCGTGAGCTCGTCGACGTCCATTATCCCGATGCCGCCTGCATCCGGGTCGTGCAGGATAATCTGTCGATCCATACCGCCGGCGCGCTATATCAGGCATTTGCGCCTGCCGAGGCCCGTCGCATCCTGCGCCGCCTCGAGTTCCACTATACCCCGAAACACGCCAGCTGGCTTAATATGGTCGAGTGCGAGATCAGCGTGCTGCAGCGCCAGTGTCTCGGCCGTCGTATCGACGATCCCAAAAGGCTCCGAAAAGAGATCGCAGCATGGCAACGGCAGCGAAACAAAGTCCGAGACCGCATCAAATGGATGTTCACAACCGACAAAGCCCGCGCCAAACTCGGTCGCGCCTATCCGGTTGCTCCCAAAGAGTCAAAACCACAGTGATGAACCACTAGCATTACAATTGTCTTTTCGGAACGCTTCTGAATCCATGGGCAACCATGATTCGGAGATCGTGGACGCGGGCAGCGTCGATAGAGGAAACGCTTGCGTTGTGGGCGGCGTCGCTTCGGGAGATCAAGAAGCGGATTCGTCCGTTGTTCACGCAAGAGCGTGTTGCGACGAATGCCGGCCTGTTCCTGGAAGGCTTGCTTGGAGATGAACAACGCAAGACCGGTTGGATGCGCGCGGAAGCGGCTGGCGATCCCGGCCCATGGCGCCAGCAGGCGATCCTGGGTCGCGGGGGTTGGGACGCCGATGCCCTGCGCGACATCGTGCGTGACTATGTCATCGAGCATTTGGCGGATGACGATGCGGTGCTGGTGATCGACGAGACCGGCTTTCTCAAGCAGGGCAAGGCGTCATGCGGGGTGGTGCGGCAATACACTGGTTCGGCGGGCAAGATCACGAACTCTGCCAGATCGGAGTCTTCGCTTCCTACGTTTCGCGCCACGGTCATGGGTTCATCGATCGCGCGCTGTATCTTCCGAAGGAATGGACCGATGATCCGGATCGCCTGGAAGCTGCATACGTGCCCCCTGATGCCGGCTTTGCCACCAAACCAAAGCTTGCCGCGAGAATGATCGCCCGCGCGATAGCCGCGTCTGTACCATTTAAGTGGGTTGCCGGTGATACGGTCTACGGTGTTGGCGACATCGAACAGCAACTACGTCGGGCAGGCAAAGGCTACGTGCTCGGGATCAGCAGTGCTCATGTGTTTCGATCCTGGGGCAAGCGACCGCCGGTCGCTGGTACGGCTGCAGACATAGCCCGGACGCGGCGCTCATCTGACTGGAAGCGTCTGTCGGCGGGAGCCGGAACCAAAGGGCCGCGATTACACGATTGGTGTTATCTCGAGTTGGCCGATCTCGAGGCCGAGCAGTCCAACAGTGCAAATGACGGCTTGTGGACACGCGGTCTACTGATCCGTCTGAATGGAGTCGGTGTTTCTGTCGTCGCACATGCAGTGACACCTTTGGTCCGTCGCGGTCCGCGCGCGTCATCAGACACCGTCAGAGCGTGACCGAGAGAACTGAAGCGCGATGCTTCCATCACCCTTACCTGCACGGCGAGCCCAGGCCGGGCCGCCGACGGCCTGTCAAGGCCGCCAGCCGCGAAGCGAGGGCGCGGCACGCGCCAGCCTTGATAGGGCCGGCGGTGGTCCGGCCCAATTGCTGGGAGCAGGCCCGCCTTCATCAGGACTGCGTTACAGCCGCAGCCCCCGGTTTCTTCCAAATGTCCACTCGATGCCACCGTCGTCGCGCTGGAGGCCGCTGATGTGCTGGCCGATGCGCTTCTCGAGGAGGGGGTTGCCAGGGCCCAAGCTGAAAGGCCAGCCGTTGTCAATCATGGCGAAGCATCCGCTGACGAGACTGGCGACGGCAGCGAGGCGGCCGCTGACATACTCGCCGGCATTTGCTGGAAAGCACGACAGGCCGCGCTCTCTCGCCATCTGTTGGCCCACACGATGGGCCTCCTGTCGCTCAAGAGTCGCCACAGTGCCGATAGAACATTCTTGAGTTCGCCAAGTGGGCGTTGCAAGGATCTGCGTGCGAACAATGCCATGACGTCGGTCTAGGCTCGCTTCCGTTTGCATTTACTCCCAGGCGCTGCGGTCGGGGTTCCAGCGACCGCTCGCGCTCTCTGGCAAACCGAGAGCAGTGAGTACCGGCTCGAAGAATCGACGCAACTCCGTCAATAGCTCACCGAATGGCGGCGGCTGCAGTGTCGGCGGGTTGCGGCGCAAAAACCCTGCCCAGAGCGCTTGTTTGTCTGCCATCTCAGCAAACTGCGGCGTCAACGCCACCGGCATCTGCGTCGGTGCAGTGGTCTCCCGCCTTTGCAGGGTGCCGGCGATGGCCTCAACCAAAGTAGAGAGGTCGAAAGGGAAGGTGCGCGCCGTGACCCAGATGTCATGGAAATCTTTGATCCGGCCATTCGTTTCGCCGAAGCGAAGCATCGCTTCAAATTTCTCTGCCACGACGGTCTCGGGCGGGTACATTAGAACGTCGGCCGCAGGCAGATCGGAAAGCAGGCTAGGGAAATTCTTGCGGCTGGGCGCGGGATAGACGCGGTCCCCAAAGCCGATATCCACCTGGACAGGAATAACCGCCGTACCCAAGCGGCCACTCAGGGTCAATCGAACGCCTTGGTATTTTTCCTCCTCGCGGACTTCCTCCACCCGCAAGGTGGACGGGTCAAAGATGATGCCGTCGGCCGGCATCTCGACCTGACAGATGCGGGTGAACAGTTCGGTGATGGCGCCAGAGTCGGGATCTCCATGTCCGAGAAGGTCGAGATCACCGGTAGGCCGGAAGACTTGTTCTGGCCAGGTCACGAAGAGCATAGCGCCCTTGAGGATATATCCCTCTCGCGCTTCCGTCTGGCTCAATCGGAAAAGTAACCGCTCGATCGCGTAGCGCGTGAGGATTCGCTGATAGTCGTCACCATGCGCTTTAGCATGATTGAGGAGGCGCTGGCGGATCGAGGCCCTGATGTTTTTAAGAGGTTTGGGTGTCATTGCAGCGCTTTGAGATAGGGACGGATACGCTCGGCCACGCGATCGATCTCGGCGTATCGCAGAATCTCGGCCACCGTCGTCTTCCGCATGCGAAGCGCATCACGCAGCGCCTCGATGGCGACATCCTCGCCAATATGGCGTCGATGCTTGAAGCAATCGGCGATGGTCTTCGCCACGCCGTAGATCGGAACGTCGACACCTTCAACCTGCACATGCTCGACACCGGCCGTGAGCACCTCACCGGTCGCCCGGACGATCTCGAGCGGCAGGCCATCGGCCTTCGGGGTCCTGGCTTTGTGCGGGATGGTCAGCCAGACGGCGTGCGGCAGTTGGGTGGTCAGCCCATGGTGTCGTAGCGCGCTTGCAAGACTGACGACGCCATTGGGAACCGCCCGTGCGGCTTCGGCAAGATTATGGGCGATGTCTTCTCCTACCCGTTCCGGATCCTGGTAGAGTCCCCTTCCGAGTCGAACGAGTTCCCCGCTGTCCGTCAGGCGCTTCAGGTAGATTAGCGGAATACCGGCTGCCTTGAAATCGCGCGCGCGGGCGATGCCTCGATCCTGGACCAGGCTGAGGGCACGCTCGCGATGATTTATATGACGTTTCGCCATCTTGTTATCGTTTGTCGGCAAATAATACATCTTGCCGACGATAAAGAACATTTGGGAAATCGTAACTGACGTCATATATTTCGTATGACATGCCGCCGTCCAGTCCCAATATCAAACTGACCCCAAAGCACGTACGCGCCGCGCGCGCGCTCTTGGCCTGGTCCCAGCGGGACCTCGCCAAGAACGCGGGCGTGGCGACCTCGACAATAGCCGACTTTGAACGAGGTCGACGCGCGCCAGTGGCAAATAATGCCCAGGCTATCCGCGACGCACTGGAAGCCGCTGGCATCAACTTCTTGACGACCGGCGCGGTGATCGGCCCTCCGATCCCCCAAATCGCCAAGTCCGAGCGTCCAGGCGCACCGATCCGCTGGGTGGATGCCGAAGATCTAGCTATCTGGGCAGACCGCCTGGATGGCGCGGCGAGCCTCCCCACTCTGCTGGCATATCTCATCCGTGCCACCTCCGGGCCCTCGGTCGAGCTCCGCTTCCCATCGGACGAAGGAATCCGATATTCGGGCTGGGACGGTCGTACCTTCGCCGCCGAAGGAGGCGCTTACGTCCCGCAAGGCGAGGCCGGCTGGGAAATTGGCAGTCAGCGCGGAGGGATCGCGCAAAAGGCGACTGAAGACTACAAGAAAAGGACAGCCAAACCCTCGCCGCTGAAGCCTGCGACCTCCACCTACATCTTTGTTACCCCCCGTCATTGGCCGAAGAAGAGTGAATGGGCCGAGGCCCGAGAGATCGAGGGTCCTTGGCGCGCCGTCCGGGTCTATGACGCCGATGACCTCGTCCACTGGATCGAACAGACGCCCGCCGTCGGATTGTGGCTGGCCACACGCCTCAATAAACGGCCACCCGGCACGCGTCAGCTCGAAGAGGTCTGGGAAGAGTGGTCGCTCGCCACCAAGTGGCCGCTGACCGAGGATCTGGTTCTGAGCGACCGGGACGAGGACGCTGCCGAAATTCTGCGCTGGCTCCGCGGTGAGCCATCGGTTCTCTCTATCGAGGCGACCACGACCGAGGAAGCCGCCGCCTTCTTCTACGCCACATTGAATACGCTGCCGGACGAGGCGGCCGCCCACTACCGCGCGCGGTGCCTCGTCGTAACTGACGCCGCGGCCGCTCGCGCACTTGCGAATGCGCCTGCGCCGCTGATCCTCGTGCTCACTGAACCGAACCCCGGGCTCGCGCGCAGTCTGGCGGACCGCGGACATTTTGTGTTGCAGACGTACGATGATCGCCCCGTGTCACCTGGCGAGGTCCGGAAGCTGGCGCGCCCCTCCCGTGAAGGCATCGCCAGCGCGCTGATCGACGCCGGTGTCGCCGAGGCGCGGGCGCACGCGCTTGCGCGCGATAGCGCGAGAAATCTTGCCGTTCTTCGACGGCTGATTCCGACAGCGCCGGGTCGGCTTCCGGACTGGGCGCAAGAGGCGCCACCGCGCGCCTTGCTAGCGGCGCTGCTCGCTGGGGGATGGGATGACGAGTCCGAGGCGGACAAGGTCAAGCTTTCCCAATTGGCGGCTGAACCCTATGACGACGTCGCCGGCGAACTCGCCCGATATGTCGGCGAGCTCGACAGCCCGCTGCGCAAGGTTGGCTCGACCTGGCGGGTCGCCTCGCCTCCCGACGCATGGCTGCTGCTGGCACCATACCTGACCGCGGCCGACATCGGCCGTTTCGAGGCGGCGGCACAGGAAATTCTCGGCTCGGTCGATCCCCGCTACGACATAGACCCGGATGATCGCTGGATGGCTTCAGTCCGAGGGGTTCGCCCTGACTATTCCGGACTGCTGCGCCATGGTGTCGGCGAAGTGCTGATCCTGCTCGCCCTGTGGGGCGACAAGATTCAAACAATGCCGAACGCTCATCGGCGCGCGGACGCCATCGTCCGCAAGCTTTTGAAGGATGCCGACAAACGACGCTGGTGGTCGCTCTCGCGCGCCTTCCGACTGCTCGCGGAAGCCTCCCCAAGCGCCTTCCTCACGGCCATCGAGGACAGCCTTAATCAAAATGATCCGCCGATTCGCGCGTTGTTTGGCACGGACGAGGGAGGCCTGGCCGGAACGGAACACCTGTCTGACCTGCTTTGGGCTCTCGAATCGCTGGCTTGGTCGCCGGAGCTTCTGCCACAAGTGACGCTGGTGCTGGCGAGGCTGGATGCCATCGATAACCCGCCCGGTCGCTACATGAATCGTCCGGCTAACAGCCTTCGCCAAATACACTTGCTCTGGTCGCCGCAAACTTATGCGACCCTCGATCAGCGCCTGCGCGCTCTGGACCTGACCCGCAAACGCGAGAGCGATGCGGCCTGGAAGCTGATGCTGAACGTGCTGATGCTGAACGTGCTGCCCCGGGGACATGATACATCCAGTCCTTCGCCGGACCCACGTTGGCGCGACTTTACGGTCGACAAGATAGAGGCGGTGACCTGGCCGCTCATCGCGCGCGGCGCCACCGCCATCAGCGAACGCATCCTGGCTGACGTTAGTCTGCACGTTCCGCGCTGGCTGAATCTGCTCGACCGGTTCGCCGATATAGCGCCGAATCGCGATGCAGCCATCGACCTCCTCGACAAGGCTGAGCCGCGGATCAAGACCCAATCAGATCGGTCAGAGCTATGGACCGGCCTGCGCAAGTTGCTCCACCATCATCGGCAGTTTGCCGATGCCGATTGGTCGCTACCCGCAGCGGAGCTTGATCGTCTCGCGGCCATCCATGACCGGTTGGCTCCCTCCGATGTGCTTGAGCAAGTGGCGTGGCTGTTCGAACCATCAGTAAGCCTGCCAAACCCGTCGCATCAGGGCTGGCAGGCCAACGAGCGCCAAGTCGACGAAGCGCGACGGCAGGCAGCAAGGAACATCTTCTCCACACAGGGCATCGACGGAATCCTCCGGCTAGCTCGTCTAGTATCGACTGCCGGTTTCATCGGCAAGGCGCTTTTCGAAGTCGGTCTTGATGAGCCGGACATCAATAAACTTCTGGAAGCGTGCTTGCGCAGCGACGATCCGCGCGAGCGCGACGTTGCTCACGGCCTGGTCATCTCCGTGTTCCGAGATCGAAAGGAGCCGTGGGCCGCGGCGCTTATCGCCAAAGCGCGCAAGAAGAAGTGGGGGGATACAGCGCTACTTGCTATCCTGCGCGCGCTGCCCCAGCAGCGTTGGACCTGGGATCAGGTAACGCAGGCCGGCGAGGCGATCGCGCGGGTGTATTGGCAACGTGCGCCAATCCTCTGGATAGAAGAGGACAATGATGCCGCTGCCTTTGCGGTGCGCAAGCTGATCGCGGTCGGTCGTGCGCGGCACGCCGTGCACCTTGCGGGCCGCGACCAGCAACGTCGACTGCCAACCGATCTCGTGATGACGATGCTGACGGAGGCGGTGAAACAGCCTTTTGGGGAGGACAGCGACGGCAACGAAGTGACGATGTTCCAGCACCATGTCATCGAAATCCTCAATCGGCTAGAAGCAGAGGTTGCGACGGATACCCTCGCTCGATTGGAATGGGCTTATCTGCCGCTGCTACAGCATTCTCGCAGGCAACCAAAGGCTTTGCTAACGGCGCTCTCCGAACAACCGTCACTCTTCATCGAAATGCTCCGCGCAGTCTATAGGCCTAGCGAGGACAGCGGTGTTGTCGAGCCCGAGCAAACCGACCCGGAACGGGCGCAAACGGTCGCCACGCAGGCTTTCCGACTGCTTGAACTTTGGAACCGAATTCCAGGGACCCGCGAAGATGGCACGATCGACTCCGCCGTACTGAAGGCTTGGATCAAAGAGGCGCGTTCACTTGCCAAAACCGCTGGACGCGGCGACATCGCCGACAGCCGTATCGGCGCTATGCTCTCTGCGTCGCCGAATGGCACTGACGCCGTTTGGCCTGCCGAGGCGGTGCGCGAGGTCATCGACGACTTTGACAGCAAGCCGATGTTCGACGGCTTTTGGATCGGGAGACGAAATCGGCGTGGTATCACTTCGCGATTGCCGCGGGATGGTGGCAATCTAGAGCGAGACGAGGCAGCAAAGTACCGCAAATTCGCCGCGGAGCTCGCCTATGAACATCCTCGCACCGCGAAGGCTCTCGATAGCCTTGCGGATAGTTACGAGGAAGAGGCGCGCCGCCACGATGAGGACGCCGAGCGGCTCGATTGGGAGCCCTAAGCTCCCTCGGTCAAGGCGAGCCAAGTTCGCACGATGTGAATGCTGATCGAAAAATGACCCCCATCGGCGTCGTCGGGATCCCTTCAGGCCATTGATTTCAATGAATTGAAATGATGGGACCCCCACGCCGAAACACACGTTTGTGCACGCTGAAAGGCTGAGCTTCAAAAAAACGATGCTGCCGGCCGAACAAGATCGTCCCGACGTCGCCCGTAAACGGACGCGCTGGAAGACCCATCAGGGCAGGATCGACGCTTCGCGCCTGGTCTTTATCGACGAGACCTGGATCAAGACCAATATGGCACCGCTGCGCGGCTGGGGACCGAGTGGGCAGCGTCTCCAGGCATCTGCGCCCTTCGGGCACTGGAAGACCATGACCTTCATCGCAGCATTGCGCCACGACCGGATCAGCGCGCCCTGGGTGATCGACGGCCCGATCAATGGTGAGCTCTTCACCCTCTATGCCGAACAGGTGTTGGCGCCAACTCTGACAAGGGGCGAGGTCGTGATCCTCGACAACCTCGGCAGTCACAAGGGAAAGCAGGCGCGCAACGCCGTCCGCGCCACGGGAGCCCATCTGCTCTTCCTGCCGCCCTACAGTCCCGATCTCAATCCGATCGAACAGGTCTTCGCCAAGCTCAAACGTCTGATCCGAGCCGCAGAGCCACGGGACGTCGAGGCAACCTGGCGAAAGGTCGGCGAACTCCTCGACCTCTTCTCCAACGAGGAGTGCGCCAACTATCTCAAAAATTCAGGATATGTTTCCGTATAAATGCGTCATGCTCTAGCAGGCACTGCGACGTGAGCTTCCATCGTAACGAATGTAACTAGCCTATGGAGGCACGCCCTTCAGAGCCATCGTCAAGTCGATCGACCGCTGAGCCGAAAAGGCAAATCTCTGAGATCCAGATTCGGCAACACGGCTTGTCGTGGAGAGTTCGTCCCAAGTCGCACTCGCGCGACGCAGCCTGGCGATGCGGGATAGTGGATGTGAAGAGAAAGAAGCCGCTGAGCATGAGGACACGATTTCATTCCGCCCGCGTCGTCGCCTAGACCTGCCGACGTTCGAGCTGAAAGCCCATTTTCACCCTCGACGAGCGGTACGACCGGAGCTTGTTCGTGATCAACACGCACGGCGGCGTGCCGGCCGATTTCAAGAGCTTCTTCATGGAACGCAATCCGCCAAGGGGCGCGAGTTCAGCCCCCGATGGTGGAGGTAACGGAGAAAGGCACGCAACGACCAGCACGTCGCCTTGCCCGTTCCCGGGCTCCAATCCTGGGCGTGGCGCTCAATGTAGCGGATCACGTCCTCTTGGTTGATCTTGCACAGGGCGGCGACGCTGCCGGAGCACACCTCGTGCAAAAACCTGCGGATGACCGGGAGATGGCGGACGATGGACTTCGGGGCCAAGCCGCGCTCTGATCGCAGATAGGCATCGAACTCCTTGAAGATCCGTTCGTGCGGGATGAGAGGCGGTAGCACCAACGGCGTGATCGCGCCTTCCTGAACACTACAATCACGTTCGCTACCACGAGAGCATCGACAACCTCACACCAGCCGACGTCTACTTCGGCAGGGCCGAGGCGATCCTTGCAGAACGCAACCGCATCAAGCGCGACACCATCGCAAACCGACGCTTGCAGCATCGGCTGCAGGCCGCTTAAACTCTAATCCGCGTGAACCAGAGCCTCCCTTCTCAAACCGCCTGATCAGTCTCAAATTATCTGACGACGGACAGTCCACTGCCCGTCAGTACGAGTTAGCCGAACGCGCCGCGCGGCTTGGTTGGCGACGCGATCAGGTGAAGGTCATCGATGAGGACCTCGGTACTTCCGGTTCCGGCCATTCCGAAATCAGCTTCAGGCATCTCCGCCTCGATGACGCTGCGCAGCTCGACGAGCGCCTGTCGGGTTTCGGCGCGCGTCAACCTGCTTGTTCCGTCCAGTAGAGACGAAAATCCAGCCACACAACGATCACGTTTGGCGCAGTGGGCCTGTCCTCCTCCAGAAAAAAACTCGGGTTGCCGCCATTCCGAATTGCAACAACAGGCAAAACCCATTTCCGCCTCTATCCAATGGCAGCACTGCGCTGGCTTAAGCGTGGCCGATGGCCAAAAAGCCACTTCAAGACAAATCAGCGGATGAAACTTTTTGACTGACACTCTCAACCAAACGTGGCGGTTCATCGAAAGCATTGAGCGCTCCAAGGACGCAGCTGCGGTGGAACGATGCTTGCTGAATATTGCGGCACCCCATGGGTTCAGCGCTCTTTTTGCCGGGTTTGTTCCAACAGAGCCCGCCCCGCCAAGGGAAATCAAGTCGCGCATCTTGTTTCAGCGGCTCCCGTCCGAATGGACTTCTCGATACCTCGACCAGGGTTATGTCTTTCGCGATCCGATCGTTCATCGCCTTCAGCGCGATCGGACACCCTTCGATTGGGACGACGCCTACGAGTCCTGCCCGTCCAAGGACGATGTCGAGCTAATCCAGGGCGAAGCGTCGGAATTCGGCCTGCGCGCCGGGCACGTCGTTCCCGTTTCGATGCTCGACGGCTGCTTCGCCGCCGTGTCGTTCGGCGGCTCCGGTGCGAGCATCAGTCCAGAAGGCCGCGCGATCTTAAGCTTTGCTGCGAGCTACGCAGTCGGCAACTTTCTTCATTATCGAGATACGCGACGCCGGCTACTCGGACAGGTGACACCGCGCGAATTCGATTGCCTGCTCTGGGCGGCTGAGGGCAAGACGGACTGGGAGATTTCCCTCATTCTGGGCATCTCGAAATCCACCGTCGTCAAACATCTCCTCTCAGCACGCGAAAAACTCGGCGCCGTGACCAAAGGTCATGCCATCGCCATCGCCTTGCGATCCAAATTGATTCGCTGATTGTCGCGAGGTCCCCGAGCAGAGCACGTCTGTCATTTCATCCGTTCGCTCTTGATCGACTTCGCCTCCTCGCGCTCGCCTTCGATTTCCTGCAGGACTTTCCCCTGCTCGGCACGCAGCTTCGCCAAGGCGTCGGTTTCCGCCAACGTCTGCGGCAAGGGTCGCGCCGGATGGTCGGCGAGCAGCTTCGCCGCTTCGACTGCCGCAGCAGCTTCCCTTGCCTCGCGCGCGGCGGATTGCTGCGACGAGGCGACGACGGCGCGTTCGGCAACGATCTCCCGTTGCGATTCCGGATCGAGGGCGCCTCCAACCTCCTTGCGGCGCTCGGCCTCGATCGCCCGGTCGGCCAAGCGCTGCGCCGAGGCCGCCTCGCGTTGTTCCTGCGAGCCGATCGCCTCGGCCCGCGCGATCAGACGATCGGCATTGGCGCCGACGATCTTCTCGACCTCTGCCCGGAAAAGCGTCTCGACGCCCCCTTCCTGAGCCCGCTGCAGATCGATCCGATTGGCGAGGGTTTCGAGATAGCGCGCGGACATCTCGCGAAACTGCTCCTTGGTCGCGCCCTCGAGGAGATCGGTCGTGCGCGCGACCGCCTCATTCATGAGACGCAGATCCTTCGCCATCCGCTCCGACGTGACCGCCATCGCATCCTCCTTGCTCAAATTCTGAACCCGGTTCTCGATCGCATGCAGGATCGCGCCGATCGTCTGCGCCATCGTCAGCCGCTCGAGCATTTCCTTGGCGGCCACGTTCTCGGGATTTTCCCGAACGACGGCGCTCCAGGCCGAAACGCTCTCAGAGACAACGCCGCGCGCTTGCTCTGACGCTGGCAGGCGGATCGGATTGGATCGGGCGGTGCGGATACGCTGGCGGGCGTTGGCGATGAGCCTTTGGTTGGCCGGGTCGGCGGCATAGGCGCGGTCGCGCGCCTCACGCCCTGGCCGCGGCCGTTCGGCCGCCGCGACGATCGCTTTGTCCTTCGGGCCGTAGCTCTGTGAGGACGCCCGCTCCCGCGCCGACGTCGCGACGATTTTCAGCCCCTGCGCCTGCGCATGTTGCGCAAAAGCCTCGCGCCAGTCGCGGAAGGTCGCGCGGCTCGGATGGATTTTCTGACCGGCCTCGTTCCGCACAGTGACAATCGCATGGGCGTGGATATGCCCGTCGGCCTCCTTGTCGGTATGGACGCCGAAGATGAATTTGTGCTCGCCGAAGCGATCGTGAAGAAAGGCGCGGGCGGCGTTGGTCAGGGCCGCGACATCCGTTCCGGCCTTCGCCGAAATAATCAGATGCATCGTATCGCGCGATGACTGCGAGCGCAGCGACGGGCCCCATTCCCGCGCTGCGGCCCGAATTTCTGAAGCCTCCGAGATCGGCCTGCCGCGATTGTCGACCGCCGCGCCCTCTTGGCCGAGCCTGGTCAACTGATGAATGACCCCGTCCCGACCATGACTGCTCGCCAGTGGGACGATGCTTATCACATGTGCAGAATGGGACATCGCAGCTTCGATCCGCGTCTTGACAGCCTCTTCAGAGCGCGCGTCGAGGCGGCGGCTGAGCCTCTCTCCCTCAGGGCCTATCCGATCTTTTCGGATGCGGAACCGCTCTTTTTGCGCATCGGCCATCGCCACGACCACGCGCGCTTCGAGTTCACCGGCGCGCCTCGCATCGAGACGCCACGCGTGACGATGTCCGTCAAAGCCCGCAGCGATAGCTTTCTCGTAAACTTGGCGTCCTTCGATCGTGTCATGCACGCCGTCGAGTCTCAGCCGGATCGTGGCGACGTCCTGGCTCTCCGCCCGCTTCGAGAAGTGAGCCGACCAGGCCTTGATTTCCTCCGCAACCGCCTCGCGATCGGCGAGCAGGCGGGCGTCGTGGGTTTCAAGCGCAACCTCCTCACGCTGCACATATTGTCCGGTCGCGGTCGCGCGCGCGGCACCGCGCGCATAGGAGACGACCTTGACGACCGCGGGCTGATAGCCCGCCGCGAGTTTTCTGGCGCGTCCGAGCGCACCTCCTGTCGCGCCGCCGGAAGGGCCGCCCTCAACCGGCGAGTCCGGCGCGCTCTTCGGCCCCGCGCCCGCCGGCGCGCTTCCGCCGCCGCCTGACAAGAATGGCAAGCCGCGCCGGCGCTCTTCATCGATTCCGCCGGCGATCGTGCGCCCCTGCAGAATCTCTTGGGCCGCCGGCGCCCGCCCCGCGCGCGGCTCATCGATGAGGCCATCAGCTCCGAGCCGTCGGCGCGCCTCGCTGCCGCTCGCGACGGCGCGCCGCATCGCCTCAGCCTGCTGCGCCCACCATTCGATCTGCGCCGCCCGACTCATTGCTCCTCCGGCGGCGCCAATCCGGCCGTCCGGCGCAGCTTCGAGCCATAGGCGACCGTCATTTCGGTGAGCTCATCGTTGATCGCCACGACCGCGTCATGCAGTCCGCGCCATACAGCTTCGGTGTCCTCGATGCGCACGGCGTGTCCGCGATGGATCGCCTTGAGTACCTGGGCAAGATTGCGGCCGACCATCCGCACCTGCCCGGCCAATTCGACCACGGCCCGTGTGTTCTCGGCCGAGAGCGCTGGCCCGGCCTGCACGGACGCCCGGATCAGACGCCTCACCACTTCGGCCTTCGGCAGCCCGAACAACGCAACCGCCTCTCGCAGGCGCCGCTCGTCGGATTCGGAAAGCTCGGTCCGCAGCCGCGGCTTGCGGCGAGGTTTTGCAGACGAACGCGTCAAACCGCCCCTCCTCTTTCCGGCCGATCCCTGGCACCGGCACCCACCACGGAAATCCCGTCTGCCGATCGGCACGAGATTGCGCGCCAGCGCCAGGGCTGCGTCAGCAGCCTCCTCGGTTGTGGCCCACAAACCGGTATCTTGTCAATCAAGATACAATATACTGACTATTAAACCGCCTGTACAGGAAGGGCGGCCACGGCCCGTAAGGCCAGTCCGTAGGAAATACATGGGCGTCTGGCGCGGAGCGCCTCATGACCGATCACAGAAAGCGACGGACGACCGTTCGGAGATAGCGACGATAGCGTTCGGTATTGCAGAATTACCGCATTTCGCTGATGCCGGGTTGCGTTAAAGTGGCGATGCTGGAATGCTGCACGACCGCAACGCGACAACCCCACATTACGACAAGTCCGGAATGCGGCAAGTCCGCGACAACGCCTTGTCTCAGTTAGTTTTAGACCGCATCACTGGATTCCAGCATGCCGGCATTGCCGAAAAGACGCAACGCCGCGACCCTCTATTGCGCTACATTCATTTTATTGTATGTTGCGATCACACCTTTGCGGCAATGCCGCCTTGCCTCACGAGGTTTCCCATGCCGAGCATCTTCGCCGTCGCCAATCCGAAGGGCGGCAGCGGCAAAACCACCGTCGCCATCATCCTGGCCGGCGAATTTGCGCGGCACGGCTATTCCGCGGCAATCATCGACGCCGACCCACAGGGCTCGTCCTATCAGTGGCACGCCTCTTCGGTGGCGCGCGGGGTCAGCCCCGACGGAATCGATCTTGTACGCGCCCCGGACGCCAACGCCCTCGCCCAGGCGATCGAGCGGCTCGACGCCTATGACGTCGTCGTCATCGACACGCCCGGTTATTACGGAGAGGCGCTGATTCAGTCGGCGCTGCGCGCCGACCTCGTCGTCCTGCCCTGCAAGGCGCACACCTTCGACGCCTCGCAGGTCGTGCGCACCATTCGCAACCTCGAGCGCCACGCCGCGGAATCGAACCTTCCGATGAGCCAGCATCGCGTGCTGCTCAATGAATACGACAGCCTCGACCGCAACACCCGGCCGCTGCGCGAGGTTCTTGCCTATTTCAACGCCGAGGGCGTGCCGGTCTGCGCCAACACGCTCTATCGACGCGTCACCTACCGCAGCATGACCAGCGGCTATGGCACGCTCTACCAAATGAACGACAAGGACGAATCGATCCGCAAGGCCCGCTACAACGCCGACCAGGTCGTGCGCGAACTCCTCGCCGCGAGCCAGGGCGCCAAAACGGACGGCGCCGCCGCATGAGCGATTCCGCACAAGGCTCCAAGCCTGAGCGCCCCGCCCTCCCCCGCGACACATTTCGTTCGCAGCGCACGGCCGCGCCGCCTGCAACGCCCGTCATTGTCACGCCGGATTATGACGATCGGCCAGCCGCGCCCGCACCCCAACGAGACGAGAGCCCGGCCCGCGGGGGCGAGCCTGCCCTCAGGGCCGCTCGAGGTAAGGCCGAGGCGAGGCGCAATCCATTTGACGCCTATGGCGAACGATCGTCCTCGCGGCCCTATGCCCTACGGTTGCCTGACCCGATCGATCTGGTCCTACGCCAGATGGCGGCCGAAGAACGGACGCATCCGCTGCGCGTCATCGACCGGATTCTCCATGAGCACCTGAAGAAGGCGGGGCGATTGCCGCCCACGCGCGGCACCTGACCACAGGCCCTCCGCCGTCCCTACGGCGCTTTTGGGGAGCGCGGGCCGGCTCCCGGCCCGCTCCGCTGCGCTCCGGTCACTGGCGCGACTGGACAGCCGTCGCCGAACGGCCGCTCCCTCGTGGGGATAAGCGCGACACGAAGATCGCGGCCGATCTCAGCGCCCGTCCGGACCGAGCCAATCGATTCTTTTCGGGCAGCAGCTGCCCATCTTGAAACATTCAATATACTGGCTAATGTCTCTCGCGCCCGCATCGTGCGGCCTAACCCTGCTCCCGGTCCACATCTGTTCCCATGGCGCGCGTTCGAAAGCCCCTGCCCCCCGATCACTCGATCCTCAACGAAATGCTGGCCATCCGGCTGCAGCAGCTCGAAATCGAGAACGGCGGCATGGAGGCGTTCCAGCCGAAGACAGGCATAGCGCGCGGAACTTATTACACGATCGTGCGCGGCCTCGGTAATCCAACGTTCAAGACCATGGAGCGGATCGCATCGAGCCTCAACATGAGCGTCCTCGAATTGCTCGGCTTCGACGTCGACGACGCGCGCCGGGCGCTGAAGAAAAGCGGCGTCGACTATGACGAGCTCACCTCCGCGATCAACAAGAAGAACCAGGCCGATCGGCGCGTAGCGCGGCAGGCGCGATCGCGCAAGGTCGGGGGATAGCGGCAAGTCACAGCCCGACCGGAAAGCATCGGCGGGGGAACGGGTGAAGGATTTAAGGGGCGATGAGGCTTGCGAGGAAGTCATCGTCCCAGACTGCGGTCATGCGTTTGAGGCGTTGAGAGTCTTTTCCGGGCACCCTGCGGATCAGATTGTTGGCCATGTGCTTGAGGGTGACGAAGCTTTCGGGGGCGTTTTCAGTCCGCACCCGGCATTCGTCGTCGCGAAAGACCATGTCCACGTAATAGGTGACCTCGGCCACGGTCCGACTCCAACGACTTGACCCGGCAGTTAAATTGTGTTCTCTATATGTTCCATTGTCAATCGGAGCATCGGCCCTTTCGACCCGGCCATCCTCCCGAGTGGGTCGACATGGCAGATCAGTTCGTCATCACGGAGAAAACCAGCCAGGCCAAAGATGTCCGCGCTGCAATTGGTTCGCACTACGGCGATGTTCTTCCAGCAGAGGGCCATTTGTTCGATCTCCTCGAACCGGAGGACGTTGTTCCGGCCTGGAAGCGATGGTCGCCGATACTTCTACGGCCTGAAGGTCTTTACGGAACGCGCCCGGCAGAGGGTGGCAACAAGGCCGCTAAGCTCAAGGCCATTCGCGAGGCGTTGCGCACTGCCAGGCGAGTTTGGCTTGCAACCGATTGCGACCGCGAGGGTCAACTGATCGGTCAGGAAATTCTTGAACATTACGGGTATCGCGGTCAGGTGATGCGGGTGCTGTTCACCGCTCAGGATTCGCAGACCATCCGCGAGGCATTCGGTAGGGCAAAGCCAAATGCCGAATATGCTCGCCTTTACGCTGCTGCCGTAGCCCGCCGCCAGGCCGATCAGATTTACAACCTGTCACTCACTCGCACCGCAACTGTCATCTTGGGACAAGGCGCGCGAAGAGTGATCGGGGTTGGTCGTGTAAAGACGCCGACGTTAGCAATTGTGTGCAAGCGTGAGTTGGAAATCCGGAACTTCGTGCCGCTTGCCTATTTCGAAATTATCGCCACTGCGAAAGTTGCGGGCGGGCAATTCCAGATGCGGCACGCGCCGCCGGAACGAATTGTTAAACGCGAGATCGCCCAGGACGTAGTCAAAGCGGCTGAAGGCTTCGAGGGCGCGCTTACCGTGCGCGTCGAGGATAAGCGGCAAGCGCCACCCAAGCTGCATGATTTGCCGTCGTTGCAGAAGCTCTGCGGCTCGCGCTTCGGCTGGTCAGCCAGCAAAACGCTCGAAGTGGCGCAGGAGTTGTATGACGGCCAAGGTAAGAAGATCATCACTTATCCCCGTGCCGAAGTGCGCTACCTGCCGCAGAGCTTGATATCGGATGTGCCGCGAATCATAGCCGGACTGCGGATGGGTCAATCGTTCAGTGCGATCCTGGTACCCGAGCCGCCGGTGACTCGTAGAGGCGCGAGCGGCATCTTCTACGACCAGGGGCTGAAGGGAGCGAGCCACCACGCGGTCATTCCCAACGTCAACACCATCGACAAATTGCCGGATGTTTGGCCTCGCCTGTCGTCTGACGAGAAGAAACTCTTTGACGTCATCGCGCGAGCATATATGGCCGCCCTGATGCCCGACTTCCGTTACCGCCAGACAACCGCAACGCTCGATGTGCGCGGCTTCGAATTCCGCGCTGCCGGTCGCCAGCCTATCGATCTCGGCTGGCGAGCCGCATTCCCGGAGTGGCAACCCGCCGACGAAAAGGGCGATGAGGCGCAATTGCTGCCGCCACTGCGCAACGGCGAGACCGCGCGACTGCAAGATCCAAAAATTGAGAACAAGGAGACCCGGCCGCCGCCGCGTTACAACGAAGGCGCTCTGATCGAGGCTATGCAGAATGCCTGGCGTTTTGTTGATGACGAGGTTCTGCGGAATCGCTTGAAGGAAGCTAAGGGTATTGGCACGCCTGCGACCCGAGCCGAGATCATCGGCGGGCTGAAGAAGCAGGGTTTCCTGATTGCCCAGGGAAAGAATATTGTGCCGACCGAGACCGGCCTGTCATTGTTCGGCGTTCTCAAACAAGCCGATCCAGCGCTAGTCGATCCCGGCGTGACGGCGCAACTTGAATGCCTGCTCGACGATGTCGTGGTGGGCAAACAGGAGATGGTCGGCGCGATTGACGCCGTATGCGATGTCGCCGAGCGCATTATCAGCAAGCTGAAGGAGGGTGCTACAGCGGGAGGACCTTCTTTGCTTGGCAGCTCAGGGGGCAACGGCACAGCAACATATCCACCGACGCCTGCGATGAAACGCTTTGCTGACAGCCTCGTCCGGCAGAAGAGAATAAAACCACCGCCCGGCTATAAGACCTCGATATCGATCTGTCGCAAATTCCTTAGCGAACATGCGCCTAAAAAGTCTGACGGTGAAACGGCCGGTAAGCTCGGCCTCAAATCGGTAAGTGCAGCACAGTTGCTGTACGCCAAGAAGCTGGCGCAGGGGAAAGGTCTCATCATCCCCGATGATGCGCGGACCAACTCGGCCGCGATGTCCGCGTGGATTGATACGAATCGAAGCAAAAGACCCCGCAAGCGTAAATCCAAAAACTCCAACAGGCCGTTAGCGTCGAGTGCACGTCAGGCTGCGCCGCCCAATTATAAGAGGTCTCGAAAACAAAAAGTTGACACCGATGCCGCTTCAATGGCTCCCGTGCCAGCAAACTCAATCAGGACCCCACTGCGGATTCCTTATGGCAACAAGGAGGTCGCGCTGAAACTCGGTGCCCGTTATGGCTCGGAGGGGTGGTATGCTCCTCCTGGAATTGATCTTTCTGCATTTGGCGAACGGGGGTGGCTGCTTTAAGTGTGAATGCTGATCGAACATTGACCCTCATCGGCGTCGTCGAGACCCTTTCAGGCCATTGATTTCATTGATTTGAGATGACGGGACCCCTACGCCGATCATGGTCGAGGTTTTGATCAGATCGCTTGCGTCCATATGTCCGTGTGTGGATGCCCCCGGGAATGCAAGAAGTTTTTATCGACGAACTTGAGAACATGCGATCAGGTGCGGTCGTGTGTCCGGCCTCATAAGTTGCGGCATTCGCACGCCGCGGGCCTGTATGGCGATACGCGGATTAGGTCCAAATCGGCCTGGCGAGCTCAAAGCTCCTGGACATATTCTGGTTATCCAAATCCCGTCTCTAAGACCGTGTTCCCTTACCCGTCCTTCTGCCCTTCTCACATTCCGACGCTATCGGCGGATGGCGCGTCTCAAGCCACCGCTGCTGCCGGATCGCAGTCCTTCGATGCGGCGTCGTAACGGCGTCGACCGTTCCGACCAACAAGCCTTACCCGCAGTTTCTGATCATCGTCTGACATCACAAGGTGTCCACCTATTTTGGTGGGCACCTCATGCATCAGAGTACTCAACAGCAAAAGGTGCGGGGAAATTCGCGCTTACGATCCTTCATCCCGGCCGCCCCCGTGGGTCAACAGGCACTCCCGCGCGCGCCGCTGCGTCAGCCGTGGGGGCACTCCGCAGCGCGCGCGGGTCCCTCCTATTGACTACGGGAGCCGACCCCTCGCATGCTTCGCCGGCATGTGCACCAATCCAACCTCGATCCGAAAGGTCAAGGAAGGCAGGATGCCGGTGAGTTCTGACGGCGCCCGACGAAGTCGAGAACTGGGTGATGGCACCGTCGAAGAAACCGATACGTGCGGCCATCATACGCAGCGAAAATTGCGACCTCAGTCGAGGTACGCCCACGCTTGACAACACCCTCCCCCCGGACTCAGCAAAAATACCGCATCCTCTTTTCGCTGGGATAATTTACGTTCCGTTTGCCGGAATGCTCTAATTTTCTGCGGCAGACCAGATACTTACCGCTACTTCAGGATGCAATCATGACGTCGTTCTCGCTGCGACTGAGCCACAAAATACTCCTCATCGGAATTGTGAATATTCTCGGCCTTATCGCGTTCGGCACCATCTATTTGTGGGGCAACGCTTATCAGGAAGCGTCGCAAATTATTGCGGAAGAGGCTCGCAAGGTGTCCGTCATGAATGACAAGCTTGGACGCGATTTATTGGACGCGCGGCGAGCCGAGAAGGACTTCATCCTGCGGCGCGACGAGGACTCTTCCAAGAGCCACCGCTTGCTCTCCGCGAACATCAACGACGACATCGATCGCCTCGACGCATCCATCAAGGCGGCCAGTTTTACGTCTCTCTCCGACAAGATTGCGCCCCTTGCGCAAGGCTTCGGCGACTATCGCAAGCAGTTCTCTTTCCTTGAGCAGAATGAGGTAAGGCTTGGCTTGAACGAGAAGCTGGGTGTGAGCGGTGCACTGCGCGCCTCCGTGCACGACATCGAGGCGAAGCTGACACAGGTCGATAATTCGAAGCTCGCCGCCAGCATGCTGATGATGCGCCGACACGAGAAGGATTTCATGCTTCGTCGCGACCGTGCCTATCTTGATCAATTCGAGAAGAGCGCAACCGAATTTGCGAAGGCCGTACAGGCCTCCGACCTCGCGTCGGCCATGAAGGCGGACATCGACAGCAAGCTGCAAAAATATCGGGCTGACTTTGTTGCATGGGTCGATGGCGCCCAGCAGTCTGCCGCCAGTGCGTCGGCCATGTCGAAGGCCTATGCGCAGATGGAGCCCCACATCGAGGACATCGCGAAGGACATCGAGCGGCGGTATATCGCCGCGCAGGCCCAGGAGGCCGACACGATCGCGAGCGTCAAGCGTTGGATGCTGATCACCCTGGCGCTCACCATCCTGGTCGTCGCAGGCCTTTCACTGACGATCTCACGGGCCGTCACCAAGGCAATCGCGTCCATGGTTCAGGCCATGGTACGGCTGGCGAAGGGGGATATGACCGTGGAAATCCCCGGCGTCGGCCGCCAGGATGAAATCGGCGAAATGGCTGGTGCCGTCGATGTCTTCAAGACCAACATGATCGAAGCCGAGTGCCTGCGTGGCGAGCAGGCCGATAACGAGCGGCGGCAGGCCGGGCAGCGCAAGGCGGACATGAACCGCCTGGCCAGTGAATTCGAGGCAGCTGTCGGTGAAATCGTCGAAACCGTGTCGTCGGCTTCGACCGAGCTGGAAGCATCCGCTGCGACCCTGACAACGACGGCGGGGCACGCACAAAACCTTGCAAACAACGTCGCGTCCGCTTCGGAGGAAGCGTCAACCAACGTGCAGTCAGTGGCCTCCGCGACGGAAGAGCTGACCTCCTCGGTTACCGAGATCAGCCGGCAGGTTCAGTCCTCCGCGCGCATGGCATCGGCGGCCGTCGACCAGGCGAGGCACACCACGGCGAAGGTCAGCGAGCTCTCCAAGGCCGCTGCTAAGATCGGAGACGTGGTCGAGCTGATCAACACCATCGCCGGGCAGACCAATCTGCTGGCGCTCAACGCGACCATCGAGGCTGCGCGTGCCGGCGAGGCCGGCCGCGGCTTCGCCGTCGTCGCCTCCGAGGTCAAGGCACTCGCCGAGCAGACCGCCAAGGCGACCGGCGAGATTGGCCAGCAGATCGGCAGCATCCAGTTGGCGACCGACGAATCCGTACAGGCCATCAAGGACATCTCGGGCACCATCGAACAATTGTCGGAAGTGTCATCCACCATTGCCGCCGCGGTGGAGGAGCAGGGCGCCGCGACGCAGGAGATCTCGCGCAACATCCAGCAGGCCGCGCAGGGGACGCAGCTGGTCTCGTCCAACATCACCGAAGTGCAGCACGGCGCGACCGAGACCGGTTCTGCATCCACCCAGGTGCTTTCGGCAGCACAGTCCCTGTCGACGGAGAGCAACCGGCTCAGGCGCGAAGTCGACCGCTTCCTTGTCACCGTGCGAGCGGCTTAACGGACCCGGGCGCTAGCCCGATCTATTCACGAGAGCACGGTCGTTCTTGACGTCTGACGGGGGCTGGCGGCTGGCGTGGGTGAGCGTCCGGCCTTTTGTCACCGGGTTCTACATCAAGCTGTTTTGTACGCGTTGGAGGAGTGGGGCGGGTGAGCGGGCGCAGGCCCGGTCGGTTACGGGCCGAGCGGGAGCAGCGCGCCGGGCAAGCTGCGGAAGAGGTCGGCTTCGGGGCATGCCGCGGCGAACGCAAGGCGAATGCGGCTCGCGGTTTCGACGACCCGGGCTGCGATTTTCAAGAGACGAAGACGCAGCGTCGCGAACTCGGCAGTGGCCAATTCCCGGACTTTGGGAATGGCGCCGCGCACGGTAAGCATCAACCAATAAGCGGCGGTGTGGAGAACGAGACGGACCTGGTTGGCGAGCGCCGAACGGCAACTGGTGCGATCGGAGGCGAGCTGCGTCTTATGCAGCTTGATCAGATTTTCGGCTTGGCCGCGCGCGCAATACAGGCTGTCGTAGATCCACTCGGCCGAGCCGACATCGAGGCTGGTGACGACGAAGCGGATGTCGAGGCCGAGCATCGTCGCCTCAATACGGGCGACAGTGCGCCGTTCGTGATCCCAGGACTTTGCCTTGTGGCGCGTCTCGGTATAGCCGCGCAGAACAGGCAGGTTCTCGATGGCGCGTCGCGTGCGAATGTCGTCGGCGACCTCGTCGACTTTTCTGGCGAGAGGCTTGGTACCGGACAGACCGAAGATGTAGTCGATGCCGTTGTTCTCGCACCACGTCATGGCCTCCGGCCGAGCATAGTGCCCGTCGCCACGGAACGTAATTCGCGTCTTGTGCCACCGCGTCCGGATATGCCGTATCAGGCGGCGCAGATGGGCACGCACCTCGACGCCGCCCGGCGTCTTGCCGGGCCGCAGCACGACCGCCACGGGCCGGCTCTTCTCCGTGTCGTAGACGTGGATCGGCAGGAAGCAGCGTTCGTCATAATGAGCGTTGAACAGCGAGAGCTGCTGATGGCCGTGGACGACATCGCAGGTATCATCGATGTCGAGCGTGACGGATGCCGGCTCGCGCGGGTAGCTATCCATCCATGCGTCGACCAAAGTGTAGGTCAGTCGGATCACGTCGCGCAGGCGCGGAGCATTCTCCAGGCGCGACAGCGTCGGTTGGGAACACAGATCGCGACCGCTGTCCGGCAGCCGTCCGCAGGCCAGCTTGAATGCGGGATCGGACCGCAGATGATCGAGGTCGTCGGCGTCCTCGTAGCCGCAGCAGATCGCGAACATGCGCGCGCGGAACATATCGACAAGGCTGTGCACGACCCGCGTCGGATCGCGCCGATCCGGGAACACCCGGGCCAAATTGTCGGCCAAACCGAGACGCCGCTCGGCCATCGCCAGAAGCATCACGCCCCCATTCGAGGTTAGGCGTCCACCATCGAAGGCAGCTGTGACTTTCTTGGCGTGAACGGCTGGAAACGAGAAGGGCAGAATCGTATCATCGGTCATGGCGGGCGTGGCGTTCGCGGTTGAGGTGATGGGGTTGGCTTCGCAACCGAATCCTACGCCGCATCAGCGCTTTACACCACGCTCGCCAGCCTCTCAGGCGCCCTCTCGCGAATAAGACGGG
>NZ_JANADQ010000004.1:0-148024 GCF_024199885.1 Bradyrhizobium sp. CCGUVB23
ACAACGTGCGTGCCGAATGGGCGATGATCTGCACCGCCCACAACCTCGTGAAGCTCGCTAACCTCGCAAGGGCCGCATGAGCGGGATTTCGTGTCAAAATGCGCCAACCAGAAAGCTATCTGGACGGGCTCCTAGCCCTGGGCTAGGGGCTTGCAGCGACAGGCGGGCTGCTCGGCCAACGATCTGCACGATGTCGAGCGGAGCAGGCGCTTCCAGTCCACCGGGCGTCGCCAAGAATATCGGCTCGGATTTGCTGGCCCCTTCGCGCTGCCGCATCACATCGGCCTGATTTTTCGTTTCGAGCCAGCGTCCAAGGCGGCGGATCGATGGCGCTTGCCGGCCCGCAGTCCGGCAATCCGCCGCCACCTCCCGCTGAAAGCGGGTGTCAACGGCGGTTTGCGACGCATGGCATAGAGCTTCTCGAAATGAGACCCATCGACAATGATAAGCACCGCCGAATCCAACGGCTGCATGCCCGCATTCGGGCCACGCCGACGCGGCAGCAGCGTGCTGGTCCGATCATCCTGCAGAAACCGCTTCAACCAGCGAAGCAGGGTCGCGCGGCTGATCCGAAGCTCGCCGAAGGCGCTCCGGACCTCCGCCTCGCCTGGCCGGTCAGGAAGCCTGGCGAGGATCTCAGCGCGCCGTCGCGCCTCCCGCCAGCGCTGTTCGTTCTCCATCCGGTCAAAAAACCCAGCGCTCCGACAAAGTCCTACCTCAGGACATCAAGGCCGTGCTTTTCGACCACCGTCAGAAGCTTCAGCGCCATGCCGCTCGGCCGCTTGGCACCGCTCTCCC
Organism: Bradyrhizobium sp. CCGUVB23; assembly: GCF_024199885.1. Lineage (NCBI taxonomy): Bacteria > Pseudomonadati > Pseudomonadota > Alphaproteobacteria > Hyphomicrobiales > Nitrobacteraceae > Bradyrhizobium > Bradyrhizobium sp. CCGUVB23. Next base: position 799 of record NZ_JANADQ010000004.1, read on the forward strand.
ATTTCTGCACCGTCGATTCCGAGGTGTTCAAATGGCGTGCGAACACCGGCTGGCTGACTTGATTGCGCTCGCGCAACGCCTTGATTTTCTTGGCGTCGAATATCGTCGGCCGGACCAGGCAGGCCTCATCAAAGGAACGCAGGGTCTGCTTATCGACCGTCCCGGCCCGCACCATGCCTTCCACCGCGCTGTGGATCGCTTCGAAGGCGTCGCTCTTGAATTTCCACTTAGTGGCCATCGCCAATCTCCATCAAAGCTCCAGCATTTAGTTCCGCGTCCAAATCCGCCGGGGATTTGCGCCGATACAGCGTCGCCAACTCGCGAAACGCACGCAATTCATCATCATCGATGTTCGCCCGGTCCTGCTTGGCGAACAGATAGACGTAGACCCAGAACCCACCGCTTTTGGCGAGCAGGATCGACCGAAAGCGATTCTCACCGAGGCGCTTCTTGAAAACGCCTCCACCCAGATCGTCCGCCTTGCCCTGGGCAGCCTCCCTGGCCGCACGCACAAGCGCTGCATCCGCAAGCCGCGCCTTGCGCGCCGCCTTGGCGAACCAGGCTGTCTTGAATATTCGATCGGGCATGACAAAAGATAGCACCTGGTGCTAGATATTTCAATGCGGGTATGCTGGTCGTGGAGACGATTGCGCGGATACGGCGCTTGCCCTTCATTCAGAGCAAGACGATCAGCGCCCCTTCCCTCTTGGAGGCAGCCGCCGAGCCCCATCGCCCAGGCGCGACGATGATTATGATAACGTTTTCGACGCCGTAACCCCGAACACGACGATCAGGCGCGGGCGCGCCTTGGCGCTGCTACGGAAAAGACCACCATCCGCCGGGGTTGAACTTCGATGATTGCCTTTTGTATGCTCTGGCGACACTGACGGCAACCCGTTGCTGTTCAAGGGCAACGACTTTTCGCAAACTGACATCTACGCGGCATGACCAAGGTCGTAAGCTCCACCAGCGACGAGGCCTCCCCCGACACCACGGCGGTTGGCCAAGAACTGGCCGAAGCCCCCTCCCCCGCCCTGCCGGCGCATCTTGAGCGCCTCGCCAACCGCGCCCGCGATTATGTCGCGGCCGCAAGCTCGGCCAACACGCGCCGGGCCTATGCGGCTGACTGGAAGCATTTTGCCGCCTGGTGCCGACGCCAGGGCCTCGAGGTGCTGCCACCGTCGGCGCAGACGGTCGGGCTCTACATCACCGCCTGCGCTTCGGGCGCGGCGACCGCCGATCGCCTGGAATTATGCGCAGCGCGGGACGCCGCTCGACCGCGCGGATCGGCACATCGCGACCGTGCTCGCCGGCATCCGCAACACCCACGCCGCCCCACCCCGGCAGAAGGAAGCCGTGCTGCCGGAGGACGTCATCGCCATGCTCGAGACCCTCGACCGCGGCACGCTGCGGGGCTTGCGCGACCGCGCCATGCTGCTGCTCGGCTTTGCCGGCGGCCTGCGGCGCTCGGAGATCGTCGGCCTCGACGTCCAGCGCGACCAGACGGAGGACGGCCAAGGCTGGGTCGAGATCCTCGACAAGGGCCTGATCGTCACGCTGCGCGGCAAAACCGGCTGGCGCGAGATCGAGATCGGCCGCGGCTCGTCGGATGCGACCTGCCCGATCGTTGCCCTGCAGATCTGGCTGAAACTGGCCCGGATCGGCCACGGCCCGCTGTTTCGGCGGGTGCGCGGCCAAGGCAAGGACGTCGGACCCGATCGCCTGAACGACCAGCAGGTCGCCCGGCTGGTCAAACGCGCGGCCCTTGCCGCCGGGGTGCGCGCCGACCTGCCCGAAGGCGAGCGGGAGACGAAGTTCGCCGGGCATTCGCTGCGCGCCGGCCTCGCCTCCTCGGCCGAGGTCGACGAGCGCTATGTCCAGAAGCAGCTCGGCCATGCCAGCGCGGAAATGACCCGCCGCTACCAGCGGCGGCGCGACCGCTTCCGCGTCAACCTCACGAAGGCTGCGGGCCTGTGACGCAGCAAGGTAGCCCAGCTTCGGATCGGCGGTCGCTTAGCCGGCTGTGCGGGCTTCAGTTATCTGGTCATTCCAATCTATCGCGTCGGGCCACAGCCTGAGAAAGCTTGCCCCAGTAGCTATGGCGATGTCTCGAAGGCGTGCGGCATATGCGTCGCCCTGATCGTTCGCATCGCATGCGGCGACAAGTTGGGTTCCGGGCCGAGAGGCCAAAGCCGTGATATTACGCTGGGTCGCTGGTGCCCATCCGCCACCTGTGCTGGCGTAAATTGTGTCCGACCGGCCGCCCTCGATACCGGCGAGGCTCATGGCGTCGATCGCAGCTTCCGTAACACAGACACGTCGCGCGCTCTCATTGCCCAGACAGAAGAGCGCCTTTGCGCCGCCCGTGGCAAAGCCGCGCCAGTTCGGCCCCCGCTCTTCCCAACCCACGATCTGGCCGGAAGGACCGAGGTGCGCGGCCCATATCGACCCCTTCGGCCCTTCGCGAAGCTTTCCCGCGTCAGTCGCCCTCGCCACGACGATATCTGGAACGGCTCGGACCTCTGTTAGATACGTCCATGCAGCGGAGCCCGGCACCGGTCGCGGACGCCCTGACCAACGTTTCGCAATTGCCGATGAAGGATGCTGCCTAGATTTCCGCTGCCAGGCGGCAACAGAAGGCTCAAAGCCCACAAGATCAGTCACCACCTTCAAAGCAGAGCTGAAATCGTAAGCGCCAAGGCGCTGGGCGAGGGTAAACACATCGCCCTTAGCTTCGGACGTCGGATCAAACCAGCCTCGACCTTGATGGATTACGATGATGACCTCGCCGTCCCCTCGCCGATACTTGACAGCTTTGGGGGTACTCTCGCGCAGGTCGACCTTCCATCCATTACTCTCAAGCACCGAAGAGCACGGCACCTTTGCCTTGATCTGATCTATGTCGCGTTCGGCCATTCGACGAGCTTCCTTTAGCTCCGGAAGGCTGTCGTTGGGGCCGGGGAGGGCGTTACAGCTGTAACCCCTGCCCACCAACCAATTGAGCTTGATCCGGTTTTAGGTGGCATGCGCCCGTCAGCCCAGCAGAATTCAAGGCGGTTTGCCGAAGGTCTGCCGAAAGTTACAGCTGTAACCTTTGGAAGCTTAATCACGGCTTATGCTCCCGTGCGCGCTTGAGGGCACCGTCCGCGAGACCGAACAGGCTCTTCTCTAGGTGCAAGCTGCCCTCTACGCCCCGGTCCACCATCGCCCGGAAATACCCGCCGGGACTCGATATCCGGTCCGGACTTCTCATCGACTTCTCAAGAACCGTCGCGAGAATAGCAGCCGCGGCATAGCGACCGACTCGGGTAGTCCCGTCTGACCAAGCGGCATCCGAAAGGCCTATCATAATCCTCATCATATCGGCCCCCGCGACCAGCTCGGGCCAATTTTTGAAGGCCCGCCCGGTGATCTCGCAGGCTTGAGGGCAAGCCGATCTGATCAAGCTGACGGATACCGCAGCCAGAATTTGAGACTGAATTTCCTCTGAGCCACGCGGCGGGTGCCCTCCAACGTTATGGAGCAACAATGGCGAACTTGGGCCAGACTTTCTTTCGGATGGCGGAACGACCGCTATGCGGTCGTTTTTTTCATGAAGAACTTCTCGCTCGTTAGAGCGAGGCGGGTTATTTTTACTTTCAAATGAGTTTTGAGAGGTTGTATTAATATTAGGAGCGACATCAGTGTCACCCTCGCATGACATCTTATCTGTCGCGTATTCTGCGGTGACTTCCCTGACGATTCGACGATGCAGATCGTCCAACGCCGCCGCCTCTCCCTCGCTCGTAAGATTCTGCTCCCGAACCCCACCTAGCGCCGCCGTCCACTCCTCGGCCCGCTCAGGATAGGCGTCGCATGCGTCAACAATCGCCCGAGAGAGGCGAGTCGTCGCTCGGCGAGCCTCCTGCTCGCTGTTCAATCGCGCCTGGAAGTCGTCGACGAGGCCTTTTAGCTCCTTGATACGAACACGCGCCGGCGTGAAATCGAGGCCATAGCCTTTGTCGATGCCGCCTCCCTTATCTCGATATACGAAACGGCGACCTGTCGGACTATCCCGGTAAGCGACGATGCCCGCTTCGACCAAACGCTTGATGCAGCGGGAAACCTGCCGCTCCGATCGCGCCGTGTATTCGGCAAGCTTACCGTTCGATATCGCAACGATCGGGCGGTTCGCCCCCTTCCAGTCGTCCGATCGCGAGAGACCGATTAGAATATCCATGATGTGATATGTCGAACCGTCAATTCCCAATATGGGCGCGGCCTTCTTGAGAACTATCGCGACTTCCGCCTTCGACACCTCGGGTACGTCGTTCGCCATAGCGAGCCGCGCGCTCGCCAGGATCGCCGGAGTGACGCGTCGAAAAGATGCAATTTCTGTAGCTCGAACCATAGCCAGCCATTCCACGACTTGATTAGCCGCGGCTCCATCGCTTGAGTGGATGAAAAGCCAGCAAATTGGCGCACAACCTTATGCCCCGAGAGGAACCAGGGCTTGATTGCGCTAGCGCGCCATCATAGAATCAGTTTGTTACTGCTGATACTGACGGAACCACACCGTTCTGTTGGCTCGGATTACAGGGCTTGCCGATTGCAGTCGGCGAGCCCTTTTCCTTTTCTGAGTGTCACCTCATTGCTTCGCCTCTCGTTCTGAGCGTTTGAACTCCTCGATAAGGTCGGGCAGCCGGTCGATTAGCCAGGCTGAGAGGCCGGGAGCGGGAGCGTGTGGAATGGAAATCTGAGTGGCCTTCGGCGTTCGCTTCGTTGTGATCGAGAGCCCTTGGCCCAGATCAACTTGTGCGATCTCTGCTTCATTCGCAGGAGCGGGACGATCGAGAATTCGAAGCACGCTAGCAAATCTCTCGTTCGTGCTCAGCGCCTGCCATTTTTCGGAGGCCACCAGCCCGTTCACTGCAGAATTTGCGTCCGCTGGCAACTTCTGGTCCTTGAAGAAGGAGCCGAGCTTCTCCCATTTCGGGCGACCGACAAACGGGGCCGGTCCGATCTTGCGGATCAGCGCGTCGGGCAGCGCGCTCGCCGTGGAGGTCAAAATCGAAATGTAGGCTAGGCCTTTCTCCTCACTACGGCCCAGCGCCTTCGCGATCGTCTCTCGCGAGAATCCCCGTTTTTTCAGTTCGGCGGCAAAAAGAGCTTGCTCGATAAAGGTCAAGTTTTCGCGCTCGGTGTTCTCGACGCCCTGTGCGACCACCAATTCCTCGTCAGTGAGCGGCATGACGATCGCTCGAACAGGAATCCCGATGATCTGGCAGGCTCGCAGGCGCCGATGGCCGTAGGCGACTTGATAGGCGCCGGTCTGATCCGCTACCGGGCGAACCAAGATAGGGAGCTTCTGTCCCTCTCTCCGAATGCCTTCAACAAACTGCGGAAATTGCGGGTTGTCTTCAATATCCAGTCGGTCTCGGACGAATGATGGGACCACAGATGCTGGATCAAGCTCGACAGTCATATCGGCGGACTGGAGCTGCGCGCGCAGGCGCTCGTTCTCCGCCTCGACCGCTGAAAACGATTGCTGCATCGATTTCACGGCGCCCGACATACCCGATGAATTCGGGCGCGGTTTTTCGAGGGCAGGGGCAGGCAAGTGCTTTTCGAGTTCCGAACGGTCGACGTTGCCGAACAAACTCTTCATCCGATTGGAGCGATCCTTGGCGTTCGTCATGGCCGCCCCCATACGTGTGTAAGGTGGTTCAGAATCTCCTGATTCACGGCGTCAACCGATTCCAGCGCCCGGCTGAGTGTGTCACGACCAACCGCCGCTCTCGCCATTTCGTAAAGACTCTTCTTTTCCAGGCCGGCGTTTGCGATGGCCGTCGTCTCAACCACAACAGGCGCTAACACGTCCTCGCCGAAGAGAGACCGCAGCAGTGCAACGATATTCACCTGCGGCACGTCGTGAGGATTGTGGCGGGTCAGGATGTATCGGATGAAGTCGTGTTGGAGCGTTCCACCGTTCTCCTGGATGACGTGCAGGATATCGCTTGTCATCTTGAGAAACTGATTCATGCTCGACACATCGAGCATCGCCGGATGGACTGTGACAAGAAGGGCTGTCGCTGCATAGAGCGCGCCGAGCGTCAGATATCCAAGCTGAGGCGGAGCGTCGATCAGAACGACGTCGTAATCGTCCTCGACGCTGCCGATCACGGACCGAAGGCGGCGAAAGAACATCGCTTCACCGCGGCCGTCACCCCGCGCAATTGCTTGAGGCGTCTCGTGCTCGTACTCCATGAGCTCGAGATTGCCCGGCACGAGGTCGACACCATCGAAATAGGTCTTGCGTATGACGCTAGGCAGCGGAACTCGGAGGTCCTCATCATACCGAATCGCGCCGTAAATGGTCTGATTCTCGTCGACGTCGAGCTCCGGCTGAAACCCGAACATCGTTGAGAGTGAGGCCTGAGGATCAAGATCGATGGCAAGGACCCGTAGCCCCTGAAGCGCAAGGAAATGAGCCAAATGGACCGTCGTCGTGGTCTTTGCTGAGCCACCCTTGAAATTGGCGATTGCTACGATCTGGAGCTTTTCACCCGGCCGACGACGCGGAAGAAAATCCAGCGCGTCTTTGGGACGCTTTCTTGCGAGGTGCTCGCGAATTTCATTGATTTGACCGAGGCTGTAGGCGCGACGGCGATTGTCCTTGCCGTGGAACTCCGGAACGACGCTTTCGCCGTCCAGCGACATCTGCCTGAGTGTGGATTCTGCGATCCCCATCATCGCAGCAGCTTCACGCGAGGTGAACGTCTTGAGCGACTTTTTCGCTTCCGGGGGATACATTTGTGACCGCAGCGCCTGCAATTGCGCCGCGAGCAAATGCGAGTGCCGCGTGATCTTGGCGATCGAGGCCTCACTATCAGAATTAAGGGCAACCGCTGCGGTCATGTCGCTCTCGACGGAAATTTCCTGATAATCGCTGAAAAAGCGTCGCCGGACGATTGCGCGATTCCCGCACCGGGTCAAACTTTATTTGGTTAACAGATACTTACCGAGCATCACGCACGAGCGCTCAGCGCCGGGCGATTCCCTTCCATTCATCCAATCTTATCTTGGGCTTAGCTTGCGTGTCCAAAACCGCGCGGTCACGCTTCGTTCCCCCGTAAATTCTACAGTTCGAGCGAGGCTCTTTGCCGCCCGGATTTCGAGAACCGAGAGACCAGAATCGACGCTCACAACGCGACTCACCCGACTCAGAGCTCGCCGCCCCCCCCCCCGTTAATTCAACAGAGGGTGCGAGCCGCCGTATCATGCTGACTTGCCTCCGTTCACCTGAACGCGACGGAGGATTCGGCGAATGCAGGCAATTGCGATTGATCTAAATGGACCAGGCGGATTGGGGTCCCTCCTCGATGAGACGCATCCGTTGCGCGCACGGGTGTTCGCCGGCCGGTTCGGCTGGCAGGTGAGGATCGAGTACGGACGCGAGCGCGACGAATACGACGCGATCGACTCGACCTACATCTTGGCCCTGACGGACAGCGGCGTTGAGCTCATCGGCGAGACGCTGAGTGTCGCCGGCATCCTGCCGGCCGACCAGGCGAGCTTCGACCGGATCCGTCCGCCAGGCTATCGATCCGACCTGCGCCGCCTTCAGCGCATGGCCGCGTGAGCTACGGGCGATCGCCATGACCGAACTTCGTTCGCATCCGCGGCTTGTCCGCAAACTCCAGGACGCCCTTGGCGACCACGTCTGCTCGGCGCTCGATGATCCGGCCGTGGTCGAGGTGATGCTCAACCCGGACGGCCGGCTGTTCATCGAACGGCTCGGTCACGGAATGGCGGCGGCCGGAAACATGCCTGCCGCGACCGCCGAGATCATTATCGGCAGCGTCGCGCATGCGCTGCAATCGGAGGCCGACGACGAGCGTCCGATCATTTCAGGGGAACTGCCGATCGGCGGCCATCGCTTCGAAGGTTTGCTGCCGCCCATCGTCGGCGGCCCCACATTCACGATCCGGAAGCGGGCCTCGCGTCTCTTCGATCTCGAGGATTACGTGACGCAGGGCGTGATGACCGCCGACCAGCTCGCGGTCATCCGCAACGCCATCGCCTCGCGCCTGAACATCGTCGTGTCGGGCGGCACGGGCTCGGGTAAGACCACACTCGCCAATGCTGTCATCGCGGCGATCGTCGCGCACGCACCTGACCACCGCCTCGTCATTCTCGAAGACACGGCCGAGATCCAATGCGCGGCCGAGAACGCCGTCTCACTTCACACGAGCGACACGGTCGATATGGCGCGCCTGCTCAAGAGCACCATGCGGCTGCGCCCCGATCGCATCATCGTCGGCGAGGTCCGCGACGGCGCGGCCCTCACGCTGCTCAAGGCGTGGAACACCGGCCATCCGGGGGGCATCACCACCATCCACGCCAACAGCGCACTTTCCGCGTTGCGCCGTCTCGAGCAACTCACGGCCGAGGTCAGTCAACAGCCCATGCGCGAGGTCATCGGGGAAGCGGTCGACCTGGTTGTCTCGATCGAGCGGACGGATCGCGGCCGACAGATACGCGACGTGCTCCATGTCGAGAGCTTCTCGGCCGGCCAATACCAAACCCAATCCTATGCCCCGAAGGAGGAGCGCCATGTCGCGTAACCGCATGATCTTTGCAGGCGCCGGCGGCCTGCTGCTCGCACTCGTGATGTTAGACCCTGCCTTCGCATCGACCAGCGGCGGCGGGAATCTGCCTTGGGAGAGCCCGCTTCAGCAGATCCAGCAATCGATCACCGGCCCGGTAGCCGGGTTCATCGCGCTTGCGGCCGTGGCGGTTGCCGGCGGCATGCTGATTTTCGGGGGCGAGCTCAACGATTTCGCGCGACGCCTCATGTACATCGTGCTCGTCGCCGGCATCCTCCTCGGCGCCACGCAGATCGTCGCCTTGTTTGGTTCGAGCGGCGCCTCGATCGGCGATGTCGCGGGCACGCCGCCGATCGCGGATAGGGCAGGGGACCTCGGCCATGGCTGAGGTCGGCGCCAATCTCAGACGCAACCGCATTCATCGCGCCCTGTCGCGACCGAACCTGCTGTTCGGCGCCGACCGCGAGCTCGTGCTGCTGACCGGCCTTGCCGCCGTCATCCTGATCTTCGTCGTGCTCACCTGGTACGCGGCAATCCTTGGCGCTGTGATCTGGATCGTTGTCGTGGCGGCGCTGCGGATGATGGCGAAAGCGGACCCGATGATGCGGCGCGTCTATGCCCGCCACATCTCCTACCGACCTTACTACCGGGCGACCTCGACGCCCTGGCGCCGCTACTAAAGGTCCGCTTCAATGGTCGCGCTGCGCTCCTTCCGTCATTCCGGCCCGTCTTTCGCCGATCTCGTGCCTTACGCCGGACTGGTCGCAAACGGAATCGTCCTGCTGAAGGACGGCTCGCTGATGGCGGGCTGGTATTTTGCCGGGCCGGACTCGGAGAGCTCGACGGATGCCGAGCGCAACGAGGTCTCGCGGCAAATCAACACGATCCTGGCGCGCCTTGGCTCCGGCTGGATGATCCAGGTCGAGGCGGTGCGGGTGCCGACCACCGATTATCCGGCGCGGCAGGATTGCTACTTTCCCGATTCCGTCACGCGTGCGATCGACGACGAACGCCGAAGCCGCTTCGAGCAGGAGAGTGGGCATTTCGAGAGCCGGCACGCAATCATCCTGACCTGGCGGCCGCCCGAGCGGCGTCGCGCGGGCCTCGCCCGTTATATCTACTCCGATATCGAAAGCCGCTCGGCCTCTTATGCCGACACCGCGATCGAGAGCTTCCGCACCTCGGTCCGCGAGGTCGAGCAATATCTCGCCAGCGTCTTGTCCATCCGGCGCATGGAAACCCGCGAGGTCCAGGAGCGCGAGGGCGCGCGCATGGCGCGCTATGATGAACTGTTCCAGTTCATCCGCTTCTGCATCACCGGCGAGAACCATCCGATCCGCTTGCCGGATATTCCGATGTATCTCGATTGGCTGGCGACGGCGGAGCTACAGCATGGGCTGTCGCCGATGGTCGAGAACCGCTTCCTCGGCGTGGTGGCGATCGACGGCTTTCCGGCCGAGAGCTGGCCGGGAATCCTCAATTCGCTCGACCTGATGCCGCTGACCTACCGCTGGTCCTCACGCTTCATGTTTCTCGATGACCAGGACGCGCGGCAAAAGCTCGAGCGCACCCGCAAGAAGTGGCAGCAGAAAGTCCGCCCCTTCATCGACCAGCTGTTCCAGACACAAAGCCGCTCGATCGACCAGGACGCGGCTGCCATGGTGATGGAGACTGAGGATGCGATCGCGGAAGCCTCCTCGCAGCTCGTCGCCTATGGCTATTACACGCCCGTCATCATCCTGTTCGACGACAGCAGCACGCGCCTGCAGGAGAAGGCCGAGGCGGTCCGGCGCCTGATTCAGGCCGAGGGGTTCGGCGCGCGAATCGAAACGCTGAATGCGACCGAAGCCTTCCTCGGCTCGCTACCGGGCAATTGGTACGCCAACATCCGCGAGCCGCTGATCAACACGCGCAACCTCGCGGACCTCATCCCGCTCAACTCGGTGTGGTCCGGCAATCCGACCGCGCCGTGCCCGTTCTATCCGCACGCGTCGCCGCCGCTCATGCAAGTCGCGTCCGGCTCCACACCCTTCCGGTTGAACCTGCATTTCGACGACGTCGGACACACATTGGTGTTCGGCCCAACGGGTTCTGGTAAGTCGACGCTGCTGGCGCTGATCGCGGCGCAGTTTCGCCGCTACGCCGGCGCGCAAATCTTCGCCTTCGACAAGGGCCGCTCGATGCTACCGCTGACGCTGGCCGCCGGCGGCGATCATTACGAGATCGGCGGCGACGACGCGGACGGCGCGGCAACGCTGGCCTTTTGTCCATTGTCAGACTTGTCAGCGGATACCGACCGCGCCTGGGCCTCGGAATGGATCGAAACTCTCGTCACCGTCCAGGGGGTCACGATCACACCCGATCATCGCAACGCCATTTCGCGGCAGGTCGGCCTGATGGCCGAGGCGCGCGGGCGCTCGCTGTCGGACTTCGTGTCAGGTGTGCAGATGCGCGAGATCAAGGACGCGCTGCATCACTATACAGTCGACGGTCCAATGGGCCAGTTGCTCGATGCCGAGAAGGACGGCTTGCTGCTCGGATCATTCCAGACCTTCGAGATCGAGCAGCTGATGAATATGGGCGAGCGCAACCTCGTCCCGGTCCTCACCTATCTGTTCCGGCGGATCGAGAAGCGCCTGACCGGCGCGCCGAGCCTGATCATCCTCGACGAGGCCTGGCTCATGCTCGGCCATCCGGTCTTCCGCGACAAGATTCGCGAGTGGCTGAAGGTGCTGCGTAAGACCAATTGCGCCGTGCTGCTCGCAACGCAGTCGATCTCGGATGCCGAGCGCTCTGGCATCATCGATGTGCTAAAGGAGAGCTGCCCGACCAAGATCTGCTTGCCGAACGGCGCTGCGCGCGAGCCCGGCACGCGCGAGTTCTACGAGCGCATCGGCTTCAACGAGCGGCAGATCGAGATCGTCGCAACCGCAGTCCCCAAGCGCGAATACTACGTCGCCTCACCTGAAGGCCGCCGTCTCTTCAACATGGCGCTCGGCCCCGTCGCGCTCTCCTTCGTCGGCGCCGCCGGCAAGGACGACCTGAAGCGCATTCTGGCGCTTAAGAAGGCCGGGGCTGACTGGCCCATTTACTGGCTCAAGGAACGGGGGATCGGCCATGCCGAGACGCTTCTCGCCGATATGTAAGGCGCTCATCGTTGCTACCGGTATCGGATCGCTCGCGGCGGCTCCGGCGATCGCGGGCGCCGCGGCCGGCGGCGCGACCGAGTTCACGCAGATTCTCAATAACGGACAGTTGGTCCAGCTTGCCGGCCAATCCGCGCAACAGATCAACAACCAGATCCAGCAGATTTCGCAGCTCGCCCAGCAGATCCAGAATCAGCTCAAGATCTACCAAAACATGCTGCAGAACACGGCGCAATTGCCGGCTCATGTCTGGGGGCAGGCCGAGAATGACCTCAAGCAGCTGCAGAACATCGTGGGTCAGGGCCAGGGCATGGCCTTTTCGATGGGCAACATCGATGACGTGCTCAAACAGCGCTTCCAGAGCTACGCACAGTTCAAGACCAATCTACCTGATGGCGCAAGCTTCGCCTCCACCTATCAGACCTGGTCGGCGACGAACCGCGACACGATTTCGGGCACGTTGCAGGCGGCGGGTCTCACCTCGCAGCAATTTGCGACCGAGAACTCGACGATGGCGCAGCTCCAGACGGCCTCCGAGAGCGCCGACGGGCAGATGAAGGCCCTGCAGGTCGGCCATGAGATCGCAGCCCAAGAAGTCGCCCAGATGCAGAAGCTGCGGGGTCTCGTCGCCCAGCAGACCACGATGATGGCGACCTGGTTCCAGTCGTCGGAGGCGGGCAAGGACCTCTCGCAGGCGCGTCGCGAGCAGTTCTTCAACGCGACCGCACCAGCCACCTCCGGCGGCCAGACCATGGAGCCGCGTTGGTGAGACCGTTCACAATCATCATTGTCATCGTGATCGGCGCCGGCGCCGCAGGCGCGTGGCTGTTCTTTGCACCCCACGGCGCCGGCTCGTCCCAGGGCGGCTCGCAGCGCGCAGGCGACTTTCTCAAACCGCCACAGAACTACAAGACATCCGGCGGTCAGCCGATGAAACCACGCTGGTAGAGGAAGGGGGTAGGGGATGCAGAAACACAAACCCGGGCTCATTCTGATCGTGGCGGTCGGACTCATCGTCGTCGCGCATCCCGCATTGGCGCAGCAGAACGGCAGCGTTCTCACGACGTTGGAGAATTCGGTGACAACGGCCGCCAAGGGCTGGCAGACAACCGTCATGCAGGCGGCGAAGTCGCTGTTCTGGATCCTCGCAGGGATCGAGGTCGGCATCGCCGCGGTCTGGCTCGCCATTCAGACCGCAACGCTCGACGCCTGGTTCGCCGAGATGGTGCGTCGGATCATGTTCATCGGCTTCTTCGCCTTCGTGCTCGACCAGGGCTTTACGTTCGCGAAAGCGGTCGTCGACAGTCTCTATCAGATTGGCGCGGGCGGCGGCTCGGCCTCGCCGGCGGACGTGTTCAACGCCGGGCTCAAGGTTGCTTCCGCAATGTCGCAGAATGCGCAGTTCGGCCTGTTCCAGGACAATGCGCTCGCCATCGCGTCCGTATTCGCCATGGTGATCGTGGTGATCGCCTTCTCGCTGGTCGCGGCGATCTTCGTCGCCGTGATGGTCGAGATGTATGTCGGCCTGCTCGCCGGCATGATCATGCTCGGTCTCGGCGGCTCGTCCTTCACCAAGGATTTTGCCATCCGCTATCTCGTCTACGCCTTCTCGGTCGGCATGAAGCTGATGGCGCTGGTGATGATCGCCAAGATCGGCTCCGACGCCTTGTTGAACCTCGCCAACCAGACCGGAACCGGCAACGACGCCTTCGTCGGGACACTGGCGATCGGCGGCATTTCGGTCGTCGTCTTCATCATCTCGATGTATGTGCCGAGCATCGTGCAAGGCGTCGTACAGGGCGTCTCCGTCGGCAGCGGCATGGAAGTGGTCAAGCATGCGGGACAGGCGGCAAGCTTCGCTGCCGGCGGCGCCGCGCTCGCCATGGGAGGGGCGCGGGCAGGGGCCGCGGGCTTCAGCGCGGCGCGGGCCGATGGCGCCTCATTCGGCGCGGCTGCGCTAAAGGCCATGACGGGAGGCGTCGGAGCGGCAGGCGGCGCGCTCGCCTCCGCCGCCCGCGATCAGGCCATCGGCGCGCCAGGCTCGTTCGGCACGTCCACCTTAGGCCTTGCCAACGCCAAGCTCGATCAGCGCCAGCCACGAAACGGATCGGGCGCAAAGAGCTGAGCCCTTCCATCCAGCAACATCATGAGTGGAGACCACGATCCGAATGGCCGCGCTAAATCCCCCCGACAATCCCTATCTCGCTGCGCGCCAGGAATGGAACGAGCGCTACGGCTCCTATGTAAGGGCGGCCGCCGCATGGCGCTTGGTCGGCATCATCGCCATGGTGATGGCCGTGATCGGCTTCGCCTACGCACTGTTCCAGAGCACGCAGGTCAAGCTCGTGCCTTACATCGTCGAGGTCGACAAACTCGGCACGGCCATGAGCGCCGGCTATCCGCAGCAGATCGAATATGCCGATCCCCGCGTGGTGCGCGCAGCGCTCGGAAGCCTCGTCTCGAACTTCCGCTCGGTGACCCCCGATGCCGTCGTGCAGAAGCAATATATCGATCGGACCTATGCGCTGTTGCGGACTTCCGATCCCGCCACGCAGAAGATCAACGACTGGTTCCGCAGCAACTCGCCGTTCGAGAAGGCCAAGACGTCGACGGTCGCTGTCGAAGTCAACAACATCGTCGCCCTGTCCAACCAGTCCTATCAGATAGACTGGACCGAATTCGAGCGCGACAGGAAGGGGAAGGAAATCGGCACGCACCGCTTTCGCGGCATCGCCACGGTCACGCTGACCGCGCCCCAGGACGAGCAGACTATCCGGCTCAATCCGATCGGCCTTTACCTCCGCGATTTCGACTGGACGGCGCAACTATGAAAGGGGCGGGGACGCTGATGCACTCAAACATGATCGGATTCAAGATTGGCACTCTCTTTTTGGCATCCGCCTTTGGCTTGCTGGTGGCCGATGTCAGTGCGCAGGCGCAGGCGATGAACGCCAAGGAGCGAAAAGGCACGAACATCTCGAGCCAGTGGCGGGGATCGACCGGACTCGTGACGCGCGGAGCGGACGGCAAGGTGATCTTCCTGTTCGGCGAGGTGCAGCCCTCCGTCGTCTGCTCGCCGCTCGAGGTGTGCGACATCGAGCTGCAGGCGGGCGAAGTCGTGCGCGATGTGCTGGTCGGCGACACCGTGCGCTGGAAAGTGGAGCCGGCGACGTCGGGCGCGGTCGGCGGCCAGGCCATCCACCTGATCGTCAAACCCGCCGAGCCGGGGCTCGTCACCTCGATGGTGGTGACGACCTCGCGGCGGACCTATCATATCCAGCTCAAGTCGAACGCGACGCAATATATGGCGCGTGTCGGTTTCGAATATCCCGAGGATGTCGGCAGCAGGCTCGCCGACGTCAACGCCCGGCTCGGTTCCGACACCATTCCGGGCGCCGGCGTTCCGGCCGAGCAGTTGAACTTCGGCTACAGCGTCAGCGGCAGCGCCTCGTGGCGGCCGACACGCGTCTACAGCGACGGCGTCAAGACCTACATCCAGTTTCCCTCGTCGCTCTCCGGAGGGGATGCCCCAGTCCTGTTCGTCGTGTCGGGCGGCCAAAACCGCATCGTCAACTATCGGCTGAAGGACGACATGATGGTGGTCGATTATCAGATCGACACCGCCATTCTGGTGTCCGGCGTCGGCTTTTGGAATCAGGACAAGGTGACGATCCGGAGGGGAGGCTGATTATGCACTCCATCTCTTCCAGATGTCGGTTTGCCGTTCTCTCTTTGCTCAGCCTGTCGCTCGCCGGATGCGCATCGTTGGGAAGTGGCCGCCTGGTCGCGAGTTCAGCGCCACCTGAGCTCTCCGGCCCTGCCGCCTCCGCGATCGCCGGCGACATGGTGACGAAATTCGCCGAACAGGTCGGGCCGGGCGACGGCACGATTATCCTGAAGCCCGACGGCACGCCCTTCGGCCAGGCGCTAGTGACGTCCCTCAAAAGCTGGGGATATGCGGTCGCGACCGACCAGAAGACCGGGGCTGAGAAGACCATCCCGCTTGCCTACGTGCTCGAGTTTTATGACGGTCAGGTGCTGGCGCGGTTGTCGACCGACGGCGTCGAGCTCGGCCGCGCCTATTCAGCGACGGCGGCGGGTGCGTCGCCGGCAAGTCCGGTCTCCGTCATGCAGCGCGGGTAGGAGGCGGCGATGGCGCAATCCCTGAAGCTCGGCGGCAGCCCGGATGCAGAGGAGGCAAGAGGAATCCGCCGTCTCAACCGCTTGCCGATCATCGTCGCGATCGTGCTGGTGGTCGTGTTCTTTGCCGTGATCTTCTACGGCCTGACGTCGCGCGGACTGTACTTCCGACGCAACGCCGGCATCGAGACGGCCTCGTCCAATCCGGCCTCGACCTACGCCGATCAACTGAAGAAAGGCGTCTCCAACGGCATCATCGGAGATCAGACCGAAGCGCAAACGTTCCAGCCCGCCCCACCGCAGCCCGACACGCCAAAGCCGGCCAACAATCCCTTTTCCGGCCGACAACAGACCGAGGCAAGGGCGGCATCACAGCTCGAGTCCGAAGAATTGTGGCGGGCACGCCTCGATCGGGAAGCGCATGAGCAATATCTGCGGGAGCGACAGCGCGAGCGAATGGCGCGCGTGCAGGCGGGTGATGCCGCCCATGACTCACCGCTCGCCATCAATTTGAGCAAACTCCAGACAGGTGCGACGGCGACGAGCAATACGGCGCCGGCAAAGACGACGACACCTGGCCTTACGGGCGGGCCGCCCGATCTCTATGCGGCGGCGCTGCGTGCCGACTACGGCCTACAGACCACCGATCAGAACAGACAGGCGGCGAAAGAGGATTTCTTCAACGCGGACCTCAAGAAGCTCGGCTACCTGCCCAACAAGGTTGTTTCGCCGACCTCCGCTTACGAATTGAAGCGCGGCTCGGTCATCCCCGCAACGCTGATCACTGGCATCAATTCCGACCTTCCCGGACGCATCACGGCCCAGGTCAGTCAGAATGTCTACGACAGCGCGACCGGCCATCACCTGTTGATCCCGCAGGGCGCCAGGCTCCTCGGCCGTTACGACTCCAAGATCTCGTTCGGCCAAAGCCGCGTCCTTGTGGTCTGGACCGACATCATCTTCCCGAACGGCGCAACCCTCCAGATCGGCGGCATGGCCGGCACCGATGCCGAAGGCTATGGCGGCTTCAATGACGAGGTCGACAATCACTATTTCCAGGTGTTCGGCTCGGCGATCCTGATTGCCGCAATTGGCGCTGGCATCGACATGTCCGTGCCGGCGAGTTCGCCGTACGGATATCGACAGACACCCTCGGATGCCGCGCGCAACAGTTTTGCTGAGTCGTTCGGCCGCGTCGCCGAACAGACGATCAGCAAGAACATGAACGTCCAGCCGACACTCGAGATTCGACCGGGCTATGTGTTCAACGTCCTCGTCGACCAAGACATGGTGTTTCCCGGCGATTATCATCGGTGAGAGTCGGCGATGCACGAGGCGCGCATTTGAGCGCGCCTGCCCCCCGGTCACTGATTCTCTAGAACCTTCATAATTTCAACTGAAACCATTCCCATATAGACGAAGGGCCTTGATCATTTGTACTTACTTAGCGTGAGTATCGGATGAACCATCGATAGAAAGTCCTGCCTGAAGAGCGCCTTCTTCCACTGTGATATCAGTGCCCCGCGCCGTTTGAATGGCAAGAAGGTCGCGATCGCAACCTAATGCTCCTTTGGAGAGGCAACGATATGACAACAATCAAGCTTGGTACGAACAACAGAACGAGTGCCTTATCGGTCGGGGCGCAAGAGGACGATTTTTCCGTGACCTCCAACCGGGATCAACACAGCGGTCCTTTTACAAAACTGGACCTCGACATGATCGAGCTGGAAGATTTCATAAATCAATGCCCGCTCCCGAAAGAGGGAGAGAGTTGGCTGACAAGAGGAGGAGCGAACGATGACGCCGACAAGTCGCAATAGACCCTACACAAGGGCCCATGCAAGAAAGGTAGACGCACCACGTGAGGCCGCTATGAAGAGCCCAGCAACGTCAAGTGTCGTTAGTGATCGCCAGGGGACTCCTAACAACGCCGCTTTGAACGACGACGGAACGAGTTCTAGCAAGGTCATTACTAATGAGGGTAGCGGCTCGACTCACCACGTACCGACGGACGAAGAGGCGCACGTCACTGAGGATGCAGATCCATCCCATCCCCTGTTTGCGAACATGCCAGCACTACCAAAGAGTCGTCGTCCTCCGGATGAGTATATTCTTGTTCGCCGAACTGGCCGGGACACGATTGCCGGCACTGTCAACAGCAAGCTAGAGCGCCAACCCACGCCGAGGGAATTCAATGAGTGTTGTCGTCTCTATAGAGACGGCGTTGGCAACTACTATCCACCTCCACTGGCGTGGGACCGGATTAAGGTCCCGGAGCACGAAAGAGCAAAGTGGCTCTCTCTCGAGCAGAGTCAGATCTCTACTACTCTGCGGAAAGACTATAAGCTAGACGTCTGGCATCGTGCTCATGCCGAGATGAATGTCACAGGTACCAGAGTCTTCTTTGATATCGACAAGAGCACGGTAACCGATAACAACGGCCGGCTGATACCGGAACAAAGATATGTGGCAACAAAATATGGCCGTCGAGAGATTTTGAAGAACTATGAGCACAAATTCCAGGCCGGATCGCTCTTGCCCGACATCATGATCAAAACGCCTGCGCATGATATCCAGTTCGTGCATCGCTACGCGGGCGATGCGTACATGAATAAAACATTCAGCGACTTCGAGCGTGACATAAAGGAACGGCTCGGTCAAAATACTGAGATCAAACTCAGATCGAAGTCCGGTATTATGCATGATAGCAAGTACTTGGAATCATGGGAACGGGGTGCCGCTGATATCCGCTTTGCTGCATTTGCGGGACAGGTTCGTACGCACAATAGAGAATTGCCGCGCGCAACGGTCAATTTTGGTCGGCAACCGGACGAGCACGGCGGGCTGACCCTCGACCATCACGTTAGCGTTGAGTTCCTGTTTGCGAGCGCGCCGAATTCGCCATGGGCGCAAGCCCTAAAAAGGGGCGAATTGTGGGATCGCGTGCAGGTTCTGACGCACGATGGAAACGGTTATATGTCCCCTTGGAGGCTACACTATTCTGATCCAACGCATTTCGCGTCGCTGATGGACGGCGTCGGGCTACCGAAGGAGATGGGGGAGCAAAGATATAAAGGGCACGTTAAATTTGACGAATTTGACGCAAAGCCACCGGTGCTTTTGGTGAACGGTCCAGAGTTGCGCGACGCTCGCGAGCCAAACATGGACCTGACCGATGCGACGCGGATCTTGATTGCGGATCGTAATGCAGAGGGCCAGAGGACCGGCACGTACACCATCCTTGCTGACTACCAACGTGCCAGTAAGGCGCTGCCGCAGGATGCAGCTAATCTGCTAGGTGTAGCCCAAGACCACTATTCGCGTTCCTTCATTCCGCCAAACCCGGCAAGACCGCCAATCTATGACAGCCGGGAGCGCGAGCACTTGAGCGTCGCCCTCTAATCTTTCGTAGTACTTCTGTCGTAAGCCGCTTTAAGGGCGACGCCCGTACTTAGCTCGGCAACGCCGCGATACTGAACGGCATAAAGCAAGCAGATGAAAGGACTGTGCTATGGTCAGCACGGACAAGAAAAGCAGGACAAGGCCCGTTTCGACTACTATGCGCCGCTCAGCTAAGCGCCAGCATGATCAGACGCTGGAAGAATTGCATACAAAGGCGGATGCGGAGAAGCGGCGCGCCCGGCTTCAGGATCCGCGGAAGCAAGAAAAATATGCCGCAGATTTTCGCATGCTTGATAAGCTTGACGACAATTTTAGAGGCGAGCTCAGCTATAAGCTTCTGGGAAACAAGCGGTTGTGGACCGACAATCCTGGAGAGTTGACGCGCCAACATGGCATGTTGAGTAGGACTAAAAAGGTTCTAGAACGTGACGCGTCGACGGGCACTGTTCATGTGAGCCGGTACGAAAGAGAAAGCAAAAAAAACACCAGCCTATATCAGTTTGACAAAGATGGCGCGCTCAGTGCAAAGGAGGTGACCCGTCGGGGTGGACGCTTCCAAGAGAAATGGGAGCGGGACGAAAACGGGGAACTTATCCGTACACGATATGTCAATCGAACCGGCCTCAAAGGGCTGTTTCAACCGGTCTCCGAGGAGATCAGTGCTTCCTCTAGAACCGGACCCGAGGATCGGTCTTATCGCACATTGACGCGTCGGCGAGGCTCGATGCAGGAGATTTATGAGCGGAGCGACAAGGGCAACCTGGAGCTCATCGGCAGTCTGAGCAATTCCAAGCACTTCCGGAGGGCGGCTGACCACAGAACTTCCCAGACCGACATTCGCAAGCTTGGTGGCGCTTTTAGCAAGTCGTACAGATCACTTCTGGATACGGACGGTAACGAACTCGGGCGAGATATCGCTAGCCATCGACGGCTCCTAAACAAGCGATCGGCAACCTATGACGAAGGGACCGGAGCGCTAAGAAGCACAAAACATACTTTCGGCAAGCTTTACAAAAGTGAAGCAGTGTATCTGTCTTCGGATGCCAAGACTGTCTCGAAGAAAATACTCGGAGTGACGGTTGGGAAGAGGCTGAGGTCGGTAAGCGAGCGTGAACGTGAGGCTCAGAACCTGCGTGCAGTGGAAGCTGCACGGCACAAAGAGGCTTGGCAGGAGCGCTACTACGATGCAAAGTCTGAATTCGGTAAAACAGAACAGCAGCCAGGCACTCTGTCAGCTTCGTCAAGCGGTTCGCTGGAGTACTTTGATCCACCGTCAGAATTCGGTAAAACAGAACAGCAGCCAGGCACTCTGTCAGCTTCGTCAAGCGGTTCGCTGGAGTACTTTGATGCGCAGACATTGGTGGGCGTACCGGAACCAGGACGCCAACCAGAAGCTGCGCCAGCGTCGGCGTCGGCGTCGGCAAGTGAGCATGTGTCAGATCCAGAAGAGCAAACGAGACTGGCCAGTCTGCTTCGCACGCCGGTGCCGCATGTTCAGTCGGCAGCAAGCGCCGCGCGTTCGGAGCTTCACGACCGTCCGAGAAATGACGCATCACGCGGTCTTTGACATGGGAATGCCTCGCCGAGTGCTCTATGGGACTGACTTCACGCGCCCGGGATGAGAAGTCGCATCGTTTGGCGTCTGACGCGGTGACTTGGTTTGATCGTGAAGCTACGCTGTGCGAATTCCAGGACGCTCGACTTGGCGAGAGATTTCGCATGCTGCTGAAGCAGATTGGTGGAGACATCGGACAGATACGACCGAATTCACCTATCAAAGGGAGCGCCCGGATCTGATCGGGATGATTAAGCGCATCCCCAAAAGCAACTCTCGAAGATTGGACGGAAAACCCCAAATGTGTTTCGGCATGGAATAAGGACCCCGTATTCGGGGTAATCGGCATCCAATCGGGACCCCGGGGCAAGGGTCCACAGTGGCTTCCATTGAGTCATGGAAGCCGAGGTTGGGATGCAGGTAGTGGAGACGATTGCCAAGATCCGTCGCGCCTATTTTGTTGATGGTCGTCCGATCAAGGCGATCTGCCGAGAACTCGGCGTGTCGCGGAAGGTGGTCCGCAAGGTTATTCGTTCTCAAGCAACGGAGTTCCGATACGAACGGGAGACGCAGCCGCTCCCGAAGATGGGGCTGTGGAGTTCCGAGCTTGACCGGCTGTTGGCGGCAAATGAGAGCAAGGCGGCACGGGAACGGCTGACGCTGATCCGGTTGTTCGAAGAGCTTCGCGGCTTGGGCTATAACGGCGGCTATGACGCGGTTCGGTCGCTACGCGCGACGCTGGAGCCGGGAGCGCGGCACCTCGACAGCATCAGCCTATGTCCCGCTGAGCTTTGCGCCAGGCGTGAGGCGTCACGGGAAGCTCACCGTGCCGGGCCTTGACTCGCGCGGAATGCTCTGGATAGCGCGGTCGGGATGATTGACGCCGCAGGCACGCGGTGATGGGGTGATCCCGGTTCGGAGCGGGCAACGGGGATCAGAATGACCAGCGAGTCCCAGCTGCGCGAGAAGCTTCGGAAGATCGAGGCGTTGTTCGTGGGTGCGGAACTGCTGGTGAGCGCCTTGCGGCGGAAGCCGCGCTGCGGCAGGTGCGGGCCCGGGTCGAGGAGCTCGCTCGCCACGATCCACCGATCGAACAGCAATTCTCACTTCCCGACCAATGGTCGCGGCACCTGTTCTTGGCGCTTTGCCGTCGCTGCGGGCTGCGGCCGTTTGCGTTATCACCGCCAGCGACGCAACACGGTGATGATCCGCGCGTCACGAGGCTTCGTCGACAAAGTGCTGCTGCCGGAGTTCACCGAGCTGGAGAGGGCGCTGCAAGTCTATCTGCACGAGGTGACGCTGCGCGTGATCCGCGAGGAGATCTATGACGACACCAGCGATGCGCAGGAAGTTCCAGATGCCCTGCCGTCGAACTGATCAGGCGGCGAGCTTTGCCGGCGAACTGTCGCGCTCGGCCTTCCATTCCACGGCAGCAGCATGTGCAGCTGATTGATCTTGGTACGTCCAGAGATGATGCGCTCGAGAACATCGGTCAGATAGTGCCGCGGGTCGATGCTTTGTAAGCGGCAAAGAGACTCAAAGAGACCCCATCTAGCGGAGTGAGTGAGCGATCGGCTATCGGCTGCTGAGTTTGTGAGCCGATGTGAGCTTCTATGTCTGCGCCTAGTTCTGGAACTAAAACCTTCCATATGATCGAAGCGGTCGCCGAGCGTCTTGAGGAGCGCCGCGACAGCTTCGCCGACGCTGGTCGGACGAGTTCAAGGCGCAAGTTGTGACAGAGGCACTGGAGCCTGGCGCGAGCGTATCGGCGATCGCCCACCGGATCGGCATCCACCCGTCGCAGCTGTTCGCTTGGCGCCGTGGTGCTCGGGCTGAGCAGCTTTATCGCTCGCGGCACTCGGGTTGCGAGGGTGCGGTGGCTTCTGTGGCGGACGCAGTGATCGAGATTGCCATTGGCGAGATCGTCGTGCGCGCCGGCATGGATGTCGACGAGGCGCACTTGCAGCGGGTGATCCGGGCGGTCCGTTCGGCATGATCTCCTCTGGTGTGAAGGTGTTCCTGGCCAGAGCTATGGCTGATTCTGGGTGACGCGGCCTGATCAGGCGGCGTGGCTTTCAGCGGTCGGAATGACCTCGATGCCGTCGGTAAACTTTACACCGGCGATGACCTTCGGCAACTGATTTGTTCCTTTCAGTCGGCGCCAGGTCTTCGATGCGGCGTCGATCAACTTGAACACCATCAGCTTGGCGGTTTTCGGCGAGAGCGATCCTTTCGTTCGCACCGTCCGGTGCCGCACCGTGGCGAACACGCTCTCGATCGGATTCGAGGTGCGCAGATGAACCCAATGCTCGGCAGGGAAGTCGAAGAACGCAAGCAGCACCTCACGATCCTTGATCAAGCACTCGACCGCAGGTCCGTATTTGGCACGGTATTTCTCGACGAAGGTGTCGATCGCGGTTTCGGCTTTCGCCCGGCTCGGCGCCAGATAGACGTTCCGCAGATCGTTCTTCATCGCGCGCTGCACGGATTTGGCGACCTTGTCGAGCACGTTGCTGACTTTGTGGCACCAGCACCGCTGGTGGCGCGTGCCAGGGAAGACCTCATCAAGGGCCTTCCAGAACCCCCGCGCGCCGTCACCGACCGCCACTTGGGAGCGACCCGCAGGCCGCGCTGCTTCACATCGATCAAGAGCTCACGCCAACTCTGGGCGCTCTCGCGGGCGCCGACCTGGAAGCCGACCAATTCCTTGCGGCCCTCCGGCGTCGCGCCGACCAGCACCAGGATACATCTCGCTGTGATCCTCCATCCGGGCCTGCAAATAAACCCCATCGGCCCACAGATAGACGTAGCGCCGCGCCGACAGGTCACGTCGCTGCCAACGCTCGTACTCGGCCTGCCAGTCGGCCGTCAGGCGCAATCACCGACGGCGACAGGTTCGGCGCGTCCTTGCCGAGCAGCGCCTCCTGGAAGTCGCCGGTCGAGATGCCGCGCAGGTAAAGGATCGGCAGCAGGGCATCCAGGCTCTTCGTCAGAGCTGGCTCCGCAAATTCGGACAGTAGCTTGAGTGGATTTTCTGCCTGAGAGCGGCGAGGCTTCTTGCCGCGAATCAGGAGCGAAGATGACGAAGAAGGTCGCGGACGCATTCTCCGGCATTCAAGGCAAAGGTGGCTTTGGCGGCCGTGAAGGGGAGAAGACGTTGGCCGAGCTGGCGCAATTGTTTGATGTCCATCCGAACCAGATCACGACCTGGAAGACCCAACTCCTGGAAGGCGCCGCCGGAGTGTTTGGGCAGGACAACGGACCGGCCGAGGCGCCGGTCGATTTGAAGGCGTTACATGCCAAGATCGGCGAGCTTGCGTTGGAGAACGATTTTTTGTCCGGCGCGCTCACCAAGGCGGGCCTGCTGAGCGCAAAGCGATGATCGACCGCGACCATGATCTGTCTGTCGTGCGCCAGGCGAAGGTCCTGAACCTTGCCCGCAGTACGGTTTACTATGAACCTCGGCCGGTTTCGGCCGAGGACCTTGTCTTGATGCGCCGGCTCGATGAGCTGCACCTCGATTATCCCTTCGCAGGGGCGCGCATGCTGCGATCGCTGTTGCAGCGTGAGGAGCATGCAGATTGGCCGCCGCCACGTCGCGACGCTGATGAAGCGCATGGGGATCGAGGCGATCTATCGCCGTCCGAACACGAGCAAGCCCGCACCGGGCCACAAGATCTACCCGTACCTATTGCGCGGATTGAAGATCGAGCGGCCGAACCAGGTCTGGGCAATGGACATCAGCTACAGTAGCGCCTCGCCCCGAGGAATCGGGAAGCGTATGTTTGGAATGCATTGAGAAAGGAGGAATGTGATGAGCCTGCTTCCTGCTGTGAGGAAGCATGAGCCCAAGCGGCGGTGACCTGCTGTCAACTGGCAGGGTGACGTAGCCCGCAGGTAAAGGGGATTGAGGCGAAACCGTTACGCCGAGATGGTTCCCGAGGCTGAGTATCGGAAGGTTGAGGAACACGAACCGGTTCATCCGCGTCTGTGGGCTGAAATGTCGCCTCCGCCTACACGGTTTAACAGGCGGAATGCTGAATGGTGTCGAAGGATATGTAGCCGGAGACACCCGAACGCGAGCGTAGATGTAGGGCGTCTTGCGTGGGCCGAGGGAGAACACAGCCAAACCTGGAGGCAACGGCATCGACTTGCAGCAAGCAAGGGAAAAGACTGCGACCGGCAACCTCACCGATGCGCTGGTAGTCCAACATATGAACGAGGAAGGCATGAGCGGAATGGCAAGGGAGTTGACCCCGATGTCCGTCATGCTGGCAGAGCTCCCGTAGTAGTCCGAGGCCGGGAAAGCCGGTCACATGGCGAAGGGGAGCAGTTTGAGTTGCTTGGAGTGCACGGATCTGACCTAAAATGAGGTGAAGACCTTTGATAATCGGTGAAATGCAGCACAAGCTCGCGATATCGGGATGTCGCAATGGCCATGGGCCAGACTTGAACGGAGAGCCGTATGCGCTGAAAGGTGCCCGTACGGTTCGGGGAGGAGAAGCGCTTATGCGCTTCTTCCCATTTCCGATGCGACGTGGATTCGTCTACCTCGCGGCGGTCGTCGATGTGTTCAGCCGACGGGTGTTGGTCCATCGCGTATCGATCACGATGGAGACGATATTCTGCGTCGAAGCGCTCCAGGAGGCGTTGGCGAAGCACGGCAGGCCCGAGATCTTCAACACGGATCAGGGTAGCCAGTTCACCAGCCTCGACTTCACCGGCGTGCTGCTGGACGCGAACATCGCCATCAGCATGGACGGCAAGGGTGCCTGGCGCGACAACGTGTTCGTCGAGCGGCTGTGGCGCACTGTCAAATACGAGGAAGTCTATCTGCGTGCTTACGACAGCGTGCTCGAGGCGCGAGCATCGATTTCCAAATATCTGGCGTTCTACAACCGAGGACGTCCTCACTCGAGCCTTGACGAACGCACGCCCGACGAGGCTTACTTCGGCGCGCAAACGATGGTGACGGCCGCATGATCGTCGCCAACGATTTGCTGCCGGCTCTGGTCGGGCTTACGCCCTCCCGACGCCACAGCAAAATCGTAAAGCCCCGCCTTCAGCATAACCCGGCAGGAATCCACTTAATTTTCGCGGGGCGCTGTCCAAACAAGGCCGGGGCCAGCTCTGGCCATAAGCATGGTCCCTCAGCATGTGTGTTATTGGCAACCACATTCTGCACCAAAAATGCCGGCTACCATCCACCCATGGGATCTCGATACGCCGCCCTCTTCAACCCGTCATCACCCAGTTTCGGCCATAGCTCAAACAACCGGGGCCAGCTCTGACCATACGAGCGCACACATGCACAAGCAAAGAAAGAAACGAGACACAACCATATATCCTGCCTGCCTGCCTGCCTGCCTGCCTGCCTCAATTTATTTCTATTGGACCATTCCTCGCAGTTCACGGGCGCCGCGTTCACCGCGTACTCGCCAATCTCGGCATCGCTAACAGCATGGATGGTCGGGGGACTGGCGCGACAACGTGCTCGTCGAGCGACCGTGGCGCGGCACTCCGGATTAAGCTTACTTCAACCAGCTGCCGTTCCGCACGGCAGCTTAACTCTGGCAGACGCTCCCCTTATCCACGCCGAATTTCCGTTCAGACAATCGGCGCCAGTTCAACGCGCATTGATCACATCAACAACGTGTGTCCGGCAATCTTTTTATTGTCCGGGCGCGTACTCGAAGACAAGTTGCTGCGTCATGTCATTTGCAATTCAATCAAAAAACACTAAGCTCTTCAAGCCAAGAGGCCCAAGGGATTTAGTCGCAACTAATCGATTAAAGACTATTAGGATGGCTACAGAACACAAAACGAATATCTGAACAAGACACAACTTGATCTTTAATTAAAACAAAACGGCTCTTGGTAATCTAAAACGACGACGAAGCAGCAACGCACAAC
Organism: Bradyrhizobium sp. CCGUVB23; assembly: GCF_024199885.1. Lineage (NCBI taxonomy): Bacteria > Pseudomonadati > Pseudomonadota > Alphaproteobacteria > Hyphomicrobiales > Nitrobacteraceae > Bradyrhizobium > Bradyrhizobium sp. CCGUVB23. The sequence goes on from NZ_JANADQ010000004.1 coordinate 27,543, forward strand.
TACGCTTGATACATAGGAAACCACTTACAACTAAACATACAACCAAAACAGGACTCTCTAATCTACTTTGCATGAGCCGAAGACTAGCGTTGCTCCCGGGACCCGCCTCTAGTCCGACTCTTCGTCGTCCGTTGACGACGCCGGGAATGTCCTGGGAAGCAGAACTGGAGCAATAGCTAGCACGTCGAACGGGCCAAACCCACTTCGTTTAAACACGTCTCTAGACTGATCATGCTCGGTCCAAACGGTCTCGGGAACAACGAGGCAACATGTCACGTCTTCTGCTCCGACATCACATCCGACTGAATGGTATCTTTCGACGATACCACCCTCTATAGAACTATTGGTCGCATATGGTGCAACATCCGTTGCCAGCATCTTCCTTTTATCATCGAAGTCCATAAAGCGCATGTGATCGGGAATGTAATCCAGGGTTTGTTCTCGACAACATCGCTCTGCACTGTCTACCGGCATGTAGATGAACAGTAAGCGACCCACCTCCTGCTGGCCGGTTGAACCCACCTCCGTCTTAATCTCCTCCAACCCGAAGCGGCTCGTCGGATCATTCATGCACGGACTGGTCAAGAATGCGTCAGCTGAATCGACATTAAAGCCGCGCATCTGCGCGTTCAAAAGCCACGTGCGTTGCGCCGGCAGCAGGTCGTCATTAAGAAACTCATTGTATCTAGTTTCCTGCGCCGCTATGCGATTCTTCAGGGCGTCTCTGCTCGTCGGCGAGACGAGGTCCAGAGTCAGAAAGACCGGGCGCCTATAAACTGACAAAGCACGAGAGAGGCAACCGCCCATGTTCGAAGTTGCACGAAAAGGCAATACAAAATACAACGGTTTACGTGAGCGAGCGCTGGCCTTGGTCAGCCACGCTTCTGGCGGTCTAATTATAGATTCCAGCCGCGCAGAGGGTTGGCCTTTTTGCGTAAAGACACGCTGCCGTTTCGGAAGAGACGGCTATACTCCAAAGGGCACTCTAAACTCGCAGCTCAGTCGGAGGGCACGTGGGTAATGGTTCATTGGGCCGGCCATATCTGATGTGACTTGTTGTTGATTTGGCAATCCGGGCAGCCCTTAGCCGCCTCGATTTTCGAAAGATCGCGCGCTTAGTGAGTCGCGTCCTGCGGCGCCTCGAAACGTCATTCTCTATCGAATATTCATCCTGCCCAATAAACGGAGGCCGCCCTTCGCCTCGAAACCCGCACTATGAGTGTCACACCATCACACCATCCATCCATGAATAATATTCCAGAGCGATACCATACTCAAACCGGCGCCCCTACGACGTAGGGTGGGGCCTCGCTCCCTAGCGAGCAGAGCGACCATCTGGCTGAACGTCCCCTGACTGCATTAACATTCTAACGAGCGACAATACCAACGCACGCCTGCACAAACAAACAAACAAAGAGAAAGCCGACAAAGCCCTATAGGCGCTTCTCTGCATTGGGGCGAGGGCCGCGGCGGTCCCCACCAAAGCTCTACACGGCTGCAGTGGGTTTAGGTCCCGATGTTTGTGACCATTACATCGCAACAGACGCGTCTTCGGACAAGACACCAGGACTACAAGACAATAGAAAAGATGCTCATAAAGCCATACATTTAAACACAAAGCTAATTCAACAACACACATGACAGACGCGCATTTGAGCTTAGCGTGTCTGGGGGAGCAACTCATTTTGCGACGCCTTCTCTGGCTGGCTGGCTGGCTGAATGTTCATTTTCTGTCATTTTCCAACAGCCACTTTGGCCTCACCAAAATTTGCCCTCAACGGTTCAAGCATTCGGGTCACTCGAAAAGACGTCCTTTGAGGATGGTGGTGACGAGCACGCCATTTTCTGTCGTTGTCCCAAATATTCTCGGTTCCCGCTGAGAGCCGAAAAGCCATTATTCTCTTTCGCTTGCCCAAAACGGCACGCAACTTTTTTGCGAGGCTTGAAAGGCCTCAGCGGTCATCTATTTATAACGCTCATATTCTTGCTATCTCACAACACTACTTCTTTTCATCACACAATATCTCGTTTCAGGATGCCGGAACGTTACACATGGAAGTTCACCAGCCATAATGTGACCAGCAACCTTAGATCCGCTCTTGAGAACGCCAGGATAAATTATGAAGGCCCAGATAATGAAGCCAATGTTACGCTTAAATACTATTATGGGAATGAGGCTGACGCTCAAACGACCGTGTCAGGTCGACGTTTTTTCGGAACTTGGGTCGAAGGCGGTCGACCAGTTGCTACGGAGGAGGGGGGGCGCGAGTGGTTCATCGCTGTCAAGAGCGCCCCGGACCTGACCGGTGAGATCGAGGTGGTAGCATGGGGGCGTGGGAAAAAGGAATGATCGAAGTCGCCGTATATTGGCCTGGCGCTTATTGTGGTGTTGTGTGTGTGTCGTTTTGCATGCTTTTGTTTGCCCCTCTAGGGTCTGTATTTGGCGCCCCGTCATAGCGGCGGGTTTTCTGTAATAGTCTCTTTCAAAATAAGTCGAGGCCAATTAATAAAGTGATGGTTTGTGTTTGATTATTGCGGTGGTGCTTTTAATGCGAGTTTTTGTGCCAGAGATCGTCTCAAAACACGCACAAGGCTTGAGAATTAAATCACGCGCTCACGTGAGAACTGCCCGGCTGGATCTATATAGGCCTGGTTGCATCTGGCATTCACCCATGATAATCTTTGTCTCACATCCTTGCTTCGCCTAGCACCAAACGTTCTCGACGCACGAATTAGGTTCTCTCCCCTCAACCATACTCTTGCCTAACATGCTTGCGCTCGTGGTGGTAGTTGGCGCGATCGTGGCGCTGCTCAGTGGCCTTAACGTCATAGCCGCTTTCCTGATCTTGATCGCGATCGGTCTTGCTATCTCGGGCAAGTAGATGGCTTGGTCTTTCCACTGGAAACTCAACAGCGTTCCGGAGGGTCTGGATGTTCTGGGCGTGAGGTTTCTGGTGGCATGGGGGCCGGATGTTACGGAGGTGATCGGCTTGGCCGCGTATCTGTGATGTTGTGCGTTTGGTTCTATCGCCGTTTCTACTTTCCTTTTTGGTTTGTAAGCGTTTTTCTATTGTTGTTGCTGTCCCTCGGAACAAGACACACTTGATCTTTGATTAAACAAAACGGCTCTTAGCCGAAGAGTCGGAGGCACGTGGGTAATGGTTCATTGGGCCGGCCATATCTGATGTGACTTGTTGCTGATTTGGCAATCCGGGCAGCCCTTAGCTGCCGCCTCGATTTTCGAAAGATCGCGCTTAGTGAGTCGCGTCCTGCGGCGCCTCGAAACGTCATTCTCTATCGAATATTCATCCTGCCCAATAAACGGAGGCCGCCCTTCGCCTCGAAACCCGCACTATGAGTGTCACACCATCACACCATCCATCCATGAATAATATTCCAGAGCGATACCATACTCAAACCGGCGCCCCTACGACGTAGGGTGGGGCCTCGCTCCTCAGCGAGCAGAGCGACCATCATGGCTGAACGTCCCCTGACTGCATTAACATTCTAACGAGCGACAATACCAACGCACGCCTGCACAAACAAACAAACAGAAAGCCGAAACAAACAAAGAGAAAGCCGACAAAGCCCTATAGGCGCTTCTCTGCATTGGGGCAGGCCGCGGCAGTCCCCACCAAAGCTCTACACGGCTGCAGTGGGTTTAGGTCCCGATGTTTGTGACCATTTGATTATTTCAAAAAGCTAATTGGACCACTGAGGCGTGTTCGAACGTTATATATACTCTATTGGGCATCACCCTGAGCACAACTCAAAATCAGGAGCTCGCAATCAACGCTTGAAACGCTATGTCGAGCTCAGACGATAATGAGAATCAGCACGACTATGAGGAACTAAGTGCGCAGTTTGCAGACGCTCAGCTCTACGACTCAATCCCCTTGTCGCACTCCGGCCGGTACGACGACGGGTCTCACAGAAGCTCACGTCACAGCGTTGATATCGCGCCATCGTCACGAAGCGCTCGCCATTCGGGGACTTGGAGATCGACTTCTTCGGCGGAAGGACGCGCCCCCTCCTCTCCACCACATGGCAAGGGCCGATCGCTGGTCTCGTCGGTTAAGTCAGGGGTTAAGTCAGGGGCTAAGAGCTTCCTGAAAGGATTGGGGCTGAGTCGAGCCAAAGACCGCTCAAGCGGATCAAAGCAGCACGAGGTGGTGGTGTCAGGCCGGGTCTACGTGGATTACGCAAAGCGTGGCCGCGAAGACCCCCCAGACGACTTCCCAGACAAGGAGCTTATTGACCAATACAGGAATGCAAATTGGGCGACAGAAATACAAAGGCGCACGTGCATCAACGATTGTTTGCTGCTCGAGGAGTTCAGTCGGTGGCTCCAGCTGGCCGGGAAGCCACCAATCACTGGTCGGCTTCATGATAACGGGCTCAATGACGAGATGACCCGCTTTGCGAAAGATCGCCAGAGCGACCGCCTCGCGATTCGACGCGACCGCGAAGCGATTCTTCGTGCCTTGACAAGGCTCCGGGAGCTCGATCAAGGCACGAGGGTGCCAAAAAACAGATTAAATGAAGATGAGCAATTGATCCAAGCTTCACAGGAGTGTGCCATTGAACGACACTGGCTGACGAAGAAAACCTCCTACTTCCACAGCCAAATTCTTAAGGAGTTCGCTAGCTGGTACAGGGCAAACGAACGCGACGCAAGTATCTTGGAAGCTGACTATGAGGAGCAGGTGCGCGCTGTCAGCGCATTCGAGCAACTGAAGCCACCACAACGGCTCAGATACCTGCGCGCCGCGATGAGGAACCTTAACACATTCCGCGCTCTGAGGGCGAAGGACACCGCTCCGGCCCCGCCGGAGTCTCCACCACCAACCCAACACGCTCCCTCACCGCCGGCTGGGATCTTGTCTACCGGGCCGTGGACTAACTTTCCAGGCTATTATGATCACCCCCCCCAACAAGCTCAATCACCGCCGGCTGGGACCTGGTCTCCTGGGCCGTGGACTAACTTTCCAGGCTATTATGATCACCCCCCCCAACAAGCTCAATCACCGCCGGCTGGGACCTGGTCTCCCGGGCCGTGGACTAACTTTCCAGGCTATTATGATCACCCCCCCCAACAAGCTCAATCAGCGCCGGCTGCGGCCTCATCTGCCGGTCCATCAGGCCATCAGGCACGACCAGATCTTACATCCTTTGCCGGGCAAAACTGGCACCATGGGCTGCAGCGGGCTCCGGACACCATGGTGCCCGAAGTGCTACGCCGCGCACTCATCGACCCAGGAGCGGCCTTTTACATCAACGGCCACCTTTACTCGGCCGAATTGGACCAACAAAACTGCGTCGAACCGAGTGAGAATAATCCACGAGGCTTGTTTGTTTGGCTCAGACCAAGACTTCAGGGAGGTTAGCTAGCTGCAGGCCACTATGCCTGTTTTGAATTGCCGTGGCGTTAGCTTTGCCAGGATCCATCTTTTTTAATTAGTTCTAGACTAGTGGCGGCGCGATGGTGTCCGTCTTATTTGAACTTGTTATCCCACTCGCTGTATGGCTCCGTGAGCATCTCTCCATTGTAATCTGTTGTTGCGTCATGTCATCTACAATTCAATAAAACCACTAGTTGTTTCTTCAAGCCAAGAGGCACAAAGAGTAACCCTCTAGACACACCACAATAATAAACCTGCAACTAAAAATAACGCTCAACATACAACCCGACGACCTCAAACCGGAACATCAGTCTCCACCAATTTACTCTATTGCTGGTGACAAGCACCTTCATCCCGAGGAAACCGCTTCAAAGCACTGTCGCAGAACGTCAGACTCGCCAAAATACGGGCGACTATAAAGCCCACCCTCACTCCAAACATAAGACAATAATCGGTCCTCATATTAAAGTAGCTTGGTCGACCGGGGTCGAATACTCGCTCTGCCGTTTTCAAGTAGGCAGAAGGACGCTCGACGCTGACGGCGAACACTTCGAACCATGTCGTAAGATTAAGTCGACACTTCTACAGCTTACGCTTGACACACCCACGCGAAATTACTGTTCAGACACCCGAACCCATCTCTGACCGACCATACGAGCGCACATATGCACAAGCAAAGAAAGAAACGAGACACAACCATATATCCTGCCGCCGCCGCAGCAGCCGCAGCCGCAGCCGCAGCCGCAGAAAATGCCGGTCCACGGTCTCGGGCAGCTGCTGAAATCGCTCTACGATTCTGCAAAGGGGCACTTCGTGTGTCGATGCGCTCACGATCGACGTCGCCCCTTGGTGAGGCGAAAGGATTTCGCTTTTGGATACGCGACAGACAATGACAGCCCTAATGCAGAAATCGCCGCATCATTTCGTAGATCACTGCGGGCCGATGTGGAAAATCACGCGCTCTCGCGAGAACTTGGGTTTTTCGAAACTGGACTACACTGAGAGAAAATGACGGGGGCGATGGGGTGAATACTGGATGAGGCTGCGATTTCGCCAAATTTGCTACCTGCAGACGCATCGACTAACTAAGTGCAAATTGGACACACCACATTGTTCATACTTAATAAGAACCTGATTTATTGAATTGCAAATAACATTACATCGCAACAGACGCGTCTTCGGACAAGACACCAGGACTACACGACAATAGAACAGATGCTCATAAAGCCATACATTTAAACACAACGCTAATTCAACAACACACATGACAGACGGCACATAATCCCAACGAAATTTGAACTTCTCGCGGTAGACCAGGTCCCAGCAGTGGCGGGGCGTGTCCCGCAGCACGGATCACCCTAATCTCCGTCCGCTTACTTCGAAAAGTGCGCCGGCCCATAAGCCACAATGTCAAACTTATCGCTGTTGATGCTGCGAGTCCAAATACCTCCTCCTTCTTCGTCGAAGAAGTCTGTGGAACAGATCGCGACGAAATGTTTAACGTCTCCCTGCGTGACCAAGTCGCATCCCCGCTTGTGGTACTTCTTTCTTATGAAGCTGGCAGACGCCCGACCTGGCTGGGTATCCATGGCCATCACAATCTGATCGTCTCCGCCATATCTAACGGGAATCTGGAGGTTCTTATTTTGGGCACAAGCCCTTGCAGCCTCGTCCGTCAGATAGACATACAAGGTTTTACCCTTGATACACTCCATTGGACCGACCAGCGGGGAACGATTCATACACGGTTCGGTTTCGAATTCTTCGAAGTTCCGCGGAGCGAGGTGTTTAAGTTCTTCAATCTCCCGAGCTGCAACGACCCACTCTTGTTGGCGTCCCAGAAGCTGAGTGGTGAATTCCCGGTATTGTTGGAATGCCTGGTCGAGCCCCCCACTCAAACTGCCTAAATCCTTCACGTTACTCAAATCGACGCTAGCAAATTGGGGGCGCTCATAGGCTGGGTAGTTGTTGGCCATAATGAAAAGCGGATGTGTAGAAAGGGACACAATGCAAAAGAAGCTTAGTTGTGTTGTGAGTGTTGGCGAAAAGCCCAAAAGACACTCGCGGGTTTAAATAGGAAGACGTTGGCTTGAGATATCAACGACGCGCCCCAACATTGCCCCTTAGGGACCGCGACGAGTTGTTCTCTGCGGACGGAAAATGACAAAGGCAATATAGATTGCTAGGCCGTTCAAAAGTGAATAGCCCCTGCTTCCCGCAGGGGCCACATTCTACTGTTGCATTCAATGGGCGTCTTTTGATGAGTTCACGAAAGTAAGAGAGTAAGAGGCAATAGCCGCCTCGATTTTCGAAAGATCGCGTTTGGTGAGTCGCGTCCTGCGGCGCCCCGAAAAGACACTTTCTATAAACTATTCATCCTGCCCAGTAGCCCAGTACACGGAGGTCGCCTTTCCAAGGCCTCAAAACTCTCACTATGAGTGTCACACCATTCATCCATGAATAATATTCAGGAGCGATACCATACTAAAATCGGCGCCCTTACGACGTAGTGAGGGGCCGCGGCTCCCTAGCGAGCAGAGCAACCATCTGGCTGAACGTCCCCTGGCTTCATTAACATTCTAACGAGCGACAATACCAACGCACGCCTGCACAAACAGAGGCCCTTCTCTGCATTGGGGCGAGGGCCGCGGCGGTCCCCACCAAAGCTCTACACGGGCGCAGTGGGTTTAGGTCCCGATGTTGTGACAATTTGATTATTTCAAACAGCTAATTGGACCGCTGAGGCATATTCGAACGTTAGATATACTCTATTGGGCATCACCCTGAGCACAACTCAAAATCCGCGCATCGCAATCAACGCTTGAAATGATATGCAGAATATAATGACTGATAGATGCTTTGTTTTTGTCCGGTTTGTCGCTACTGTTCGCAATTGGTGGCTGTCACTACAATCAAGCGGCCCTATCAGGGACCGTCAATTGCGCTGTGTCAGGCCCACACTTCAATTGTTTATTTCAGAGAAACGGGTTGGGCGTCACACAGCGCCGGCTTGAAAGCGATAGCCAAGTCCTCCGACTGAGAGCTCCTCAAGCCACAAACAATCCTTCTTGCAGAATTGATTTCGAAGTTTTACGAAAAGTTCCGTTCAGATCTCGCGCAAAGTTCCTACTCGAGCAATGGTTCCGAGTCGCAATCAAATTCCCGCAAAGAGCACAATGCGTGAAATCACGCGCTCACGTGAGAACTGCCCGGCTGGATCTATATAAGCCTGGTTGCATCTGGCATTCACCCATGACAATCTTTGTCTCACATCCTTGCTTCGCCTAGCACCAAACGTTCTCGAAGCACGAATTAGGTTCTCTCCCCTCAACCATGCTCTCGCCTGAAATGCTTGCGCTCGTGGTAGTTAGCGCGCTCGTGGCGCTGCTCAGTGGCCTTAACGTCATAGCCGCTTTCCTGATCTTGATCGCGATCGGTCTTGCTATCTCGGGCAAGTAGATGGCTTGGTCTTTCCACTGGAAACTCAACAGCGCTCCGGAGGGTCTGGATGTTCCGGGCGTGAGGTTTCTGGTGGCATGGGGGCCGGATGTTACGGAGGTGATCGGCTTGGCCGCGTATCTGTGATGTTGTGCGTTTGGTTCTATCGCCGTTTCTACTTTCCTTTTTGGTTTGTAAGCGTTTTCTATTGTTGTTGCTGTCCCTGTTTCGTTAGTTACGTTGTTGCGTCCATGACGTCGTTGTACTAAGTCAATGAATAAGAGGCCAAGCACGTTTTTGTATTTTCTTTCTTTGTTCACATTGGGCCATTTTATGCATGCATGACACGGCGCAAAAGCAGTTATCTGGGAAGGTTCATTCTTTGGTGTAAATGAGCGCCCTCCCAATACGAACATACGCACGCATGCACAAACACACCGACTAAGCCAAATGAAACTCAAATTCTGCGTTCTTCGGGGCAATCCCATATGAACCGGGAGCCGGACATTGAATCGGGATCGAGAACAAAGCGGAATCGACCTGAACGTCCCCGTGGTTCTCCTTTTGAGAGCCGCGCAGCTCACAAGGTCAATAGCGAAGCTATGGTACGCAACTGCTTAAAGATCAAAGGGTCCCGGTAGGGACGATGGTTGCCCATCGCCCCCCGGTCAGATGGTCAGATCCGTACGTGCGGCACTACCGCATACGGCTCCTATCGGATGTTGTGACGGTGAACCGCGCATCCGGGTGCGGATGCGCAAGACGGCATGGTGGCAGGTATTTGTGAAGCAGCCTCTGGAAGCGAGCCCAAGGCATGCGGTTTCGCTGACTTCGCCGCAACAGTGCGGAAGCAGCAACGCACACATGTGATGTGACGTGTTGTCGATTTGGCAATCCGGGCTGCCCTTAGCGGAACGCTAAGTGGTGCCTCTTGAATTGTAGCGAGAGCTAATCTAACGGCTGGAGAGAAGCTGCAACTCTCCGCGGGCTAAGGGACACATCCAAAAGATGCGTGTTTATTGCACCGCAACGACAACAACTGTGCCGCTTCAAGATTATAAAATTGCGGTCCAAGAAGGAAAGAGTGTCCCTCTTCTCGCGCGATCCGCCAAGCCTCGATAGATCCGCAATCGCAATCACACAATGGCGTGGGGTCACGCGCAAACGAGATAACTGAGCTGGATCTATATAAGCCTCATTGCGTCCTCGCATCCTCCAAGGACAATCAACTCTCCTCTCTCCAGTTGGCGGGACCCAGATCCCCTTCGCTTCTATATAAGCCTCCCGTTCTTCACGAGGCTAACATCCACAGCACGATCCTGTTACACTTTTCCTATTATGGCGCCTCCTCACTTCACCCGTCCAACGTTTAGACCGGCTTGCAACACCGCAAATCGCGAAATGATCCAGACCCACATCTCTTGCGAGATAAACCGTTATGCGCGTTTCCTGAATGACTGCCTGTTGCCGGCCCAGCGCAATTGGGTTGATCTTGTACGCGGCCAGGGGTCTGTTATTGAAGTTGAAGAGCACCTGCTAAATGAATTCGATAACTTTCCGTGCCTGGCAGGCCCGATTCCAGGGCGTCCTTTGAACCAAATTCGAATGCGCGACGCTACACATCCTGAGATAGCGTACATCTATCTGCCGCCGAATATTGCGGCAGCATGTTTGCTGTACCAGACGCTGATGTCCAACGAAAATCAGATGCGCTTCGCCGTCCAGGGTTCAGGAAATGCTGCCAGTTCTGGAAATGTTGCCGCACTGGACATCCCGCCATATGCTCCGGCCTCCGACCGAGGCTCCATAGTGCAAATGTACCGACAGCTCGGGTGCGCCGATGTGACATTCGACGACATCAGCTATTGCCTTATTGTCCCTGTCGCCGACTCGATGAACTCGATGAAATGTGGCAACCTAAACGTTTACTATCTCGCACCTGGCGCGTTTGACGTGATCGCCGCTGTGCCAGTGTACTTTTCTTAGTGAGGTCTAGCTATAGCTAGCTGCAGGCCGCTAATGTCTGTTTTGAATTGCCCTGGCGTTAGCTTTGCCAGGATCCATCTTTTTAATTAGTTCTAGACTAGTTCTACTACTACTTTCACATTATGTGGCGGCGCGATGGTGTCCGTCTTATTTGAACTTTGTTATCCCACTCGCTGTATGGCTCCGTGAGCATCACTCCATTGTAATCTGTTGTTGCGTCATGTCATCTACAATTCAATAAAACCACTAGTTGTTTCTTCAAGCCAAGAGGCACAAAGAGTAACCCTCTAGACACACCACAATAATAAACCTGCAACTAAAAATAACGCTCAACATACAACCCGAAACAGATGGGAGGCTACAGACGACCTCGAACAGGAATAACAGTCCGTCCATGCCAGGCCCGTGATCTGCTCGTATCGCTAACGGTCTTAAGCAAGGATTAAGCGTTTTCTAATCTGGTTTACCATCTCATTTCGACGTTTCACGAAAAGTTCAATTCAGATCTCACGCAAAGCTCCTTCTCGAGCGAGATTGCTCGCTTCGAGAAGAACTGAGCAAAACAGCAACCGATGTTTGGTTTACATCACGATATATCCTGCCACGCCACCACAGATCGATTGCCGTAAATTCTCCAATTCTCCAGCCAGCGAATCCTCCTCTCCTTCTGCTCGATCGGAACCCGCGTCGGATGGAATCTTTCGCTTCAGGGCCCGCACCAAATGCGCGATGCATTGCATCACAGTCCCAAGCAGAATTACAAATTTAACGCGATGTCTATTCATCTGGCTCCGCTTAAGCAGTAGGCTCTCGGTTGGAGAGACATGCCGTGGGAGCCCGGTCAATGAGGCGAGCTAGACGGTTAGCGGCTGAACCGGGAACTCCGGGTCACGATAGCAACGCTGTCACACGAATAACTGACCTGCCAAGTGAGGTCTTGGTCGAAGTGGCTAAGCGTTTAACGACTGGTGATCCGATTGAAACGGTGAACAACCTCACGAACTTTACACTCGTCAGCCGTTCAGCACGAGACGCAGCTCAGGCAGCCCCCGTTAGGGCGTTTCAGGCGCGTCTCAACCGGCTCGGCGCTGCGGCCCAGGCGTTATATGGCGCCGCAAGGCGCGACAATCGCCCACAGCCGGGTCCGCCTGACGAAGAGGTTCGGCGCGAAGCTACTCGGGCACACGCTTACGCACCAATACTTAAGTTTCAATCCGCAGCACGGAAGTCTGCCACCGTCGATCACATCGTCCATCTATCTCACGCAGCTAACAACTGTGCTGCGATCCGCGCAATCGTGGAAAACATCGGCGACCTTGACCGCCTAGATAGACGTCGCCTTATTGATCAAGCCATCGATATATTTGAACGACCATCACCCCAGCTGGATTTCATTCAGAAACAGCGGGCGACCGAAACCCTTATATTGGCGCATAACCACTTGGATACTGATCAAAAGGCGCGCATTTACGACGCACTGGTAGATTGTCCGGAACGGGCGGACCTCTTGGCCGACATTAGATACCGTATGACGGTCCTCCAGAGTGCTTCTCGATCCAAGGATGCGGCGGAACAGCAAGGTTCAGATCTAGACAGCAGTATCGATGCAATCGCGCATCGCGCCTACGCCGCCGTGAATAGAAACATCAACCGAGAGTTTGCGATTCGCGAGGCAGGGAAGGCTTTGAGTGACGCATACAATCGCGCCCGATCTGAATTGATGACTTCCGTCGGAAGCAGAGGACGCACAATCGTCGGTCGATGAGGTCGCAGAGCTTCGGTAATCAAATGCGCCGCTCTACAATTTCCACACCTCGCTCATCGGTAGGGCACCACAGAATCATGGCCCGCAGCAAAAGGATGATCTGAGGCCGGTAAACTCGACCATTTTTGGCTAGAGTTTGCGCCTGCCGAATCCTCTCGGCTGGGAGGAGCGGACGACGATGAAGGCCTCAAGATTTTCGGTGTTCGGTAAGAGCGCTGTTAGAGCTGGCCCCGGTTGTTTGGACAGCGCCCCGCGAAAATTAAGTGGATTCCTGCCGGGTTATGCTGAAGGCGGGGCTTTACGATTTTGCTGTGGCGTCGGGAGGGCGTAAGCCCGACCAGAGCCGCAGCAAAATCGTTGGCGACGATCATGCGGCCGTCACCATCGTTTGCGCGCCGAAGTAAGCCTCGTCGGGCGTGCGTTCGTCAAGGCTCGAGTGAGGACGTCCTCGGTTGTAGAACGCCAGATATTTGGAAATCGATGCTCGCGCCTCGAGCACGCTGTCGTAAGCACGCAGATAGACTTCCTCGTATTTGACAGTGCGCCACAGCCGCTCGACGAACACGTTGTCGCGCCAGGCACCCTTGCCGTCCATGCTGATGGCGATGTTCGCGTCCAGCAGCACGCCGGTGAAGTCGAGGCTGGTGAACTGGCTACCCTGATCCGTGTTGAAGATCTCGGGCCTGCCGTGCTTCGCCAACGCCTCCTGGAGCGCTTCGACGCAGAATATCGTCTCCATCGTGATCGATACGCGATGGACCAACACCCGTCGGCTGAACACATCGACGACCGCCGCGAGGTAGACGAATCCACGTCGCATCGGAAATGGAGTAAGAAGCGCATAAGCGCTTCTCCTCCCCGAACCGTACGGGCACCTTTCAGCGCATACGGCTCTCCGTTCAAGTCTGGCCCATGGCCATTGCGACATCCTGATATCGCGAGGTGATGGTCTTCCTGGGCTCCTCCCTGAAGATGTAGGGATTTGCGTCCGGGTTTCTCCATCGGAACTGCCCCTTTGGACTGGATACCAATCGGTGCAAGGCTTTCCCGACACGATGGCCTCGTTCACTGACCCCGTGGACAAACCAAGTCTTGGCCTGCCCAGCGACTGGTGATCGATACCAGCTCCGCATCAATGGTTTGATGCGGCTCCGATACTTTCTCGCCAGCCAGTGCGCCATTTTCCAGAACACGACATGATCGACGTGCCGGAACGTGGTCGCAGTGAAGTCCGTGTACTTGTAGAAAGCCGCCCAGCCCCGCAGTTGGCGGTTCAGGCGGTCCACCATATCGACCTTGGCAAGATCATGGTCACCAGAGAGGACCTTCGACAATCTTCGCGCGAATGCCTTGGCCTTCTCTTTGGGTATGGTCGTGACGACCGCCATCCGTCCGCTTGATCCCCGCTTGCGAATGATCCGATGCCCCAGAAAGACGAAGCCATCATTGACGTGGGTGATATGGGTTTTCTCCATATTCAACGTCAACTTCAGCTTGCCTTCCAGAAAGGCACGGCACTCCTCGCGGACGGCCTCGGCATGGGCCTTCGTCCCTTTGACGATGACAACGAAGTCATCGGCATAGCGACAATAGGCTACGGCAGGTTTCCACTCGCGGTTCTCTCGAACCGTGATCGGACGCCCCTGTTGAATGCCGAAGTTCCACGCCCAACGATCCTTCCTCGCTTTCTTGTTCAGGTATTTCGCCTCCAGCCAGCAATCAAACTCATGGAGCATGATGTTGGATAGGAGCGGCGACAGAACGCCGCCTTGCGGAACGCCCTCACTTGCTGCGAAGAATAAGCCACGATCAACGTGACCGGCTTTGAGGATTCGCCAGAGCAGATCAATGAATCGCAGGTCCCTGATGCGACGACGTACGCATTTTAGAAGCAGCCGATGATGGACAGTGTCGAAGTAGCTCGCCAGATCACCTTCGATGATCCAGCGGCCCTTCGAGTCAGAGCCATCCTGCAACTGCATCCTCACTGTACGTACCGCGTGATGAACACTGCGTTCAGGACGGAAGCCGTAGGAGCCAGAGTGGAAGTCGCTCTCCCAGATCGGCTCCATGGCCATCAGCATCGCCCGCTGGACGATGCGGTCCAGCAGGATCGGTATACCCAATGGTCTCAACTTGCCGTTGGTCTTCGGGATATGGATTCGCTTGACCGGCGTTGGGCGGTAAGTGCCGTCCAACAGGGCCACGCGCAACCGATCCAGATGACCCTCCAGAACGGCAGCAAGTCGTCGCTTGTCCATTCCGTCAAGACCCGGTGTATTGGCGCCTTTCGACGCCAGAACGATCCGGGCCGCTTCAGCAAGCCAATTCCTGTCGGTGATGAGCCGGAGCAATCGATCAAACCGGCGGGTCTGATCGGCCGCGGCCCACGTCGCGAGCTTGTGCTGCATTTCACTGATTATCAAAGGTCTTCACCTCATTAGGTCAGATCACGTGCACTCCAAGCAACTCAAACTGCTCCCCTTCGCCATGTGACCGGCTTTCCCGGCCTCGGACTACTACGGGAGCTCTGCCAGCATGACGGACATCGGGGTCAACTCCCTTGCCATTCCGCTCATGCCTTCCCTCGTTCATATGTTGGACTACCAGCGCATCGGTGAGGTTGCCGGTCGCAGTCTTTTCCCTTGCTTGCTGCAAGTCGATGCCGTTGCCTCAGGTTTGGCTGTGTTCTCCCCTCGGCCCACGCAAGACGCCCTACATCTACGCTCGCGTTCGGGTGTCTCCGGCTACATATCCTTCGACACCATTCAGCATTCCGCCTGTTAAACCGTGTAGGCGGAGGCGACATTTCAGCCCACAGACGCGGATGAACCGGTTCGTGTTCCTCAACCTTCCGATACTCAGCCTCGGGAACCATCTCGGCGTAACGGTTTCGCCTCAATCCCCTTTACCTGCGGGCTACGTCACCCTGCCAGTTGACAGCAGGTCACCGCCGCTTGGGCTCATGCTTCCTCACAGCAGGAAGCAGGCTCATCACATTTCCTCCTTTCCCAATGCATTCCAAACATACGCTTCCCCGATTCCTCGGGGCGAGGCGCACTGTAGCTGATGTCCATTGCCCAGACCTGGTTCGGCCGCTCGATCTTCAATCCGCGCAATAGGTACGGGTAGATCTTGTGGCCCGGTGCGGGCTTGCTCGTGTTCGGACGGCGATAGATCGCCTCGATCCCCATGCGCTTCATCAGCGTCGCGACGTGGCGGCGGCCAATCTGCATGCCCTCACGCTGCAACAGCGATCGCAGCATGCGCGCCCCTGCGAAGGGATAATCGAGGTGCAGCTCATCGAGCCGGCGCATCAAGACAAGGTCCTCGGCCGAAACCGGCCGAGGTTCATAGTAAACCGTACTGCGGGCAAGGTTCAGGACCTTCGCCTGGCGCACGACAGACAGATCATGGTCGCGGTCGATCATCGCTTTGCGCTCAGCAGGCCCGCCTTGGTGAGCGCGCCGGACAAAAAATCGTTCTCCAACGCAAGCTCGCCGATCTTGGCATGTAACGCCTTCAAATCGACCGGCGCCTCGGCCGGTCCGTTGTCCTGCCCAAACACTCCGGCGGCGCCTTCCAGGAGTTGGGTCTTCCAGGTCGTGATCTGGTTCGGATGGACATCAAACAATTGCGCCAGCTCGGCCAACGTCTTCTCCCCCTTCACGGCCGCCAAAGCCACCTTTGCCTTGAATGCCGGAGAATGCGTCCGGCGACTCCTCTTCGTCATCTTCGCTCCTGATTCGCGGCAAGAAGCCTCGCCGCTCTCAGGCAGAAAATCCACTCAAGCTACTGTCCGAATTTGCGGAGCCAGCTCTGTTCTCCAGCCAACGAATGCTCTCCTTGGTTTCAATGGGGATCCGTGTCAGGTTGACCTCGCGCCTGAGCGCAGCGACCCCTCTAAATTTCTTTCTGGTCCAGAACTTCACGGCGCTGAGCCCCAGTGGAAGCCCCTCAAGGGTCACCGCAAGGCTCGAATGCATCAATATTCCGCATGTCGTGTACGTTTGGGGTTTTCCGTCCAATCTTCGAGAGTTGCTTTTTGGGGATGCGCTTAATCATCCCGATCAGATCCGGGCGCTCCCTTTGATAGGTGAATTCGGTCGTATCATGCAGAACAAGAACAGGCCCTTTCGCAGCCGCGATACGTTCCCGCGTCGATCTAAAATGACCAGACAGGATGTCGGCCTCGCTTACTCGTTCATTGGAGAAGAAACGATAGGCCGCCTTGGTATTCGCCCAGTCTTGGCAAACCATCGGAATGCTCTGTCCGATGTCTCCACCAATCTGCTTCAGCAGCATGCGAAATCTCTCGCCAAGTCGAGCGTCCTGGAATTCGCACAGCGCAGCTTCACGATCAAACCAAGTCACCGCGTCAGACGCCAAACGATGCGACTTCTCATCCCGGGCGCGTGAAGTCAGTCCCATAGAGCACCTCTTCTCGAATCAGGTGCCCATCAAAGAATCACAAGTGATTCTGGCGACTCAAGTTTTTCGGCTCAGTGCACCTCAAAGAATGTGGGTAATCGTAAGACGACGAAGACCGCCTGATTGACGCATGCGCGCGGGTACGGCGAGCTCTATGATGGCTTTGCGTGAAGGTCAGGCGACCTTCTGATCGGCGGGCTTGTTCGCTTGGCGCGGAAGCTTCCACTCCCAGGGCAGCAGTTCGTGCAGACGCGATGCGGGAAGATCGGCGATACGGGCGAGGACGTCGGCGAGCCAGGCCTTGGGATCGACGTCGTTGAGGCGACAGGTCGTGATCATCGTCAGCATGATGGCGGCACGATCGGCGCCACGCTGGCTGCCGGCGAAGGTTCAGTTGCGCCTTCCCAAGGCCGTTTACCGTTCATTCTGCCCATGTCGGGGAGGATTTCGAGGTCCACTATCGCTGGCATCCTTATTTTGGCCGGATGGTGAACGTGCGTCGTGTGGAGCAACGCGCGACAGGTCAGTTTCTGCAGGATCCGAGCCCCATTGGGCACGGTCATCACGATTCCCAGCTGGATGGTAGATCCAATCGCATGCGCGGAGATGACCTCCGGGCCACCACAAGTTGATCTTGCCGCATTGTCAGAGCTGAAGAGACTGGTCACAGCGCTCGCCGTTTCCTCAAACTCCCCAGCGATCGAGTCGCATGGGAGAACGCCGATGAAGCAGGAGCGCGTAGCTGCACAGATTTCAGACGGGCAACTGAGCCTGATATTCGAGCCAGACAGGCTGGACAGGATGAACGAGGCGGCGCGGGTGAAGGCGTTACTGACGCTCGCCCAAATCCTCATGCAGGCCGCCGGCCTGGTAGTCGAGGAGCTCGGTGATGCCTGACACTGACCAGGATCCCGGAAGCGCTCTTGAAGCGCAAAGCTGTCGTCTATGTGCGGCAGTCAACGCAATCCCAGGTGATGGCCAATCTGGAGAGCCAACGGCGACAGTACGATCTTGTGGATATTGCGCGCCGGCACGGCTTCTCCGATGTGGAAGTCATTGATGATGACCTCGGCCGTTCGGCGAGTGGAACGGTGGCTCCGGCCCGGCTTTGATCGACTGGTCTGCATGGTTGTGCAGGAGCCGTCGGCGCCGTGATTTGCTTCGATGCATCGCGGCTCGCGCGCAACGGCCGCGATTGGCATCATCTGCTTGAGTTATGCGGGCTTGTCGAAGCGAGGGTGATTGATCACGATGGCGTTTATAATCCTTGCCTTCCGAACGATCGGCTCTTGCTCGGCATGAAGGGAAGCATAAGCGAGTTTGAGCTGGGCATAATCCGGGCACGGATGCTAGACGCAGCCAGGGCGAAGGCCCAACGTGGTGAGCTACGCTTATCAGTGCCGTTTGGTTATGTCTGGCATCGCGAAGCCGGTCTGGGCCTGGATGCTGATCTGCGTCTGCAAGAGGTGATTCGACTTATCTTCACTCGCTTTCGCGAACTTGGTAGCGCTCGCCAAGTGTTGTTGTCGATGAAGGCGGAGCAAATCCATTTCCCCGACCTGCTGATGAAGGTCGCATGACAAACTGTTGGCAGCCCATCCGCTACCGCAATGTGATTAGTGTGCTGAAGAATCCGTTCTATGCGGGTGTTTACGTATACGGCAAAAGCGAGAAGCGAACCGCGATTATCGAAGGGAGAGCGCGGCGGACCTACGGGCACTACAAACCGGCGGGCACCCGGGATGTGATGATAAAGGATCATCACGAAGGGTACATCACCTGGGATGACTACGAGCGCAACCAGAAGCAATTGGCGCTTAACGCCTACGGTCGCCCAGATGGTGCAAAATCAGGCCGGGGCGGCCAGGCGCTCTTGTCGGGCATTCTGACGTGCGCTCGTTGTGGTCAGCGCCTGAGCGTCAGCTATAGGGGCGGTCGAATCAGCTACCCGGTCTACCGCTGTGACAAGGGTAGTCTGGCAGGTCGGCTTCGCTGTATGATATTCGGTGCTTCAAAAATCGACGCGGCAGTTGCACGAGAACTGTTACGAGCGGTAGAACCTTTGGCGATCGAGGCCGCGTTCGAGGCACAGCGCATGCAACGGGAACGCCAAGACGACAAGCGCCGGATCCTTGATCTGGAACTCCAGCAAGCCCGGTACGATGGCACGCTTGCTGAGCGCCGCTACGCCGCCTGTGACCCTTGATAATCGCCTGATCGCTGCGCAGTTGGAGAAGAACTGGGAGTACGCTTTGCGCCGTGTGCGCGAGCTGGAAAATCGCCAGAATGACCATCAGTCATGCGGCCACGCGGTCGATCCCGGCATCTTTGCCGATCTGGCGGATAACCTGTCCATAGCCTGAAATCCCCTGATGTGACGATGCGCGCACGCCAGCAGCTGCTGCGAGCCTTGATTGTCGACATCATCGCGGACGTCGACGATGCGGCACGCGACGTTGTGCTCACGATCCATTGGCAGGGTGGGCAGCACTCCGAGCTTGGATCCGCAAGCCGCGCTCCGGTGAACACGGTTCCTCCACGGCGGAAGATGCTCTGGCTGTTATCCGCAGCATGGCCGGGCGCTGGTCTGACGAGCACATCGCCGCTACGCTCAATCGGATGGGCTTGCCCACCGGCATGGGTAAGACCTGGACAGCACATCGGGTCAGCTCTATTCGCCGTGTGCGTGGCATCCATGCCTACCGTTCAGCGGAAAACGGCGAATGGCTTACGCAGATCGAGGCCGCAAAAGCGCTCAGTGTCCTCAAGTCATATGATCCGCCGCCTTGTCTCCAGCGGCGTTCTTCCTGCTGCGCAGGTTGTTCCGCGAGCGCCCTGTCAGATTCGAGCTGCCGATTTGGCGTCCGAGGCGGTCAAAACAGCGATTGCCCGAAAGGGTCGCCCGTCTCGCCAAATTGACGCAGACACGCTTCCAATGTTTACAAGCACTTAAAGAAGGGGCGCACAATGACTCAAGGCTTGCCACGCCGCGCAGCGCTCTTTCTGCGGCATTGTTCGTCAGACAGATTCTACCGTCGTCGAGGAAGCGGGCGAAGTCGTCCCAGCGGCTGAGCAGTCGAGTAGCGGAGAGGAATTTCACCTCTCCGCCCTCACGAATCCGGACATGAAACTCGCGCTTCATCCGGCTTCTATCATCCAGCCGCGGGTCGAATGCCGGCCGTCCACAGGTACATCAGCTTCGGCTCTCGTTTTGCGAGACGTCCGAGCCAGTGTACTGCTGCGGTCTTTCGGCGTTTGAACCTCTTATATTTCCGCATCACCCATCGCGTGAGCGTCTCGTTGACATGGCGAAGGACGTTGACGCACTCCGTGCGGTAGTATCGCCCGTAGTAGTTCAGCCATCCCTCGCCACAGGATCGATCAGCTTGGCAAGGTCTTTCAGCTCCTGGTTATTCCGTGTCGATGCTATCCGCCATTCGCGGATAGTCTGCCGGATTCCCTTGGCTGCCTTGCGGCTGATGGCCGGCACGAAGCTAACAAACTTCTTACCGCTCCTGTTGCGGGCTTTTCGCGGCCGGAAGGTATACCCGAGGAAATCGAACGTGATTTGCTCATATCCTCCGCTCCGATTGCTGTCCTTGCAGTAGACGATCCGGGTTTTCTCCGGGTGGAGTTCTAGTGGTTCATCACTGTGGTTTTGACTCTTTGGTGGCAACCGGATAGGCGCGACCGAGTTTGGCGCGGGCTTTGTCGGTTGTGAACATCCATTTGATGCGGTCTCGGACTTTGTTTCGCTGCCGTTGCCATGCTGCGATCTCTTTTCGAAGCCTTTTGGGATCGTCGATGCGACGGCCGAGACACTGGCGCTGCAGCACGCTGATCTCGCACTCGACCATATTAAGCCAGCTGGCGTGTTTCGGGGTATAGTGGAACTCGAGGCGGCGCAGGATGCGACGGGCCTCGGCAGGCGCAAATGCCTGATACAGCGCGCCGGCGGTATGGATCGACAGATTGTCCTGCACGACCCGGATGCAGACGGCATCGGGATAGTGGACGTCGACGAGCTCACGCATGCAGTGGGCGTAGTCCACGGCGGCGCGGCGGTCGGTGACCTGGACGTTGCGCCAGCCGCGATGCGGATCGAAGGTGACGAAGAGATTGACGGTGCCGTTGCGGCAATATTCGTAATCGTATCGCTCGCGCTGTCCCGGTTGGGCGGGGATCGGCTGGCGCACCTCGCCGATCAGCTGGACGGGGGTCTCGTCGAAGCAAACCAACGGCCGGTCCGGATCCGGCGTCTCGGCGTAGAGATCGAGCACGTCCTCCATGCGGGCGATGTATTCGCCGTCGACCTGGGGAATGCACCACATCTCCCTGCGCCAGGGCTTGAGATCGTTCTCGGTGAGCTGGCGGCGCACGGTTTCGCTCGACAGGCTGTCGTGATCGGTGAGCTTGACCATCGTGTCGGCCAGCAGTGTCAGCGTCCAGCGTTTGCGGCCAGCTGGCGGCTTGGCGCATGCGGTCGCCACCAGCAGGGCCTCCTCCTTGCCGGTCAGCTTGCGCTCGGCGCCCGGACGCGGCTCCTCGCTCAAGGCCCGCTCCAGATTGCCTTCCACGAAGCGGCGCTTGGTCCGGCCGACAGTGGAGAGGCTGACCCGGACGGTTCGGGCAATCTCTGCGTCAGAACCGTCCCCATCGGCCGCCAGCAAAATCTGAGCCCGTTTGAGTTTGCGGGCGGCATGCTTGCCGCCGCCGAGCATCGCCGTCAGTTCGTCCCGTTCGACTTGGCTCAATTCCACCCGATAACGTACATTCACGCTTCGCCTCCTTGTCGGAGGCCGGGACGAATCCAGCTATGAGTCAAAAATCAGGCGTGCACTTCACCGAGAAACAGGGGCACTATCTCGCTTTCATCCATACCTATTCGTACATGTTCGGACAGCCGCCCGCCGAGGCCGACATCCAGCGCCACTTCCGCGTCAGCCCACCGTCAGTTCACCAGATGATCGTCACCCTCGAACGCAACGGGTTCATTCGTCGCAAGCCTGGCGTCGCACGAAGCATCGAGATCCTCTTGCCACCCGAAAACTTGCCCATCCTCCAATGGCTCGGCATCAAAACGTCAAAATCACGTGTGCTGCAGAAGTTGACGAACGAGGAGAAGTTGAAATGACTTAGCCTAATTGAAGACGAGCTGTGCGATTGATGAGGGTAGGCCCCTCGGGATCGGCTTTCAGGAGCGGGTCTCAAACCACTTCAAGCTGCTGCGGCCAAAATCCGTGGTGGTGAGCGTTGAAGACAAAGCGCGGGGAAGACCCGCGCAGTATGTGTCCGGGAGACGAATGAAAATGAACCCTTCGATCACGCGTCGTTATACTTTCAAGTACCGTCAAAACCAGGGGTGGTGATTCTCCTGCGATAAACCTGTCGGAGGCCTGATGACTGGACAGGTGGCGGTCGGCGTAAAGGGGGCGTGAACCGGATACAGGCGATTGCACGGAACTGCAGGAACCAGTTCTCCGATGCCAAGGGAGAAGCACAAGCGGCCAAAACCGCGAGGCGAGAGTACCGATGCGGATAACTGGGGCGGACCGACCCGTACGAGCGTTGAAAGTCTGTAATGGGACTGGAGCAAAGGGGTCGGGTCAGGCGGTGGCATTCACCGAAACAACTGGAAACAGGATGAACTCGACGAATGCGACAAACAAACCGTTCAACATCGAGAAACGTCTCGTGTACGAGGCGTACAAAGCGGTCAAATCCAACAAGGGCGCGGCCGGAGTGGACAAGCAGACGATCGACGAATTTGAGAAGGCTCTGTCAGGAAATCTGTATAAGATCTGGAATCGAATGAGTTCGGGAAGCTACTTTCCCCCACCGGTGCTCGCCGTCTCCATTCCGAAGAAGACTGGAGGCGAACGGATTTTAGGTGTGCCCACTGTGAGCGACAGAATCGCGCAGATGGTGGTCAAGCAGGTCATTGAGCGTGTGCTGCAGCAGCATAGAAAAGGAGAGTTCGAGATGAACGCCTAGCCATGTGCGTAAGCTGCGCGAAAAGATGGGGGTGGGCCCTCCGGGATCGGCGTTCAGGCGCGGGCCCCAAACCAGTCCAAGCGGCTGCGCTCAAAAGGTGTGGTCGTGAGCGTTGGATCAAAAGTCCGAAGAGAAATTCGGGCAGGTGAGCGTTCGCGAGACGAATGAAAATGAACCCTCGACGACGCGTCGAAAGCTGGTGGACGTTGCTAAAACCAGAGGCGGCTCAATCTTCTGGGATAAGCCTATCGGCAACCTGACTACTGGGTAGGCAGCAACCGGCGTAGAGGGGGCGTGAAGCGGATGCAGGCTTTCGCGTGGAACTGCAGGAACCAGACTCTGGATGCCAAGGGAGAAGCTGAAGCGATCAAAATCGCGAGGCGAGAGTACCGATGCCAAGGTCTGGGGCGGACCGACTCGTAAGAGCGTTGAAGGCTCTGTAATGGGGCCGAAGCAAAGGGGTCGGATCAGGACGGTTGTGATCATGGACCAACTGGAGACAGGATGAATACGACGATCACGACAGACAAGCCGTTTAGCATCGATAAGAGAAGTGTGGTTCGGGCTTATAAAGCGGTTAAATCCAAACGTGGTGCGGCTGGCGTGGACGGGCAGACGCTCGGGGAGTTTGATAAAGATCTGAAGGGCAACCTTTATAAGATCTGGAATCGGATGAGCTCGGGCAGCTACTTTCCTCCGTCAGTGCGTGCAGTCTCTATTCCGAAAAAGGGAGGAGATGGCGAAAGGATTCTGGGTATTCCGACCGTCAGCGATCGCATCGCGCAGATGGTTGTTGCGCAGTACCTTGAACCGATTCTTGATCCAATTTTTCTTCCAGACTCCTATGGTTACAGACCGAAGAAATCGGCCCTGGAAGCCGTGGGTGTTACGCGCGAGCGGTGCTGGAAGTATGATTGGGTTCTTGAATTCGATATCAAAGGACTATTCGACAACATCCCGCACGATCTTTTGCTCAAAGCGGTTCGAAAGCATGTAACGTGCAAATGGGTTCTGCTCTACATCGAAAGATGGCTCAAGGTACCCATGGAAAAGGACGGAGTGTTGATCGAGCGAACTCGCGGTACCCCTCAAGGGGGCGTTGTTAGTCCGATTCTCTCCAATCTTTTCCTGCACTATTGTTTCGACCTCTGGATGACACGGAAATACCCTGACCTCCCATGGTGCCGCTATGCAGATGACGGCCTAGTCCACTGCCGGACTGAGCAGGAAGCGATGGCCCTAAGGGCCGATCTTCAGGTTCGGTTCATGGAGTGCGGGCTGGAGATGCATCCCACCAAGAGCAAGATCGTCTACTGCAAAGACAGCAACCGACGCAGCGAATATTCGAACGTCAGCTTCGACTTTCTCGGGTATCGCTTTCAGCCCCGCCGGGCAGAAAATACACGGAGCAAGCAAGTGTTCTGTAATTTTCTCCCAGCGGTCAGCCCGTCAGCGTTGAAGTCTATGCGTTCGGCGATTCGGGACTTGGACATCCGCCAAAGAACCCAGGTGTCGCTGGCAGACATCGCCCGTGAGATCAATCCGCTCCTTCGAGGGTGGATTGCCTATTACGGACGATACACGCGCTCGGCTCTGGGCCCATTTCTGGCATTCGTCGATCAGACGCTCCGGGCGTGGCTGATGCGGAAGTTCAAGCGCTTTAAGGGACGGAAGACCCGAGCAGGAAAGATCATCGCTCGATTATCTCGAGAATGGAGTGATCTTTTCGCACACTGGAAACTCGGACTACGCGGCTCGTTGGCCTGATGGGAGCCCAGTGAGGGGAGACCCTCACGCTGGGATCTGAGAGAGGCCGGTGGTGAGATTCCGCCGGCCTACTCGCCCGATTCTAGAACCAATCTTTCTTCCAGACTCCTACGGGTACAGGCCGAACAAATCGGCGCTGGATGCTGTAGGGGTCACGCGACAGCGGTCCTGGAAGTATGACTGGGTGTTAGAGTTTGACATCAAGGGTCTGTTCGACAACATCGACCACGATTTGATGCTCCGGGCTGTCCGGAAACACATAACGTGCAACTGGGCTGTGTTGTACATCGAAAGATGGCTCAAGGCGCCCATGATGAAGGAAGACGGAGCCATCATCGAGCGAAGCCGCGGTACCCCGCAAGGGGGAGTGGTCAGCCCGACTCTGGCGAATCTTTTTCTCCATTACGCGTTTGATCTCTGGATGACGAGGACGCACCCCGACCTCCCGTGGTGCCGTTATGCAGATGATGGACTGGTGCACTGCCGTACCGAGCTAGAAGCAGAAACCCTCAAGGTTGAGCTTCAAGCCCGGTTGGCAGAGTGCCATCTGGAGATGCATCCAACGAAAACCAAGATCGTCTACTGCAGAGATGGGAATCGCAAAGGCAACTACCCGAATGTCAGCTTTGACTTCCTCGGATTTTGCTTTCGCTCCCGTCAGGTAATGAATTCCCGAACCAACTCGCTGTTTGGAGGATTTACTCCAGCAGTCAGTCCATCGGCAATGAAGACCATGCGGGAAACGATTCGGGCCTTGAACTTGCGCCGGCAGACACACCTGTCCTTGCAGGACCTAGCCTCAGAGATCAATCCTCTCCTCAGGGGATGGATTGCATACTATGGGCGCTATACTCGGTCGGCACTGTATCCCTTCCTTCGATACGTCAATCAGACGCTCGTGGCGTGGGCGGTGCGGAAGTTCAAGCGCTTCCGCCGCACTAAAGCTGGTGCGAGTCAGTTCTTCCTAAGACTCGTCAAGGAAAGTGCGGAACTCTTTGTGCACTGGCGACTCGGTATGACTGGGACGTTTGCCTGATGGGAGCCGGATGACGGGAGACTGTCATGTCCGGTTCTGCGAGAGCCCCGGGGTGAAATTCCGCGGGGCTACTCCCCTGTGATGAACCACTAGGGTCCAGGCTCAATTGAGCCAATATGCGACGAGGGCGGCGAGATGAACAGCGGCCAAGAAATTCCGAGCGAGCTTGTCATATCGCGTGGCGATGCGCCGGAAGTCCTTGAGCCTGCAAAAGCAGCGTTCGATGACATTTCGGCCTTTGTAGGCGCGTTTGTTGAAGCGATGGATGACGACGCGGTTGGATTTATTGGGGATTACGGGCTTTGCGCCGCGACGAACGATTTCGCCGCGAAGCTTGTCGCCGTCATACCCTTTGTCGGCGAGGAGCGCGCTCATGGGTGGCGCGAGCGCCAGGACATCGGGAGCCGCAGCGATATCGGCATCCTGGCCTGGAGTCAGATGCAGGACGACCGGCCGGCAGAGCGGATCGCTCAGCGCATGGATTTTTGTCGTGCGGCCTCCGCGCGAGCGGCCGATTGCTTGATTGTGCTCCCCCCTTTTCCGCCGGAGGCACACCGATGAGCTTTGATCGAAGTCGAGTCGAGCGACAGCACGACGGCATCTTTGCCAGGCTTGGGGGCTTCAAAGATTGCGCACCATCGTTCGCGCTTGGCCCAGCGATTGAAGCGATTGTAGATCGTCGTGTAAGGACCGTATTCGCGCGGACAATCACGCCATCGCGCACCCGATTGCAGCATGTGAACGATGCCGCTGATGATGCGCCGATCATCGTCCCGATCCGGCCCCGTCAGTCCCGTCGGCAGATGAGGTTCGATACGGGCCCATTGCCTGTCATTCAGCCAAAACAAACCCGCACGCATTCTCTCGCCCCCGAATCAAAAACACAGAGGCAAGAGAATCACGTGGCGCTATTTAGGTACAGACACCTAGTCTTACTGAGTCAGAGTGTCGCGGCGTTTACCGAGAAGAATCATGTATTTGAGAAGACTCATCTTTTCAGCATGCGGAGAGGCTGAGATGGGTCTGGCAAAATCGGGGACGTCGCGTCGCGGTTTTCGGCGTATGTTGAGGGTCTTACGAGCGTGATCGGACACGCAGACCGAGCCAAACCGCTTCGCGATTACTGCACCGGTCTGATGATGCCTTGCGATCGCAAGAGTGTCGAGCCGATGGCGGCCATCACGGCTCCTGAGCGGACAGCAGCGCAGCACCAGTCGTTGTTGCATTTTGTCGGTCAAGGCGACTGGTCGGACCAGCAAGTGTTGGCCAAAGTCCGTGAGTTAGTGCTGCCGAGCATCGAACGCCACGGAGAGATCGAAGCTTGGATCATCGATGATACGGGCTTTCCTAAGAAGGGGCGGCATTCGGTCGGGGTTGCACGGCAATATTGCGGCCAACTGGGCAAGCAAGACAATTGTCAGGTCGCCGTGACCCTTTCGATTGCCAACCATCACGCGAGCCTGCCGGTGGCGTATCGCCTTTATCTACCAAAGGAATGGGCGACCGACCGTCCGCGTCGGCGCAAAGCCGGTGTGCCCAACGAGATCACCTTCAAAACCAAGCCGGCCATCGCGCTTGAGCAATTGCGCTGGGCCTGTGCAGGGGGCTTGCCGCGTGGCGTAGTGCTGATGGACGCCGGCTATGGTACTGATACTGATCTGCGTACGAACATCACAGATCTCGGCTTGAACTATGTGGCCGGCATCCAGCCACAAACGTCCGTATGGCGCCCTGGCACTGGCCGCGGGCGCCGAAGAAGTGGTCGGGGAGCGGACGACCTCCGAAGTTGCTGCGACGTGATGGCAAGTATCAACCGATCTCAGTTAAGAAGCTTGCGATTGGTCTGCCAATGGATGCTTGGCGCAAGATCACGTGGCGTGAGGGGACGGCAGAACGCTTATCCTCGCGCTTTGCCCGTGTGCGCATCCGTGCGGCACATCGAGATTACTGGCTCGCCGAAAGCCGGCCGGAGGAATGGCTGCTGATCGAATGGCCGGAGGGCGAGGAAGCACCCACCAAATATTGGTTCTCGACGCTTCCGGCGAACATTGAATTCCGTCAGCTGGTCGACACCGCCAAGCTGCGCTGGCGCATTGAGCGCGACTACTACGAACTCAAACAGGAGATCGGCCTTGGCCACTTCGAGGGGCGAGGCTGGCGCGGCTTCCACCATCACGCAACGCTGTGCATCGCGGCCTACGGATTCCTGGTCTCCGAGCGGGAGACGATTCCCCCTCAGCAACAGGTTCCGCCGGGCTTTTCAAAGAAATTACAATTCCCGAAACTTATCGCCCGAGGGGGCCGCCATTGCGGCCTGAACGGCACGTTCCAAATTCGATCGCGACCGTTCGGCGAGGATTGAGCGTCGCTCTCGCGTCCACACTATCTCGATGCCCCTGTTGCATCAGGGCAGTCTCACGTCAAAGTAGCTATCGAAATTTGTGACGCAGTAAGACTAGTCGAGCGTTTCCTTGGTTCGAATCATATCAGGCGGCCTCGGCGAGTTTATAGGACCAGGTGTGGATGACCGGATGGCGGTTCACGTCGTCGATGCCGGCCATGATGCGCTGCTTCAGCTCGTGTTTTGATGTCACCTGGATGTGGCGCAACACCGAGCGAGCAAACTTGGAGAAGAAGCCCTCGATCAGGTTGAGCCAAGAGCCGTGCTTGGGGTGAAGGTGAGCTCGAAGCGTCCGACGGGTCGGGCGTTGA
Organism: Bradyrhizobium sp. CCGUVB23; assembly: GCF_024199885.1. Lineage (NCBI taxonomy): Bacteria > Pseudomonadati > Pseudomonadota > Alphaproteobacteria > Hyphomicrobiales > Nitrobacteraceae > Bradyrhizobium > Bradyrhizobium sp. CCGUVB23. The sequence continues at coordinate 56,074 of NZ_JANADQ010000004.1, forward strand.
GCCAGTCTGTGGTTTCTCTCGATATGTGCGCGGAATGATTGTCGAGGATCAGCTTGATTGCGGTGCCCCTCGGATAAGCGGCATCGAGCAGCTTGAGGAGTTCGATGAACTCTCGGCTGCGATGGCGATCTCTCACGAGCGCATGGACCTTGCCGGTCAGCAGATCGATCCCGGCCAGCAGACTGAGCGTGCCATGACGTTTGTACTCATGATCCCGCGCAAAGGTGGCGTGGACGCCAGGCTCGGGCGGCAAATCAGGCGCCGTCGTTGCGATAGCCTGGATTCCGGCTTTTCATCACAGGAGACGATTGCCACCGGCTTGCCCCTCTTCGATCTGGCAGCGGCTTTTTTCAGAACCTCGACTTCACGATAGACACACAGAACCTCGGCCATCTTCTGTTCGAATTCGGCGTCGCGGTTCTCCAGATAGTAGCGCACCTTGTGCGGCTTGATTTCCTCTTTGCCGAGAATCTTGCACACCGTGCCCTGAACCAAATTGGCCAGACACTTGTGCCCGGCCGCCGGTCCGTGCTCGCGCGCATGGCGTGCCAGCAATCGCGTCGTCCACAATTCATGGGGATAGCCGTGATCCTTGGCCTTGTCGCACGCCAGCGACACCAGCCAGGCCTTGGCCTCCGGCGTGATCGTGGGCTCCTTGCCCGGCCGCGGCCGATCGTCGAGGGCTGCCAGCACCCCGTGGGCCAGCGCCCGTTCGACGCAGCGCTCGACGGTCTGGTGATGGACCCCAAGTCTGCGCCCCACAGCACAGAACGACGGATTGTCCCGGTAGGCCAGCAGCATCTCCGCCCGCGAGACCCGGCTCGATGGCTCGGTTCTCGATCGCGAAAGAGCTGCCAGCGCTTCAATCTCATCGTCGGTCATCGCCAATTCGATCGCTTGCCGCCATCCTGCCATGAAACCGCTCCTCGTTGCGCCAACCGCAACCGAGGAATCCGCCAACACTCAATCAGTTCCAGCGCAGGCTTCTTGGAATCGATCGTCTAGTCTGTCATATCGGCTATGGATTCGGCGCGATCTCGCCCGCGCCATGGGCACTCGGCCATGCCGCCTTCGGATCGGACGACTAAATAATCGAGTCAGATAAATCACTTACGCTCTCGATAGCCAGCCCACTCGGTACAAGCGACGAAATTCGAACACCGGCTCGCATGGCGCTGATTCTCCCGTGGAGAACCGCAAGCTCGTAAGAAACATCATCAGATGTGCGTCAGACCCAAAGTTGGCTCTGACGCAGTTTTGGTGCAGCTCCACCACCTTCAATTCCTGCCAATCCCGTGACGGGACCCCTCACGCTTTCGACACATCCTCAACGCGGTGAGCATGGACCATATTGAAAACTGACCCCTGGAGGCTCGTCGTGTCAGCGCTCTCAAATATCCACCAGCGCTCTTGATCGAGTCCCCCTTTTGTAAGATTGCGGCAAGAGTGGTGCTGGCTTGCCCCTCTCCCATCACCGAACAGGCTTCCTCCCAAGCGTTCTGACTGATGCCAAGCAGCGGCCGAACGAGGCGCGCAGTAGCGATCATATCCCGAGTGGTCCGAATATCGCCGCTGGAATAGTCCAGGAAGTCCGGACAAGCCTCGACGATGAACCGAATGGGGATCATGCTCGTTCCGGTCTTGAAGTTCGGTTCGCCCTCGGCCTGACGCGTCGATAGCGTTTCCGGCTGCGACTCCACGCAATCGTCTAAACGCCGAGTGTCAGTTGCAGTCTCGCCCTGCGCGAGGTGCCGCTGCAGAATCTCAAGGATAGCCGCAGCCAGAACTATGAGTTCGCGAACAAGCGGCTCTAGATCCGCCCGGGATGGAACACGAGGGAGATTACCGACCAGACCACGAAAGTTGCCGTGGATCGCCGACCAATCGGCATCGACCCCTTCCTCCATACCGACCGCGATCATCTTGGCGATATCGCGGCGGACCAGCGTAAATTGCTTCCGTAGCAGATCGAGGACGTGTTGCTCCCTAGCAACGTGATCAGCCAGACAAGCAAACTCATCCGCCCGGGCGACGATCGGACCAAGATCGAAGCCAAAGGCTTGTTCAATGGCGCCGCTTGCACCGCGTCGCGCGTAGCGCTTTCCATTTGGGCTATCGCGCCGCAGAACAAGTCTCGCCTTGACGAGAGTGGCGAGATGACGGCGGAGGGTCGAGGAGGCAACCCCATGCGCTCGTAAGGCCAGTTGACGATTCGATGGATAGACTACGAGGTCGTCGGCGCCCGAGACGAGGACCGCTTCGGGATGAAAGCTCAGAAGGGCATCGAGAACTGCGAGCGCGCGATCGGACACACCGAGTTGAGATCTGACCGCGCAGATGTGTCGAAACACCTGCCATTTGTGGACGAACTTTCCGGGCACGCAAGCTTTGAGCTCCTGCTGCGCTCGAACGACAGCAAGCGATAGGTTACCCGCTCCGAAAGGGGCCATCGGCTTTTGGCCAAGCATCTCCATTTGCAGACTCGTTTCACCAGGAGAGGGGCTTCGACAAGAAGAAAGCACGGCAAAGACCATCTATTATGATTCTTACGAATTATGATTCAATATAATTATCCCGCTGTCGAGAGCGAAGCGCAGAAGGCCGTGCGGATGAACATAAACTTATCGCCGGTCATACTCGCCGTCGCCCCGAATCACTCTCGGAAAGTCAGCTCATGCGTCAAGATGACGTTTGACGCGATTCTTCGTGCGTCGATTCTCCTCTCAAATTGAGTCGCAGCCGCTCGACGCTGGTTGAGGAACAGCAATGTCGATTAGGGAGCCAATCTCGGCAATCGCGCGCTCATTGAACTCAACAGGTCTGCTGCTTGATCTATGCTTCAGGATAGGCCCGAGCACGAATTCTTCGGTCGTGGGCTTCTTCGGGACAATTCGAGTAGGTGCCCTCGCAGACTGGCTCGCAACCGCGTGTTGAGGGATGCAGCCGACGACAATGGCGGCGAGGGTTTTCGTCCATCACTGATCAGGAGAGGACAACCTTCCTCTAATCGCGATGGTCGAAGCGCTGATTCCGGTTTCGCCGGCGAGCCTCTTGAAGGTCGGTTCAAAATCAATAAGAAATTCTGTTTTTGAACTCTGTATGTGGCGCTCAAACTGAGACTCTTTGACGCTCATATTGTTGAAGTGAGTTCCCAGCAGATTGAGCAACCGCTGCATGTCACGCCCGCCAACACTGACGCTCGCGCCGAGATTGGCCGGATCGCCAAGACGATTCAAAGACTACGAGCGATGCGCTCAGAGCTGACTGAGCATTTGGGCTACGAGAAGGGTGATCCCGCCGGCCGGGGCTCAGGCAACAGCCGCAACGGGACGAGCTCGAAGACGATCCTGACGGAGGATGGCGAGATCGAGATTACCGTGCCTCGCGATCGGGCGGGCAGCTTCGAGCCGCAGTTGATCGCCAAGAGGCAGGCCCGGTTCGATGGCTTCGACGACAAGATCCTGAGCCTCTATGCCCGCGGCATGACAGTGCGGGAGATCCAGGGCCACTTGGCCGAGCTCTACGGCGCCGAGGTCTCGCCCGATCTCATCAGCCGGGTGACCGACGCCGTGTACCCGATCGTCTTTTTCGACGCGCTGCGCGTCAAGATCCGCGACGAAGGGCTGATCAAGAACAAGGCAGTCTACGTTGCGCTCGCCTACAACAGCGACGGCGAGAAGGACGTGCTCGGGCTCTGGATCGAGCAGACTGAGGGCGCCAAGTTCTGGCTGCGGGTCGTCAACGAGCTGAAGGCGCGCGGCGTCAACGACATCCTGATTGCCGTGGTCGACGGCCTGAAGGGCTTCCCCGAGGCGATCACATCGGTCTACCCGCAGACGCTGGTGCAGACCTGCATCGTGCACCTGATCCGCAACAGCCTGGCCTTCGTCCCCTGGAAGGACCGCAAGGCGATCCTGCCCTCGATCAAGGCGATCTATCGGGCCGAGAGCGCCGCCGCGGCGGCGCTCTCGCTTGCGGAGTTCGAGGCCGAATGGGGCAAGCGCTATCCCGCCATCGGCCAGATCTGGCGCAATGCGTGGGGGCACGTGGTGCCGTTCTTCGCCTTCGCGCCGGGCATCCGCAAGATCATCTACACGACCAATGCGGTCGAGGCGTTGCATCGCTCGCTGCGCAAGATCATCGGTGAGCCCCTCGAACTACAAATGTGAGCGGCAAACTGAGGCCGTTACACGGTATGCTCCCACGGCATGGGAACCCTGGTTTCGCTGCTTGGCCTGCCGTTGGCGCTGAGTGTCAGGCGAGCCAAGTAACTGGATCGACGTTGTTTCATTTTCACTATTTGCACCAGTGTTGCCATGGTCGTGAGCATCCTCTTCAGACGCACAACGATCAATCAACCGGCTGCCCATGGAATTGGAAGGGGCCGAGCGCGACAGTGACGCTGCTCGCGATCGGCGGATCCTGGCGAGCCAAGGCCTCGACCCGGCCACGCCCCCCCCCCCTGTCGCTCAGCTTCAGCCGCAAGGCGCTCAACTGCCGTTGGCGTGATGATCGCGGTCGCGGTTGGAACAGGGCAACGGGAACCTGGGAATGACCAGGAGTTCGCTTTAACATCTTTCTTGTCGTGACTTGCGCATTCGTCCGGCGGTTCACATGACGCAACTTCGCAAACATACATACGGAATTGTGAGGTTAGGTTTACCTTCGCAACCACTTGTGTGTCGTTTCGCCACATGTTGATTCATGTCCATAGCTTAATGAGTCGCCGGTGAACTAGGCTTTAAGCGATTGAGCGAGCGTCCGTTTTTCGAGGCTTGGAGGCATTCAAGATTGCACGGATTTGGAGCTTGAGTGTCCGTCTGTTAGCCGTCAGGGTCTGTGAGACAAACGGAAGGATTTTGCGGAGGGAGCGAACATGAAACAGAAATCCCAACCGCGCATAGCACCAGCGGAACAAGTTCTAGAAAAAGGACATTCGGCGGCAGACCCGCCGGCATTATTAGGCGGAAGAGAAGATCCGCATTGAGCTGGAAGCAAGCTCCGGGTGCTCACGGTCATTGACATCTTCTCGCCGGCGCCGCGGTTCGCCTTCCGCGGCACCGACGTCGTGGCGGCAAAGGGTTTGCAATGAAGTGGGATTCCCGGCGCTTTGGACTGTCGAGTCGCCTTCCAATTCCATGGGAGCAGGTCGGCGACTCTGTCGACAGGGTAATCTGGAAGTCCGGCCAGCACGTCAGCGAGCCAGGCTTGCGGATCGACGACATTCATCTGTAAGCGCGAATTTCTCCGCACCTTTTGCTTTTGAGTACTCTGATGCATGAGGTGTCCACCCAAATAGGTGGACACCTCACCTTGTGGCAGACGATGATCAGAAACTGCGGGTCAGGCTTGTTGGCCGGAACGGTCGCCGGCGCTACGAGGCGGCATCGAAAGAGCGTCTTGTCACGGCCTGCCTTGAGCCTGGAGTTTCGCTATCGAGACTTGCACTCGAACCTGGGGTCAACACGAACCTCCTTCGGAAGTGGATTAAGAAGCACACCGCGACCAGGTCGCTGCGGCCGTCCTCACGCCCGGCGTTCATCCCGGTTCAAATGGCCGCCGGTGATCCCTGGACGATCCAGACAGGTATCTACGTCAGCATCGAAGAAATAGCCGGCACGCCGTGCCGTTTTAATCAGACTAGGGTTCGCCGGATCAGACTCAAGCTTTCGGCGCAAGCGGAGGATGAGGACATCAACACTTCTATCATAGACCTCTTCTTCGCGCACTCGGCTCGCAATCAAAAGCTGTTCTCTGGATAGAACGTCGCGTGGCTTTTCCAGGAGGGCGACTAGAAGGTTGAACTCACCTGCCGTCAGCGTTACCTCGCCACTCTGTTCGGAAGTAAGTCGACGTTGTTTAACGTTAAGCGTCCAGCCAGCGAAACAAAAACAACGTCGATCTTTTATTCGATGAGTGACGTGTCGCGCACGCAGCGCCACGCGAACACGCGCCAGGAACTCGCGCATTCCGAAAGGCTTGGCAAGGAAGTCAGTAGCTCCGAGCTCCAGTGCAACGACTTTGTCGGCCTCCTCCAGACGATAGCCGCTGATTATGATGATTGGCACATCGGACCTTATGGCCAGATTGCGGACGAGTTCGAGTCCATCCTCACGACCGAGGTTAAGATCAACGACTACGAGATCGACGGGCTCATACAAGAGCACGCGATTGAACTGCTTAATATCGGCTACTGTCGTTACCTTAAGGGCATGCATCGCAAGATAATCTGCGATCAGGTGCCTCATAGGGGCATCGTCATCGATGACAAGGACGTGTTTCAACGACTAAGCCTTCAAGATCGCTTGGCATTCCAGATGGAGGCGCGCGACGGTCAGGATCGTCGCATCAGTGACGAAGCGTGGTGATAATTGCCGCTACGGCCTCTCGCGCGCAAGCGTTTTGTTGAAGGCGAGGCCTGGGAGCGTCAATGAGCAGCAGTTTTGTTGTGACAGGACAGTCGTGCCGCTGTCTGGTACTATGGGGTATTGCGACGGCCGGGCGAGCGGTCGATGAAGCCACGATAGGCATCGGCGCTAATCGGTTTGAGTTGGCCCCGGGTCGCCTGAATTGTCCTATTTTCGTGGGTGATCGCTGCGATCAGGGTAGCCGCTACTCGGACCACCGCAGACCGGCCGCGTGACCCGAGACGTTCTGCGCAACGCCTACCTGGATATTCCCGGAGCCGTCGAAGCCATGCGCCAATACTGGATTCCAATCCGCTACGCACGCGCCCGCGGATCACCGCCGAGCTCACACCGGTTACGTTTGACTTTCGAAAGCATGTTGGATCATCCACGGTTGAACGGTAGGTCAGAGCGACCAACGCGCGCCCACGCCAGGAGTCGACATCAACGGGCGGCAGACCTTGTCGGCGGCGTGTGAAGCTTCGTGAACTCGCTCCACAACAACGCTCGTGTCGCCAGCATTCCACCGGTCACGATCGACAACGTCGCGTGTCCGGCGATCAGTTCCCGAATGCGTGCATCAAACCAGCTGCGGCTCACCTCACCCACCTTGAGCCCCATAGCTGCGAATAATGCCGCGAATGCTGAGCTTGACGCCGAGAATCTTGCTCCACAAAAGCTTGCGGCCGACCAACTGAGCGCGCGCGTATCGTAGGCCGGCGATGATCTGGCATACACCGGGCGATACCAACCCATTCGCAAGCTGCGCGATGCCGTGCGCATCCTTCCGGCCGGTCTTCACCGTCATCGATAAACGATCTCGCCATAGCTGCGAATCGTTTCGCGGCGGATCCACTTCGTTCGCTTGACGGTTCCAATCGACTACATGTGTAACGCGACAGCAGGTTCAACCGATCCTTCTAGATGTTAGCCTTACAGCAGCGTGGAGATTCTGATCAATGGATCGAGATAGCGGTGGTGTCAGACGAGTGGCTGACTTGCCGAATGAGGTATTCGGCGAGGTGGCGAAGCGGTTACCCACGGACGATCCGCTCGAAACAGTAAAAAACCTCACAAATCTTAGACTCGTGAGTCGCTCAGTCCAAAAGGAGGTTGAGGGAGCCTCCATTAAGACGTTTCGCCGTCGGCTCAAGCAACTCGTCAAATGTGCCAGGGTTCTGCATCGCATCGCGATACCCTCGGAAGGGTTACCGGAAAATGCGCAGCTGCCCCAGCAACATGAAGATGAGTTTTCCGCCCCCTCACATCGCGCCCAATCCGTTGGAGCTATACTTAAATTTCAGTCTGTTGAGAGCAAGTCGGCTTTCGTCAATCATATTCTTATCTTGTCTCGCGCGGTTGACCAGGCTCAGACTATCGCCAGTATAGCGACCCGCCTAGGTGACCTTGACGATGGAAACAAAGACCGCCTCGTCAATAGGGCGATCGAACTGTTTGGGCAGGAAGGTCAAGACTGGGTGGATCAACAAAGTCGCCACTGTGCAGCCCAAGCTCTTCTAACAGGATATGACCATTTGAATGCAGACCAAAAAGTGAAGACTCTCGATGCGATGCGAACCAATCCGGACCTGTTTTCAGTGTGTGCCGCTCAATCCCACCATCTGGATGCCAGCTTGACTTCGACCTCTCGATCCGCATCTGGACATGCAGCGGAGCCGCAGAATGCGGATTTGGGCCAGAGACTCCAGGAGATCTGGGAGTCAATCGTGGATGTGGGAGTAGCCCCATGGGAAGGTAGTGCACGTGAGCAAGTGGATGCCATTCGTCCCATCGGAGAATCCATCAGCGAAGCATACAACAGCGCACGAGCAGATTTGATGGCATCTGACAGAAGCAGAGAACATTCCAACTTGGCTGGATGAGTGTAAACCGTTCGCGGCACAAAGAGGTGGCTCGGTAAATTCGGACAGCTTAAGTGGAGTTTCTGACAGCGGCGAGGATTCTTGCCGCGAATCAGGAGCGAAGATGACGAAGAGGAGCCGCCGGACGCATTCTCCGGCCTTCAAGGCGAGGGTGGCTTTGGCTGCCGTGAAGGGGGAGAGGACACTGGCCGAACTTGCGCAAGCGTTTGATGTTCACCCCAACCAGATCACGACCTGGAAGAACCAGCTCCTGGAAGGCGCCGCCGGCGTGTTTGGGCAGGACAAGGAATCGGCGGAGGCCCCGGTCGATTTGAAGGCGTTGCACGCCAAGCGACAAACTTCGTTTGCGCAGAGATCGGCGAGCTTGCGTTGGAGAACGATTCTTTGTCCGGCGCGCTCACCAAGGCGGGCCTGCTGAGCGCAAAGCGATGATCGACCGCGATCATGATCTGCCTGTTGTACGCCAGGCGAAGGTCCTGAGCCTCGCCCGCAGCACGGTCTACTATGAGCCTCGGCCGGTTTCGGCCGAGGACCTTGCCTTGATGCGCCGGCTCGATGAGCTGCACCTCGATTACCCCTTCGCGGGAGCGCGGATGCTGCGATTGCTGTTGCGGCGTGAGGGCGTGCGGGTTGGCCGCCGCCACGTCGCGACGCTGATGAAGCGGATGGGGATCGAGGCGATCTATCGCCGTCCGAACACCAGCAAGCCGGCACCGGACCACAAGATCTACCCGTACCTGTTGCGCGGATTGAAGATCGAACGGGCCGACCAGGCGTGGTCGGAGGACATCACCTACCGTGCGCCTCGCCCCGAGGAATCGGGAAGCGTATGTTTGGAATGCATTGAGAAAGGAGGAAATATGATAAGCCTGCTTCCTGCTGTGAGGAAGCATGAGCCCAAGCGGCGGTGACCTGCTGTCAACTGGCAGGGTGACGTAGCCCGCAGGTAAAGGGGATTGAGGCGAAACCGTTACGCCGAGATGGTTCCCGAGGCTGAGCATCGGAAGGTTGAGGAACACGAACCGATTCATCCGCGTCTGTGGGCTGAAATGTCGCCTCCGCCTACACGGTTTTAACAGGCGGAATGCTGAATGGTGTCGAAGGATATGTAGCCGGAGACACCCGAACGCGAGCGTAGATGTAGGGCGTCTTGCGTGGGCCGAGGGAGAACACAGCCAAACCTGAGGCAACGGCATCGACTTGCAGCAAGCAAGGGAAAAGACTGCGACCGGCAACCTCACCGATGCGCTGGTAGTCCAACATATGAACGAGGGAAGGCATGAGCGGAATGGCAAGGGAGTTGACCCCGATGTCCGTCATGCTGGCAGAGCTCCCGTAGTAGTCCGAGGCCGGGAAAGCCGGTCACATGGCGAAGGGGAGCAGTTTGAGTCGCTTGGAGTGCACGTGATCTGACCTAAAATGAGGTGAAGACCTTTGATAATCAGTGAAATGCAGCACAAGCTCGCGATATCAGGATGTCGCAATGGCCATGGGCCAGACTTGAACGGAGAGCCGTATGCGCTGAAAGGTGCCCGTGCGGTTCGGGGAGGAGAAGCGCTCATGCGCTTCTCAAGATCACCGGTTGGGGTTGGTACTATTTGTCGACCGTGCTCGACGACTTCTCGCGCTACATCGTGGCCTGAAGGCTCCGACGATGTGCGCCTCCGACGTCATGGGCACGCTCGATCAGGCACTCGCAGCGTCCGGCCTCGACCACATCACCGTCACACAGCGACCTCGGCTTCTGAGCGACAATGGGTCGAGTTACGTGGCAGACGATCTGGCCATGTGGCTCGAACAGAAAGGCATGCAGCATGTCCGTGGCGCTCCGTATCATCCCCAGACCCAGGGGAAGATCGAGCGCTGGCATCAGACCCTGAAGAACCGCATTCTGCTCGACAATTACTACCTTCCTGGCGATCTCGAACGACAAGTAGGAGCCTTTGTCGAACACTACAATCACGTTCGCTACCACGAGAGCATCGACAACCTCACACCAGCCGACGTCTACTTCGGCAGGGCCGAGGCGATCCTTGCAGAACGCAACCGCATCAAGCGCGACACCATCGCAAACCGACGCTTGCAGCATCGGCTGCAGGCCGCTTAAACTCTAATCCGAGTGAACCAGAGCCTCCCTTCTCAAACCGCCTGATCAGTCTCAAATTATCTGACGACGGACAAGTCCACATTCGCGATCCCTTTGATGCTTCGCAACACCAATGGAATCAGAACTCGCTGATATCACTCAACTTATTTTTCGGTCGGACACTCAGAATTACAGGGTTCGACGGCGTCATTCTGCAAAAACGTCAGCCGTCATCCACCCCCATAGAATCTTACTTCGGCGCGCAAGCAATGGTGATGGCCGCATGACCGTCGTTTACGATTTTGTCGTCGCTCTGGTCGGGCTACGACCTTGTATGGGAGTTGTTCTCTCAAGGCTTCTCGAGTCGGTTCTCCCGATATTTTCTGAGCCGAGCGGAGCGCGCCATGAGACGCGATGCCTCGCGCCGCAACCTTGTATTCGGTTGGGTCCTCACGGGATCCAAACCATGAAGCAGACATTCGCTTCGGGGGCGAGGCTCCGAAGCGGCAGGCCCATTCTCCCTACGGCGTCGAAGCCAGGGCGTAGCTCGGGTCACCGCCACCTCGGATCAGCATTGACCGCCTGTCGCAACGTCGTTACCGGCCGTCAAAGACGTGTCTCCTGTTGGACCTCTTGCTCACATTCCCGGTCGCAGCACGACACCGGTTGGGACTTCGCCGATTGTCACCAGGCGCCAGAGCGCGATCAGCAGCTTTCTGGCGAGCGCCACGATCATCGTCGTCTTGCGCGCACCCCGAGCGGTTCGAGCCCGGTACCATTGCGCCAGCCTGCTATCCTTTTGGAACATCAAGAATCGCCAAGCGAGCTGGATCAACCCACGGCGCACTCGGGCATTGCCCGCCTTGGCAAGCCCCTTTTCCCGTCGCCTCGAGCCACTCTCGTCAGGAGATCCCGTCAAGCCGGCATAGCGGGCCACCGCCCGGCGATCCCGCAGATTGCGGCTCAGCACTTCCTGAACCAACATATCGGCCGTCTCCATTCCGACCCCGATAACCCTGGCCAGGAGCGCTATCATCGCGTTCGGTCGCGAAGGGGATGCTTGCTGCAATCGTGCAAGTCGCGCTTGTTCGATGGCCATGATCTGCTCTCGGATTAAGGAGAGCCGCGTCATCTCGCGCCGCATCTCTTCCAGCAAATTCGGGGGAAGCGGCTGACCTTCCGGAGTAAGCAAGGCGCTCAGTTCTTTGGGAGCCCGCCGCAGTTCTGGCTTGAAGCCACGAATCCCCAGCCGTGCCAGCGCGCCCTTCATTCGATTGATGATCCGAGTCCGTTCGCCAACCAGACTTTCTCGCTCTCTACTCGGCCGCTTGGCGTCTTCCTCCTCGAAGGTCGGAATCGCGACCATTCGGCAATGCCCGCGTTCGCCGCGCAGCCAACCGAGAAAGACTCGCATCAGCATCGCCGTATCCAGCCGGTCGGTCTTCGCCCGCCGGTGCTCGCGCGTGACCGCAACGCTCGTCGAATGGATCACATACGCCTCGATGCCGCGCTCTTGCAGCCATCGCGCTAGCCAGAAGCCGTCGCGGCCTGCCTCGAAGGCGACCGCGACCCGGTCGATCCGCCGCTCTTTCCTCTCCGCTTCGCAGCGCCAGCGACTGACCAGGTTGAGTAACGCCACCGGATCGGGATCGAGCTTCTTCATGGGATGCCGCTCAATGCCAGGCACCATCCCGGCGACGAGCCAACTTGACTTGCTCATTTCGATAACCGTCATCAACGTGCTATCTTGGTTCAGCGCGGTGAGGGAACGACTCAAATCATCGACTGCGGGCATGATCTACATCCATCTTTGGTGGTCCAGCGTCGATAGTGCCTCAGCCTCGCCGCCTCCCATAGCTTCTCCCGACGCAACAACAAAATCGTAGAGTGAACCGCGCCGGGTTTGCCGGAGGCTCCAACTCCTGAGAGGATGGAGCCATGACGAGCAAGACGACGAACAAGTTTTCACCCGAGGTCCGGGCCCGAGCGGTACGGATGGTTCTGGATCACGCGAACGAGCACCCTCTCGCTGGGCGGCGGTGACATCGATTGCCGCCAAGATTGGCTGCACGCCGCAGACGCTGCATGACTGGGTCAGGAAGGCCGAGATCGACAGCGGGCAGCGGGCCGGCGCTCCGACCGACATGGCCGAGAAGCTGAAGGCCCTCGAACGGGAGAACCGCGAGCTTCGGCAGGCCAACGAGATCCTGCGCAAGGCAAGCGCGTATTTTGCGATGGCGGAGCTCGACCGCCGGTCCAAGCCATGATCGCCTTCATCGACGATCATCGTGGGGCGCATGGGGTCGAGCCGATCTGCAAGGTCTTGCCGATCGCCCCCTCGACCTACCACGCCCATGTCGCCAAGCGGCGCGATCCGGCCAGGCTGTCGGCCCGCGCCAGGCAGGATGCAGCCCTGAAGATCGAGGTTCGGCGAGTGTTCGATCAGAACTTCTCCGTCTATGGCGTGCGCAAGGTCTGGCGCCAGCTCAAGCGCGAAGGCTTCGATGTTGCCCGTTGCACAGTGTCGCGGCTGATGCGGGACTTGGGCCTGCAAGGGGTCGTCCGCGGCAAGCCCGTCAAAACCACGGCCAGCGACAAGGCCGCGCCATGCCCGCTGGATCACGTCAACCGCCAGTTCAAGGCGCCGAGGCCGAACGTCCTGTGGCTCTCCGACTTCACCTATGGTGCGCCTCGCCCCGAGGAATCGGGGAAGCGTATGTTTGGAATGCATTGAGAAAGGAGGAAATGTGATGAGCCTGCTTCCTGCTGTGAGGAAGCATGAGCCCAAGCGGCGGTGACCTGCTGTCAACTGGCAGGGTGACGTAGCCCGCAGGTAAAGGGGATTGAGGCGAAACCGTTACGCCGAGATGGTTCCCGAGGCTGAGTATCGGAAGGTTGAGGAACACGAACCGGTTCATCCGCGTCTGTGGGCTGAAATGTCGCCTCCGCCTACACGGTTTAACAGGCGGAATGCTGAATGGTGTCGAAGGATATGTAGCCGGAGACACCCGAACGCGAGCGTAGATGTAGGGCGTCTTGCGTGGGCCGAGGGTGTGTTTCGGCATGGAATAAGGACCCCGTATTCGGGGTAATCGGCATCCAATCGGGACGCGGGGTCCCAGTTCAATGCCGATTGACAGGCCTTCGCACTCGTCCATAAATATGTCGATGGCACGCCGCTCTATCGTCTGGCGAAGGCCTTCGAGCGCGCTGGTGTTCCCGTCAGCCGCGGCGCTCTGGGCCACTGGGTGATCGGTTCGAGCGAGAAGCACCTCGTTCGTATCTACGACGCGCTAAGGCTACGGTTGCGGTCGCAGACCGTCATCCATGGCGACGAGACCACCGTTCAGGTGCTGAAAGAAGCGGGCAAGGACCCCACCAGCACCTCGTATATGTGGGCTTATCGCAGCGGCGAGGATAGCGAGCAGCCGATCGTGCTGTTCGATTATCAGCCTGGTCGCGGACAGGAACACCCGCAGGCCTTCCTTGGCGACTATCGTGGCATCCTGATGAGCGATGGCTACGCGGCCTGGCGCACATTGAAAGGCGCCACGCACGTCGGATGCATGGCCCACGCCAGACGGAAGTTTGTCGACGCCCTCAAGGCCAGGAAGAAACCGGGTGGGCCACCGGCCCAAGCCCTCAAGTTCTTCGACCAGCTCTACCGGATTGAAAGACAGGTGCGGGACGAAAAGCCCGGCGACGGCGAAACGCAGGTCGATTACATACGCCGCTTGCGCCAGAAACACAGCTGAAATGGACCCGCGGAGCGGACCGCTTGGTATGCACACGAGGAGGGCCGCGTGATCGGCTGGTGCGCTCGTAAACGGTCCGCTCTATGATCGTCGCGCGTGAGGTTCAGGCCGCCCGCTGATCGGCAGTGGCCTGTTTTTTAGCTTCGGGCAGGCGCTTCCACTCCCAGGGCAGCAGTTCGTGCAGGCGCGAGGCGGGAAGATCAGCGATACGGGCCAGGACGTCGGCGAGCCATGCTTTGGGATCGACGTCGTTCAAACGGCAGGTAGTGATCATCGTCAGCATGACGGCGCAACGTTGAGCGCCGCGCTCGCTGCCCGCAAGGTCCAGTTGCGCCTGCCCACAGCCGTTTACCGTTCATTCTGCCCATGTCGGGGAGGATTTCGAGGTCCACTATCGCTGGCATCCTTATTTTGGCCGGATGGTGAACGTGCGTCGTGTGGAGCAACGCGCGACAGGTCAGTTTCTGCGGATCCGAGCCCCATTGGGCACGGTCATCACGATTCCCAGCTGGATGGTAGATCCAATCGCATGCGCGGAGATGACCTCCGGGCCACCACAAGTTGATCTTGCCGCATTGTCAGAGCTGAAGAGACTGGTCACAGCGCTCGCCGTTTCCTCAAACTCCCCAGCGATCGAGTCGCATGGGAGAACGCCGATGAAGCAGGAGCGCGTAGCTGCACAGATTTCAGACGGGCAACTGAGCCTGATATTCGAGCCAGACAGGCTGGACAGGATGAACGAGGCGGCGCGGGTGAAGGCGTTACTGACGCTCGCCCAAATCCTCATGCAGGCCGCCGGCCTGGTAGTCGAGGAGCTCGGTGATGCCTGACACTGACCAGATCCCGGAAGCGCTCTTGAAGCGCAAAGCTGTCGTCTATGTGCGGCAGTCAACGCAATCCCAGGTGATGGCCAATCTGGAGAGCCAACGGCGACAGTACGATCTTGTGGATATTGCGCGCCGGCACGGCTTCTCCGATGTGGAAGTCATTGATGATGACCTCGGCCGTTCGGCGAGTGGAACGGTGGCCCGGCCCGGCTTTGATCGACTGGTCGCATGGTTGTGCGCAGGAGCCGTCGGCGCCGTGATTTGCTTCGATGCATCGCGGCTCGCGCGCAACGGCCGCGATTGGCATCATCTGCTTGAGTTATGCGGGCTTGTCGAAGCGAGGGTGATTGATCACGATGGCGTTTATAATCCTTGCCTTCCGAACGATCGGCTCTTGCTCGGCATGAAGGGAAGCATAAGCGAGTTTGAGCTGGGCATAATCCGGGCACGGATGCTAGACGCAGCCAGGGCGAAGGCCCAACGTGGTGAGCTACGCTTATCAGTGCCGTTTGGTTATGTCTGGCATCGCGAAGCCGGTCTGGGCCTGGATGCTGACCTGCGTCTGCAAGAGGTGATTCGACTTATCTTCACTCGCTTTCGCGAACTTGGTAGCGCTCGCCAAGTGTTGTTGTCGATGAAGGCGGAGCAAATCCATTTCCCCCGACCTGCTGATGAAGGTCGCATGACAAACTTCGTTTGGCAGCCCATCCGCTACCGCAATGTGATTAGTGTGCTGAAGAATCCGTTCTATGCGGGTGTTTACGTATACGGCAAAAGCGAGAAGCGAACCGCGATTATCGAAGGGAGAGCGCGGCGGACCTACGGGCACTACAAACCGGCGGGCACCTGGGATGTGATGATAAAGGATCATCACGAAGGGTACATCACCTGGGATGACTACGAGCGCAACCAGAAGCAATTGGCGCTTAACGCCTACGGTCGCCCAGATGGTGCAAAATCAGGCCGGGGCGGCCAGGCGCTCTTGTCGGGCATTCTGACGTGCGCTCGTTGTGGTCAGCGCCTGAGCGTCAGCTATAGGGGCGGTCGAATCAGCTACCCGGTCTACCGCTGTGACAAGGGTAGTCTGGCAGGTCGGCTTCGCTGTATGATATTCGGTGCTTCAAAAATCGACGCGGCAGTTGCACGAGAACTGTTACGAGCGGTAGAACCTTTGGCGATCGAGGCCGCGTTCGAGGCACAGCGCATGCAACGGGAACGCCAAGACGACAAGCGCCGGATCCTTGATCTGGAACTCCAGCAAGCCCGGTACGATGGCACGCTTGCTGAGCGCCGCTACGCCGCCTGTGACCCCGATAATCGCCTGATCGCTGCGCAGTTGGAGAAGAACTGGGAGTACGCTTTGCGCCGTGTGCGCGAGCTGGAAAATCGCCAGAATGACCATCAGTCATGCGGCCACGCGGTCGATCCCGGCATCTTTGCCGATCTGGCGGATAACCTGTCCATAGCCTGGAAATCCCCTGATGTGACGATGCGCGCACGCCAGCAGCTGCTGCGAGCCTTGATTGTCGACATCATCGCGGACGTCGACGATGCGGCACGCGACGTTGTGCTCACGATCCATTGGCAGGGTGGGCAGCACTCCGAGCTTCGGATCCGCAAGCCGCGCTCCGGTGAACACGGTTCCTCCACGGCGGAAGATGCCTTGGCTGTTATCCGCAGCATGGCCGGGCGCTGGTCTGACGAGCACATCGCCGCTACGCTCAATCGGATGGGCTTGCCCACCGGCATGGGTAAGACCTGGACAGCACATCGGGTCAGCTCTATTCGCCGTGTGCGTGGCATCCATGCCTACCGTTCAGCGGAAAAAAACGGCGAATGGCTTACGCAGATCGAGGCCGCAAAAGCGCTCAGTGTCTCAAGTCATATGATCCGCCGCCTTGTCTCCAGCGGCGTTCTTCCTGCTGCGCAGGTTGTTCCGCGAGCGCCCTGTCAGATTCGAGCTGCCGATTTGGCGTCCGAGGCGGTCAAAACAGCGATTGCCCGAAAGGGTCGCCCGTCTCGCCAAATTGACGCAGACACGCTTCCAATGTTTACAAGCACTTAAAGAAGGGGCGCACAATGACTCAAGGCTTGCCACGCCGCGCAGCGCTCTTTCTGC
Organism: Bradyrhizobium sp. CCGUVB23; assembly: GCF_024199885.1. Taxonomy (NCBI): domain Bacteria; kingdom Pseudomonadati; phylum Pseudomonadota; class Alphaproteobacteria; order Hyphomicrobiales; family Nitrobacteraceae; genus Bradyrhizobium; species Bradyrhizobium sp. CCGUVB23. The sequence goes on from NZ_JANADQ010000004.1 coordinate 73,151, forward strand.
GGCATTGTTCGTCAGGCAGATTCTACCGTCGTCGAGGAAGCGGGCGAAGTCGTCCCAGCGGCTGAGCAGTCGAGTAGCGGAGAGGAATTTCACCTCTCCGCCCTCACGAATCCGGACATGAAACTCGCGCTTCATCCGGCTTCTATCATCCAGCCGCGGGTCGAATGCCGGCCGTCCACAGGTACATCAGCTTCGGCTCTCGTTTTGCGAGACGTCCGAGCCAGTGTACTGCTGCGGTCTTTCGGCGTTTGAACCTCTTATATTTCCGCATCACCCATCGCGTGAGCGTCTCGTTGACATGGCGAAGGACGTTGACGCACTCCGTGCGGTAGTATCGCCCGTAGTAGTTCAGCCATCCCCTCGCCACAGGATCGATCAGCTTGGCAAGGTCTTTCAGCTCCTGGTTATTCCGTGTCGATGCTATCCGCCATTCGCGGATAGTCTGCCGGATTCCCTTGGCTGCCTTGCGGCTGATGGCCGGCACGAAGCTAACAAACTTCTTACCGCTCCTGTTGCGGGCTTTTCGCGGCCGGAAGGTATACCCGAGGAAATCGAACGTGATTTGCTCATATCCTCCGCTCCGATTGTTGTCCTTGCAGTAGACGATCCGGGTTTTCTCCGGGTGGAGTTCTAGACCGCATTCGGCAAGACGTTCTCGGATCGCTTCCAATACGGCTTTGGCCTCCTCCTCACTCCTGCAATGGACGATCGCATCATCGGCGAGATCTTTCGAAACACAGATGTGAGAAGGTCCGCTGCATCCATGCATCGAAACAGTAATGCATGAAGAGATTGGAGAGCACGGGCGAGACAACGGAGCCCTGAGGGGTTCCCCGTGTTCGCTCGTCACGGGCTCCGTCTTTCCGTTCCACGGGAGCTTGCAGCCACCGCTTGACGTAGAGACGAGCCCAGCCCAATTCCACATGGTGGGCTACAGCTTTTTCCATCAGGTCCCATGGAATCGTATCGAAGAATGACTTGATGTCCAGGTCTATGACCCAATCGAATTTCCAGCAGCGCTCGCGCGCCTTCCCCACTGCGTCGAGCGCAGACCGTCGGGGTCGATAGCCGTAGGAGTCGGGGTGGAAGATTGGCTCCACTTCCTTTTCTATGACCATCTTTGCGACCGTCTGGGCAACGCGGTCTCCGACGGCGGGAATGCCGAGTTTCCTGACACTCTTGCCGTCAGATTTGGGGATTTCCACGAGACGAACGGGCGGTGGAAAATACGTCCCCGACGACATGCGATTCCAGACCTTGTAGAGATTCCTCTTCAGATCCTTTTCGAACGCCGCGATAGAGACGCCATCCACGCCCGCAGCTCCTTGGTTTGCTTTGACCTGTTGCCAGGCTTGCCAAACAAGGTGTTTGGAAATGTCATACGGCTTTGCCTCGGACATCAGCTCCTCCCCTTTTCGGGTTGGCTGTCGTCGTTGGCCAGATGATCGGGTCCCTTCGCTCTACCCGCATTACCGGGCTTCATCACTACTGCGAACCCGTCCGCCCCTGCGCCGTGCATCGGTACTCTCCCCTCAGCGGTGCTGCCGCCTTCAGGTTCTCCCCTTGTCATCACGACGCAGGTTCCCACGTTCCACGCAAGAGCCTGCCATCAGGATCGCGCCGCCTTTACACCGGTTGCCACCTGGCCAAAATACAGGCCCTTGCCAGATTTGGTCCCAAGGGAACTACAAGCCCTTGGTTTCGACAACATCTGATCCAATTTTCGATGCTTCATCGGCGGTTCGTTTCCACTCGCCTTCCTGAGGCTTACCTGACGGGCATGTCGCCCGCTTTTTCCAACAACGCTCACCACCTCGGCCATTGTGCCGACGCAGCTTGTGGTGGTTTGGACCCTGATCCTGTAATCCGAGTCCGGAGGGCCAACCCCCATCTCTCGCGCAGCAAGGCTACTCGAAGTTTGGGTTACATTTTCATGTTCTCCCTCGTTCCTTCGCCTTCGTGGCGCACTGTAGTTCATTGGCTTCAGGACCTCGGAAGAACGCGAGAGGATTTCGCGCTCGCGCAGCAGCCAGGCGTGCAGTTCGTCGAACAACGGCTTGCTCCTTTCCTGGCGCACGGCACGCCGCTCGGCGACTGTCTTGCCGTTGATCCCACGTTCGATCTCGAACAAGGCGTCGAGCCGTTTGACGGCCTCCAGCGCGATCGGGGAGATCGGCTTGCCCTTTCCGCCGTCCCGGGCATTCTTCTCGATGTCGGCCAGCTCGAAGAACCCCCTGCGGGCATGGGCCATGCAGAAGGCGGGCGTGAGCGGCCGGTCCTTCCGCCGCTCGTCGAACAACGGATTGAGACCGCTGTAACAGTCAGCCTGAAGGATGCCCTGGTACCCAACCAGGTGTTTCTGGGGATGTTCACCCCGTCGGTCGCTCGAGGCGTAATAGACTGCAGCTGGCGGAGCGGTGCCCGCGAAGGGCTTGTCATCCCGAACATAAACCCAGATGCGTCCAGTTGTGCACTTGCCCTTCGCCAGGATGCGGATGGTGGTGTCGTCGCCGTGAAGACGCTCGGCCGCGAAGACATGCTTCTCGATCAGCTCGAAGATCGGAGCCAGGGCGAAGGTCCCGTGGCCGACCTGGTCGGCCAGCGTGGTCACCGGCATGTCGATGCCCTCGCATCTGAACCGGGAGCTCTGGCGGTTGAGCGGGATGTGCATGCCGAACTGTGCGTCCAGCGAAGGCTGGCATGTTCAGCAGGAGTCAGTCCTGCCGGGGAAAAAGTTAGCTCCCCGTAGTGTGGATAGCAGAGGAGATAGAAATAGAACCTTTGAAGCCTATCGACAAAACTCCCTTGGGGAGACCACGAGTCACCGGGCCGTATCAAAAGAGAACGCGTTGTGGCCTCGAAAATGCTGAAAACCGAAAGTCGAGCCCGCAGTTTAGGGGCGAAGGCAGCATGATCCGTCGAATGCTAACTGACGCGACGGGTCATTTCGGCGGGGTGAAAGCGACAGCACGGTGACAAGGACATGCTGAGCAACTGGAGAAGCCTTCCTCATCCCGGGGAGAAATCACCGGAAGAAGGTAGGTCGAATAACCGGAGATCCCGGGAAATCGGCCGAAGATGAGAAGGTGGCGGCCGGGACCGTAGTAGCGATGAAGCGGAGTAACGCCCGTGAAGCAAAGGGTCCCTGCCATTTGTGATGTCTCTAACGTAAGGAAGGCAAGGACGAATGACAAAGGCGTCCATCGATTTGCAGGACCTGAGGCGGAGACTATACGTCAAGGCGAAGGCTGAACCGTCCTGGCGTTTCTGGGGTCTATACGTCCACGTGTGCAAGATGGAGACCCTGCGCGCAGCGTATGTGACCTTGCCCCCAAGTTTTATCCAGTCCTGAGTTCGCTCTGGCTGGTGGATTTACCCGAATGGGCGGTGGTAGCGACGGGAGCTGGTGCGGAGCCATCGGCATAGCGCAGCGCCAGATCCCGTCGCGGGTTGCAGGTGAAGGCGAACTCGGATGGTGTTTTCCATCCGAGTTGCGAGTGGGGTCGCGTATCGTTGTACAACAAGGCTTGAGAACGCCCACGGGACCGTTTGCCGTGAGGTTCTGTACCGGCTTCACCCTTGGGCAGGCCGCGAGGTTTTCGTCCATGCCGTGATCGACAAGGCGGACGGCGTTGTTTTCCGCTGCACGCTGGATGGATCGGAGACGCAGCGTTTTCTGGAGGTCCCATCCTGGATGTTCGACCGCGCGGCATGTGCCCGGGGGTGCAGCCTAACGGCAGAGCCCTTTGTCAGCCTGGAAGCGCTCAACGCGTTGTCGTCGCTTCTCGATTTAGCGGTCAAGAGCGCGACATCATCATTGAATGAACCGCTTTCCGGTGCATGCGGAGTCTCTCACGACCAGAATCGGGGAGAGGCTCATGGCAAGCAGGACGGCGATATCGGCGAACCCGGTTCGGCGCAACCGGCGGTTCGGCATGCATCAGATGGACCTGTTCGCGGGTGGCGTCGCGCACAGCGCCGTCGGGGTTCCGGAATGGCGGGAGCTGCCGAAGGAGGCGCAGGATGCGCTGGTGAACTTGATGATGCAGCTGGTGCTGGACCATGCGCGGGTGAGCGCAACACTCGCGAAGAGGGATGACGGTCATGATCAGTGACAAGGTCCGCCCTCACCACCTTGAACGCAAGGCGATCCTCTATGTGCGCCAGTCCTCCGCCCATCAGGTTCTGCACAATCGTGAGAGCAGCGCGTTGCAATACGCGATGCGCGACCGATTGACGGCGCTGGGGTGGTCCAAGATCGAGGTGATCGACGATGATCTTGGACGTTCCGCAGCCGGCGGCGTCCAGCGCGCGGGCTTCGAGCGGATGGTGGCTGAAGTGTGCCTCGGCAAGGTCGGCGCAGTCTGTGCGCGGGAGGTCTCGCGCTTCGCCCGCAATAGCCGGGATTGGCAACAGCTGATCGAGATGTGTCGCGTCGTCGACACGGTGCTGGTTGACCAGGAAGCTGTCTATGCTCCGCGGCACGGCAACGACCGACTGCTTCTGGGGCTGAAGGGTAGCCTCAACGAGTATGAGCTGGACCTTTTGCGACAACGCTCGCTCTCGGCACGCTACGAGAAGGCCCGCCGCGGCGAACTGATTGCGGCCACGCCCGTCGGTTTTGTGAAGGTCGGCGATCGCTACGAGAAGGATCCGGACCGGCGTGTGCAGGAGGCCATTACGCTCGTCTTCGACAAGATCGAGGAACTCGGGACCGCGCGGCAGGCGCTGCTGTGGTTCCATGAGCACGGCCTCGACCTACCGGTGAAGCAGCCGAACGGCGACACCGCCTGGCGGCGGCCCAGCTACGCGACTCTCCACAGGATGGTCGAGAACCCGGTCTACGGCGGAGCCTACGCCTATGGTAGAACAGCCGTAGCGACGGGGTACGGCGTCCATGGCGCAGGCGCGAAGATCCGCCGGAAGGCGCGCGCGGAGTGGCTTGCCCTCAAGCCGGACGCCCACGAAGGCTATGTGAACTGGGAGAGGTTCGAAGCGATCCGTACAATGGTCTCCAGTAACGTGCCCACGAGCCGGCATCATGGCGCGCCCAAGCATGGCGAGGCGCTGCTCGCTGGGCTCATCCGCTGCCGGCGTTGTGGCCGCAAGCTGACGCTGCGCTACAGCGGTATGAAGCATCACATCCCCGTTACAGCTGCTCGCGCGGCTGGATGGACAACGGCGAACCGCGCTGCATCGCGTTCGGAGGCTTGCGCGTCGATGATGCGATCGAAGAGGCACTGCTCGGCGTTGTCGGGCCCGGCGCCGTCGCGGCGGCTACCGCCGCCGCAGCCCAGGCCACACATCAGAGGGATCAAGTTCGCGAAGCGCTCGGCCGTGATCTCGAAGCGGCCCGTTACGCCGCCGATCGCGCCTTCCGGCAATATGACACGGCGGATCCGGCAAATCGTCTGGTTGCCGCGGAGCTTGAGGCACGCTGGAATCGCTCGCTTGCCCGCGTCGCCGAGGTAGAGAGCAAGATTGCCGCGCATGATGCGGCGACCGCACCGACAGCGATCGATCCAACGCTGCTCAGCGTACTGGCCTCAAACCTCAAGTCAGTCTGGTCAGGGCCGACCACCGATGCGCGGCTGAAGAAGCGCATCGTCCGTACGCTGATTCACGAGGTCATTGCCGATATCGATGACGAAGCGTCCGAGATCGTTCTCGTCGTGCATTGGGCGGGCGGCGCTCACAGCGAGATGCGGCTGCCGAAGCGTCGACGTGGGCAGCGTAACAGCACCTCCGACGACATCATCGCAGCCGTCCGGCAACTGGTGCTGATCGCCAGCGACGACCTGATTGCGGGCTTGCTCAACCGCAACGGCCTTAGGACAGGCAACGGCAACCGCTGGACCCGCGAGCGCGTCACAACCACACGATCTTATCATCGGATACCCGTCTTCCGGCGGGCCGAGGATAGCGTCGAGCCGTGGCTCAATCTCTCCGACGCCGCCAGGCTTCTCAAGGTCGCATCCAAGACGCTGCGCTTGGCCGCAGAAGCTGGTCAGATCGAAGCCGTCCACCCTCTACCGGATGGGCCATGGATCTTCGCGCGCGCGGCTTTGACCACGGATGCCGCCACATCCATCACCGAACGAGCGCGGCAGAACCCAAGATACCCCGCAGGATCGCATCCCGATCAGCAAAGTCTCTTCTTCAACAACATAGACAAATGGGTGTTCTGATGCGCGGTTGTAGTCGGCCCGCCAATGTCCGAGTTCGACCCGGGCCTGGGCCAGCGAAGTGAACAGCGTCTCGTTCTGTCGTTGACTGTCGAAAACCGCGCAAGAATGACGACGAGGTCGACGGCGGTAGAGCGAAGGCGTCCGCACGCGCGCTCACCAATCGCGCCGAAGCGGGCGGACGCCTTTGCGGCGACGACCAGCGTCTGAGTTGAGGAATAAAGACGCGGGGCACGTCTCCGGGCGCCCTGAGGCTCCTTTCGACGTACCCCGCTTTGCGCCTGCCTTATGGTAGATCTGCGGGTAATCAGCGCCGCAGAAACAAAGCCGGCGTAACACCGATCTCAACTGGCAAGTGGGGCTCGATGTCACGCCCCACGGACGGTGCGCGGCCTGCACTATCGCACTGTCAGCGCATTCCGTCGACCTTTTCCACCAACCTCCGGCGGCGCTCCGAAAGGACCGCCGCGGATGCTCACGGGCCGCTTCTTTCTGTGCGGCCGCTGCCGTTCGCAGGTAACGATCTGCCGCAACTGCGACCGGGGACAACGCTATTGCGGCCATGACTGCGCCCGTGCTGCCCGCCGCGAGAGCCTGCGCGAGGCGGGACGGCGTTATCAGCGCAGCCGCCGCGGACGCCTGGCGCATGCGACCCGCGCCCGACGATACCGGGCGCGGCACAATAACGTGACGCATCACTCTCCACCCGCATGGCCTGTCGGTTCACTACTGCGCCGGCCTGCGGACGATGTCGTTGTTGCACCTACTGACGTCGGCGAGCGAGCGACGACATCGATCATGCCCATGCCGAGCTGTCGGTTCTGCGGCTGTCGGTTGTCGCTGTTCCTTCGTACCGGCTTCGTGCGTCGCCGGGGGCCTCGTCATGCTCACCCCTATGGAGGCCGAGACCCGACCGATGACCGTTACCCCTGAATTGGAAGCGCAGATCCTGCGTCTGTATCACGTCGAGAAATGGCGCTGCGGCACCATTGCGAAGCAGTTGCACGTTCATCACACGACCGTGCATCGCGTCCTGACCCAGGCCGGACTGCCCAGGAATAGGCCGATATTGCGCCCCACGAAGATCGAGCCCTATCTGCCGATCGTCCTGAAGACGCTGGAGCAGTTCCCCGCACTCACGGCCAGCCGCCTGTATGCGATGATGCGTGAGCGCGGCTACCGCGGGTCGCCCAGCTACTTCCGGCACCTGATCGCTCTGCACCGTCCACGCAAGCCAGCCGAGGCGTTCCTGCGGCTGCGCACGTTGCCGTCTGAACAAGGGCAGGTGGATTGGGGGCACTTCGGTCACATCGAGATCGGTCGCGCCCGCCGTCCGCTGATGGCGTTCGTCATGGTGCTGTCGTACTCGCGCGACATCTACCTGCGCTTCTTCCTCGATGCGCGCATGGAAAACTTCCTGCGCGGCCACATCGGCGCGTTCAACACATGGTGTGGGCTGCCCCGGGTCCTGCTCTACGACAATCTTAAGAGCGCGGTGCTCGAGCGCCAGGGCGATGCGATCCGATTCCATCCCACGCTGCTTGCCTTCGCCGGCCATTATCGGTTCGAGCCGCGTCCTGTCGCGGTTGCCCGGGGCAACGAAAAAGGCCGTGTCGAGCGCGCTATACGGCATATCCGGGAGGCATTCTTCATCGCCCGCAAGTTCACCGATCTCGACGAGCTGAATGCCCAGGCCGAACAATGGTGCCGATCCGAAGCGGCGGACCGACCATGTCCGGAGGATCGCGAGATGACAGTACGCCAGGCGTTCGCAAAGGAGCAACCACTGCTTCTGCCGCTGCCCGCCAACCCGTATCCCGTTGAGGAGCAGGTCGCCGTGAAGGTCGGCAAAACGCCCTATGTGCGGTTCGACCTGAACGACTACACGGTTCCCCATACCCATGTTCGGCGCATGCTGAGCGTGCGGGCCGATCTCAGCCAGGTCCGGATCTTCGACGGCGCGCAAATGATCGCCAGTCACCGTCGCAGCTATGATCGTGGCCAAGAGATCGAAGACCGACGACACCTGAAGGATCTCGCCGAGATCAAGCGTGAGGCGCGCCAGCATCGCGGCCTCAACAGCCTCACCCGAACCGTGCCGGTCTGTCAGACCCTGATGATCAGGGCCGCCGAACGTGGCGCCAACATCGGTGCGCTCACGACCGCGCTGCTGCGGCTGCTCGATCGCTACGGCGCAACGGAATTGCAGGCCGCCGTCGAGGACGCTTTGCGTGCGGGCTCCGTCCATGCGGCGACGGTCCGCGCCGCACTCGAACGTCGGCGCCTTGAGCGTGGTAACCGCCGCCCGTCGAAACCAGCCTGCCCGAACATGTGCGGCGCAAGGATACAACGGTCCGGCCGCACCGCCTCGACAGCTACGACCAACTGACCCCTTCTGGAGATAACGACGATGAGCACTGATGATGCCCTGCTGAACCGCGCCAAGGCGCTGCGCCTCAACGGCCTGGTCGAACACTGGGACGAAATCGCCGGCGCCCCATGGCTGGCCCCCATGCTGCAATGGGAGGAGGAGGAACGTGCCCGGCGCTCGCTGCAGCGACGCCTGCGCGACGCCAGGATCGGTCACTTCAAACCGATGGCCGATTACGACTGGCTCTGGCCCAGGCGCCTCGACCGCGCCGCAGTGGAGCAATTGATGTCGCTGTCCTTCATGAACGACGCAACCAACATCGTCTTCGTCGGACCAAACGGCGTCGGCAAATCGACCCTCGCGCAGAATATCGCCTACCAGGCGCTCATCGCCGGTCACTGGTCTTGTTCCGATCGGCCAGCGAAATGCTCGGCGAGCTTGCCGCCCTCGACAGCGATACCGCTTTGCGCCGAAGGCTCCATCACTACGCCGCCGCCGACGTTCTGGCGATCGACGAGGTGGGATATCTATCCTACTCGAACCGTCACGCAGACCTGCTGTTCGAACTCGTCAGCCGGCGCTATCAGGCCCGCTCCACAATCGTGACCACCAACAAGCCCTTCGCCGCATGGACGGAGGTCTTCCCAAATGCCGCATGCGTCGTCAGCCTCGTCGACCGCCTCGTGCACCGATCCGAGGTGATCTCCATCGACGGCGAATCCTACCGCCTCAAGGAAGCTCTGGAACGCGCCGAGGCCCAGAGCACACAGCATCGAAGCCGGCCCGCCAGTACCAACGAGAAGGAGCACGTTGCATGACCAGAAACCACCATCAACCATCCGGCCTCAACTTCGGGATCAGCTTCCTCATCAATCCCGAATGGACCCCGGAGCAGGCGCTCGCTGTCCACGAGCTCCTCAAGGATCTATCCGACAGCATCTGGTCGCACTACTGCCTCAAGATCCAGGAACTCATCCAGGAGCAACAAGCGCCGGCCGATCACCGCGACGACGAAGAGCAACCACACTCCTTCTGAAACACACACCACTGCGACACTCGGCGGCGGCCTTTGCGGGCCGCCTTTTTAGTTCCCTCACCATCCTACCGCCCATTCTTGTCGTCATTTTTGTGCGGATTTAGAAAGTCACCAACACGTTCAACAATTCGTCTCGGAGGCGGCCATTGAAGCTTTCGATGAAGGCATTCTGCGTCGGCTTGCCGGGTGCGATGTAATGCCAGGCGACGCGGCTCTGATCGGCCCATGTCAGGATGGCGTTGCTGGTCAATTCGGTGCCGTTGTCGCTGACCACCATTTTGGGCTTGCCGCGCTCGATGATCAGCCGGTCAAGCTCCCGAGCCACCCGGGAGCCCGACAGCGAGGTGTCGGCCACCAACGCCAGGCACTCGCGCGTGCACTCGTCGACCACGGTCAGGATGCGGAAGCGGCGGCCATCGGTAAGCTGATCCGAGACGAAGTCGAGCGACCAGCGGTCATTCGGCACTATCGGCACCACCATCGGCGCCCTGGTCCCGAGCGCCCGCTTGCGGCCACCACGGCGACGGACCACGAGCCTCTCTTCCCGATAGAGCCGGAACAGCTTCTTGTGGTTGACCAGATAGCCCTCCCGCTTGAGCAGAACATGCAGGCGCCGATAGCCGAAGCGACGGCGCACCTCGGCGATCGCTCTCATGCGTTGGCGTAGGGCAGCGTCATCCGCCCGGGTCGTCCGATATCTGATGGTCATGCGGCAACAGCCGATGGCTTTACACGCCCGCCGTTCGCTCATCCCGTGGGCGTCCACGAGATGGGCGACAGCTTTCCGCTTCCCCGCGGGCGTCACCACTTCTTTCCCAGGAGGTCCTTCAACGCCGCATTGTCCAGCATGGCGTCGGCCAAAAGCCGCTTCAGCCGCGTGTTCTCGTCTTCTAGCGTCCTCAGCCGCTTGGCCTCCGAGACCTCCATCCCGCCAAACTTGGCTTTCCATTTGTAGATGCTGGCATCGCTGACGCCGTGCTTCCGGCACAGATCGGCAACCGACACGCCAGCCTCGTGCTCCTTCAAAATCCCGATGATCTGCTCTTCCGTAAAGCGGCTGCGCTTCATGCTCTGGTCCTCATATGGGCCAGAGCGAACTTCAATCTGGATTAAGCCCAGGGGGCAAGGTCATATGAGATGGCGAAAGAAAACGACGGCGCACCGGGAATAGACGGGGTGACGTTCGAAGCCATCGAAGCGCGAGGCGTGGAGTCTCTACTCGAGCGACTACGAGACGAACTGATCGAGCGCACTTATAAGCCACTTCCATCAAGGAAGCGGGAAATACCGAAGGACGGGGGCTCCAAGGTCCGCGTTCTGTCGATTCCGGCTATCCGCGACAGAGTGGTACAGGGGGCGCTCAAGCTCATACTCGAACCTGTATTCGAGGCGGATTTCCAACCGGGATCGTTTGGATATCGGCCCAAGCGGACAACACATGAAGCAATCAAGCGAGTTGCTAAAGCAATAGCTGAGCGGAAGACGCGGGTTCTCGATCTTGATTTGCGGGCCTACTTCGACAACGTCCGGCATGATCGGATTCTGGAGAAGGTAGCCCTGCGGGTTGATGATGGGGACATCATGCATCTTCTGCGGCTTATGCTGAAAGCATGTGGCAAGAAAGGCGTTCCGCAAGGCGGAGTGATTTCACCCTTGCTCAGTAATCTCTACCTCAATGAGGTGGACAAGATGCTGGAGCGAGCACGTGAAGTCACACGTCGCGGCAAGTACACCAATATCGAATATGCACGTTTTGCTGACGATCTGGTGGTCTTGATCGATGCCCATCAGCGACATGACTGGCTGCTCGGCGCTGTAAACAAGCGATTGCGGGATGAGTTTGCCAAGTTACAGGTCGAAGTGAATGATGACAAGAGTCGCATAGTTGACCTGGCCCGAGGCGAGAGCTTCGGCTTCCTGGGATTCGACTTCCGCTATCTCCGCAGTCTGCGCGGAATGATGCGGCCGTACTACACGCCCAAGCTCAAAAAGCGGACGGCGCTTCTGCGGGGACTCAAGGAAGTGTTTCGCACCCATCGGTCGCAACCGGTTAGTCGGGTGATAAGCCTGATCAATCCGAAGCTCCGAGGATGGGTAAACTACTTCCGGATAGGCGATTCCAGCAAATGTTTCGCCTACATCAGGGACTGGGTAGAGAGGAAGGTCAGACGCCATCTGGCGAAGGCACGGAAACAAAAGGGTTTCGGCTGGAAACAGTGGAGTACCTCGTGGCTGTATGACACCCTGAAGCTGTTCAACGGCTACCGGGCGAGTGCCGCGAAGTGAAAGCTGCTCCAGCATGATAGGCCCAATAAGCCTCGTCATGAAGCAAATGGGGGCGCGTAGTGCGGGAAATCCGCACGCTGCGTGCGATGTGGCGGGGACTGGAAACGTGCATGACCAGGAAAACTGGTTGAGCGGCGCGCCAGTCCTCGACCCTACTGTCGAACAGGATTGTCGCCAGCAGCTGCGGACCAATGCCGCGCGGCGTGGCATGGAACGGCGCCGGTGCCTGGCTGACCTGCCCGCAATCGCGGCAAGTGAACTTCTCGCGGACCGTCTCGATCAACTTGAACCGGCGCGGGATCTCCTCCAGCGTCCTGTTTGCATCCTCGCCCAGCTTCGACAGCCGCGACCCGCCGCAACAGTGGCAGGCCGTTGGAGGATCGATGACGATGCGCTCGCGCTCGATGTCGTCCGGCCAGGGCTTGCGCACCGGCCGCTTGCGCGTGAAGGCGCGTACGCTCTGCGTCTTCGCCGCTGCAGCGGCCGCGGCGAGCTCGTCCTCGGTCGCCGACATAACAACATCTTCAAGCTGCAGTTCCAGCTGGTCGATCAGTCGCGCCCCGCGCTCGGAGCGCTGCCCATAAAGCTCGCGTTTCAGCGTCTCGATGCGCAGCTCAAGATGTGCAATCAGCGCTTCGTTGCCGGACAGCTTTGCCAGTGCGTTGGCTGCTTCGGCCTGCGCACTCGCAGCCTTCGTCTCGGCTTGCTGACGCGCTTCTCGTTCGGCCCGAAGAGCCTCGCGCTCAACCCGCAACGCCGCCAGGGCGCTCGCAAGGTCAGAGGGAAGATCGTCCGTTTTCGATGTCACGAAGCAATCGAATCAGATCAGCGCAAATTTGCAATCGCAAAATGCTATCCGACACGCGTCGGGCGCCATGTTTCCTGCGGATGACGCCAATCTATTCCGGACAGAAGATAACTCAGCTGCGCCGGCGATATTGAATAGCGCCACCATCAACGGTAGGCCAGATGAACTTCCCACGTTCCAATCTTTTTGTAAAAAGGCATGCGCCCTGGCCATCGTGCCAGATGCACTTCAAAGCGAACCACTGCGACCGCGGAAGACGAAGAGATTGCCCTCCATCGGGCTCATTCGGAGCACCTCCTGTACCCGCAACGCAGACGGGAATCCACACCGCATGTCGGTATAGCCCGTCGCTAGCCACACACCCACGTTCTGGCCAGAGGGAAGCGATATCACCGCAGCGTCTCCAGACCACGCATGATCCGAATCAGCACGTCAACATCGACGCCCCTATCCACAATCACCCGACAACCGTTAGAAGCCACAATCTCCATACGACTGCCGGCCGCGCTCGTCATCGGCGTCGCGGGCGCCGCCGGAACCTCCGGCACGATCACCGCTGGCACAAATCCTTCAACCGAAGTCGAACCAAAACGCCCGGCCCGGGCTGCGTTACGCCAATCAGCCAACTGCGAGCGCGTGATCCCGTATTTGCGGGCCGTGGCCGACCCTAAACGGGGCAATGAATAGCTCTCGGCGACGATTTTCAGCTGGCCTCGTCGCTGAACCGACGTCGACCGCCCCTATCAACGATCTCAAGCCGACTGACAGAATTGACTGTATGCACGTCCATACAGGCGATTTCTCACCTGTTCGCCAAAATTCACAACGCGCAATTCAGCGGTCATGGTCGTACGCGTACACCGCTTGAGCCGGTTTGTTAGTTGGAAACTGACCGCTCCTGATCCGTTTCTATCACGCTGCGAGAAACCCTGTTGCTGCTGTTGCTGTTGGCATGTGGTCAACGCGTCGGCGTTGTCCATCATGTCCACAGCCTTCGCAGCCTGCATCCGTTCGCGCCAGACCGCCATCGGCGCGCGATAGCCGAGTGCCTGATGAAGGCGGCGACCGTTGTAGAAGGCGATCCAGTTTGCGATTCCTGCCTTGGCCTCGCGACCGTCGGCATAGCCCTTGAGATAGATGTCCTCATGCTTGAGCGAGCGCCACAGCCGCTCGATGAAGACATTGTCCATCCAACGACCGCGGCCATCCATTGAGATCTTGATCCCTGCGCCGGCCAACGCGCCGGTGAAGGCCGCACTCGTGAATTGGCTGCCTTGGTCGGTGTTGTCGCGACAATGCCGACGGCATTGCGCTGAGATCTCCGGCCTGCCATACCGTGCCAGAGCGTCGTCGAGCGCAGCGAGGCAGAACGAGGTATCCATTGTATTGGAGATACGCCACGCTAGCACTGCACGGCTCGCCCAGTCGATGATGGCAACGAGATAAAGAAAGCCACGGCCGATGGGCAAATACGTGATGTCGGCCGCCCACACCTGGTTCGGCCGGTCGATCGTCATGTTGCGCAGCAGATAGGGGTAGATCTGTGGCCCGGCGCCGGCTTCGTCGTGTTCGGCTTCGGTCCCAGCGCCGCGATGCCCATCTTGCGCATCAGGCGCTGCACGCGCTTGCGATTGACCTGAAGCCCCTCAGCCTTCAGCATCGCGGTCATTCGCCGCGAGCCCAGGAACGGCCAGGCGGTGAACAGCTCGTCGATCCGCCGCATCAGGCCAAGGTCGTTGTCGTTGGCCGGCCGGGGCGGCCGGTAGACGCCAGAGCGCGCGATGCCAAGCAACATGCATTGCCGGCGGATCGACAGCGCCTTATCGGCGCGATCAAGCATTCCTCGACGGTCCGGCGTGCTCATCTTCCGACCTCCGCACTAAAAAATCGCGCTCGACTGTCAGTTGTCCAATCTTGGCGTGCAGCTTCTCGATCTCGCGTTCGCGAGCGCCCTCGCTCTCCCGCCCGACACCCGCGTCAAAAGCCCGGGCCGCCTGTTCCAGCAGTTGCTTCTTCCAGGCATAGATCTGGTTCGGGTGAACCTCGTAGCGCTGGGCCAAATCGGCCACCGTCGCCTGCTCCCGCACCGCCTCCAGCGCGATCTTTGCCTTCAGTGCCGCGTCGATCTTGCGTCTCGTCTTCTTCGTCATTGTCACTCCGTCTATCAGACGGAGCGGCCTTTTCCAACTAAGCCTCCGGTCCCAAAATCGGGGTCCATTTCACAGCCTCCCGGTCCTGGACGCCCTCAAGGCGTGGCTCGATGCAATCGCTCCCAAGGTTGTGCCCGACACCAAGCTTGAGGATGCGGTCTCCTATACGCTCAACCAATGGGAATATCTGACGCTACGCCAAGGACGGCAGCATGCCGATCGACAACAACCTTCTGGAACGCGATATCAGGATTTTGCCTGCGGCAGGAAAAACTGGCTCTTCAGCGCTACCGTCGAGGGAGCCAGGGCCAGTGCCGTCATCTATAGTCTGATGCTGACTTGTCGGGCCTGTCGCATCGAGCCCTTCGCATGGCTGAAGCACGTCCTCGCCCAGTTGCCGACACGCCCCGATGAAGCCGATGTCCAGGATCAGAAGTGGACCCCGGATTTTGGACTGGCGGCTTAGGTGGTGCGGATGCCGTTCCGTTTTGATAAACGGAGCAGACCATGAAGAAGACGAGACGGACAATGTGCCGATGATTCATCACCTACTCCGATGGCGCGGAGGAGATTACCGCCCGATGTCCGCATCTCGAAGGCGTTTGCGGTCATGCTCGTGAGAGCACTGAATGACATCATCGCGAGCAATGAACTTGGCGAAGGCTCCTCAGCTCCCTCCCGCTCCTTATGATTATAAGCGCACTCCGTCAAATAGGTGTTGTCGGCCGCCTTGAGCCACGTTGTCTGCGCCGTACTTTTGTGTCAAACTTGCTAACGTTTTCACGTCGACAAGTTGGGGCCAAAGGCCGATGAAGACGCCGTCATGTCGGATCAGAATATCTGGATTGTAGTTTCCCGTTTGGAGTGGAAATTCGTAGTTGTGGAGAGCGGTTCTTCCTCCCGGCGGGGTATCATAGGAATGGGGCCCCGGATTTTTCACTGAACCGAAGACTCTATGCGATAAGCCTAACTCATCCATCTTCTCGATGTACCGCTGCCTCCTGCTGCGAGCACAGCCGATTTCTGGTGCGTACGCACCTTCAGGATCGTCTGTCTTAATCAGCACGGACATTTGATCGTACTCTTCTTTATCGAGCCATCTTCCCACTCTCCTAAAATGCTGCTGAGGGGTTTCGAAGAGCATTGCATGGTTCCCACTCCGAATTGGACTCATGTCCAATGAGTAAGTCGTCGCGCTCAATGACATCATCGCCAGCAATGAACTTGGCGAAGGCTTCCTCAGCTCTCTCCCCGCTCCTTATAATTATAAGCGCACTCCGTCAAATAGGTGTTGTCGGCCGCCTTGAGCCACACGTTGTCTGCGCCGAACTCTTGTGTCAGACTTGCTAGTGGTGTTTTTCGCGTCGCAAGTTTCGGCCAAAGGCCGGTGAAGACGCCGTCATGTCGGATCAGAATATCTGGATTGTAGTTTCCCGTTTGGAGTGGAAATTCGTAGTTGTGGAGAGCGGTTCTCCTCCCGGCGGGAGTATCATAGGAATGGGGCCCCGGATTTTTCACTGAACCGAAGACTCTATGCGATAAGCCTAACTCATCCATCTTCTCGATGTACCGCTGCCTCCTGCTGCGAGCACAGCCGATTTCTGGTGCGTACGCACCTTCAGGATCGTCTGTCTTAATCAGCACGGACATTTGATCGTACTCTTCTTTATCGAGCCATCTTCCCACTCTCCTAAAATGCTGCTGAGGGTTTCGAAGAGCATCGCATGGCTCCACTCCGGATTGGACTCATGTCCAATGAGTAAGTCGTCGCGCTCATGACATCATCGCCAGCAATGAACTTGGCGAAGGCTTCCTCAGCTCTCTCCCGCTCCTTATAATTATAAGCGCACTCCGTCAAATAGGTGTTGTCGGCCGCCTTGAGCCACACGTTGTCTGCGCCGAACTCTTGTGTCAGACTTGCTAGTGGTGTTTTCGCGTCGACAAGTTTCGGCCAAAGGCCGGTGAAGACGCCGTCATGTCGGATCAGAATATCTGGATTGTAGTTTCCCGTTTGGAGTGGAAATTCGTAGTTGTGGAGAGCGGTTCTCCTCCCGGCGGGAGTATCATAGGAATGGGGCCCCGGATTTTTCACTGAACCGAAGACTCTATGCGATAAGCCTAACTCATCCATCTTCTCGATGTACCGCTGCCTCCCAAGCTGCGAGCACAGCCGATTCTCTGGGCGTACGCACCTTCGGATCGTCTGTCTTAATCAGCACGGACATTTGATCGTACTCTTCTTTATCGAGCCATCTTCCCACTCTCCTAAAATGCTGCTGAGGGGTTTCGAAGAGCATCGCATGGCTCCACTCCGAATTGGACTCATGTCCAATGAGTAAGTCGTCGCCGACTTCAACGCGCTCAAAGGTCCGCAGCGGCACGGATCGCGGCATCGCTTCGCTCGGGTGGCCAATCGCAGTAGCAGGCAGGGCTACGTCATGAACGTCACTTTTTGCCTTACCCTTATCGACAACGGGTGTGTCTCCATGAGACCACATTGATTCGTCGATCCTCGACCAATCGTCTTCGGTGAGATCATCGAAATTATCATGCATCGCCGCGTCTGGCGGGAAGGCACCAGCTATTTGGCTATCCGCGGACGACGATGCGGCAAGTGTATTGCTCCTTTCGCGTCGACCGCTTGATGGCTCCCCCACGCGGCCACTGGAACCGGCGAGGGATTCGTCTTCGTGGGTGCCCGATCCCTCTTCGCGATTTATCGCTAGCAACAATTCGTCGATCCTCGACCAATCGTCTTCGGTGAGATCATCGAAATCTTCATGCATCGCCGCGTCTGGCGGGAAGGCACCAGCTATTTGGCTATCCGCGGACGACGATGCGGCAAGCGTATTGCTCCTTTCGCGTCGACCGCTTGATGGCTCCCCCACGCGGCCACTGGAACCGGCGAGGGATTCGTCTTCGTGGGTGCCCGATCCCTCTTCGCGATTCATCGCTGGCAACCCGCGGGCGTTTCTTACCATTTATCTGTCCCATATCGTTTTGTGCAGCAACACATCATGTAATCGGCTTCATGGAATCGACCGTCTACATATGGAGGCTTCAGCATCCATCAAGTTGATGCATTACCGCACGGCGCTTCGCGTCCGCAAGCGTTCTGCCTTGACATGATGGGTAGCCCCTGCTGTTCGATCGTTACCCGGGAATGGTTCGTCGCAAAGGAGCCTGTGCACTTCCCTTGCTCGTGATGTATTGGATTCGCGCGTCGAGCCGCGTTGTTCGCCGCTCGCCCCAGGGTCGGTGGAGCTGGCGTCCTTCATGAGTCTCCTTATTCGTCGTGACTTGTCCCTTGCGATCTATCTCATCGGCTGCGACCGCCTCTTTTCGTTCTTTTCTCTTCTCCGTCATTGACATGCGGAAGAGTTGCTTGCTGCTCTCCGCGCTGCTCGTCTCCACTTGAGTTGCCCTGCTCCTCCTGTCGGCGCCGGCCGACAGCCTCCCACTGCATGACCATGTCTTCTGGAGGCCCCCCATGGGGCGCCACGGTTTTGGTTTGCTTCGTACCCGACACAGCCGTTTGCTGAGGAGGCCCGACCTGCGGTGCGACCGGTCCATTTGAATCGCTTCGATCGCCGAATGGCAACAAACGGTCAAGAGGCTTCGGCTCGTCATTACTGCACCCGTTACCACTTGAATCGCTCGAGGAGGTATGAAGGCACAACGGATCGGCGGGCCTCATCGGGTTTTGGGACACTTCTGCCGAAGGTGCCCCTTCCGTACTCCCACCTTCGACAATCATATTTGAGTGCACCAGCAAATTCTCCCCCCGCTCACGCCGGCGGTATTCGGCAAAGGTCATCGGCCGCTCGGTGAGGCCGCGCTCCGCTCGCGAACTCGCGTCTAGCATGATGCCATGCTGCCGCGAGATCTCCGCCATCTCAGTGCGCAGGGCCTTATAGTTCAAGTGCGGGTGGCGACGGGATATCTTCAGCCACCCTCGTCCCAGGAGTTCTCGGCGATTAACGACCACATGAAGGTGAGGATGGCCGCGATCCGTATGGAAAGCGGTAAGATAGTTATACTGACCGCCCCCAAATCCCGAGCCGAACATCTTGGCCGCCCACCCGCGCCCTGCTCCATAAGCGGCCTCTTGATCGGTGCCTGGCGGGAAGCTGACAACGATATGAGTAGTTAGGTCCTGATCCCTCTCTTCGTCTCGGTGGCTCTCGACATAGTTGCCGGTTTCCCAGGCCCAGCTGCGCGCCGTCTCTAACATCTTGTCCCACCTCAGGGGAATATCCAGATGTCGCGCAGATAACTGAAGCTCCAGCTTGCCGTTCCGGCTCAAATACTGCCATTGTTTGATCATCCTTTCAGGGGTCATAGCCCCGCCATGAGGTACGATCCGAATGACAACCTGGGATAAATTGGACATCTAACACGCACTCTCGTCCATGCGACACTACTGCTCGACCGCATTTTTCAGCATAGAGCATCCATCAGTTCGCCGACGCGACACCGACAGAATAGAGCGCAGCAAACTATCGAGATCGGCAAAGGCCTCGCCGAATGCGATACGCTCGATCCTCACAGCCTCCACATTCGCGACCGGATCCTCGCAATAAGCAGCTAAGAGCGCGGCAACATTAGAAGAAAGCACTCCAATCTCCTGAAGAATGCCCTCCATTCCTCGGCGTGTCTCAGCGTCGATTTCAAGAAAGCCGCCAATTCGGCGCACGGCGACTCGTATGGCCATGCTGTCAGTCAGCCCGACAGAGCGCGCCTGCCGGGAAAAGCTCTCGTATTCGGGGGAGCGTAGTCTGGCGCTAACAACCTTGAACCCTTTCCTTTCCGCGCGTCGACGCTGTCGACTGGAGACATCGTGCCCGACTGGATCTGTACTGTGAGACATACCACTTCCTCCAAGAAGAGCGGAAGAAACCAACATTTGGCCTGCGGGAACATTGAGGTCAGCACGGATCAAAGTCTAAGCACCGGATGCGTCTTATCAAGGTCGATGCATGCGCTTCTTTGCTACAGTTGCAATAAATGGAAGAGGGCCCGTTACACCGTGTCGCCGCCAGTAAACTTTACATCGGCGATGACACCGCAACTGATTTGTTCCTTTCAGTCAGCGCCAGTCAACTTGACGATTATCAGCTTCGCGATTTTCGGCGAGAGCGATCCTTTCGTTCGCACCGTCCGGTGCTGCTGCCGCACCCTGGTGAACACGCTCTCAATGGAATCGAGATGCGCAGATGACCCCAATGCTCGGCAGGCAAGCCGAAGAACGCGAGCGGCGCCACACGATCCTTGATCAAGTACTCGACCGCCGGCCCGCATTTGCCAGGGTCGTTCTCGACGAAGGTGTCGACCGCGGTTCGGCTTTCCCGGCTCGGTGCCAGATAGACGTTCCGCAGATCGTTCGTCATCGCGACTTGGATGGATTCTGGCGACCTTGTCGAGCACGTTGCTGACTGTGGCTCCCAGCACCGCTGGTGTCGCGGCCGGGGACGACCTCATCGAGGGCCTTCCAGAACCCCAGCACATGCTCACCGACCACCACTTCAGGAGCGATCTGCAGGCAGCGCCTGCCTCACATCGATCCAGAACTCACGCCAACTCTTGGTCGCTCTGGCGGGCGACCACAGAGCTGGCCCCGGTTGTTTGGACAGTGCCCCGCGGAAATTAAGTGGATTCCTGCCAGGTTACACTGAATGCGGGGCTTTGCGATTTTGTCGTTGCGTCGGGAGGGCGTAGCCCGACCAGAGCAACGACAAAATCGTCGGCGACGGTCATGCGGCCATCACCATCGCTTGCGTGCCGAAGTAGGCCTCGTCGGGGGTGCGTTCGTCAAGGCTCGAGTGCGGGCGTCCCTGATTGTAGAACGCCAGATATCTGGAGATCGATGCTCGCGCCTCGGACACGCTGTCGTAGGCGCGCAGGTAGACTTCCTCGTATTTGACCGTGCGCCAGAGCCGCTCGACGAACACGTTGTCGCGCCAGGCGCCCTTGCCGTCCATGCTGATGGCAATCTTTGCGTCCAGCAGCACACTGGTGAAGTCGAGGCTGGTGAACTGGCTGCCCTGATCCGTGTTGAACATCTCGGGCCTGCCGTGCTTCGCCAGCGCCTCCTGGAGCGCTTCGACGCAGAACACCGTCTCCATCGTGATCGATACGCGTTGGGCCAGGGCCCGCCGGCTGAACACATCGACGACCGCGGCGAGGTAGACGAAGCCACGCCGCATCGGAACGTAGCTGATGTCCATGGCCCAGACCTGGTTCGGCCGCTCGATCTTCAATCCGCGCAACAAATACGGGTAGATCTTGTGGCCCAGCCCGGGCTTGCTCGTATTCGGCCGACGATAGATCGCCTCGATCCCCATGCGCTTCATCAGCGTCGCGACGTGGCGGCGGCCAATCTGCGCGCCCTCACGCCGCAACAGCGATCGCAGCATGCGTGCCCCCGCGAAAGGATAATCGAGGTGCAGCTCATCGAGCCGACGCATCAAGGCAAGGTCCTCGGCCGAAACCGGCCGAGGTTCATAGTAGACCGTGCTGCGGGCGAGGTTCAGGACCTTCGCCTGGCGCACAACAGGCAGATCATGGTCGCGGTCGATCATCGCTTTGCGCTCAGCAGCCCCGCCTTGGTGAGCGCGCCGGACAAAAAATCGTTCTCCAACGCAAGCTCGCCTATCTTGGCATGAAGCGCCTTCAAATCGACCGGCGCCTCGGCCAATCCCTTGTCCTGCCCAAACACGCCGGCGGCGCCTTCCAGAAGCTGGGTCTTCCAGGTCGTGATCTGGTTCGGATGAACATCAAACTGTTGCGCCAGCTCGGCCAGCGTCTTCTCTCCCTTCACGGCTGCCAAAGCCACCTTCGCCTTGAATGCCGGAGAATGCGTCCGGCGACTCCTCTTCGTCATCTTCGCTCCTGATTCGCGGCAAGAAGCCTCGCCGCTGTCAGGCAGAAAATCCACTCAAGCTACTGTCCGAATTTGCGGAGCCAGCTCTCACCTCGAAGTCGACCCGGCGTCGCACTTCGCCGGCGCCTCGCTTATAACAACTGCCGCTCAATCTATCGCCGCACGAGCGCGACAGAACCCCTCGCTCAACCACGGGATCGCATCCCAATCAGCAAATTCCCCCCTCCTCAACCAGATAGACAGCTGAACGTTCTTATGCGCAATCATAACACTCAAGATGGCGACCTATCGATTGCGCGCGTCCGCAGTACGACGAGCCGAAGGTCCGGTGGACCGCCTTCAGCCGTGCCTTCGCACCATCGACGAGACGCCCTTGCAGCGGATGATTCGGAAGGCCGAGTGGGCATGATCTCGTCCGACCTCTTCAGAATTCAGCAAAACCGGGCCGATGCCTCAATTACGGTAGAACGATGAATAGAAGTAGACCCACGCACTTAAGCTTGGCTCTGAGCATCCTGTGTTCACTGGCTGCAGGTTTTTGTATGGCAAGTCTGTACGTGACATTCCGCCAAGGAATTAGCGGTGACTCGATCATGAAACTCAACATCCTCGCTTTTTGGTACGAGACGCCATTCCATTTGGGGTACGCGTCCCCCGCCTTCTATCGCGGCCTCGCAATCGTTGTCTCAACGTCGGGACTCGCCCTCCTAATGCAGCTAGTCTTATCCTCGCGCAATCGCGAACATCACGGCACGGCACGCTGGGCTCGATACGACGAAATGCGGCGTGCAGGATATCTTCAGCGGTACAGCCGCATCAGCGGCCCAGTGTTTGGAAAGACGCGCAGCCCGTTTTTGTTCGGCCATTACCTGACCAATGGCGATCAGCCGCATAGCCTCGTTGTTGCACCGACGCGAGCTGGCAAGGGCGTGGGCATCGTCATTCCAACGCTACTGACCTTCAAGGGCTCACTGATAGCCCTCGACGTCAAGGGTGAGCTTTTTGAACTCACATCAAGAGCACGCAAGACCCACGGCAACAGCGTGTTCAAGTTTGCTCCCCTCGACCCAGAGCGACGAACGTGTTGCTACAATCCGGTGCTAGATATCGTGGCGCTACCCTCAGAGCGGCAGTTCACCGAGGCGCGCCGCCTAGCGGCGAACCTGATTACGACCAAAGGAAAGAACGCAGAAGCGTTTCTAGAGGGCGCACGAGATCTTTTTGTTGCCGGCATTCTGGCCTGTATCGAGCGAGGCAGCCCAACGATTGGAGCCGTATACGACCTCTTTGCGCAGCCAGGAGAGAAGTACAAGCTCTTCGCGCGGCTCGCGGAGGAGAGCAAAAACAAAGAGGCTCAACGAATCTTTGACAACATGGCTGGCAACGATACAAAGATCCTAACCTCTTACACCTCAGTGCTGGGCGATGGGGGTCTCAACTTGTGGGCCGATCCGCTCGTCAAAGCGGCAACAAGCAGATCAGACTTCTCCACCTACGATCTGCGCCGTAGAAGAACTAGCGTTTATCTGTGCGTCAGCCCAAACGATCTTGAGGTAGTTGCGCCCCTCATGCGCTTACTCTTTCAGCAGGTTGTGTCGATTCTACAGCGTTCACTGCCGAGCAAGGATGAGAAACACGAAGTGTTGTTCTTGCTCGACGAATTTAAGCATCTTGGCAAGATGGATGCGATTGCGACAGCAATTACAACCATCGCAGGTTACAAAGGTCGTTTTATGCTCATTGTCCAAAGCCTTTCGGCGCTGACGGGTACATACGATGAGGCAGGTAAACAAAACTTCCTTAGCAATACCGGCCTCCAAGTCTTCATGGCTACGGCGGATGACGAAACGCCAAGCTATATATCGAAGGCGATCGGGGAATATACGTTTCAGGCACGCTCGACGTCGTACAGCCAAGGGCGACGGTTCGATCACAATATCCAGATTTCTGATCAAGGAGCCCCTCTATTGCGGCCCGAACAAGTGCGCCTGCTCGATGACAAATGCCAGATCGTCCTCATTAAAGGGCAGCCCCCCTTGCGGCTGCGTAAGGTTCGTTATTATTCCGATCGTATACTGAAGCGTATCTTCGAAAGCCAGGTAGGCGGTCTTCCGGAGCCCGCTCCCTTGATACTCGCAGAGGTTCCCAACCTGGTTTTGGAGGAAGGTAGCCGAGAAGAGATCGCCCGAACTGCAAAAGAAACGGAATATTCTTTCTCGGAAACGCCGAAAGAAACGTCTTCGAGGGTAAATGTGAGTGATACGCAGGATGCCGTAGTTCCCCAAATGGTCGGTCAGGAGGGGAACTCCTATATCGCCGAACCGGTCACATTCGCAGAAGATCTTGCTGCGCGTGATCGCTCAAAGGCGAGCCCGGACGGTCACGCGAATCTTGTACAGCAGGCGCTTCTGGAACGAATCATTGCCCTACAGCGACGGACGCTCCAGGATCCTACTTCTCGAATGGACGCCAACCAGAGCGACTCCTATACCGCCGAACTGGACGACGTCCTAGACGACCTCGTTGCGCGAGATCGCACAAAGCCTCGCCAGGACCCCCGCGCGATTCTGGCCCAACAGACAATTCTGGATCAAATCATTGCCCTGCAGCAGACGAAAACTTAGCCAGACCTCTCGTCGTCATGAGTTGGCGTAGCCGCCCTATCCTGACTAATCCCAAATTGAACCGACTTACCTTCCTAGCTTGGGAACGGCTCGTCACGGGACGGATGGCGCGGTCAACGACGGGAATTCGTCTCTGCCGCAAAAAAACACGCGAGTGCTGCAGTCGCCAACTTGTGTCCGAAGGCGCGGGCCGTCTCTAGTCCAAATGGATCAAAGTGAGCGCGAGCAATCTGCACCAACGACGTCGGCAACATGCGGGATGTCTGGACGACGACACAGGCGCCGCAAGCCTGGTCGGGCACGGGATAGCTCTTCGGCGCCGAGCGAAACGATCCATTCTCCAGCATGGCCTCGTAGTCATCAAGCGCCCGACGTAGGATCATTTGTAACGACTTCACAGGGCTATATTGCCCGCAGAGATTGTCAAAGACCGGCGAAACCTTGCGAGCCGGCGGTAGCGCCGAGAGGAAGACCTGAATTGTTTCCGGGGCAATCGTCGAGCTAAGTGCGTCTGCTGTTGACATCGGTTGCTGATCGGCACGACGCTGACGCCTCCCAGGGAACGGCCGTGGCGGCGACTCTGTCTGATCAGCACTTGTTGGCAGCTCCGGAGAGGTCGAGTCCCCGGAGGTGGCCGGCACTTCCAGCACGTCGATCCTGCCTCGGGCGGTCGCGAGACGCTTGGCTTCCCCTACGGACAAGACGGGTTTGCGAATTCCCACCTCAGCCCTCCATCGCCTGATCGACCAACGTGGAAAGCGTGACGAGCTCCTCCATCGCGAGGCTTAGGTTGCGTTCGACAAGACGCATCATCGGATCGTTCCCTAGATTTTCCAGTGTCAGATGCAGCATACCACGCTCTTTCATAGCAGCGAACGCATCTCGCTCGTGCATCGGAGACTGTATGACGGGAAGACTCGCCAGCATATCCGACATCGCGCGCTGCGAGGTGGTGAGGCGACCGACCGGCACACGTTGACGCAACAGCGCCGTCGGGATCACCAAGTTCTCGCTCATCAAAAGCTCGAGGACATACCGATAGGTGGAAAGCGCTTCGTCGATGTCGAGCGGAGTCAACATGGTCGGAATCAGCAGGAAGTGCGAACTCGCGATGATCGTGTTATTAAGCTCGCTAGACCCGCCATGTGTATCGGCAAGCGCATAGTCGAAGCCACGACGTTCTGCTCCATCGTACGCGGCCTCAAGAAGGGACATTTCGTCTGCGACGAAAATCTCGCACTGAGAATCCCAGGCGTTGCGTCGTCGCGCGTTCTCTTTCCAGCGCGTTAGCGGCCGATTTTCGTCGGCCTCGAACAAAGCGATACGTCTGCCACCGCGCGCGAACGCCGCACACAATCCCATAAGTGCCGTCGTCTTGCCCGCACCTCCTTTGAAGGAGCAACACGTCAACAGTTTCATTTCCTTTCCTTTCCGTTATCCTTTGATGAAGATAGTTCAGCAACAGAGTCCTGCTCATCAAGACGATATCTCGTTCACACTTAAACAATATCGTTGTGTCACAGCAGAAGGATTCATGAGCACCAAACTATACGCTCGCTGCCGCGTGCTGCTGTTTGCCTACGATGCGTCCATCGATTGCGCGGTTGGCTGAACGGCCGATGGAATATAGGCTTCCAAGACCGCACGTCGTCTCCAACGCACAAAAACGATGGTAGATCGCCTTCGGCGTACTACATATGGGGGGCGAACAATCACGCCAACAGCAGTACGCTTTATCATATCAACGATGCTGATGATGACGCGTCGACTGCCTGAGCACTCGACACACCACGAACATCCGTCGACCGATGGGGTTGACCGCCACACTATCCGTAGCTTAGGACGATTCTTGTGCGATCCGAGCCTCTGCAGAAACCAATCGCGTTCGAGTCTCGCCAGCACGACGAAATCGCTGCATTTGCCCCTAATGCTGATCCAGAAGATCGGCCACTGTCTCCCCTCGTCGGCGCGCGTCCGCCGCAAGCCAGATTTCGCCCACTTCGTAGACGGCCCCGCATGCACGGAATGGCACAATGACGTCGATCGCGGCTGACAGCAAATCGACCAGTGTACGATCTTCTAACGCAGCTCCTTGCGCGCTGCTTTTGACGAGAGAAAACAGCTTCTTGAATCCTTGGACAGGATTGGCCCCATGTATCGTGGAAATAGATCCTGGATGGCCAGAAACTACTTCACTGAGATAAGCCCACGCGGCGTCATCGCGCATCTCACCGAGGAGTATCCGATCTGGCCGCATGCGGAGGCTCGCTTGCAGAAGCTGCTCTGCACTCACTGCACCTAATCCCGTTCCATTCTTGGAATAGAGTAGCCTAACATGGTTCTCGTGCGGAATGACGAGTTCAAGCGCATCTTCGATCGTAATCAGCCGTTCCTCCGGCGGGATGGCCCCAATCAGGGTTTTGCTCATTGTCGTCTTGCCGCTACCTGTGTGCCCACAAAGTAGCGTGGTCAGCCGACCAGCGACGCATGCCTGCAGAAATCCCTCCAGATCCCCGCGGTCGTAATGCTGAAGGATCTGTTCATCCTGCCGCGCTTGGCTTGTCTTGCGCGATCGCCACTGGTTCCATCGGGACGCTTCGTACCGGGAAGAAACCTCTTTGAGAGGCGCAACACGAGAGCCCGGACGCCGAATTGTCAGGCTGATGGTGCCTGACGGCACAGTCGGCGGCAAACAGACTTGTAGCCGCTCTCCATTTGGCAGTTCGGTGGCACATAGAGGACTTTGTGGTCCAACATCTTGCTTTCGCAAAGCTCCCGCTAGTATGGCGATATCTTCGAGATCATCGTACGTGAGAGGCAAAGAATATCTTGTGAAAATGCCGGCCTGGCGGACGAACGCCTCTCCGGGTCTATTAATCGCGATCTCTTCGGTCCTTGGATCATCGAGCCACTCCACAATTGGTTTGAGGAGGAAACACAATTGCGGATTTGCTTCTGTTTGCATTCGGTTCTCCGATTTTCGTCGTCCTTGATCCTATCTCGGCTTGGAATGATAGTTTCTCCTGGCCGTTGCCTGACCCGTCATCCGAAGCTGATATATGTTTGAGAAATCGAGATCCCGTGCGACAAATATGGACACGGTGTCGCCTTGGTTTTTCTTCAAGGTTGGTGGAATGTTGATCGTTGCTCTTATTGCAGTATCGGCAGCTTGTTCACCATTGCTCTGGAAGCTGTTGAAGCTGGTCCCGCCACCGGCGCTGGCAGCATAACTACCAGCAGCCTGCAACGCACCCTGAATGACGCTCAAGAACACTGTCCCGCCAAAGCGTTCCCATAAGTGATTATCGACTGTGCCAGGCAGTCCAGAGCGACCGAGCTCATCAGCGCCTGGGGACGCCAGCGAAATTACCGCATGGTCCGGCGTCTCGGCTCGACTCCAGAGCACAAAAATACGCGCATCCCCCTGCTGCAGGCCACGCTGAATCTCTCCGACTACTGTCGTGCCGCGATCTAGGAGCACAACATGGCCTGTTGTCCCCCGTACATCCTTGGGCAGTACACATTTCACGTAACCTGCCAGATTCGTATCGATCGCCGTTTGCAAGACACAAGAAATAATCGTTCCTTGGGTAATCATGAAATCAGGATGCGGCAGGAGTGTCGCCTGGCTCGGCTGCAGCAAAGTCGGCTTCATGCGCATTGAAATATCATTCTCGATTGACGCTTGGCCCCTGAGTGAGGCGTCTTCCTTACCTCTTTCGTGTTCACGGCTAGTGCCCACCTGCTGAACCGGCTTGCTGATGCCTTGATCACCACCGCTATAAGCAAAGATCGGAGTTTCTTCAGGCCGCACGCCGTTTGGTTCCGGCCCGCTCGGGACCGGCGGGGGAGCAGCCGACTGCGCGGCCGCCGGCGCGGCCGGAGGGCCAAGAACGACATCAGTCGGGGGCGGGTTGAACGGATTAGTGTTGCTGGCAATCATGGCATGCGGTGGAGACGCTTCGTCGTTCTTCTTTGAACCGGCGAACCAAATCAGGCCCAGGGATAGCGCAAGAACTAATCCTACGAAGATTATCTTCTGCAATCCCGGAATACGTCCGCGATGCGAGTCAGAGACCAAGGATCCGGCCCCTTTCACATCGTGTGTCGATGGTGGATCGACCTCGACCATCAGCCTGCCCCCTTTAGAACGCGCCTGACGTCAGGTCTTACTGTCCCCGTACCCGGCTTTCGTCCAACGGGATTGTATGCGGTGTTCCAAATGCACAACACAGTGTTCCCGTCCCTCAGACGCCACTCCCCCGAAACCAAGGACACCTCAAGATAGTCCCCCTTGACCGAATAGTTGGCGGCAGCTTCCTTGCCATCTGGATCAATCGTATAGATCGACGGTATGCGGACGTTGCCCGGGAAGCGGAATGCCGTAGTAAACCCATTGTCCACGATCTCTATCGGCAATAGTGAACGATCCCCGCGAGCAACATAGTGCCAATTGTTGGTGGCGGGATTCGTAACCGGATGACTCAATAAGTCCTGAGTTCTCTGTTGATACGCTGATTCTGCTCGGAGCCGATCGGCTGCGATCCTCTGCTCTCCTTCCCTCCGACGAGCAGCGGCCTCTTCGACAGGATACCTGAACTGTACGCTATAGTAGAGATCTTGCTGCTCTTTATCGAGACGCGACATGGCTCTCGTAGAGATGCTAAAAACATATCGTCGCATACCTGTATCGCTGTCGGTCAACACGATGACAGGTTGTGACGGGAGGACCTGACTTGCCTTGAAGAAAAGATAGTTGCCTCGCGGATGCGCTGCGAGGTCTTTGCTATTGGACACCCCAACCGCTGTCACAGTCTCGTTGGCTCCGAAAGTAATAACCAATGTGGCCCCGACAGCAGTCGAAAGGTGCACCACCTGATCGGGGTCATACGCCAGAGAGCGCATGCGCGGATCTAGCCTGCCGGCCATCGGTGTGTCTTCCGACCGCGCGCCAACCGTAATGAGAAGTAAACAGGCGAGCATAATACAGCAGGTCTTCGTCATGGTTCGCTGCGTCCCGCATTCGAAACAGTATCTTCCGAGGTTCCGTAGGCGCTCACAACTAGTCCCCCGGGATTGGACAATCTCAATCGACCCGGCATGCCGCTCACCTTTTCATACCGAACCGTTGCAGTCCAAGTACTCACGACCGGCCTCTGCCCCTCCAGAATGACAGAGCGCTTGTAACGCACTTGTTGCACACCAGGAGCGACGTCATTTGAAGCGATGTGCTCGACCTCTAGCCGACCGCGCTTACCGATTGTGACTTGAGGTGAATTTGGATTGGGGTAATTGAAGTACTCTTGATACTCGTGCCGCACGATTGGGGCACTGAAATTCGATACGAGCTCATAGGCGTATTGAGCCGTATCGGCTGTGTAGCTCTCGCGCAAGCGGACATATTCCCAGAGTGACGCATTAACAACGGCAACCTCTTGGGTTGCTGGCAATCGGGAGACTGACACTTCGCTGTCGATAGTCCCATCCGGTCGCACCCAAAGATACACCGGCACAAGCTTGCTCAACGGAACCATGGTGGCAATCGTGAGGGCCTGCGCGATATTCCCCAAGACAGCGGCTGCGGCAATGGCGACCGCGAACTTTGAAAGTCGCCGCGCGGATCTAGCACGTGTTGATTGAAACGCCTCCACTTCCTTATAGTAGTCGGCCAGCACTTCCCTCTTCACCAAGAGCGCATGTTCAGGGGCTTTCATTAAGTGCTTCCGCATCTCTAACGTGAAGATCCGATTGAGTAGGCTGCCATCGATCCACGTTCAGCGGAAAAACCGGTCCCTCGCAGCTCGCTAGCCTCTCAGGAGACTGACACGCCGCCAAAGCGAGAGTCAGTGTCAGCAGACAATATTTCATTGAACCTCTCCATCTTCCCCGTGACTTACCGAGGTAGTATCTGCGCGACGTGGCGATTCAGGCTACCAGGAGCTCTGGTCATGCCGCTCCAATAGGCGCCTCCAATATTTCCGGCGATAGCTGGGAGCGCGACGATTAAGGCGTCTCCCGTCAGTAATAACATGTCAAGCTCGTAAAGGCCGATGATTTTCGCCGCGGTCGTACTGGCCACCTTAACGACGACAAGTATCGCCACAACGCTGGCTGCTTCCGTTAGAATGACTATCGTCGCAACGATATTCAGCAAGAGGAGAAGCACTCCGTACGTAAGCAGCTGTCCTACCCATTTGGCAGCGCTATCTCGCGTGCGATCAAAAAGATAGCCCACAAGGATCACCGGTCCAATCGCCAATAGCACCTTCGTTAGGATTGAGGCCCCATCATAGATCGCAAACGCCGTCCACAGCGTTCCATAGAAGACCCATTGAGCCCCCTGAAGAGCAAGGATGTCTTGACCGTTCTCTGGCCCAATCTCGGACGCAACCCGCTGAAACGTCGCCTGCGCTGTAGCGAATATGACATCAAGCTTCACCGGAACATTGATGAACTCGGGGCCACTTCCACTGACCCGATGGATAAACTTTGGGATTGTGTCCTCAAACACCGAAACCACGTAATCATGATAGTTCGCCTGCCCAGCGACGAGGGCGACAACAACCGAGACCGTTATGACTTTCGTTATCCCACCACGAACGTCGACTGCACCGCGCATGACTAGAATGCCCTGTACGATGATCCAAAGCGTGACACTGGCCAGCAAAGGCTCACTGACTGCGCTCTGGATCCTCTCGAGGAATGCGTGCAATCCAATGGAAAACGCGCCATCGAAGATTGCGTGTATAGCCGTGAACGGCGCGGGAATCCTAAGGTTCATTGCTCTACCTTGCTCACACCTCTCTTCACCGAACGGGGCAGTGATTTGACGCACTGCCGATCGTTATGGGCCAAATATGTCTGCAGTTGCCTGATGTTCTCTTCGCTGGGCAATGGCCTCTTCCGCCCGATGGAGGCCCGCCTGCGCAGTGGTCATTGTTAGTAGACTGGTCGCTTGGACGTTCTGAATGGCCGCATCGTGGATTTGCTTGAGAACTAGACCATTGGTTACGGTCGCCTGCATAATATTTCCCGAACGCGAAAGCTGATTCGGCGTGCTGGCATTCTCCGTCAGGCGGTAATCCATCGCCTTCAGATTGTTGGCTGCAAGACCTGCGGCATTGGCAGACCCTGCAATGTGATCACGTAGTAGCGTCCCTTCCGCATCGTTGCCCTTCACGTTGCGATTAGCACCTGACGCGATCGCACTCGCGGTGCCTGCTGTCGGCATCGGCGTAGAAAACATCTGCCTCTCGAGTTGATTTGTGGATGGGTACTGATTCGGCTGGTTGAGTGCACTTAATAGCCCGGTGATGCCGAACGGCGTAGTCAACATCGACACCATTGCCATTGTCTGCTCAAGGTTCGCCGCAGTATTGGCTGCAACCGCTATTGTTTTCTGAAGGTTCGCGGCAGTACTCACTGCTGTTGCTGCCGTTTGGGCTTCCACGACGACGTCGCTGACAACGAACTGCGCTCGGGCCGGCTCCGACCCAATGGCACAGGTGGCAACCGCTGCCACCAGCATGAGTTGGGTACGATTCATAGGTACACTCCCTTTTCTGATCAATCTACCGCTTCATGATAATGGACCATGAACTTATCGAGCCAAGCAGACGGCTCCTCGCCATATGTTCCGCGCAATTTATCGGCGAAGCGCACCGTGTTGGCCCGACCCGACAATACCGCGACGTATTCGCGCATTTCGCGAAGATCGAATTCGCAGATCACGCTCCCGCTCTCGCGCTTGAGCAACACTTTGCGGCTACCGATTGCCATATCCTCTCGGATCGCCTGAAATTCCCTCTCGGTACACTTCAAGCCGTCGATATAGGCAGATCGGTCCGCTGTCGGTGATGGATAAATGATTTTCGTCCTACATTGTGCGACAAGGCTGGCACCCAGACTCGATTCCAGAATGTGTTCCGGCTGCTGCGTTGCCAGTATCAACATGCCATTGTTCTTGCGAATAGTGAGCAAGAACTTGTCGACAATCGACGCGAACTTTTCGTTTAGCAGATAGGCCCGAAATTCATCGCAGCTCATGACAAAGCGGCGACCATCGACTACAGCTGCTATTCGATGCAATAGATATGCTGCCGCTGGTGCGCATACCTCCTCGTACTCCAAGATATGCGTCATATCGAAGCCCGTGATGAACGCGTCCAACTTTACATCGTCACACTCACCATCAAATGCCCAGCCGAGTGCATTGCCTCGGCACCAGCGTTGTAGTCGTGCGCCAGCGCCCTCAGACAGGCCGTGCAACAGGAATTCGCGCACACCCGCGAGTGAGCGCATGCACGGCTCGAACGACAGTTGTCGACGGATACCGCGTTCCAATCGCCGCTCCTCCTCCGGAGAGATGCCTCCGCGTCCATCACTTTCAATCAGCGCCACAATCCATTCCCGCAGAAAATCGCGGGAGGCCGCTGTATTGTCCAACCCGCGGAGTGGCGCCAAGCCGGAGGCCACGCCTCTGCGTAGCGTCAGGTATGCGCCTCCCGTAGCCCGTACCAACAGCTCTCCTCCACGATCCTTGTCGAAGAAGACGATCGCCCCACTGCGATCCGCCATGCTCTGCTCGAGCATGGCAAGGATGAACATCATGAGGGTCGTTTTGCCTCTACCAATGGGGCCGAATATCGCCGTCATGCCCACGTCATTCTCATGTGGAACATAATCGAAAGCGGTTGCACCGTTGCTCCGAAACCGCGCAACGGCCTTACCCCAGTGGCCGCAGATGTTGCCGCTGGGAAAGTTGTCAAACGAGACTAAACCCGCGAAATTGCGTGAGGTGATCGCCCCCGGACGCGTGCGCCACTTGTAGTTGCCAGGAAGTTGCGCCCAATAAGCCGCCTCCATGCCAATACCTTCTTGGACCACGACCGCGCCCGCATCCGTCAACCGCGCGCGTGCGCGCGCGCTGCGATCCGCAAGGTCATTGAGATTATTGGCGTAGACGCAGAGGCTCAAATGATGAGACCCCATAACAAATTCGTTGGATGCGAGTGCATCCTCGGCCTCGGCAAGTTCGCCTATCTGGGTTACGGCCTTGTCACCGGCACTCGTCATCTGGCTGGATTTGAGGCTGAGTTTCGCAAGAGCCTGCGCACGAGTCAGAAAGGCGAAGCTTTGGCTTAAAACGAGGGGAAACTCGGCAGACAACAAGGTGTTGAGCATGCCCGGCCGCGTCTTCGCCGGATACTCACGAAATGAAAAAATAGATCCGACGTAGCTATCTTGCGGGGCTTGAACCTCCAAGGCCCGCTTGCCGCAGATGACTCGGTCAGTATAGATCGACGCGCCGAGCGAGCCGCTAACAACCGGCACCGGCATGAATCGGCAGGTCATAATTAAGCGAAGTGCTTCCCCGACCTCTGTGAAAAGTACATCATTCTTCTCACGAATGCCGAGGCGGCGGAGTCCATATGCCTCTAGCGAGCTCGCCACAACGTGCCAGACATCTTCCAGATTCCGTATCTGCTCTGCGAGCCGCGGCTCTTGCCTTTTAAGAAAGTTCGCGAATCTGCCTTTGACCTTACCAAGCGCCGTGTAGGGAAACACGATCAGCGTTAGGAAGTGATCATTACGAAAGAGCTTACCGGAGAGTACACGCTGCTCATAAGCTTCGCTCAGGCTGGCAGCGAAAGTGCTGAGAAACTGCCGCGCAGGAGGCGCCGAGATATCCGTATGCCGGACGAGATGAGCGCATACCGACACATTATCGTCTGCGATGTTGCGAAGCAGCGTATTGAATGCGCGGCAGCGAGCATTCCGCATCTCGACGTCTTCCAACTCAAAGGCCACGCCACGGATATGTGCCATGCTCATGATCGAGCCGTCTTCTAGCAGAACAACATGCTCGCTTAGGTGTCCGACGTAGGGTAGATAGACCTCCCCGGACCTCTCGCTCGTGCCGCTTGCACCGTGCATTATACCGTTCCTCTGCCTCGTGCAGGCACCGCAATCGGATTTGGGGCGACGCTCGCACCACCCCAGAGTGCCCCGTCAACGCTTCTGCCGGCTGTCTGCAGAAAGAGCAGAACAACGCTCGCTGCGTTATAGTCACGTTCAACCGTGAGACGGACCCCGTACCACAGCGGTACGAGAACGACTTCATAAAGAGGATTCTGGACGACTACGATGAGAATGCCGGCTAACATCATAAGCAACCCTGCTAGGGTCAGCGGGACTCCGAGAAATAATGCAGGCCGCGTTGCTGCAACATAGAGCGTCGCTTCTTCCAGACGGCCACTCATTAGCCGCTTCCTATGAGAGCTTGCGCAAGAAAACTCGCTCCAAACATAATCACGACCCCTCCAACGACACCGGCAACAAGGCCGAGGGACGCCCGACCGAACATCCACGAGACGCCGATGGCGACAATGCCAAGAACCGCGAGTGACTGACCGAATGGCCCTAGGATGAACTTGCATATGTTGTTGAGCATCGCGGCAGGATCCGCGCCGTCAGCCGCCGCCGGCGTGACGGACAAAACCGTCCCGCCGATCGCTGCACCAACGGCATACGCACACCTCACTGCCTTGCGTACAGACAGGCGCGTCCAGTACGCGCCAGCGGACTCATAATAGGAAATCAAGCGTACCTCCATCGTTCAATCGAATAGGAATTGATTGTCCTCCGGGATTTGCAGGCCATTGCGCTCCTGATGCAGCACGCACGCCCCTAAGGATCAGCACTTCGGCTCTCCACTCATCCGAGTTCGCGATGGACAGGGGGACCGCGACTTTTCTCGTTCAGTTTCTCTACGACCCGTCGGCGGTTCGGATGGCTCTTCCACCAAACGCTGACGCTCATACAACTCCCAAATATCCCATGCTTCTTCCGTCGGCGTTTCATCAGCTTCTTTCGGAACCTCGATCAGAGGCGCCGTCGTCTGTCGGGCGGCCAGCTCGACCTTTGGTCGATATCCATTCGTAATGCCCCGGGCCGGATCACCAGTATTGGAGTCAGAGATTGACTGACGAGGGACCAACTGCTTTGCTGCAGCGAGCGTGTCGTCGGCAGAACGCTTCTCAAGCAGGCGCGCCGCGGTCGATAGTGAGATGCATGGCTGAAAGGTCATGTCGGGCGTCAAGCCCAGCTTGGAAACGTTTCTAGAACTGACCTGGATAAGCCCAACATCGACTAAATGTTGCGCTTCAAGTCGATCCGTGGCGCTGTGACGCGCGGGCGTCTGATCCTTCAAGTGGAGGAGCTCATCGGTGGTACGGTCGTCATATGCCGCAAGCGGATCGAAGTCGCCTTCGACCTTAGCGATCGCCGCAAGCGTCGATGGGGCAGCTGATGGCGCGCACTCGCGCGCGAGCCGATCGAACTCACGGCTGGAGAGTGCCGCTGCCTCCGCCGACACGCAGCACATGAAAGCTAGCAAGACCACCGACAGCCTCCCTGTTGCCGTCAACATTTCCTATCTCCTCAATTCTTAAACACCGCCGCCTGTCCTGCCGGAACGAGACGCTTTCATCCTAGGTCTGTGCTTATCGGCAGAGACTGTTAATCTAAGATTTTGGCGTTTCTCTTCTTCATTTCATCTGAAACACACGCTGTTTTCGTCGCGTGGAGCAAGTAAGTGATGTGTTTTTGGCGCTCCGACGGACACATTCATGCTGTTCCTCTCTTCGGCAGTTTGATGAGGGTGACATCTTCAATAATGTGGGCAAGCAGGCGCTTTCGTTCGGGGTTCCCGGATTCGTCCAGAGCTTATTGAAATCGGCCGTCATCGTGACAAGCCTCAA
The DNA here is from genome assembly GCF_024199885.1 of Bradyrhizobium sp. CCGUVB23. NCBI lineage: Bacteria > Pseudomonadati > Pseudomonadota > Alphaproteobacteria > Hyphomicrobiales > Nitrobacteraceae > Bradyrhizobium > Bradyrhizobium sp. CCGUVB23. The sequence goes on from NZ_JANADQ010000004.1 coordinate 109,256, forward strand.
CGGAGGAATACAACGAGTTCGCCAGGTTGCATCGATCGCGGTAGGGACCATCATTGCTGATGACAGCTTTGCGCTTCAAGAGCACTTCCGGGATCTGGTTAGTGCCGGGCATCACCGAGCTCCTCGACTACCAGGCCGGCGGTCTGCATGAGGATTTGGGCGAGCGTCAGTAACGCCTTCACCCGCGCCGCCTCGTTCATCTTGTCCAGCTTGTTCGGCTCGAATATCAGGCTCAGTTGCCCGTCCGAAATCTGTGCAGCTACGCGCTCCTGCTTCATCAGCGTTCTCCCATGCGACTCGATCGCTTCGGGAGTTTGCGGAAACGGTAAGCGTGGTGACCAGTCTCTTCAGCTCTGCTAATGCGGCAAGATCAACTTGTGGTGGCCCAGAGGTCATCCCCGCGCATGCGACCGGATCTACCATCCAGCTGGGAATCGTGATGACCGTGCCCAATGGGGTTCGGATCCGCAAAAACCGACCTGTCGCGCGTTGCTCGACGCGACGCACGCTCACCATCCGGCCAAAATAGGGATGCCAGCGATAGTGGACTTCAAAATCCGCCCCGACATGGGCAGAATGAACGGTAAACGGCTGTGGGCAGGCGCAACTGGACCTTTGCAGGCAGCGAGCGCGGCGCTCAACGTTGCGCCGTCATGCTGACGATGATCACCACCTGCCGTTTGAACGACGTCGATCCCAAAGCATGCTCGCCGACGTCCTGGCCCGTATCGCTGATCTGCCCGCCTCGCGCCTGCACGAACTGCTGCCCTGGGAGTGGAAGCGCCTGCTCGAAGCTAAAAAACAGGCCACTGCCGATCAGCGGGCGGCCTGCACCTCACACGCGACGATCATAGAGCGGACTGTTTACGCGCGCACCAGCCGATCACGCGGCCCTCCTCGTGTGCATACCGACAGCGGTCGTCTTATGTCGTCCGAATGGTCGTCCATTGTGAGCACCCTGAACCGCCCCGGGTTTGCCGGAGGCTCCAACTCCTGAGAGGATGGAGCCATGACAAGCAAGACGACGAACAAGTTTTCGCGTGAGGTCCGGGACCGTGCGGTTCGGATGGTTCTGGATCACGCCGGCGAGCATCCCTCGCGGTGGGCGGCGGTCACCTCGATTGCGGCCAAGATCGGCTGCACGCCGCAGACGCTTCAGGACTGGGTCAAGAAGGCAGAGGTTGACAGCGGGCAGCGGGCCGGCGTTCCGACCGAGATGGCCGAGAAGCTGAAGGCCCTGGAACGGGAGAACCGCGAGCTTCGGCAAGCCAACGAGATCCTGCGCAAGGCAAGCGCCTATTTTGCGATGGCGGAGCTCGACCGCCGGTCCAAGCCATGATCGCCTTCATCGATGATCATCGTGGTGCGCATGGGGTCGAGCCGATCTGCCAGGTCTTGCCGATCGCCCCCTCGACCTACCATGCCCATGTGGCCAAACGGCGCGATCCCGCCAAGCTGTCAGCGCGCGCCAGGCAGGACGCCGCGCTGAAGGTCGAGGTTCGTCGCGTGTTCGATCAGAACTTCTCCGTCTACGGCGTACGCAAGGTCTGGCGACAGCTCAAGCGCGAAGGCTTTGACGTTGCCCGTTGCACGGTATCGCGACTGATGCGGGACATGGGTTTGCGAGGGGTGATCCGGGGCAAATCCGTCAGGACCACGATCAGCGACAAGGCTGCGCCATGCCCGCTGGATCACGTCAACCGCCAGTTCAAGGCGTCGAGGCCGAACGTCCTTTGGCTCTCCGACTTCACCTATGGTGCGCCTCGCCCCGAGGAATCGGGGAAGCGTATGTTTGGAATGCATTGGGAAAGGAGGAAATGTGATGAGCCTGCTTCCTGCTGTGAGGAAGCATGAGCCCAAGCGGCGGTGACCTGCTGTCAACTGGCAGGGTGACGTAGCCCGCAGGTAAAGGGGATTGAGGCGAAACCGTTACGCCGAGATGGTTCCCGAGGCTGAGTATCGGAAGGTTGAGGAACACGAACCGGTTCATCCGCGTCTGTGGGCTGAAATGTCGCCTCCGCCTACACGGTTTAACAGGCGGAATGCTGAATGGTGTCGAAGGATATGTAGCCGGAGACACCCGAACGCGAGCGTAGATGTAGGGCGTCTTGCGTGGGCCGAGGGGAGAACACAGCCAAACCTGAGGCAACGGCATCGACTTGCAGCAAGCAAGGGAAAAGACTGCGACCGGCAACCTCACCGATGCGCTGGTAGTCCAACATATGAACGAGGGAAGGCATGAGCGGAATGGCAAGGGAGTTGACCCCGATGTCCGTCATGCTGGCAGAGCTCCCGTAGTAGTCCGAGGCCGGGAAAGCCGGTCACATGGCGAAGGGGAGCAGTTTGAGTTGCTTGGAGTGCACGTGATCTGACCTAATGAGGTGAAGACCTTTGATAATCAGTGAAATGCAGCACAAGCTCGCGACGTGGGCCGCGGCCGATCAGACCCGCCGGTTTGATCGATTGCTCCGGCTCATCACCGACAGGAATTGGCTTGCTGAAGCGGCCCGGATCGTTCTGGCGTCGAAAGGCGCCAATACACCGGGTCTTGACGGAATGGACAAGCGACGACTTGCTGCCGTTCTGGAGGGTCATCTGGATCGGTTGCGCGTGGCCCTGTTGGACGGCACTTACCGCCCAACGCCGGTCAAGCGAATCCATATCCCGAAGACCAACGGCAAGTTGAGACCATTGGGTATACCGATCCTGCTGGACCGCATCGTCCAGCGGGCGATGCTGATGGCCATGGAGCCGATCTGGGAGAGCGACTTCCACTCTGGCTCCTACGGCTTCCGTCCTGAACGCAGTGTTCATCACGCGGTACGTACAGTGAGGATGCAGTTGCAGGATGGCTCTGACTCGAAGGGCCGCTGGATCATCGAAGGTGATCTGGCGAGCTACTTCGACACTGTCCATCATCGGCTGCTTCTAAAATGCGTACGTCGTCGCATCAGGGACCTGCGATTCATTGATCTGCTCTGGCGAATCCTCAAAGCCGGTCACGTTGATCGTGGCTTATTCTTCGCAGCAAGTGAGGGCGTTCCGCAAGGCGGCGTTCTGTCGCCGCTCCTATCCAACATCATGCTCCATGAGTTTGATTGCTGGCTGGAGGCGAAATACCTGAACAAGAAAGCGAGGAAGGATCGTTGGGCGTGGAACTTCGGCATTCAACAGGGGCGTCCGATCACGGTTCGAGAGAACCGCGAGTGGAAACCTGCCGTAGCCTATTGTCGCTATGCCGATGACTTCGTTGTCATCGTCAAAGGGACGAAGGCCCATGCCGAGGCCGTCCGCGAGGAGTGCCGTGCCTTTCTGGAAGGCAAGCTGAAGTTGACGTTGAATATGGAGAAAACCCATATCACCCACGTCAATGATGGCTTCGTCTTTCTGGGGCATCGGATCATTCGCAAGCGGGGATCAAGCGGACGGATGGCGGTCGTCACGACCATACCCAAAGAGAAGGCCAAGGCATTCGCGCGAAGATTGTCGAAGGTCCTCTCTGGTGACCATGATCTTGCCAAGGTCGATATGGTGGACCGCCTGAACCGCCAACTGCGGGGCTGGGCGGCTTTCTACAAGTACACGGACTTCACTGCGACCACGTTCCGGCACGTCGATCATGTCGTGTTCTGGAAAATGGCGCACTGGCTGGCGAGAAAGTATCGGAGCCGCATCAAACCATTGATGCGGAGCTGGTATCGATCACCAGTCGCTGGGCAGGCCAAGACTTGGTTTGTCCACGGGGTCAGTGAACGAGGCCATCGTGTCGGGAAAGCCTTGCACCGATTGGTATCCAGTCCAAAGGGGCAGTTCCGATGGAGAAACCCGGACGCAAATCCCTACATCTTCAGGGAGGAGCCCAGGAAGACCATCACCTCGCGATATCAGGATGTCGCAATGGCCATGGGCCAGACTTGAACGGAGAGCCGTATGCGCTGAAAGGTGCCCGTACGGTTCGGGGAGGAGAAGCGCTTATGCGCTTCTTACTCCATTCGCGACCTGGACCGGCTTCGTCTACGTCGCCTTCGTCATCGATGCCTATGCCCGTAGGATCGTCGGCTGGCGGGCCTCGCGTACGGCGCATGCGGGCTTCGTGCTCGATGCGTTGGAGCAGGCACTGCATGATCGACGGCCGGTCCATCGCGGCGGGCTCGTGCACCACAGCGACAGGGGCAGCCAATACGTCGCGCTCAAATACACCGAGCGTCTGGCTGAAGCCGGCATCGAACCTTCTGTCGGCAGCGTCGGAGATTCCTATGACAACGCTCTCGCCGAGACTATCAACGGTCTCTACAAGGCTGAAGTGATCCATCGGCGCGGGCCATGGCGCAGCTTCCAGGCTGTCGAATTTGCCACCCTGGAGTGGGTCGATTGGTTCAACAACCGCAGGCTCCTGGAGCCCATCGGAAACATACCGCCGGCCGAAGCTGAGCAACGCTACTACGCCATGCTGGAACAACCCGCCATGGCGGCATAACTTAAACCAAATGGCCTCCGGCAAACCCGGGGCGGTTCACCCTTGCAGAAGATGACTCTTCTAACGGTGCCCACAGGTCTACGCACAAACAATCTGATGGGCCTCGGAGCCCCGCTTACGTTGCATCGTGAGATGCTGAAGATCGCACGTGCCGACAAGGTTTGCCGGCGATTGATGAGCGCCCCTGACGTCGGCACTCACTTGATGCCTGGAGCCGATCACTCGGACTCCGTTTCAACATCACCATTCTGAGGGACAGCCACTTAACCTGGCTAGGCTCGCGAAGGCCGGCCCATTACGGCATCTAGCTCTTGGACAAGGCTCATCGACCGAGGTTTGTGCCTCTGCTCCTGACGGATCCCAGTAATGCCGCTCGCGCGTCATTGTAGGCTTTGTCTATGGATTTCCCGATCTCAAGAATAGCGTCTAATCGCTCGGTTTCGTCGATTCCCCTGTTCGCGAGCAGCTCGCAAGATGATTTCGAGATCGCCTCGATGCTCCCGTCCAACTCTGAACTTTGCGGCGTTTCCGTATTCCTAGATGTAGAGTCCTTCTGGAAGGGCGCCACATGCTCGGCCATTCCTCCTAAGATTTCAGCCAGCTCCGGGCGAGCTATCAATGCATCGTAAATTCGGATTTTGTGGTCCGCATCCAAGTAATGATGTACCGATATAAGCGTCGCGGCTGCGAGCTTATGCTCCAAAGAGTTTACGTACCATGATGGTCGATTCTCTTTGAATAATTCGATCGTCTGATCAATAAGACGCCGTCTATTAACGTGGTCAAGGTCACCCAGGCGGGCCGCTATGGATTGGATCGCGTCAGGGTTCAAACCTCTGCGAGACAAGTCGAGAATGTGATCGACCGTGGCAGATTTCCGCCGATCAGATTGAAACTTAAATATCGGCCCGATAGCGTCAAGCTTACGAGCTGCGGTCCAAAGCAAAGAGATGGGGTGATCAGGTTCCGGCTCGGCACTATGGGGGTCCGCGGCGTCATACAGCGCCCGGCCTGAAGTGCCGAGCCGATTGAGCCGACCCTGAAATGCCCCAACGGGGCCCGTCTGAACTGCGTCTAGTACCGAGCGACTGATGAGCTTAAAGCTCGTGAGATTCTTCGCCGTTTCAACAGGGTCGTCGGTGGTTAAACCTTTCGCCACTTCGAATATTGCCCCACTCGGAAGGTCCGTTAATCGGGTATCGCCAACTAAACTCTGCGGTTTACTTGCTTGCTCTCGATCGTGATCCATTGATCCCTATCCTGATCCTTTTCCGTACACTCCAAGCCTAACATCTGAGGACGATCAGCTTAACAAATATCGTGTTACAATTATAATTCCTCTGAGGCGTCAAATCCGATGCATTGCGCTGGGCCGGGATACACTCCGCCAAACCATGGCGCATCTTGCGGTCAGGTGTCTTGTTCGGATCGAACAAAGGGCGAGGCATTACACGATTAGATCGTGCACTACCGCATATCGGGGCGTACCCGCTTCTCGCAACCCCCTTTTTGATCAGAAACTTGACCCCATATTAAAGTAGTGTGATCTTGCGAGATCGTACCGCAAGGCGAGAATTCGGCCAGATGCGCGCGTAGCGCATTGACCGCCCCACCATCGCGGCAACTTGCTGCGCGGCCGTCTTGATCGGGACGAATCGTATGGTCTTTCGAGAAACCGCTTCGTTGAAGGATCTGCGTCGTGAGACGACGGCGCTGAAGGAAATCGTGGCCGACCTTACGCTGAAGAACCGGTCGCTCAAAAAAGCATGACCGGGCCTTTTCGGTGAATGCCATGCATTCACCTGTCGGGTAGGAGAGGGGGGACGAGGCATGAGATATCCTGCGTCCGAGAAGGCCGAGATCGTCCAGCTGGTCGAGCAATCGCATCTGCCGGCCAAGCGCACGCTGGACAAGCTTGGTAGCCCACGCGCCACATTCTATCGCTGGTATGAGCGTTACCGCGAGGGCGGCAGCGACGCATTGGCCGACCATCGACCTGGCGCTGGATCTTCCGGCGCTGTCGCCGCGCAAGCTGGCTCGTGCGGTTCACCGACGAGCGAAAATACTTGTCTCCGAGGCAACGTTGCTGACCTGCGGGCGGAGCATCGTCAGCAAGTTCGCGGCGCTCGTGGCCCCAGTCGTCAACCCAGGACTTTCAGGGGATTGAGATCGAGCGCGGACCGAACATCCACCACAGTGATGCATTAGATCATCATTATGAATTATGTAGACAATCCCACATTCTATATAGTCTCCGCCGAACGACATGCGGCGTAGCGGACGGGCAGCTCGAGGGACAATAGCGTCGATGACTCGCCCCGCGTCGGGCGTCTTCCGCTCGCACGCATCCGAGCGCACCTCCTGCTGATTGGCGGGCTCGGCCACGCGAGGACGCGGTTAAACTGATTGTCCTCCACGCCGGCACCGTTTCCCGATGTCGATAATGAGCGTCGGATCGCCCATCGCAGTTGTTCGACCGATCATCTGGATCGAAGAGGCGGGATCAATTCATCTCGATCGAAGTGATCATCGGATTGGAAGAACGAAAAACTGGTGTGGCTCGACCTACGGGTCAAGTTCGCCAAAGCGCCGATGGTCGGAAGATGAAACAAGGAGAAACTTACGTTGGGTGAACGACTACAAGGGTTGATTGACGCCGTCGACGTGGCACACGACGAGCGCTCCATACACAATGCGATCAAGAACTTTACCATCGCGTCGGGCTTCAACCGGTATGCTTACATTCATGTTCACGCCGACGATGCTGTTACCTTCAGTGACTATCCTGCGGAATGGCAGAATCTGTATTCTGAAAAGCACTACACAGTCATCGATCCTGTCGTGACGACTGCCAAGCGCAGCATGCGGATGTTCGCCTGGTCGGCAGAGGACCGCGACGTACGCAGGATCTCGCGTGAGATCAAGCAATTCTATTCCGAGGCAACCGACTTCGGCATCCGCAGCGGCGTCTCCATCCCGATCAGGACAAGCTATGGCCGCACCGCGATGATCACTCTCGCGTCAGACCGGCGGCGCGTCGAGGCTCCGCCGTGGGATCCGATGAAGGCGGCGTTGGCGCTTGCCTACATCCATATTCATCTTGGCCTAGTGTCTAAGTCTTCGTTCAAAACAAGAGAAGTGACATTGTCAGCGCAAGAAGCGACCTCGCTCAGTTGGTCGTCGCACGGCAAGTCGATGAACGTGATTGCCGACCTGCTTGGCATCAAGCCACGAACTGTCCAGTGCTATCTGGACAATGCACGCGACAAACTCGGAGCCAGTAATCTCCAACAGGCCGTCCGTATCGCTATGGAGAAAAAGCTTATCTAGCCGCGCATGTCACGGAAATTCCTCACGCTCATCTTTAGATCGGTTGGCTAAGGGAGCCAATGCGCAAATAGGACGTCGCCCCTGATTCGGTCAGTCAGTGACGCCTGCAGTGCGTTGGCTTGCAGCTTATCCAATGGGGACGTTCGGAACGAAGCCGAGCCGATCGACAAGGGTGTTCAGAACAAGTTGGCGTGCCCGATGTTCCGTTTCCGCGTGCTCGTGGATGCGTTCGAGCTCGACCCGGCGTTCCGGACAACAGTTCTTGTCGGCCTCTGCGGCTAACCGCTGCAATCGGGCCGTCTCGGCGAGCGCGACGCTAGCACGGTATTCGTGAATGGCGCCGATGGTTAGGCGTTCAAGCTCACGTTGTTCCATTCCTCCAAACATGCGCTTAAGCTCGCAGTCGAGCCCGGCGTCGGGAGATTCATCATTATTGCTCGATGCCACAATTCTCACGCAGACTTCGGTCCGCGGTGCGCCTCCGCCGACGATAATCCCCTTGATCCCAAGCCGGGGGTTAGAAAACCGCGATTAGACGGTCTCTGACCTTTAGACCCCATGCTCCCTCCGCCCTGGTGTGCGTCACCTTGCGGCCCCAAAAGCGGCCGTACGATATCATTGCCCGAGATCGACCGGAGGGAAATGATGAGAACCACCCGCTATATCGGACTGGATGTCCACAAAGAGTCAATTGCCGCGGCAGTAGCTGACGGGAGGAAGCGCGTTTCTTCGGGCAGATTGCCAACACGCCGGAGGTCGTCGCAAAGCTCATCACTAAACTCGAAGGACAACGCCCAACTCCATTTCGCCGATGAGGCTGGCTGCTGCGGTTACGGCATCTATCGCCAGATATCCAAGCTCGGGCATCGTTGCGATGTGGTGGCACCCGGTCTGATACCCGTTCGCCGAAGCGAGCGGGTAAAGAACGATCGTCGCGATGCCTTGATGATTGCCCGACTTTTGCGTGCAGGCGAGTTGGCTCCAGTTTGGGATCCCAGAGCACCGAGGCGCCTGGACATAACGCAGGTCCCCGGCCATTAGGTCAGAGGATCCCGGTGCCGTCACGGCCGGCACCAACCGCAAATCGAGGGTTTCTAAGCCCCGAGGCAGCGCGTACTGCGCTGTGATTCCTTATAGATTGAAGAGGGGTTCGACGCCAGCCGTGGAGAATGCGGCGACATCAACCAAGCTGGCAGGGTCTGAGCGGCCAAGAGCCTGCGACATGAAGGGTGTGCCGATGATTGGTGACGCGACACCCGCTGCTCGAGGAAGAGAATGCTCCCCTGGCGGGCGACCTTGCGTCGCCGAGCCTCCCCGCGCATGATCGAATATGCGATAGCCCGTGAGAGCGGCGACCTCACGCTCCGCAGAATCAGCCGGATCGCGGGCCCTTGCGCGTCAACATCAAGGAGTTTACGACGCGACAGCGTAGCGCTGCCGCCCATCCAATAGATCCTGGCTTTCCAGCTGGTGCCGAGGCCATTCGCAAAGGGCTATTTCGGCTTGCCGACGCCAACGCCGGTCAGATCGATCCTGATGCCCGCCTTGTTCGGATTGTCCGGCTCCTTGCCCTGGACGGTCCCATCGTCCGGGCTGCTCGCGGGCTTGGCCGCGTCATCATTCGGCGGCTTGTGGCCAGCCTCCGACGCCCTCTTACGGGCTGGCAGGGTGCCAGGATCGGGGGCGTCGAACACATACTTCCCGTCGAAATACCCGCTCTTCCAGGCCTCGATCGCATCGCCCAGCGCCTCGTCGACCGGCGCGCCATACCAATTCGTGACGATGCGATAAACCTTGCCGAACAGCGCGGTGCCTATCCTGATGTTGGTGCAGGTGTCGACGAGATCGGGTTTGAGCTCCGAGACATCGGTGATACCGAGCCCGGCTGGATATTGGGTCACCCCAACGCGGACCATCGCCTGGCCAACGTAACGGCGCACCAGCTCCATGGCGTCGTCCGCAGTCTTGGGCGGCGTTACGAGGATGACGCGGTTTCCGGTCCGGACGGTGACGGCGAGCGGATCAGGTGCCCCGACCGCGCGGATGAATTTCTCGACGATCGCGGGCCTCAAGCCCGGATCGGCGCATTGATGCATGGTGGCAGCATCGATCATGCTGAGCCTCAGGTGTTGAACGAGAGCACAAGCGGCAGGGCGAACAGGCGCGCCCAGGCTTGGGTGCTGGCTCGCTGAATGGCGAGGACGTTGGTTCCGGCGGTCCACCAACCGTTGCCGATCGCGACAAGCACGTTGGGCGACTGGAGCATCGACTGCAGGACGGGCCAGACGAGCAGTTGCTCGTAACAGATCAAGGGCGCGATGCGGCTGCCGGCGGACTCGACGACGGGATCGGCAAAGAAGCTGGCTCTGGCGCCACCGCCCTGCCCCGTCCATGCGAGCCAAGGTTGCCACATCGAGACCGGGACCGGCATGCGTTCGCCATAGAGCCGGCGCGCGCGACCGGCGCTGATTTCCATCATGGCATTGTCATAGCCTTCGCGATCGACGATCGCCGCACCAGCGATCAGCGTGACGTCGTTGCCGCGAAGGCCGTCCATCCAGAAGCCGCTCGTGGTTGGCGTCCACAGCCCGGCCGCACTCTCGGGAAACACGACAACACGCGCCCCAGCCGCGGCCGCTTCGCGCACGCGCTGGAGCAACGCCTCGGATTGATCGAGGTCCGGAGCTCGGCCGAGCACGCCGCCAAGCTTGGTATCGAGACCGACCCATCCGTCGGGTTGCGACGGTGCGATCCAGTGCGCGGCCGACCAGGCCCAGAAGCTGGCCGCGACGATCGCCGCGATGGGCCACTTTCCGGTCGTCATGGTGAGCAGAATGGCTGCGGTCGCACCCAGTCCCCACCATCCCCATCCCGGAAACAACATCCCGGCGGCCGTGATCGGCTGCGCCCATCCGACGATGCCGAAGGGCGGCATGCTCATCAAGATCGCCGCAAGGGCGAACGAAAGCGCCCTCCCCCATCCCGGCCGGCTTTGCCACAGCACGGCGTGGACAAGGACGAAGCTGGCCGCAGCCCCGATCCACAAGGCGATGCCGACGCCGAAATCGGTGCCGTAAAAATTGACCGCTCCTTGCGGCAGCCCGCGTGATGCCGCCAGGAAATAGGCGGCGCTCACTGCCGCTGAGATCGACCGTGAAGGTGCGAACGCCCACAGCGTCGGGAACGCGCAGGCAAGCGACAGGGTGGGCGCGTGACCACACCAGGCAACAGCCCCGATCGCGGCCGCGGCGACGGCCATCGCCGCGCCCCGCCAGGAGCTATGGGCCGAAGGTGAGGACCGGCCGCGCAAGGCCAAGGACGCCCGATGACGGGATCGGGCCGAAGTAGCGGGAATCATAGGAGCCTGCGAAATCGGAGTGGAGATAGAGCTCGCCGGCGGGAACAACGCCGCCGGCAAACGGCGCGAGAGGACGGCCGGCGGCATCGGCATGCCGGACCTCGGAATCAGGGAGCGGACGGCCGTCGATCGAGATGCGATTGGCCACATCGACCTGTTGGCCGACGATGGCGACGACGGTCTTGATGAGCGGGCTTAAGCCCCCGGCGCACAGTCCGCGCCGGATGTAGCCGCGCGCGAATGCGCGTTCGAACTCGGCCGTATGCGGTGGACAGATGAAGACGAGATCGCCGACGGCGGCCTCACGATCCAGCATCTCAATCCGCCACAGGCCGCGGGGATAGCTTGGCGTCATGTTGACGCGCAGTCCGGCGCACCAGCCGGCGCAGGTTAGGGTAACAATGAGGCCCGTACCGGCCGCCAGAATCATCACAGAGACGCGTCGAGAACTCATTTCAGGGTCTGTCCCTGACGCTGCGACACGCGCTGCGCCTCGGCCTGCTTGAGAGCCTGCGCGGTGCGCTCCCCTGCGGCGAGTTGCTGCGCGGCGCGCATCGCAGGCCAGGCCTCTTTCAGCTGCGCGCGCCGCGCCGAATCCATGCCGGCCACCACCTTCTCGAAGGCCTGCCCGTTGGGCTCTTTAGCGGCGTTCAGCAGGAATGTGCGATCGCCAAAGCGCTCTGCGATGGCTTTGTTGAAACCGTCGATCTCGGCCTTCACCATCCGGTCCGCCAGTGCGAATTCGAGCGCGCTCGGCAGGTCGTTGCGGTCGATGGCGTCGCGCACGCGCTCGAGCACACGGCGGGCATCGCGAGACAGAGCCGGGATGTCAATGGCGACGCGGTGCCGGATCGCGCGTTCCTCGGCCTCATGCTTGTGCTCGGCCTCGGCGCGAAGACGTAAGTAACGCTCGATGTCTTTCTTCAGCGCCGGCACATTGGCCTCGGCCCGTTGACGCTCTTGGCTCTTGGCCTTACCCGCAAGCAGGCCGACCTTTCCGCGGAGCGCGCCAAAGGATTCGGGCTTCGAGCCAAGACGCACAAGCGTCGAAGTCGCAGTCGCGGAATCCTTCAACATGGCGTCGAAGTTCGTCGCGCGGAACGCGCGCTCGGGATCGGCAAAGACGAGGCGGAAGCGTGCGGAGACATCCTCCCATTGCTTCTTGATGGCGGGGTCAGCGAGGATCTTGTCCTCGACCGTGTCGATCAGGGATTTGGGGAACGTGGTGACGCCGGCGACCATGGGTAGGGCCTCCTTCTTCGTGGCGGTGACGGTTGAGGTGCGCGCGTTGGCCAGCCCAAGCTTTTCGCCGACGGCGCGCAGGCGCCGGGCGAATAGGGCCAGCTTGTCCTTCTGGCGGATGGTCCAGCGGACACGGTCGAGGAGAAGCGTGCGGGCGACCTGGACGATGTGCAGCCCGCGGTTCGCGGCGAAGCGCAGCGCGTCCCGATAGAAGCGACCGCTGGCATAATCGAGGGTGGTTTCTTTCGCGTTCAGCCGCGACAGGACCGCGCTCAGCCCGCCGTTTAGACCGAACGATCGACGACCGTAATACAGCGCCACGTCCTCGCGATGCCGGGTCATCGCGACATAGGTCAGATGGCGGTCGAGCGAGAGGCTCGCCAGCACTTTCACCTGGTCGACGGTCGCGCCCTGGGATTTGTGAATGGTGGTGGCGTAGCCGTGATCGACGTGGGGATAGAACCGCTGATCGACCTCGACGCGCTGGCGATGCCCGCGCTCGCCGATCTCGGCGATGAATCGCCCCGGCTCGGCTTCCACGACCTTGCCGATCATGCCGTTCTTGACACCGAGCGAGCCCTCGTTCTGCAGGAACACGATCTGATCGCCGACGGCAAAGCGGCGCTCGCCATCCGCGGTCCGGAACGCATGTCCTTCCTCGAGGAGGCCGCGCTCGATCAGCTTGCCGCGCGCCATATCGTTGAGGGAGCGCACATCGCGGCGCAGATGCGCGAGGATCAGCGAGGTCTTCGCCGGATCGTAATCGCGGTTCCAGTCCACGATCAGGTTGTCGATCGCCTGGGCCTTGAGCTCGGAGCCGAGAATGCGGCCCTGGGCGCGATAGGTTGCCAGCGCCTCAGTGATGCGTCCGCGCGCGAGATCGAGCGAGGCATCCCGCATCCATTGCGCGTGCTGGCGATAGATGGTCTCGAGCTCGGCATAGCCGATGCGCTCGGTGATCGACCGGAACGCGGCGCCCGCTTCAATCGGCTGAAGCTGGTCGGGATCGCCGACCAGGACGAGTTTTGCGCCAGTCCGCGATGCGGCTTCCACGAAGGTCGCCATCTGCCGCGAGGCGATCATGCCGGCCTCGTCGATCACCATGACGGTCCGCCCATCGAGGGCGTCACGGCCGTTCTGCCAGCGCAGCTCCCACGACGACAGCGTATGCGAGACGATCCCCGCTTCCTTCGACAAGCCTTCGGCGGCCTTGCCGGCAAGCGCCGCGCCGACGACCCGATACCCGGCCGCTTCCCACACGTCGCGCGCCGCGCGCATCATCGTCGTCTTGCCGGCGCCAGCCCGCCCGATCACGGCCGCGATCCGCGCCGGCGCCGTGACGTGCTCGATCGCCGCGCGCTGCTCCGCCGAGAGCTGCGCATGCCGCGCCAGCACCTCGCTTATGGCCTTCTCCCGGACGCTGAAGCTGCAGGTCGCGGCAAGGCCGATCGCGCGTCGTGCCATGTCGGCTTCCAGGTGGATCAGCTCGTGCGTTGTAAGCCTGGCCGGGGTCCGCGCGCCGCTCGCAAAGTCAACGCCAGCGGCCTGCAACCGCACGACATCCGGGCTTTGTAGGATGCGGTTTAGGAGGGCCTGGAAGCTGCCGGCGTCATCGATGTAGCGATGCAGCGCCTTGGCGAGATCGCGCTCGTCAAAGACGCTCTTCTCGCGGCTGACAAGCTCGAGCACGATCTCCGGCCGGCGCTCGATGCGTCGAGCATTCTCGGCCCGGCTCTCTTCGAAGACCGCCAGCCGATCAAGCCCGTGCGCCGCGCCTTCGACCTTCGCTTTCCGGTCGATCGCTTTTGCCGCGACACCGATATGGGTGGTCGGGACGAGGTCGATGCCGCGCTCGGCATAGGAGCGGCCATCGACACGGATCTCGAGGCCGGCGAGCGCGAGATGGTGGTTCTGCAGATCGATCCACCGCGCCCGTTGCGCCAAAAACTCCTGCTTGTCGCCGGCCCAGAGCGCATAGCGGATTTTGCCGGCGTCGGTGCGGAGCGGCTTGCCGTCGTCGCCTGATACGGCGACCCTCTTGCCGCCGAAACCCTCCTCAGTCAGCGGCCGCAGCGTCGTCATCAGGTGGACATGCGGATTGCCGGGTTCATCGTGATAGACCCAGTCGGCGACCTGTCCTCGCGCTAAAATCTCCTGCGCCACGAACTGGCGCATGAGAGCGATATTCTGTTCGGTCGTGAGCTCCACCGGCAGGGCGATGATCGCCTCCCGCGCGAACTGCGCATCGGAGCGTTTCTCGAAGGCCTCGACCTTGTTCCAGAATGCCTCAGTCGCGCTCGCGACGGAGCGGTCGGCGATCAGCGCGCGCGCCCAGGCCGGCGCATCGGGCGGCAGCAGGAATTCCTCATGCGCTAGCCCCCGCTTGTTCGAATAGTCGACGACCCTCGCCTCCGCCTCGTGCTCCATGCGGGCGCAATGGCGGTAAGCGGCCGACAGAACGGCGCTGCGGCCGCCGGCACGGCCGATGATCTGGACGGTGAAATGCGTAATGGCCACGAGGGGCGATCCCGAAGAGAACGAACATCCTGTTCGTCGGGATCGGCCCGCCCATTCGGGCCGGGAAGCAGGACGTCGCGTCAGCGACGTATAACTGCGCCCTTGGAAGCCGCTCCTTCGGAACGGCGGGATGATCTTCCAAAGCGTCGGCTTCGCCGACCCCGTTAATTACCCGGGTCGCGCTTTGCGCTCAGCCCGGCTTTCATTCGGACGCTTCGCGCAAATCGACAGGAAAGGTCTTTCGGAATGAAAAAGCCCTCGCGGCAGATCAGGGATGAAATCGCTCGGCTCCAGGACCAGTTGAAGCAGGCTGAGACGCGGGAGGCCGAGCGGATCGGCCGGATCGCACTGAAGGCCGGCATCGGGGGGTTCGAGATTGACGAGGGGGCACTGCTGTCGGCCTTCGAGGACATCGTGGGCCGCTTTCGCAAGGGTGGCTCCCGAACCACGACCGCGCCTCCGGCGGTCACGCTTGGCGCGTCTTCGGGCGTGGCTGAACAGGGCTGAGCGCATGCGCAAGTCCGAGGCCAGTGATATCAGAAAGAAGGATACCCGGGAGAAGATCGAGCTTGGCGGCCTGATCGCCAAGGCCGGGCTTCGTTATGAGAAGCGGGCACTGTTGCTGGGCCTCTTGATCGACGCCAAGGAGCGGCTTCACGGCAATGAACAGGAACGCGAGCGCCTGATGGCGATCGGCGCGAAGGCGTTCGGCTGTGAAGGCAAATAGAATCGCGCTGGCGATCGCGCCGACCGTGCTGATGGCGGGCCTGTGCCTGGCCGTCACTGGCATTGAGGTGTGGTTTGCAAAATTCGGAGCAACGCCGAACGCGCGCCTGGTCTTGGGGCGGATTGGCATCGCCATGCCCTATGTGTTGGCGGCGGCGAGCGGCGTGGTCTTCCTCTTCGCGGCCGCTGGCGCGACCGCGATCCGCTCGGCCGGCTGGGGCGTCGCGTCCGGCGCCCTGCTGGTCATCGCCATCGCCGCTTCGCGGGAGATCGCGCGCCTTAACTCCTTCGCCGGCGAGTTGCCACCTGGAGACCGACTTCTCGCCTACGCCGATCCTGCGACGGCCGTTGGCGCAACCATCGTGGCGCTCGTGGCTGTCTTCGGTCTGCGCGTCGCACTGAAGGGCAACACCGCCTTCGCAAGCCCCGCTCCGCGTCGCATCCAGGGCCGGCGCGCCATCCATGGCGAGTCCGACTGGATGGCGATGACAGAGGCCGCACGGCTGTTTCCGGAGGCAGGCGGCATCGTGGTCGGGGAGCGCTATCGCGGCGACCGGGATGCGGTCGCAGGTCAGTCCTTCCGCACTGAGGACGCCGAGACATGGGGGGTCGGCGGCAGGTCTCCCCTGCTTTGCTTCGATGCCTCCTTCGGCTCATCGCATGGCATCGTGTTCGCAGGCTCGGGCGGCTTCAAGACAACATCCATCACGGTGCCGACAGCCCTCAAATGGGGCGGCGGCCTCGTCGTCCTCGACCCCTCCAACGAGGTCGCGCCCATGGTGAGCACGCACCGGCGGGACGCGGGCCGACAGGTCTTCGTGCTCGACCCGCGCGCCTCGGGAAGCGGCTTTAACGTGCTCGACTGGATCGGCCAGCACGGCGCGACCAAGGAAGAGGACATCGGAGCCGTCGCGTCATGGATCATGACCGACACTCCACGCCAGGGCTCGGCCCGCGACGACTTCTTCCGCGCCTCGGCCTTGCAGCTCCTGACAGCCCTGATCGCCGACGTCTGTCTGTCCGGTCATACGGAACGGAAAGACCAGCATCTGCGCCAGGTCCGCGCCAACCTGTCCGAGCCGGAGCCAAAGCTGCGTCAGCGGCTGCAGACCATCTACGACAATTCGGAATCGGGGTTCGTGAAGGAGAACGTCGCGCCGTTCATCGCCATGACGCCGGAGACCTTCAGCGGCGTCTACGCCAACGCGGTGAAGGAAACCCACTGGCTTTCCTATGCCAACTATGCCGCCCTGGTATCGGGGTCGAGCTTCACGACAGGCGAGCTCGCCGAAGGCCGAACCGACATCTTCATCAACCTCGACCTGAAGACGCTCGAAAACCATGCCGGCCTCGCCCGCGTCATCATCGGCGCGCTCCTCAACGCGATCTACAACCGCAATGGGGCGGTTGGCGAGCGCACCCTGTTCTTGCTCGATGAGGTCGCCCGTCCCGGCTATCTGCGCATCCTCTGCGGCGCGCGATGCTGGGCGTAAGTACGGCATCACGCTCTTGACGCCTCATCAGTCGATCGGACAGATGCGCGAGGCCTATGGCGGCCGCGACGCCACCAGCAATGGTTCGAGAGCGTCATGGATCTCTTTCGCTGCGATTAATGATCCGGAGACCGCCGACTACATTTCGAAGCGCTGCGCGACACGACGGTCGAGGCTGACCACCAGCCGCTCGTCGCAAATGTACGGTCGTCGCGGACGCGTTCCAAACAGCTCACGCGCCGGCCATTGATCCTTCCGCACAGAGGAAGGCGCATGCGCACCGATGAACAGATCATCTTCACCGCCGGGCAATCCGCTGCGCTGCGGACGCCATTCAAGAGCCCTGCCGCGCCGACATGCGGGCGTGTGTCGGCAAGAACAGGTTCCACCGGAAGGAACCGAATGAGTGCGCCAGGGTGCAATTGATGTGACGATGCCAAACGAACTCATCCACCCGGTCGACCATAAACTCATTGGACGCCGCTTCCGAAGGAGGCGAGAATTCGTCCATGTCGAACCCTGCTATGAGCCGCCTTTACTGCTGATGCCAGCCGCAGCAGGCAGTGAGCCCACACGCCATCCATCCAGCCGACCTTGTTCGGCGGGATGTCGTCGTCCGCAACTGGGGCCGGATCGGCACGAACGCCAGGTGATGGCAGACCTTCGACAACGGCACTGAGGTCAGCGAGGCGTTCTGGACGGCTGGAGTGCGTCAAGCGCCGGCGCGGATACGGTGCGGAGGAGAAAACGCGATAATTCAGGAGTTTTCCGGGGATTACGGCTCAGCTCGCAATATCGGCCCTACCCGTGCGGCAATCTTGTGTCAGATGGAACAAAATCATCGCAAAGGAACGTCTCCATGACGACCGCGAACGAAATTGCCGACCAGACTCGCAGACGAGCAGCATGACTAAGGCCCAGCGGCTTGCTGATGGCGTGTTCGCTGGGCGGATCACAGAGGCGGCCGTAAGCGGAGCCGAGACGAGCCCGGCCGGATTCCGGGAAATTCAAAGTCAAGGAATCGCTCGCCCGCGAGGGCTGGGTCGCAATCCCGCGACTGGCGCGACAATGACGATCGCGGCCTCGAAACTTTCCACTTCACGCCAGCCGGCAGTCAAGGACGCCCTCAACGGAACAGACACGGCCGGCGCCACAGTAAGGCAAGAAGAGAAGGGACTTGATGTCCCTCCTCGGCGGCGAGCGCCGTACTGCGCTGGCGAATGCAGGGGAGTTCGGCCTCGAGCGCCGCGCCCGCGGCGTGAACAGGCAGTCGCGCAGCTCGGCCCGCAGCTCTTCGATCGTGTCGACGACGGTCATGAGCGTGTTCTGGCGAGCGACAGGTCGCTCACGGCGTGAGCCTCTGGCGGAGCTTCAGTCCCGGTTCGTCGACCAGATCAAAGGCAGGCCTTCGCCTTCGACCTCGATCAGAGTGGCGAGTAACGGGGCGGGGAAGTCGGGTTGTCCAGCTTGACCGAGAGGTAGTCGCGCCGGTGTCCTTGGTGGTCTTCTCGTCAGGGCCGCGCCCGTGCCTCCACAGTACTGCCACCTGCGTAGATGCGGAAGTGCGTTCCTTCTCGAGGGGTTCTCGACGCGGACCAGCTTGGCCTTGACGTTTGGGTTGAGACATGCGCCAGGTGGAGCTGCTGGTCTGGACATTGCCCCTACATCGCGCGTCAGGACAGCTTCGCTTTGAAAGGTGGCACCGCGATCAACCTCTTTATCGCGACATGCCCCGACTGTCGGTCGATATTGACCTCGCTCACTTGCCGATCCAGAGCGCGACGCGACCCTCACATGTGAATGCTGATCGAAAAATGACCCCATCGACGTCGTCGGGACCCTTCAGGCCATTGATTTCATTGAATTGGAAACGATGGACCCACGCTGACCGCGGTCGAGACCCGCCATGTGGACGGCCCTCTCCTCGCAAGGGTCTTTTGCATTGTTTTGATCAGATCAAGCTAGAGTCCATGTCCGTGTGTGGATGCCCTCGGGAATGCAAGAAGTTTTTATCGACGAACTTGAGAACATGCGATCAGGTGCGGTCGTGTCCGGCTCCCATAAGTTGCGGCATTCTGCACGCTGCGGGCCTGTATGGCGATACGCGGATTAGTCCAAATCGGCCTGGCGAGCTCAAAAGCTCCTGACATATTCTGAAGTTATCCAAATCCCGTCTCTAAGACCGTAAGCCCTCACTCGTCCTTCTGCCCTTCCTCAACATTCCGACGCTATCGGCGGATACGGCGCGTTCTGCCACCGCTGCTGCCGATCGCGGTAATTTTCGGTCATTAGGCCCAGACTATCCGCGCCATCTTATTGGCCAGCAGTTGCAACCAGAATGCGCGGTTTGCATACCAGCATCCGGTAAGCGACCGGACCCCTGGCACGCCCGTTCGTCCAGCCCAATTAACGACCGATGTTGCGCCATGGATCAAGAGGCGGCGGATATCGCGCTGGCCTCCATCTTTGATGTTTTTCCGAGCTTCGGCTTCTTCTTGCCGCCAGATTTTTGCCGGAGGTACGATCCCGGCCACGCGGCAAAGTCACGGCCATTCCTGAAGACCTCCATCGGTGGTGCGAAAGCCTGAATCGCCATGGCGGTGATCACTCCACCTCGGTATGGTCGTTAAGTCGCGACATCTTCATCCTGCTTGGCACGCTCGCGGATGATCTTTTCCAACGCTTTGATCTTGTCGTCGTACATCGTAATTTCCAAATACAGCCGGCTCAAGTCTCGCACCCGTTCAGAAGCCGAACTTTGATCCTCAATAACCTGCTCGGAGCCGATGCATTACGAATCAGCCTTGGGGCGCAATCACACCATATTCGGCTAGGTGGCCTCTTAACGCATTGATCATCTGCGTCCGCTGGCCGACGAGAATATCTCGCGTTCGGAACACCATGCCTGAGCCTGCTGAGCTTCAGTTTTCACGGCGACGAAATGCATCGTTGGGCGCGAGGCGGCTTCAACGATCGCCTCAGCATCGGCATCGTTCTTCTGTCTTTGACAAACGGCTTCACATAGATGGGCGGAATGAGCCTCACCTTCATGTCCAAGCTTAGCAATCTCACGGCCCCAGTCGTGCGAGGTAGCGCAACTTTCCATCGCCACCAGACACTTCGGCTGGCTGTCCAGAAACCTAAAACTCGCTCAAACGATAGTTTCTTGCGGAAGATCACCGAACCATCGGCGCCTGCCCCGTGCAGCTGGAAAGTGCGCTTTGCCAGATCAATCCCAATGGTAACATTCATGGATGTCTCCTTCCTTGATGATTGCGAATATCCTCATTGGCACATTGCGATGCCGGCGGGAGGGGGCATCCACATGGGGTAATCGCGGAGCGGCTTACCCTGGAAATCAATCATGATCTTGGAGGGTGGCTGTTCCCCGATAGGATGGAAGATACGGGCTCACGACTGGACGGGCCCAAGCATCGAATGGAGAACAGCCATGGACGAATATATCGGTCTCGACGTGTCGATGAAAGAGACTGCGGTGTCGATCCGACGTGGAGGCGACCGGATCTGGCGCGGTAAGTGTGTCTCTGATCCAAAGATCATTGCCGAGCTCATTCGCAAGCGTGCACCGACAGTAAAACGGGTGGTGTTCGAGACCGGCCCGCTATCGGTGTGGTTCTATCATGCGCTGTGCGCCGAGGGCGTGCCCGCGATCTGCATCGATGCTCGCCATGCCAAAGCAGCCCTCGACATGGCTGCGAATAAAACCGACGCGAACGACGCCGATGGATTGGCGCAGCTTGCGGAAGTAGGTTTCTTTCGTGAGGTGCGGGTGAAAGGGTTCGACAGCATGCTAACCCGCACACTCGTGGCGGCGCGCACTCGGCTGGTCAGAATTACCACCGAACTTTCGAACCAGATCCGTGGATTCATGAAAACATTCGGGCTTCTTATTCCAGCCGGAAAGGGAAGCACGTTCGAGAAGAATGTCCGCAGCCTTCTTGTCGATCAGGACGGGCTTGCTCCTATTGTGTTGCCCATGCTGGAAGCTTGGCGAAGCATACGCATCAAGGTCGCCGAACTCGGGCATCAAATCATCACGGCTGCTCGTCAAAGCCAAGCCTGCCGCATCCTCATGTCGATCCCCGGCGTCGGCACGATCACCGCGACATCTTTCGTCACCGCCATTGAAGAGCCTGAAAACTTCAAGAAGTCTCGCTCTGTTGGCGCCTGGCTTGGTTTAACGACCCGACGCTACCAATCGGGAGAGGTTGATTATGATGGCCATATATCCCGACGCGGCGACCATCATCTGCGCGGGCTTCTGTACGAGGCGGCGACAGTCATCCTGACTCGCAGCGCGGCCAACAGCAGCTTGCGCACATGGGGCCTCAAGCTTCGAGAGAGGATCGGCTTCAAACGAGCCGCCGTTGCCGTAGCACGCAAACTGGCGGTGATAATGCATTCGATGCTCAAAACTGGTGAGTTCTTTGATCGGAACGCAGGAGCCGAAATATGATATCTTGCGGATAGCGTTCAAAATCTGAGCGCCCGAGACGTCCCTGCCGGGACGTGGGCCCGAGTCATTCCGTTGATGGGGTTGCACCGCTGATTCAGCAAAGTGCGTCGTCCACTGTGAAGGCTCCTCCCGCGAAGCTCCATCATGCGGCGGCTTATGTCGACCGCGAAGACAACCCTGCACCCGGTACAGGCGTCTTAGAAGCAAAGATACTTGACACCACCTCCGCGATTAGACAACTCCATCAGCCTGTTGTCGCGCTCGCAGATGAACGCTGGCCAAGATGGTTTCCGCGACGCGAGTTCCAAACACGCCGGCGACCTTTGCGGGGTCAGTGGGGTCCACGGAGTATCTCGTGTCTAGGATCGATCGATCACACCATCTGCTTGTCACCTTGCAAGTTCCGGCATCGGCTCAGCACGGTTGCAGTTAAGTTGCTCCCCGTGCCTGGCTGATCTCTATGCCGCGCCCGCCGGAGCGACGCGCGCGGATGTCATGGCGTAGTTTTCGCCCGTGACCATCAGTTTCCAAGCGATACGGGCCATCTTATTGGCTAACGCTACGGCGGCCAGCTTCGGCGGCTTGCGCTTGAGAAGGTCGAGGAGCCAGGGCGAGGCGCGTCCTCCGCAGCGAACAGCATGCCTGATCACGGCGGTGGCCCCCGACACCAGCACGGCGCGCAAAGCTTCATCGCCGGCCCGGGTGATGGCGCCGAGCCTGACCTTGCCGGCCGTAGAATGATCCTTCGGCGTCAATCCGATCCAGGCCGCAAACTGGCGCCCTGACCGGAATAGCTCAGGCGCCGGGGTCTTCATCATCAACAGCGCCGCGCCGATCGGACCGACGCCAGGGATCTTGGCGAGACGTCGGCTGCATTCATCAGCCTTGTGCCAAGCCATGAGCTTGGCGGCGACTTCGGCGATTTGCGCCTGCAACTGAGCATATTCTTCAGCCTGGGCCGCGAACAGCTCGCGAGCCAGGTCGGGCACGCTCTCATCCGCTTGAATGTGTTCGAACAGCGGATCGAGGTGCACCATCCCTTTGGCGGCGGTAAAGCCAAACTCGGCGGCATAGCCGCGGATGGCATTCGACAATTGCGTGCGATTGCGGATGAGCCGATCGCGCAGGCTGACCAGCATCAGGGCCGCCTGTTGCTCGGCAGTTTTTACCGGCACAAAACGCATCGTTGGCCGGCTCATCGCCTCGCAAAGCGCCTCGGCGTCAGCCGTATCGTTCTTGCTGCGCTTTACATACGGTTTGACCAGTTGAGCCGCGATCAGCTTCACCTCATGGCCGAACGACCGCAAAAGCCGCGCCCAATGGTGGGAGGCGCTGCAGGCTTCGATCCCGATCACCGTCGGCGCAAGCTTCTCGAAGAACTCAACCATCTCCTTGCGCCGCAACTTCTTGCGCAAAACCACCTTCTCGGCGGCGTTCACCCCGTGAAGTTGGAAAAAACGCTTCGACGTATCCATGCCGATTCGGCTAATCTGTTCCACGGACGGTCTCCTTTGTCTGAGATCTGCAACGACCTCATTCTGGCACAATCGATGCCGTCGGGGGCCGTCCACCCCAACACGCCGAAACACACTCGCCGGCGATCGAGGAGATCGATCGCCGGCGCCAAGCGTTTCATGTGAACTCCGATTCCGCTTCTGACGCACAGAACTATGCGGCCGACCTGCGCGTCTTCCTCGAATCGCGGCTCGGTGACCTATTCGATGATGTTGCTCATCCCGCGTACACCACATCGACGAAGCCGCTGACGCTCATCCCTCTGATGGACAAGCTGCGCGGGCTCGTCTCGATCGGGACAGGCGAACTGTTTGCCAATCCGGTCGTCAAGCGGTTCGCGGAGGATACCGCCCTCGCCGAAGGGGCGGAGCCGCGGCGTGTCCTCAACACGTCGCACCACGACAAGGCGTCGATCAGCTACATGGACGTAAAGGCTGTCGAAGCCTACTTCGCGCGGCTGCGGACCAGCATAGAAAAGGTCCACGAACGATTTAGCCTGTACCGGTGGCGCGAGCCGCTCGCGTCTTCCGAGAGCAGAACGGACGTCGTGCCCTTGCGGCCGATCATCAGGCCCACCTTTTCCGTTCCGCTCTGCCCGGAAATCGCCGCGTTCGTCGGTGAATTGCCCGTGGGCGGGACGCAAGATGTTGCTGTCGAACGGCTTGGTGGCGAATGGTTCGACGGCAAAGCGCTCTTCTACGTCCGCGGCGACACGTTGGGCTTTGCCATACCCGGCGGCGCGGTCGCGATCGTCGAGGTTGAACCTTATCCTGGCCGCGACCAAAATCTCGTGATCGCTCAGTATCGCAATCAAGTGCTGGCACGACGGCTGGTGACGTCACGTGGCGCAATCGGTGTCTCGCTAGCTGCGCAGATGCCCGACCCGCGGACCTCGCGCCCGACACTGACGTTCGACGAGAGCAAGCTGCGCCTGCACCGCATCGTCGGCGCAATCTTCACCGATATGCCGCCGCCGCCTGGAAGTGGCGAGGCAACGCCTGTCGATATGGTGCCGGAGCTTGCGCACGTCGTCGTCGCTTACCGCGTCAGAGAGGACAGCGCCGTTCCACTCGCGCTTCCCGGTCAGATCATTTTGGGCGGCGCCGAGCTAACAATTGGCGATCTCGATCGATGGGAGAACACACTTGTCGCAGTAACGCTCGATGATGGTACGAGCATTCTCAAGCGGGTCGGCGCCCGTCTGCCCGGTACGTTGGCTCACCTCCGCCAATTCGAGACGATCGGGGGCCTCGGTTCGTCGATTGTCCTCGCGACCGAGGCGACCGATATCTTCGGCGTGATACCGACCTTGGTCACTGCGCGAAGAGTCGTTGGCGTGCTGTATGATTGCGCGTGATCAGGCGACGGAGTCGTTCAGATCGTTTGCAGGTACACCGAACGTCCGTTTTCTAACTGAGAGTGCAGATAGTTGTCTCACTGCTATCGGCCAGTCTTTGCAGTTACCGAAATTGAAATCGCCCGAAATCTCATCCAATTTCAACCTCGCCAATCCAGATCCTGAAGAAGATCGACGCCGCTGCGGTGTTTTGTCGGCGATGTGGCTCCCATCGGCAAGGCCCCCTACCTAGCCGATGACGGCATAACGAGGAATAGCCCCGGCCGCGCTCCGCGTGTTGGTCCCACCGACCGGGCTTTCGTGAACGAACCCACCCGCCATCCGGCTTCGATTCCTCGCGCTGATGTCGTCTAACCGTCAGGCCACGTTTTTTTCTGGAATCCCGCGGGGTTCGAGAACCGCGGTCGACACATGTCCCTCGAAAGCTGCGCGGGCAACGCCGACCAGATGCTGATGATGAGTGAAGAAGAGCACTTGCGTCTTTTCCGCCAGCTGTTGCAGCACTTTGAAGCCAGCCGCAGCCCGCGCATCGTCGTAATTGATGAAAAGATCATCGACGATAAATGGCGCTGGCGTGGAATGCGTAAGATACTCTTCTACGGCAGCGATGCGTAAGGCCATGAACAACTGATCGGCCGCGCCTTCGCTCAGTCCTGATACTGGGACGGCACCACCATCCCCGCGCACACCCGCTAGGTGCGGAACATCCTTGTCATCGTATGCAAGCGTAAGCCGTTCGAAGGAACCGCCGGTCAGGATCGAGAACAATTCCCCGGCTCGCTTGAGCAGCGGCGCCTGCTTTTCACGCCGAAACCGCTCGATCGCCCATCTGAGGATCAGCGACGCCGAACGAACGCGCGCATATTGCGCGGCCGCGTCCTTCATTTCCGCCAACGCAACCTGACGATCCGATGCCGCCCTTGCCGCGGCAGCGTCGCTGCCGACGGCCTCGAATACGCGCTCGGTATCGTTCCTGTGCTGGATAGCGGTCAGTTGCCGCTCTCGCACCTCTTCGAGAGATTTCTTCAAAGTCTGTTCCCGCGCCGCAGCCTGATCCGGATCGTTGCTGTGGCACTCCTCGGCGAGAACCGCTAGGCCAAGACCGTCGCCATCGGCTTCGAGCGTTTCGCGCAACCGCGCCCGTTCATCCTTGAGCGCGCGCTGTTGGTCAGATCGCTGAATGGCTTCGCGCAACGCACCGATCGTTCCGGCACCGGCTAACTGTTGAAGCCCTGTCATAATGACCCTCGCGTCATTTCTCGACCTGTCGCAGTCGTCCAGCTTCTTCTGAAGACTTTCAACCGCTTCACTCTTCTCGTTAAGTGAGTCACGCGCCTGCTTCGATGCATTCAATCGTGCATGAAGCTTGAGGACAGCCTCGTCTGCGTCCTCGCCCGCCAGCTGCGGCGACACCGATGCAATGAGCCTTTCGACCTCCGCTGCAAACACCTTGACGTCCCGCTCGATCTTTCCGATCCGCTCGAGCTGCAAGTCCGCAATCTTAACAGATGTCTCGCGCATCTGGTCGATCGCGTCGATTTGCTCCTGGATGGTCTCAATGGGAGCTTCAGCCGAAAGACTGAGCGCCGCCAAGGCGTCCTTCCACTGCGCATTCCAGGCGTCGCGCTCTTTCTCGGCGCTCTCGACCACACCGCGCTTGCGCTCGACGTCGGCCTTGAGCTTCCGCTCATCGAGCGCAAGCTCGTTCCGCTTTTGCGCATTCGCCTCTTCCGTGCGGATGCGCACTTCCGCCGTCGACAAAATGCCGTTCAGGGGCAGGCTGCCTGCCGAGGCCGCAATCGCCGTATCCTGCAGCAAGCCCACTAGCTGTCGCTTGGCTTCTGCGATTTCCTGTTGCAGCGACGTTGCCGAGCGAGCTCCGCCGTCGCGCTTGGCGATCTGATCCAGCAAATCGGCCCTCGCGTCGAGCCAGTCAAGCATCTCGTCAGGGGCAACGGGCCATCCGTGACGCCGCTCCACATGCCGGCCCAGGTCATGGCCAAGGCGCTCCGCTCTGCCGCTAACGAGGCAAGTTCTTGCTTATTGGAGTCGAGAGCGTCATGCTGGTCGGCGATCTGCCGAGCCAGCACCATGGCCGCAGCCGTCGACTCTGCGTTCTGAAACCGCTGATCCGCCGCCGCATCGGCATGGCCGACAGCCGTTTCATAGGCGTGGAGCAGCGCGTCGCCATCTGCGAAGGCGCGCTCTTCCGACTCCGGCACTGCGATATTGTCGACATGCCGACGCCTGATGATAGACCATCCTGCGTCCCGGCGTTCCCGCAGCTTCGTCAAATCCTCGGCCGACACGATCTTTTCATCGGATACCAACCGCGCGTAAGATTTTCGATTGTTCTCGACAGCCCGAGTCAAATCGCGAATAGCCGCTTGCTGGTTTTGAGTACGGCCTTCAAGATCGCGCACCACGTCGCGATGTGCCTTCACTGCGGCTTCGGCCGGGACTTTCATGGCGCGCAAACTCGTCTCGTCAACGACCGCGGGATTCATCATCGCCATTTGCTGCCGACATAGTTCATCCGCGTCCCGATACTCTCGCTGGGTAGTCAGGAGACGGGCGTCAAGATCGCCTAAGGCGGAAGTGGATTTGACCACGCCCGCCAAGCCCGACAGATCCTGGGGGGTCCCGATTGCCTCAATGCGAGCCTGGAGATCAGCCAGCTTTTCGCCAGCGTCTTCAAGGGTCTTCTGGGCATTCTCGACCGCCGCAAAGCGGCCGCCGCGAGAGGTCAGCAAGCCTTGCACGGCCGAAGCTTTGGCACGCGGCGGGATTCTATCAAGCAGCTCGGCGGTTTCACCCGTCCAAGCCAGTTCGGACGCTGCCCGCTTGAGAGCGTCTTCCGCCGCTGCGAGCTCCGCCCGCCGCTTTGGCAAATCGGCTCTTCCCGAAGCGAGCTGGATGCTGCGCTTGGACAGGCGTTCGATCTCCGCCTCATGGAGCAGAACGTTATCGTCGATCGCGATCGCGGCGCGCTCAGCGCTGAACGTTGCTATCTGTTCCTGATAGGCTGTGATGCGCGCCTCCGCGGCGGCGTTATCGGCCGACGCCTTGTCGAATTGCTTCGCGGCGTCAGCGGGCAGATCGGCAACGACGCCGAGGGCCGTTATCTCGTTTTCGATCTCGCCGAGACGCCGTACGTTGCGATAAACGCGCCGGACGCGCGCGATTTTGGCGAGCTCGGCGACTTGCTCTTCGATCTCTTTCTCGACCTGGACACAGGCGTCGCGCGCCTCTTCATAGGCTGATTTCAGCTCCTGCCATTTGGTCGCGGTGACCGTGTGTTGGCGCAACGTCGCTTCGGCCTCTTTGAGACGTTCCTCCGCCTGGTAATATTTCCGGTGCCCCGCCTTGCGGCTGCCCCACAGCCCGTCCGCTTCTTCCTGCATCGCCGCCAGTCGATCGCGAAGACCGGAGACGCCCGCCCCCGCAGCGAACAAGGTCGCGCCGACATCGTCCTTGGCCTGGATGATGTCCCGGCCGCCAGCGCGCAAGCGCTCATGGTCGAGACAGAACATCCGGCAGAAAAATGCGCGATCTATCCCACCGACCAACGGTCCAAGCAACCCGTCGCCCGCAGCAAGAGGCAGCTCGT
This sequence comes from Bradyrhizobium sp. CCGUVB23, assembly GCF_024199885.1. Lineage (NCBI taxonomy): Bacteria > Pseudomonadati > Pseudomonadota > Alphaproteobacteria > Hyphomicrobiales > Nitrobacteraceae > Bradyrhizobium > Bradyrhizobium sp. CCGUVB23. The sequence continues at coordinate 137,358 of NZ_JANADQ010000004.1, forward strand.
CAAGGCCGAGCAGCGTGTCCTTGTTGCCCTTGCGCCGCCGGATCGATAGCGCCGTTCCCTCACGTTCCAACGTCGCGCCGATACGCAACGCCGCGTTCTCATGAAGAAAGTTTCTTGCAGACTGACCCGGAATCCCGAACAGCAGATCTTCAATCGCCGACATCGTCGTCGACTTGCCGGCCTCGTTCTCGCCGTACACGATATGAAAATCGGGCCCTTCAGACGGAAAATGAAGCGAGGCTTCGGTGAAGTGTCCGTACCGGATTAGGTCAAGGGAACGGATACGCATGGATCACCGCCTCTCCGCAGCCAAGCGCGCGCTCAGATATGCGCCTGCCTGCTCGATCACCGCGCCAAAGTCTTTGTTGATCGCCGCCTCCAGAAGCGGATCGTCGATATCAAGCGCGGCATCGTGCGGAAGCCTGCGGACGACATCGCCCAGATCGCTCGCGATCTCCGCCTGCAAGTCAGCGTCGTCCGCAGCCTGAGCCAGCAGGACAGGGAGATCGTTGATCGCACTCCCATCCGACAGAATGGAAACCGCCGATGCCGGCCTGGTCGCATTGATAACGCGTTCGATCCAGGCGACCTCTTCACCGAGCGCGAGGGCTGCGGCGCGCGCTTCCGCCAGCAACTGCGGCCCGGAGGCCAGCAACTCGCCATGGAGAGCGGTCGTGCCGCTCAGCTGGATGCGGCAGGCCAGCAACCGGCCCTCTGCGTTCCTGGTGACCTTGCCGATGATGCTCTTGATTTGATCGATGACGTCGCCAAATCGCACGCATTCGCCAACCGGAACGTCGAGATATATCCATCGCACGACGTCCGTGTGCACTGGCTCAATGCCTTGCAGCGCGCCGTCCTGCACCGTGATCAACTGCGCCGACTTTGCGCCGGCCTCGCGGATATGGCGGCTTTGCAGGTTGCCGCAGAACACGACGTGCGGATGCTCGTGCAGCACGCCGCCTTGATGCACGTGCGCGAGAGCCCAGTAATCGTAGCCCTTGTTTACCAGTTCATCGAGCGTACACGGCGCGTAGTTTTCATGGGGGCCGTTCGTTCCTCCAAGGGCGGTGTGTAGAACACCGATGTTGAAGTACCCCTTCACGGGCGGGGGATAAGCCGCCGCCAGGTTATCCGTCGTCGCCTGCATACGGAAGCTCTGACCGTGGAGCGCAACGCGATGATCCTCGAGCTTGAAGGTCTGGGATTTGCGATAGGCAAACACCTGCACGTTGTCCGGCAGTGTCAGTCGTTTAGTGATCTGACTTTCAGCGTCGTGATTGCCGTGAAGAACGAAAGCCGGGATGTTCGCCGCGTGCAGGCGCCCCATCTGCCGGACGAAAAAGAGCCCGGTCTGAAAATCGCGCCAGTCGCCGTCATAGAGATCGCCGGCGATGACCATGAAAGCCACCTGTCCGTTGATCGCTTGGGTGACAAGGTCTTCGAAGGCTGTTCGGGTCGCCGTTCGGATTCTTTCAGCCGCGGGACCTTCCTGACCGCTCAGACCCTTGAGGGGACTGTCGAGATGGATATCCCCAGTGTGGATGAATTGAAAATAACTCATATCGTTGTTCCAGCAAAGGCTGAGACAAAACATGAAGATGGCGGACAGGCAACGGGCCTTGAAGCGAGCTCCACTGAATTCAAGGGGACAACTGTTCATTGCGCGAGCGCTTTTGCACGACCCGGCAAATCACCGCGCCCTGGAGCCCATTCGTGATCATGGGCAGCACGATGCCGCCTCGAGATCCTGATTGAAGACGAGGAGGACGAGACGACGAGGAAGACAACGAGAACGAAGACGACCGCGCCGGCGAACCGCCGGTCGTGCGCGAGCCGAACGAAGACTAGGCAGGATGCTTTTTGGATTGGCGTAACCTAAGTTCAGCGTATTCGGATTTCGCCGATTGTGACGCAGATGGTTTCGGCCGAGCGCGCGGCGTACCGATGAATCCCGCAATGGTCCCCGCGTCATGCGTGCGGCCAATTCAAGTGCTCTGATCAACACCGTCCACACAGCGTTTGACACATTGGCAGGTGGGCTCAGCATTGAAGCCGGTTACGGGATACGTTCGCCACTTTGGATCGGTGCTCTCGCTGGCCGCGATCGGTCTGTTGGCGCCAGTTGGCGCGCGCGGGCTGGATTCGTATAGAGCCACTTTCGATGTTGCCGTATTTGTCAATTATACATTGACAATCAGCGGATAGGATGAAGTATGGCTTGAAACCTCACTTTGATTCCTGCTATGAATATCCACTATGAATGGACAAACTAGATCAAAGCTAAAGACTCTGCTGCAGGCGATCCCGCCAGGCTTCCTGGTGGATACCGCCTGGACGAAGCGCCATGCCATCTCGCGACAATCGGTATCGGCCTATGTCGCGCGAGGATGGCTGGAACGGGTCGCCCAAGGGGTGTACCGACGGCCATTCACCGACACAGAGCGAACCGAAGCAGTCAATGGCTGGAAGATACCGTTGCTTTCAGCGCAATGGCTCATGAGGCACGACTTTCATGTCGGAGGCGCGAGCGCCCTCAGTCTTCGAGGTCATGCGCACTATCTGCAGTTGGGCAGCGATCCGGTTATCTACCTTTATGGCGCCGACGTTCCAGCGTGGCTGTTGAACCTGCGTGTTGATGCGCGCTTCGTTCATCGATCCGACACACTGTTTGGACCCCAGCCGGTCGGCGTCGAGGATGCCGCATTCAGTCTATCGGACAACGATGACAGCGAACTTGCGCTCAGCCCCTGGAGATGGCCGATCAGGATGTCTTCGCCTGAGAGGGCGGTTCTTGAAACGCTCGATGAGCTCCCCGCGAATGAAAGCTTTCAAACGGTAGACAAGCTGTTCGAGAACCTGGTGAGCCTGCGACCGAAAGCGCTGAACCAGTTGCTCGAGCAATGCCGCAGCATCAAAGTCAAGCGCCTGTTTTTCATTTACGCCGACAAGCACGCACATCCGTGGCGAAAGCACGTCGACACCGCCCACATAGACTTGGGCCGCGGCGACCGCAGCCTTTTGCAAGGCGGACGGCTGCACCCGACCTATCGCATGACCGTTCCGGCCGAGCTCGTGCCACAGGAGACGGTCGATGGCACGTGAACGATACATGCGCCAGGTGGAGCTGCTGGTCCGGACACTGCCCTACATTGCACGTCAGGACAGCTTCGCTCTGAAAGGTGGCACCGCGATCAATCTCTTTTATCGCGACATGCCCCGACTGTCGGTCGATATTGACCTCGTCTACTTGCCGATCGAGGACCGCGACGCAACGCTCGCAGGGATCGACGCCGCTCTTGATCGCATTCGCGAGGATATTCAGCGTGATCTCCGCGGCGTCAGCGTTCAGCGCATCGCCGGCGGCGGCAATAATGACACGCGGCTCCTCGTCCGGCAGGCGGGTACCGAAATCAAGATCGAGACGTCACCTGTCGCACGCGGCACGGTTCACGCTCCCGAGCTTCGCGTCGTCAGCGATCTGGTCGCCGACGCCTTCGGATTTGCGGAGATGCAAGTGGTGGCATTTGAGGACCTGTTCGGCGGCAAGCTCCATGCTGCGGTCGACCGACAGCATCCGCGCGACCTCTTCGACGTGAAATTTCTGTATGACAATGAAGGACTAACCGACGCGCTCTACCGCACATTCCTCGTCTATGTCGCAAGTTCGGGGCGTCCTCCGCACGAACTGATCCGTCCGTCATTGTCAGAACTTGATGACACCTTTGCCAAGGAGTTCGAGGGAATGACGGTGACGCCGGTCGGCCTCGACGAGCTCAAGGAAGCGCGGTCGCGGTTATTGTCTGATCTGCTTGCGCGGCTCGACGACGCGGCGATGCGTTTTCTGCTAACGCTCCACGACGGCGAGCCGGACTTCGAAGCCATCGGCTTACCGCAGGCCGCGCAATTACCGGCGGTTCGGTGGAAATTGCTCAATATCGCAAAATTGAAAACGCAAAATCCTGAGAAACATGCGCAGTTGCGTTCGGAGATCGAAAAGCTGCGGCCATAGGTCCATAGCGGGGCGGCGGATATCGGTCCCTTCGTGCCCCGGCGAGATGCATTTCGACCAAGGTGTGACCAGCCATATAAATGCGCGCGCACCTGATCGAACCGGTGATCGGCGCCGACAAACATGGGCACACAACGAAGGCGTCCCATGCGAATGAGCCTGGCCGCATAACCTCGCAAACTCATGCTGATATCGGATTGACCGCCCAAATCGTCAGCGTCATCGAGGGTCGCCGACCTCTGCCCAATAGAGGCGGTCCTGCTCGGCCTTCAGCTCTTCGAGAGATACCGGGATCGGATGAAGGTCGACATTGTACATCGGCAATGGCCAATGCCGGTAGAGTACATTGACATGATCCTGGGTCGCGGATTCGTCCGGCAAACTTTCGGCAATCAGTCGGGCCAGAAGTTGCTCGGTTAGACGTTCCGCGTCTTGGAGCGTCTCTTTCTCCTGAAACTCAAGCCGCCCCCAAACCTCTGACGTGGCTTGAAGCCCCTCTACTGTGAACATTCCGCAGGCGGCCATCGCGTTGACAACCTGCACAACAGACGGCATGCGCGCTGGGTAGTAGCTTTGGTGGCCGACGGGTGCATTCCAGATCGGCGTGCCATCCTCGTAGGCCTCGACGTCCGCGTAGAGCTTGCTCTCTCGCTGATAGAGGGTGGAGTTCGGCATGATGAACTCGCCCATATTCCCTTCGAGATCATGGACCTTGCGCAGCGGCGCGACGGCTTTCCGGAGGTCCGCTACATCAATGGACCACCAGTCGGACAGCTGGGCGTAAATCAGCCGCTCGAGGTGCCCATAAAATCGGGCCACCAATTTATTCACCTTGCCGGCGATCCGCTTCTCGGGGCAGCGGACAATATCGAGCAGGATGAGAATCTTCGCCGCTTCCTCCTTGGCGAATCCCGCAAGCACCTCGGCTTCTCGCGGCTTTTCTCGCAATTCAGCGGACGCGGACCAAAATCCCTTGGCGCTGGCGTGGATGATCGGAAGCCCTTCCGCGATGAAAGCAAGCCGATCGGCGGCCGACAATTGGCAAATGCGGCTAGCCTGTCTCTGTCCAATCTGCGGCTTCTTCGTCATCGTCATGCTCTTCATCATCTGCCGGCAAGGGATCCGGCAATTCTCCCGCCAACATTCTGTCCTTGCTGAGCAGGCCGGCGTCCTCCAGCGCCTCCATGTTTGGCAGATCGCGCAGCGTCTCCAGGCCGAACTGCACCAAAAACCCCTTGGTGGTGACATAGGTGTAAGGCGCGCCGGGTTGCGGGCTCCGCGGGCCGCGCGCGATGAAGTCTAATCCGCGCAGACGGGCGATGGTATCGCGGCTGACCTCCTTGCCGAAGAAGGCGGACAGCTCGCTGCGGGTGATCGGCTGGTAATAGGCGATGCAGGCGAGGATCAGCGTCTCGGACTGCGACAGCGCCTTGCCGTCGCTCGCGCCGCCGATCGCCGCGCGGATCGCATCGCCAAAATTTTTCCGGGTGCGATGCTGCCAGCCGCCGGCCACGCTTACGAGCTCGTAGGGCCGGCCGCGCAGCTCGGCGCGGATGTCGTCGATGATCAGATCGAGGCTGCAGTCGCGGCCGACGACGCGCGCCAGGGTCTCGCGGGTCACCGGCGCGGGTGCGGCGAAGATCACGGCCTCGACCCGGCCCATCCATTCGCGCCAGCGCAGCTCCGGCGGCAGCTCGGTGAGCTCCGTGTCGAGATCCGCTTTGGCTCGCGCGCGCCGCCCCATCTCAGAGCCCGTACAGTCGGAAGGTCGGCCGTCCCGTGAGCTCGCGCACCGCACCCAGCGCCACCAGCCGTTCGAACAGCCGCCGCGTCGAACGGTCGCTCGCGGACGGGCCGGCGCCGGCGGCTTGCGCGTCCTCCATCAGCAGGATCCCCACCATCCTGTCGGCGTCCTTGCCGCGCAGTTTTGGCGCCACCGCCAGCAGCCGGTTGGCCCGTCGCACGAGGTCGGCGTAGAGCTCCGATGCGGCCGCGGCGGCGCGCGCATAGGCCAGGGCGCAGGCCGAAAGCCAGGCGTCGTCAACGCCGCCCGCCTTGCCGGCGGCGCGCAGATCGGCGCGGCGGACCTGGCTCGCGATCAGCGGCACGGCGATCGGCCAGTTCAGGCGGTGAGCGAGCACGACGTCGGCCAGCCACAGGGCCAGCGGCTCGCTTGCCGGCACAAAGCGCAGGCTCAGCGCCGCGATTTCGGCGGCGGCCGCGACGGCGCTGCCCTGTCCGGCCGCGAGTTTTGTCGCGGCTGTGACGACATCCGTGAGCGCAGCGTCGACGCGCAGCTCGAACCGAACGGACAGCGTCATCAGCCAGTCGTCCGGCGCCATGGCGGCGCGCGCCGAGCTGGCGCCAGGCCGCGAGGATGCGCCCGCCCGGGCCGGGATCATCGGTTGTGCGGCGCAGATACCAGGCGTCGCGCAGGGAAGCCTCGTCCTCGCGGCGCCCACTGTTCCGGGCGAGCACAGCGGCGGTGGCGAGCGCTAATCGATATCGCCAGAGCTGGCCGAGCGGGTGTTCGCTGCGCGCGATGGGGTGGAGTGCGGCGAGCGCGCCACCGGCCAAAAACATCGCATCATCAGCGACTTGTGCGGACGCGACCTGGCGCGCCCAGCTCGGTGCCGGCGGGACGGTCGGCGGGGCTTCAGGAGAGTTCGCGCGCGCGGGGGCATGGCGAAGCTTATGCCGATTGCGGCGCTTATGGCATCAAAAATCGCCAAAACCGCCGCACCTGTCGGGGGATAACAACGCGTGATAATGTTGCCTTATCAGTCGTTTTGCCCTTTATAGAGAGGATGCCCGTTGTCGCTCAGCCTTATTGGCTGGATTCGGCCTGAAAACGCGCGATTTTTCGGCCCCGCTCACCCTTAATCGGTGGACTCTCGATCGGCCGCGGCCCGCTAGCCTCGCGCCGCGGCCGCCATTTAGCCGCGCATGCCGTTCTGGGCCTCCTTCAGTCGCCAACCCTCCGAAAACGCCTGATTTCGCCTCAGAAGCCCGTAGACAGCCCTTTGGGGCCCGGCTGGTGGTTTGGGCCATCTGAGACACTCGATTGGCTTCTGCGGCTCCCTGACGCGATCGATAAAACACGTCTGCAAAGGGTCCTTTCTCCCAATTTGTCGATATTGTACAAAAGGGCCTGAATCGCCCCCGAAAAGCCCATGGCCACCGCTTCCCCCTTCCCTCCCCCGCCGATTCGTCGCCTGATCGGGTATGCTCGCGTCTCGACCGAGGAGCAGGCGACGGACGCCCAGGTCGACGAGCTGCGGGCCGCCGGCTGCCAGGTCCTGCACCAGGAGCACGGATCCGGCGCCTCACGGGCCCGGCCGGTGCTGGCCCGCCTGATGCGCGAGATCGGCGCCGGCGACGTCTTGGTGGTCGTGCGACTCGACCGCCTGGCGCGCTCGGTGAGCCACCTGCTTGCGGTGATCGAGGATCTCGAGGCGCGCGGGGCGCATTTCCGGTCGCTGCGCGATCCGATCGACACTTCGACGCCGCAGGGCATGTTCTCGCTGCAGGTGCTCGGCGCCGTGGCCCAGCTCGAGCGGGCGCTGATCGCGGAGCGCACCAAAGCGGGCATGAAGGCCGCCAAGGCGCGCGGCCGGCTGCCTGGCAATCCGGGCCTGCGTGAGCGGCGGCCGGAGGCGATTCGGGCCGCATCGGAGGCGCGCCATCAACCGGCGACAATCGCGTCGCGCTCGCAAGCGGCCTGACGATCGCTTCCCGCGCAACCGCGTCCTGCCACTTGGCGTCGTTGATATCGAGCTTGTCTCGATGGCGCCGCACGTCGCCGACCTTTGCACTCGCCCGATCCACCGAATAAGGGCAAGATTCCAGCGAACTCGGCCAGATCCACCGAATTAGGGTGAGCCGAAAATGTTAAAAATCAATCAAATGCAATCCGGTGAATAAGGCCGAATGACACCCGGTGTCGCTCAGCCTTATTGGCTGGATCGGCCTGAAAACGCGCGATTTTTCGGCCCCGCTCACCCTTAATCGGTGGATTTTTCGTCCTTATTGAGCGGACAGCTCACCCTTAATCGGTGGACTCTCGATCGCGCGTGGCCCGCTAGCCTCGCGCCGCGGCCGCCATTTAGCCGCGCATGCCGTTCTGGGCCTCCTTCAGTCGCCAACCCTCCGAAAACGCCTGATTTCGCCTCAGAAGCCCGTAGACAGCCCTTTGGGGCCCGGCTGGTGGTTTGACTTCATTGAACCACAGCGCCAGAACGGGTCGCGCGGCGGCCGGGTGGTCGAGCGGCGCCCAGAGCGTCGCAAGCGCCTTCTCGAGCTGCTCCCGCTCAGGAATTTCGCCGTGGACGCTTGCCGTGATCCGTTGCTGGACAGCCAGCGCCGTCCTGACAAGGGCACGATCCGGCGGTTGACCGCCCTCCCTTCCCTTTCGGCCAGAATCACGCCGCAATGGCTGCAGACGGGCGCGCGCGACCGTCACGCAGGCGGAAAGCCATGGAAAGGCGCCGGTGACACGACTCAAGCCGTTCCGATGATCCCGCTGGGGTCCCGCGTCGCGCGACGCTGCGGCCAGCCCGCGCGCAGCCTGTGCAGAAAAATGCGCGCTTACCTTGGAGCTTCAAAATCACCGCTCAGCCGGCCGGTTGACGAGCTCTGTTCCAGAGGCATACTTGTTGCGATATAATAAGGAACCCGCGACATGATCGAAGACGATCAACCTAATCTGGTGACCTCCGGCAAGAGCAAGAGGATCATCGTTGATGGTTATCCCTTCTCGATCGGCATCTTCCGTCTGGAAACCGATAAGACCTGGACGCTTGAGGTGGTCGATCACAAGAACACCAGTCACGCCTGGGACGAGCAGTTCGAATCCGATACAGAGGCACTCGACATGGCGGTGAGAACTATCGAGACGGAAGGTGCCCTCGCTTTCATACGTGGCAACAATGTCACTCCATTCCGTCAAGCATAAATCGAAGTGCCCACAAAACGGCACTTACGATTCTTCTGCTCGCCTTCGCCTCCGGCGGGCGCCGGCGCAGCGAGGTCGCCGGGCGGCGCATCGAGCAACTCAGCGACGAACCGCTTGTGCCGCTCGATCCACGCGATCCGAAGTCGCCGATCTTGCCGTGCCTGGCGATCCAGCTCGGCCGTACCAAGACCGGAGACGCGGACGACGAGGGCAAGGTGTTCCTGGTCGACCCACCCGTCGAGGCGCTACGGGAATGGCTCGAGCGAGCGGACATCCAGAAGGGAGCGATCTTTCGCGCGATCGACCGTTGGGGGGCACTGGAAGAGCGAGCGCTTACGCCGCAGTCGATCAACCTCATCGCCAAGCGGACGCGATGGCTGGTCTGGAACCGGGGGAGTTTTCGGCGCACGGTTTGAGGTCGGGATATCTGACAGAAGCATCGCTACGGGGCGTTGGTCTGCCGGAGGCGCCGATCGGCTCACGGCCGCGCATGGTCCGCGACAACCGCCACGTCTCCGCCTGCATCTTCGGCGCCATCTGCCCCGCCAGAGCGACCGGCGCGGCCATGATCATGCCCTACGCCAACACCGAGGCCATGAACCTGCATCTGTCAGAGATCAGCCGGGAGGTCGCGCCCGGAGCTCACGCCGTTCTCGTCTGCGACGGCGCCGGCTGGCATCAACAGGGCAACAAGCTCGTGGTCCCCGACAACATCACCGTCTTGCCCCTGCCGCCTTACTCACCCGAGCTGAACCCCATGGAAAACGTCTGGGCCTATCTGCGCCAGAACAAACTCTGCGCCACCGTCTGGCACCAATACGAACAGATCCTCGACGCCTGCCAGAGCGCCTGGCGTTTCCTCATCAACGATCCCGATCGCATCCGCTCCATCGGAAAGCGCGACTGGGCGTGTGTCAGCATCTAGCGTGCATGGTATTATTACAACGACACCGGGTGAACGCAGGTGCGCGCGGCCCGGCTAGGAGCCTGCCGAATACGACAGGCTGCACGGCACCAAACGTGGCGACGAACTGCCCGACTGGGTCGCCGACAAGCAGAAGCGGATCGCCGGGATCGCTGCGGCCAAGGCTGAACTGGAGGCGAAGGCCAAGGCCGCGGCCGACGAGGAGCGTCGCATCGAGGCCGAGAAGCAGAAGAGCCGCGAGGCTGAGGGTCGCAAGAAGACCGGCAAGCCCGCCGCGCCGCCATCCGACGAGCCTGCCGCAAAGGCCCAGCGCAACTTCACCGATCCTGAAAGCCGCATTCTCAAAACCAAAGACGGCTTCATCCAGGGTTATAACGCGCAGGCGGCCGTCGATGGCAAAGCGCAGATCATCGTTGCACACGGGCTGACGCCGAGCACGAGCGACCATGGCCAACTGGTGCCGCTGGTCGATGGCATCCAAGCCAATCTCGGCCACAAGCCACAACAAGCTTCCGCCGACAGCGGCTATCTGAGCGAGGCCAATCTTGCGAGCCTCGAGCAGCGCGGGATCGACGGCTACATCGCCATCGGACGCGCCAAGCGCCCCACCGCCGACAACGGCAAGGTCGGCGGACCGCTGACACAGGCGATGAGAAAAAAGATTGCCGATGGCGGCTTCGACACCCCCTACCGGCTAAGAAAGCAGATCGTGGAGGCGGTGTTCGGACAGATCAAGCAGGCACGCGGCTTCCGCCAGTTCCTGTTGCGGGGCCTGG